>NZ_JBSFAI010000001.1:0-539234 GCF_056280165.1 Ralstonia sp. 110700041-2 | reverse complement strand
TAATCTGTTCTTCGGTGAATCGCTTCTTCATGACCGTTCCTCTCTTGGGAACGGACTCTACATCGTCAACGTACTAATCGCGGGGAGCAGGTCAGTCCGAACGAAATGCAGCTGGAGGAAAAACGGCAGAGCAGCTGCTTTTTCCGGAAGAAGGGCACATGCTGTCGGCCAAAGCCACAATGCTTCGGGATGAGGAAATCTCGGTCTTCTTTATGCAACACTTGGCATAGCGATGCGGGTGACATTGGATGCGTGGCTCGGAAGCATTAGAACCGCAGGCACCGTGTGCGATCCGTCAATGGCACGCCTGCACTGCAGTCCACGACATCATTCACGCAGCGGTTGCCCAGCACCGCTTGTGCCGTCACAGGCAAGCCAAGCTGTTCCGTCATCTCTTCGGCTTAACATCCAGAACGCAACGCAACACAACACAACAACGTACGTTTCAAAGGGGTAGGAGTTGTCGAAAAAGATCATCTCTCTGGTCTTGGCCTGTGCTTGCAGCATGAGCCAAATGGCCTTCGGACAAATCTCAATGGAAGCGCCCCTGACCGACGCGCCCCAAACCGAAGCGCTCCAGGCGGAAGTCCTTCAAGCGGGCACACTGCAAGCGGAAGCACCCATGCCGGAAGCACCGCAAGCGCAAGCGTCCAGCTCCGAGCCCGCCCCAAGGGCGGAGCCCGTCGTCAAGGTCGAACAAAGCTATTGGGCGGCCGAAGGGCTGAGCGCGCGGATGCGCAAGGCGCGTGCGATCACGTTGTATCTGATGGACCCCGCCATGGCGTCGCTCAAGGCCGTGGACGAAGCGCAACTGAAAGACGCCGGATGCGAATACAGCACCGAAGACGCCGCGCTCATCGCCAACTTTGCCGAGTCCGTGGAAAGCGCCAGCGTGCGCAGCAACTCGTTCGCGCTGCAGTTCGAGCCGCGCGAAGCCGTCTACCTGGCGCTGGGCGGCGGCAGCGAGATGAAGCTGCTGTTCGAGAAGCCCTACCCGAACCAATCGGAAGTGCTCGGGCAGATCAACGGTCAACCCGTCACGGTCAACAAGAGCCTGGTGGAAGGCCTCTATCGATGGGCTGCGAAGGTTGGCCGCGTCCGTCGTTGCGAGAGCTTTGTGGGCAAATACCGTTAAGCCGCGCACGCGCTCTCAAAGCGCGTGCACCAACGGCCGCAGGTTGGCATCCAGCACAAACTGCTGACACACGCTCGGCGCCAGCGGGCGGCTGAAGAAATACCCCTGAAACCGTTCACAGCCCAAGGCCGACAGGCGCTCAAGCTGCTGCTCCGTCTCGACGCCTTCCACCACCGTCGACAGGTTCAGCGTGCGGCTCAGGCTGGCAATACTGCGCACAATGTGTTCGTTGACGCTGCCCGCGCTCACGTCGGCCAGCGAGCGGTCGATCTTCACGGTATCCAGCGGCAGCTCGCGCAGGTAGTGCAGCGACGTATGGCCCATCCCGAAATCGTCGAGCGCGACTTTCACGCCGGCCTCGCGCAGCTGCTTCAGGTTGCCGATGGCGGTGATATCCGGCAGCAGCATCGTTGATTCGGTGATCTCCAGTTCGAGCTGCGTGGGCGACAACCCTTCGCGATGCAGGATGTCGAGCACGTTCCGGTACAGCCTGCAGTCCAGCAACTGCCGAGGTGACAGATTCACGGCGACCACGAAATCGTCCGGCAAGACACCGCGCCAGGCCGCGCGCTGCTGACACGCGAGCGACAGAACCCGCAGGCCCAACTGATCGATCTGGCCAATGTCATCGGCCAGCGCCACGACGATCGGCGGGGCCACGCGCCCCAGCACCGGATGCTGCCAGCGCAGCAGCGCCTCGGCGCCGAACACGCGCCCGGTGGAGCAATCCACCTGCGGCTGAAACTCCAGAAAGATCTGCCCTTCTCTCTTGATGGCGTCTTCCAGGTCGCTGGCCAGCGCCACCGCCATGCGGCCTTCGTCGCCGGGCAGGTCCAGACAGCGCCGGCCCTTCAGGCTCACCTCGGCCGACTCGGCAATCTGCAGCAAAGACGCAAGCACATCCTGACTGCGCCGTGCGGACAGAACATCCGCCATGCGGACAAACGGCAGGTAGATCGCCGCCCCCGCCACCAAGCCGATGAGCTGCACCACCGCCCCCCACACCGAGCCCGTAGCCGCGTAACCGCTGAACAGCGCCGGCGTGGTCCACGCCACGGGGTAGCTGGTCTTGGGCATCAGGTCGGCAACGGTGGCCGCATAGGCGATCAGGATCTGCACCACCGGCGTGAGCAGGAACGGAATCGCATAGACCGGGTTGAGCACCAGCGGCAGCCCGAAGAGCAGGGGCTCGTTCACGTTGAACAATGCCGGCAGCATGACGACCAGCGCCATCTTGCGGCCGCGCTGCATGCGCCTGGAGATGAGCAGCGCCAAGATCAGGCTGAGTGTGCCGCCTGAGCCGCCCATGCGCGCGAACACCGCGAAGAAGTGATAGGTAAAGATGAACGGCGGCTGGCCACCACTGGCAACCGCCGCCGCATTGGCCTGCGCGGCGGGCTCCAGGATGTGCTGGTGCACCGTGTACAGCGCGTTCGGCCCGTGGATGCCGAACAGCCAGAGCACCTGCGCCGCCGTCTCATAGCCCAAACCAAACAGCAGGCTATTGGAGACTGCCGAATACGGCCACGCCAGCAGCGGGTCGACTATCGCCATGAAGTGCAGCCAGCCCGCCCACGCCATGCCGGCTTTGAGCAGGGCAAACGTCAGGATCGTCAGCATGCCGGCCGGCACAACCGACAGAACATCGCCCACCAGCAGATCGTTGCTCAAATGGTGGGACGGAATGCGCAAACGCCGGATGCTGCACAGCTTGAGAAACAGGCTGCCGCCCAGCGACGCCACCACCAACGCGCCAAACAGCCCCTGCCCCAGCGAGAGCCACGCCATCAACGATGCGTTCGCAGCCGGCGCGATGAGCGTAAAGAAGCACGACACCACCACCACGGCCGCCACGGTGGGGTTGACCACGCGGTGCCCGGCGCGCTGGTTGTGTAACTGCGCCAACACATCGGCAAACCCGAACAGCGCGACCAGCGAGCCGATGCCGATCGTGCCGGCCAGCACGCTGTCGCAAAAGGCATCCAGCCGCGTGCCAAAGGCCTCCAGCAGCAGGTAGCGCATGCCGGCGGTGGGCGGGTTGCGCAACAGCAGCGCCACCGCGCCCACCATGATGAGCGGCAACGAGAGCGCCAGCCCGCGCCGAATGGCAATGAAATACGGCCCGCGGTCGAAGCGCTCAGCGGCGCTCAACAACCTCAGCCAGGGCGATAGCGCCTGCGTCGTCATAGGACTCGATCTTGTTCGAGGTGGATCGGCAAATCCCGGGGCAGCCCGAAGTGTTGCCTATGGAGCTACGAATCCTAATCGACATGACTCGGCACGCACTTAAGCGTCATTTTGCGCAATACGCAAAATGGTCACCCGCACATGGCAAGCTTCGTGCAATACCTAGGGGAAACCCGAAGTCTTGCCGTGCCGGTTGCCTCCAAAACGCACCACGGCAAGGCATCGGCACCGACATGGCGCCCATTCTGTGTACGGCGCACCCCAGAATCTGCAACGATCTTGCTTATGTCAATTTCCATTCGTGCACCCCGCAACGTGAAACACCCTGCACCCTTTCTTTCGCTACTCCGCCTCGTGCGCGATCCGCACCGGCGCTATCGGCATGCGCGGTACATCCATGGCACGCGCGTCGGCCTGGGCGTGCTGCTCTCCATTGCCGTCACGTCGGGCTTGGGATGGCCGCATGGGGAGTGGGCCACCATCTCGCTGCTGATCGTCATTGCCGGCCTGCAGCACCACGGCAACATCCGCAAGCGCGCGGCAGAGCGCGCGTGGGGCACCCTCATCGGCGCCGTCGCGGGTCTGCTGCTCATCGTCCAGCAGACGTGGCTTGGGCATCTGCCGCTCACATACGCACTCACGGCCATCGCGTGCGGCGTCTGCGCGTATCACGCGATCGGCAAGGGCGGCTATATCGCGCTGCTGGCCGCCATCACGCTGGTCATCGTGGTCGGGCATGGTGACAACAACCTGCTCGACGGCGCCTGGCGCACGCTCAACGTGCTGGTGGGGATTGCGATTGCGCTGCTGTTCTCTTTTGCACTGCCGCTGTACGCCACGTACTCGTGGCGCTACCGGCTGGCCGAAGCATTGCGCGAATGCGCCCGGGCGGTTGCCGGCCTCGGCCAGCCCGGTGAAGCCTCGAGCGAGCGGAGCAAGCACCTCGGCAAGCTCAATACGCTGCTGGTGCAATTGCGCTCGCTCATGCCATCGGTGTCCAAAGAGATTGACGTGCCCCTGGAGCGGCTGGAAGACATCCAGCGAAGCCTGCGCATCTGCATCAGCACGCTGGAACTGCTCAATGCAACGCGCGGGACGTTGGGTGCGCCGCCTGCAGGCGCCCTGCCCGGCGTGGGCGCCCGGCGCACTCGCGACACGTTGATCGGCATGTCGCGCGCGTTGCGGTTTGGCACGTTGGCGCGTCTGGCACGACCCCGCGCGGCCGACTCCGCCGAGGTAAGCCATGCCCCCGGCACGCCCACGGTGGAAAGCGCGCTGGCCGAAGGTTTTGCCAACGAGATCGAGAACCTGCGGCAGCAACTGCTGGCGATTGCGCCGCAGTGGAATATCGGGTGAAGCAGGGGCGCCCGGCTAGGCGCGCCCCTTGCGAGTTGCCCCAGCTGTGGTCGCGACCAGTGCCGAGCAATGCCGCATCACCTCACCGGGCCAGCGCCGCAAACTCCACAGCACTCAATGCGCCAGCTTGAACGCGGAAGCCCTGGATGCAGCCGTTGAACGATGGATGGCCCCCATCGCTGCCCAGGAAGGTGAGCTGGTCGCCAACCTGGCGCGGCGACAGCAGGATGTCGTCAGAAGGTGGCGTGCGCCCGCTCGAACTCCCAGATCGCAGAACGGCTGCACATCAGCGTCGAAACCGTTAAAAGCCACATGCGCCAACGGCTCGTGCGCATGGGGGCACGAAACCGCACGGAACTGGCAACGATTCATCAACGCAGCCGGTAGGCGGGCCACGACGGGGTGCAGGGGTGGTGACGAAAGGCGCCGAATGCCCGCCTGCGCGCGAATACGGAAATACTGACACCCACCGGCTGACCTCTGAGCCCAGCGTGCCAAGTTCAGAACTCCACGTCGGCACGCGTCTCTCTACGCTCGCCGCGCGAGTGTTTGAGCTCGAAAATTTGAATGTCTGCGAGCGGCGCTTGGATGTTGGCGCTCGGCGTATGGGCCTCGGACCGTGGCGGTCGGGCCTTTGAGTGTCGTGCTCGGCCTGTTTGGCTCGGCACGTAAAGGGTTGGGCGTTGCGCCCGACGCTAGCGCCCCCGCCCGTCGCGGGTTCGCTTTTACTGCTGTTTTAGTTATTTCTTGCGGTTCACACGGTCCAGCACCTGCAGCACTTCCCACCGGTACAGGTCGACCGTCACGCCATCGAGCGAGGTCAGCATGTACGCCCCGATCGCGTCCAGAAACCCGGCCTGGTATTCAGCGGCCTTGTCCTGGATGTGCAGTTGATATTCCCAGCGCAGCGTCTTGGGCTCGAACTGCCGGTGCACCTTCATGTCCATTTGTGTGCGCCGCAGATATTCCCGCGCGCTCAGGGCGCCTTGTGCATACAGGAGATTGTCTTGAAGGCTCATCGGGCACCTCCGGACGGTGGACGTTGCGCGATGCAGGTGAAGTGACAGTTTGCGGGGCGACGCCCACGTGGGATGGGTACAGCTTGGGTCGGTTGATCCATTGTCTTGCCTCTGGTTGAGTGAGGAGCCACCCACCGGTGAGGGTGGGCGGGCACACGACAAGGTCTGCAATACCGACGATCCATCAAGACGGCAGGGCCGAAGCCCTCCCTGCCGAGGCCCGCCCGTAGGGGCGAACGACAGCAGCGGTAGAAACTTGATGTTTCTTCCGGACGGATCGATCGAGATTGCAGTCTCGGCTGCGGTTGTTGCCGCAGCGGGAGGGAGTTTAGCCGGACGGCTCCTTACCGAGCAAGCGGGCATTGCAAACCCGCCCGAGACGCATCTTCAACGTTCGCAATAAGGTCGAATACAGTCATTGCAACCTATTTCACCTTACCCTTCGATTTTTTATGCCGAGCATAACTCTCATTTAATTTAGCCAAAGATCTATAATTGACAAGAAAGTCTTTTTCCGAAAAACTAAGAAACTCTGATTTATATCGAGAAATTGCCGCGCTATCCGTTACATAGAAACCGGAAAACTCCCGCGGTGTGATTGGCCGTCGCCTATGGCCGAGAGAAGGCTCATTAGAGAAAACAAGGTGCCGATCATCCCACTCGATCTCAAAAACAGATCTCTGATCATTTGATAGAAAATTGAAATGCAATTCCCCATCCCTTGATAGCCGATCAATAGTTGCAATCGTCGCATCATTAACACCAAGACGGTCAGACACAAACAAATTTACCTTAACTCCTCTTGCGAGACACGCACGAAGTCGCCCCAAAATTTCCCCATCTATCTTGTCTGATGATGGAATGGTTGTCGTCAATGTAATTGAAGATTTCGCGTTATCCAGTGCTTGAACCAAGTAATACTCGACCTCGTAACAACGGACAGGAACAACGGGCAAACCTTCCAGTTCACGATTAATTTCTTGCAGCTCTGCAATATAGGAATCCCGCCTAGCGCTAAGAGCAGCATTGACTTCTTCAGCCAACCTCACTTCAAGACTTTGAATATTGAACAACACCACACTACGACGCTGAAGTTGTTGCGCAACATTTTTGCCGCTTCCATCGCCGCACAATAGATCTCGATGACGTTTCCGAGTTGCCTGCACGCCGGGCCGAGACGCAATCGATCTGTCCACCCCAATGAGTTTTGGAAGACCAATACCTGCACACGCCTCCGTTAACTCATTGTCGATTGACCCATTCATCGCCAATCTGAAAGATAATTCCCCATCTTGATTCTTGAAAATCAGTGCCAATGACAACCTATACCGTCCGAATGTTCTATACACGCCGGTAACCCGCAGCACCTCGAATTTCGTTAGATCAGAATCGTTTCCCGCGATCGCCGCCATTCTAAGCCTATTAATATCGGCAACTTCCAAATCGCTACCAGCAGGCTGCAAAAATGCATTCGAGATAGGGGCAATCATCCCATCCCCCCCTATCCTTTGCTTTGTGTACACCAACGTTCTATCGAGCACAACTCTCTGAATTGGATCCCATAAAACATAAATTCGGCGATCCAATGGGCTTGCTTCCACACCTTGCTTCAGCAACTCTTTTCCTCGCTTAATGAGATGAAATCGACCGAATACGTCTTTTTCTAGATAATCGTTGTCACTCAGCGCTTCGAGAAGTTTTTCCCCATACGCAGCCTCCAAACCGAGGAATCCGCAGATTTCCCCCGGCTCTGAAAGGCCGGTCTCCACCGCTCGAAGGCAAAACTCCGTAGACGCTGGAACTGGCCGCTGCTCGAGTCCAATTACATCCACCATTAGTAGTTGCACAGGCAAATGCAATGGAAAATAATCAATCATTATGTCGCCGGTGACTGACTCCAGCCGACGCGCCACCTCTGCTTGATCTCTCATATATTCCTTAACAGGCAGAAATCGGGATTGGCACGAATGTGATCTATGACAGCTTGAAAAGGATTCTGACCTTTCGCCTTATGACAAAAATCCGCGTCGCCAACTATTACAAGGGCATCGCGCGCGCGCGATAACGCGACGTTTATTCTTTCCCTTTCTCGCTGAAATCCAATTTTGCTGAAATCATTGGATCGCGTCACCGTGTAGATGCATACATCGGCCTCACGCCCCTGAAAAGCATCTACAGTATTTACCTCAACCGAGAATCCAGGGTGCACTCCAATATGCTGCGATATCCGATCACGAAGAAGGGCAACTTGTGCAGAATATGCGGCAATAATGGCGACTTCGATCTTTGACGTCGCCTTCCGGGTTTGCCGCCCAATTTCCTTGAGTTGCTCTATTACCTGCTGCACCTCGATTCCATTTTCGAAGCTACCACCAGAGACTGGTGTCTCCCCACGTTTCTTCTGTTTTGATGTTGAGAACCAAGTAACAGGGTGTGGATATATTTTCGCAATGACCGAATCCCGATCCTTGTCCTCTCGAATATTCACTAATTTGCCGCCATAGAAAACCTGGCTGACGAGTTCCCCGATGGTGCTGCACATTCGACGCTGCTCAACAAGCTCCTCAACATTATCTGAGGGCAATTGATCTAGCAAAACTTGAAGGAGGCTTTTTTTCGCATCATCGGAGTAGAGCGAATCGCCATTTTGATTCTGCGACGACTCTATGTAAGGAGGGAGCTGTTTAGGATCACCTACTAAGATGGTTCTGCGACTACGCGACATTGGAACGAGCGTTTCTGTCGCGGTCGCCTTTGAGGCTTCGTCAACGATACAAAGATCGTATTGATCTTGCTGAAATGCAGGAGTGCCGGCTAATCCAATGCACGTCCCCGCAACGATACGCGCCTCGTGCAGCACGGCACCGTGGAAAGACCTCTCAGACCCCAGGCGATTTATCCAATCCAAATGAAGCTGCATCATGGGCAACAACTCTTTTCTGGCTTCGCTATGGCTTACAAGGCCGTCCAAAAGCCCTTCCAGATCAGAGTCCTTCGCATCACTGAATACGCTCCCTAGACCATCCAGTTTATTGAGACTGGCCAGAAGTCTGGAAATTCTTGCCTCTAGTGATCCAATATTGGACTGCAATTCGTCTTCTTCATTTAACGTCTGCTCCGTTTGCCGAAGAATATCTAGCGGATCCAATAACTTTCCTTCCGACACTTTCCTTATTCGCTTCCCATCGATTTCGCGCTTCTTGTTTTTGACTTCTACTAGATCTTTTCTGAGCTTCTGAAGAGCCCTGCGCGCTTCCATGTAGCTTCTTCCAAGCAATTCCGTCTTGACCTCGAAAGCGTCAATTCCTTTACTCTGCGCCAAGGATTCTATAAATCTCTCAGAACGCTCCTCGGCCTTCAAACACCATTCCCTAACTTTCCGGTCTAGCGTCAAAGAACCAACCAACTTGCTCACTTTGTGAACATTTTCGGAGCCGAAGGAAACTATGCGAACAACATGATCTGTCAGACCTTTCTCGTCCAGCTTTGCAATAATGTGATCGAGAGCGACGTGGGTCTGCGACGAAAGTAATATTCGACGGTTCGGATATCTCCCAAGGTACGAACTTATAAGCTCGGCAATGACTGTGGTTTTACCTGTCCCTGGTGGTCCATTCACCACAAGCACGCTGCTGACCTCCATAGCCTTATCGAGAACTTGGCGCTTGTCGTCACTCAAGTGTGGCGGGAAATGCAATCCCGCAGGCTGGGGGGGGGCGGCAGTTTCCGGTTCCGATAGCACCTTGCCGATGTCTGGACTAACTGCCCTACCGCCCCTGATGTCATCCAACGCCGCGCGCTGTTTCTGAAGAGACTTTCTTTCAGCTTCAAAATTTGTCTGAAGGACTACATTTGCTTTTGGCACATCACCCCGCCTGCCTGACCGCAAAGCGAGTTTTACTTGATCCGCTTTCGCATCGACCACAGCCAATATGATCGGCTTCCCACTCGCTGTTTGCAGAACTAGCGATGGTCCCAACTCTTCTAATTCAAAGTCCCCTGCAATCGTTGCAACGAAAAACTCATCTTCTTCATCGATACGGCGCGCAACAAATTCTTTCTGTTTAACTTTAATACCGCGCTCTCTTTCGCGCAGAAATGCGGCCCAGCAATCGAACCACTTCTCCCGTCGTTTCGCCTCAGCCGCCTGCGCTCTAGCACTATCCACGACCTCGAGCCTATTTATAAAATTTCTTAACCCGTCGCGTGCGGTTCTGTAATCACGAACAGCCCCAGAAAAAAACTTTACGCCAGCAATTGTAGGATTTTCTTCTCTAAGCTCGCGGGCTCTATCCGGGGTATGAATCACTAAATGTTCCACTCGCAATACCTGCTCAAGAATTTCACAGCGCACTCTAATGGTGGCGCCAAATATCTGCACCTTCTTTTCTTGTTGATCACAAAACGCTGACCACGCCGTATTCAGATCCGCGACGATGTATGAAATACACTCGCTATCGTTTAGAGCGGGAAATTCTGTCCTCAGAGATTGGATACTAAATTCTCCTATTTCCAAGAACACGTAGATCGGCGCTTGGGCCTTTTCGATCGCTGCTGCGTGGTACGTATCAAGGTCTGCTAGGAGGAGGGATGCTGATCGGTAGCGGTCGCCAGCCAACTGCGACAGGGCTGTACGCAGAATCGTTCTAGGCGCCGCTGTTTCTCGCAGCGCTTCGAGCGCCAAGAGCATGTCATCGGCGGTACGGAAGACCGAGCCAGCAAGACATGAGACCGCAATAGCGGCCCATGAGTAGAGATCCCGTTGCTCTGACCGATATCCGTCGTCGGCCTCGGGTGGGGTGTAAGGCGGTGAGCCAGCCTGAAAGAAAGTCAGCCCTAGCTGAGGCTGGTTAGTGTTGCGTGCAATGCCGAAGTCGACGATCTTGGGTGTGCCGTCTTCATCAAAAAGAACGTTCTGGGGTTTTAGGTCCCGATGTGCCCATCTCCTTTGATGCGCATACGTCAGTGCACTTAACAGCGGCCGGCCAATAAGCTCGTAGAAGTCGCCCCAGCTGGCCGGACCACTATCTTGTATGCGCCGAGCAAGATCTCCTCCAGGCAACCACTCAAGAGCGAGATACGGAATATCGAAGGCATATCCTTTGTCGATCAGCTTTACAATATTTTGATGTGATAGATCCGCTAAAGCTCTCCCCTCCCTTTCAAATGACAGATTAGAACGTTCCCGATCGCTTTCGGAATGAGAAATCTTAATCGCGCGCTGACATTTATCTACCAAACCAACAGCAGGAAAAACTGTCGACATACCACCTGACATTCCTGCACCACTAATTTTAAATCGTTGATCTATTATCACACCCTCCCTAATGGGAAGATCGTTACCTTCGACGCTTCTCTGCAGAACTTCCTCTGTGGGGTCCATTCTGAATCCTCAACGATTTTAATTTTTTCTCATCATCGGTGTTCGTGATAAGCACGCGCGCTCATCTCATACCGCCCGCCCCATCTGCAACGTATACCGACACCCCGTCCGGTAATTACTACACCCCCAAAACGCCCCACTCTTTCCATTCTGCGCCACCAGCTTCACCCCACAAGCCGGGCAGGAAGGCGTGCGGTAATCCCCCTCAAACACCTTCGCCAGCAGCGCGGCCTTTTTGTCTTCGGCCAGCGCGCGGATGCGCTCAAGCACCGCTGGCCCGTCCAATAGCTGGATACCGGCAAGCTCTGAAAACTCCTGCACTGGGTTGCCGACATAACCGGACAAAGACCAGAACACGCCCCGCTTGACCTTGTGCGCCAGCATGGAGCCGCCCAGCGCCCGCACCTGTTCCACCTTCACGGGCTTGGACCACGCCTTGCACTGGACCACCGCCACGGGCGCGTCCAGGCCGGCCTTGTACAGCGTGGCGTCAATACCGCCGTCCGGGCCGTGCGGCACCGTCTTCACGGCAAACCCCATCTGTTCGTAGTACTGCACGCACAGCAGCTCGAACCGTTTCCACTCGAGCGACTGGATGGCCTCCAGCGTCCAGCTTTGGGGCGTGGCGGGTTCTGACGGCGTGGGGGCTTGCGGGGGCGGGGTGGTGTTGCGAGTGGAGTTAGGCGGGTTGGGTGTGTTGCTGCCCGCTGCGTTGCGGGCGGGCTGGGGCGGTGCCTTGGGCGGGCGGGATCGCCCGGAGGGTTCAGTGCGCGGGGGCCCTAGCCGGGCATCGGCCTGCCGGCTGCGCTCCCGTAGGTAAGACAGCACGGCAAAGAAGCCGAGCAGCAGCGCGGGCATCCAGGCCAGCCCGCGCGCCAGCATCCCGACGCCGCTCAACAGCGGATTGGCGCTAAACGCCGCCGGGAGGATGTTGTGAAAAATCAGGTAACTGGCCGCCGCGCCAATGGCCAGCATCCACCACGGCAGCGCCAACAGCACGTCGCTGGTGGATGCTTGTTTTCTCCTCCGCCCCATTTACCGCCCCCGGCCGAATGCCTTTTAGATATTTAGGACTAGGTGCTTTCTCTGATAATCCGCTTCAAATCAGGGCGCCGTTTTTTAATGGGAATGAGCATAGGCGATGCATCGGGATTGCGCTGCCCCCGTTGGTGGGGTTTTTGGAGGTTTTTTGGGCGGGGGTTGGATAAAGATCGAAGCCTGGCGCCAGATTTATATTTGGTAAAAATCTGAATTAAAAATGACTCATGTGCGGGGCACGAGCGGCGCCAGGTTGCCGGTAAGCGCTGCTGTGCGGCGGCGTTTGGCTACGCGGCGGTTTGGCTCGTACTCCCGCAAAACTGTCGGGCGCGATGCGGCACCTATTGCGCAGAAGATGCCGGCGCGAAGCTCGTGCTGTGCGGCCACACCCACATGCCACGTGCGATGAAGCTGATGGATGGCCGCTTTATCGTCAACCCGGGCAGCGTCGGCCTGCAGGCTTACAGCGATGCCTACCCCTTTGCCCACACGATTGAAACCGGCAGCCCGCATGCGCGCTATGCCATCGTGACTGAACACGAAGGTGAATGGACTGCCGAGTTCCGTGCGGTTGAATACGCGTGAAACGATGCAGCGGCGATTGCGGAGCAGCGGGGCCGGCAGGATTGGGCGGTTGCGCTGCGCACTGGCAAGGTGTAACCCCAGGGCTAGGCATGCTCAAAGGCCTAATGAAACCGTTACCCGCGATGCCAAAGATGTCGCGCGAGCAGAATGGGCGCATGTCGCGGGGTGACGTGTCACCCGACAAACTTATAATGACGCCCGGCCACCCGCCCACGCCGCCACTGCCTGCCGCGCACAAAACTTGCGCCGCACCTGGAGTGCCACCGCCGGGCTGCTACACCATCCGGCCAAGCCCTTTTGCCCAACGCCATGCCCTACCGCTTCCGTCCGTTGTCCGTTTTGTGCGCTGCTGCCAGCATCGCTGCCGCTTTGGCTGCGTGCAGCTCTGCGCCCACGCCGCTCTATCAGCAGGAGCAGTTCGATGCGACGGCAAGCCCCTACGCGCGCACCTTCCACGCCAAGTCTGACGCCACGTGCGAGGCGGCGCGCCGGGCGCTGCTGAGTCAGGGGTATGTGTCGAGTTCGCCGCACGCAGACACGATCGACGGCAGCAAGAACTTCCAGCCGAGCAACGATTCGCACGTGGTGATCTCGTTCCACGTGGTGTGCGCGGAGGCCAATGCGGACGGCACCTCCAGCACGGCCTATGTGAACGCGGTGCAAGACCGCTACACGCTCAAGAAGACGAGCACGTCGGCAAGCGTGGGGTTGAGCATCCTGGGCTCGGTGTCGCTGCCCATTGGCTCGGGGGACGATTCGATGGTGAAGGTGGCCAGCGAGACGATTCCGGCCGGGGTGTTCTACGAGCGCTACTTCAACCTGGTCGACCACTTCCTGAAGATCGACCCCGCCCGCCAGGACCGCAAGGTCGCCAAGGCGGCAGAGAAGGAACACGTGGCCCCGCTGCCCGAGCCTGCGCCCACGCCGCAAGGCGAACCGATGAAGATGACGACGCCCGTGGTGCCCACGCCGGCCGCGCCGCCTGTGCCGGTGGCGGCGCCGGCTTCGGCTCCGGCGGCTGCACCGGCACCGAAGGCGCCTGCTGAAGCTGCACCGGCATCGGCACCGGCGGTGACTACGCCGCCTGCGCCTGCACCCGCAGCGGCACCGAGCCCGGCACCTGCATCCGAACCCGCCAGTTCGACAACGGGTGGGGCGAGCTGAGAGGCTCTACCAAAAAAACAAAGCCGCCTTTGGGGCGGCTTTATTGTTGGGGCGTCGTATTAGACGTCGTCGGGCATCTGCAGGGTTTCGGGGCTCGAATTTACCTCCACCGGCTCGGGCTTACCCGCCTTGAGTTTTGGGAGAGTCGCCTTGCCTTCGCGTTCTGCGGCAAGCGCATCCATTCCTTCTTTCCGTTCAGCAAACAGGTCTCGTTTCATGGGCACGCACTATACGTTCATTGCCTAGAGTTCCAAATGCGTAAATGCTGTTTTGGCGGCATTCATTGAACACTCAACGCGGGCGTCAAACCTACGAGAATCAGTACCCGCCGCAAGCGTAGGAATGTGAGTGCGTGCAAGCCACGGCAGTGGCAATGGCATCCACGTCACATCACGGGCGCGCAACCTGTGGACCGCCTCGACCGCACATGCCGGCGCCCGCCCGGTGAGGAGACACGCATGGTCAGCAAGAACACGATTTGTCTGTGGTACGACCGCGATGCGCTGGACGCGGCCAACTTCTACGCCCAGACTTTCCCAGACAGCAAAGTCACCGCCGTGCACCGCGCGCCGGGCAACTACCCGGCCGGCAAGGAGGGCGACGTGCTGACGGTGGAGTTCACCGTGGCGGGCATTCCGTGCCTGGGGCTGAACGGCGGCCCGCAGTTCAAGCACAGCGAGGCGTTCTCGTTCCAGATTGCCACCGACGACCAGGCCGAGACCGATCGGCTGTGGAACGCCATCGTCAGCAACGGCGGGCAGGAGAGCGCCTGCGGCTGGTGCAAAGACAAGTGGGGGCTGTCGTGGCAGATCACGCCGCGCGCGCTCACTGCGGCCTATACCGATCCGGACCACGCAGCGGCCAAGCGCGCCTTCGACGCGATGATAACGATGCGCAAGATCGACATCGCGGCGATTGAGGCGGCGCGGCGGGGGTGACGTTGCCGGGTGCTGAAACCGGAGCAGCGACGCTGCGTGCGGCGCTGTTCCGGGCTGGGTTTTCTACGCCGCCGGGCGCGACACCAACGCACGAAACCGATGCGCAAGCGTGTGATAGAACGACGGCGTCAGCGCCTTCGATACCTGGCTCGACAGCAACGCCACAGCCATGAGCGGCAAGACCATCTCGTGGCCGTCGATCATCTCCATCACGATCACAAACGACGTGATGGGCGACTGCGTGACCGCCGCCAGGTAGCCGACCATGCAGAGCGCGGCAAGACTGGGCAGCGGGATCGCCGATGTCACGAGCGACATGATGTTGCCAAGCCCCGCACCAATGGCCAGCGACGGCGCGAAGATGCCGCCCGGAATGCCGGACAGGTACGACGCGATGAGCGCGCAGAACTTGAGCACCGCGTAGAACGGCGAGAGCGCCTGATGGGTCTCCAGCAGGCCCCGCGCTTCTGCATAACCGCTGCCGAACGTGATGCCGCCTGATACCAGGCCAATCAGTGCAATGGCGACTCCGCACAGGAAGGCGAACCACACCGGTTGCGCTTGCCGGAGGTCAACCAGCCGCGCAGGCATCCAGCGGGGTATGTTGAGCAGCAGCCAGCAGAACACGCCGCCCGCCACACCGCAGATGGCGCTGGCGGCAATCACCACAGGCACCAGCGCCAGATGAAATTGCCCAATGGCCTGGATGCGCCCGAAGTACAGATAGTTGCCCTGCAAGCCCAAAGCGACCACGCCGGAAAAAATGATGGCCGTGATGAGCGTGCCGCTGTTGCGGGCAACGAAGCTGCGCGTCAGTTCTTCAATGGCAAACACGACGCCCGCCAGTGGCGTGTTGAACGCGGCGGCAAGCCCGGCCGCTGCGCCTGCAAGCGTGAGTTGCCGTTCGATATGCTTGCTGCTTCGACGATAGCCCCGGCGCATGGCGTACATGAGCGATGCGCCGATCTGCACCGTGGGCCCCTCACGGCCAATCGTAAAGCCGCAGAAGATGCCCAGGAACGAGACGACGATCTTGCCGAACATGATGCGCAGGGAGAGCAGCGAACTGGAGAGCCGCCCATCCTCCAGCGTCGCAATCACCTGCGGAATGCCACTGCCCTCGGCACCGCGAAAGAACTGGCGCGTCAGCCAGATGGCCAGTGCCGCCCCCACCGGCGTGATGACGATCGGCAGCCAGAGCGCGTGCGACACCATGTTCCGGAAAAGCTCGAAGCCAACATCGATCAGCTTGGCGTAGGCGACGGACACGAGACCCACGAGAACGGCACCGAGCCAGAAGATGCCGTAGTTCGCCCAGAGTCTCCTGGCCCGACGCGCTGATCGATCTGCGATGTGGAGAGGCGAAAACATGGTGCTAGGGATATGGAGGTCGAGGAAGCGGAGATTATAGGACCGGGCGCAAGGCGGCTTCGTGGTGCGCCTTGATGGCGCGCAGCGTGATCCGGCGCGGCTAACCTTGCGCTGCCGGCCCGCAACGGAAGGCGTGGTCGACTGTGGCCAATCCACACAGGTGCCCGTGATAGAGTCGACCGCCCCCCATCCGTCATCGCGTAGCCCTATGTCGACATTCGCGCTTGTTCCCAAGCAAACGGCGTTGTTGGTCATGCACTACCAGACCGACATCATGGCGTTGTTCCCGTCGGTCGCGCCTGCGCTGCTCGCCAACACCCGCAAGCTGTGCGACGCGGCGCGGGCCACGGGCATCAGCGTCTATTTTGCGAAGTTCCACTTCAGCCCCGGCTATCCGGAAATTAGCCCGTTGAACAAGAACGGGCAAGGCGTCAAGCAGCTGGGGCTGTTCGTTGAAGACCGCATCTCGCCGGAACTCGGCCGGCAGCCGGATGAGTCGATCATCATCGCGCACCGCGCCAGCGTCTTCTACGGAACCGATCTGCAGGTGCGGCTCTCCGCCCGTGGCATCGATACCTTGATCATGGTGGGGGTTGCGTCAACGGGCGTGATGCTGTCTTCCATTGCGCATGCAAGCGATGCGGACTACCGCCTGTTCACCGTGAAGGACTGCTGCTACGACCCGGACCCGATCGTGCACGAGCACCTTTTCGCGACGGCGTTTGAATCGCGCACGACGGTGCTGTCGCTGGCGGATGCGCTATCGATGCTGGGTTGATCGCGACAGGTAGTCGGCACGCTCAGACGCTGACCACCTTGTTCTTGCCGGCGCGCTTGGCCTGATACATGCCGCGGTCGGCGCGTTGGATGGCTGCCATGGGCGGTTCGTTCTTACCGACTTCCGCCACCCCGGCAGAGAAGGTGATGAACAGCCGGGTGTCGCCCGCCGCGAAGAAGCGCTGCGTAAGCGCGCGCTGCAGGCGGACGATGGTCTGCACGCCCTCTTCCAGCAACGTGTCCGGCATCAGGATCACGAATTCTTCGCCGCCAAAGCGGGCGAGCGTGTCTTGCGGGCGCATCGATTCGCGGGCCACCTGGGCCAGGTGCGACAGCGCATCGTCACCAAAGCTGTGGCCGTGCGTATCGTTGATCGACTTGAAGTCGTCGATGTCCAGGAACGCGATGCAGAGTGCCGTGTTCTGGCGGGCCGCGCGGGCAACTTCGCGCTCCAGCGCCTCTTCCAGACCCTTGCGGTTGAGCGCGCCCGTCAGCAGGTCGTGACGCGCCGACGCCGATGCCATGTCGAGCGCCTTGCGCAGTTGCGCCACCTCGGCGGCGGCCTCTTCGGCCTTGACCTTCATCGCCGACAGCACGTCGCGGTTGCGGGCCGACTCCAGCGACATCCAGCGGGTGGCCGACAGCGCATCCTGAATGGCCGGTGCAATCTCGGCGATGCTGTTGGCCGATTCAATCTTTTTGGCGCAGGCTTCCATCTGGCGGTGATGCTCGCCCGAGGTTTCTGCGGCAACGGACAGGCGCTCCATGAAGGCGGCCAGCAGCCGCTTCATTTCTTCCTGGGCTTCGATCGACTTCGACTTCAGCGAGCTTTGCTTCTGGATCACCTCCATGAGGCGGCGCCGCAGATCGTCCAGCCGGCGCAGGCTGACGGGGGCCTCGCTGGCCTTCATCAGGGCTTCGATCTGGCCGCGCAGCCAACGGTCGTCCAACGACAGCTCGGCGATGTTCTCAAACGCCAGTTGCAGCAGGCTCAGCAATGCCCTGCGGATCTCGCTCTGATCTTCCGCCGCGAGTGAGAGCCGGTGGTTGAACGTCGAGAGCTTGCCGTTCAGGCTGCCAAGGCCTTCGAATTCGGACCGGCAGGCCCGGATCAGCGCCCAGGCCGCGGGGCCGATGCTGGCATCGTCTTCACCGAGCACTGGCAGACAGCATTCGACCGTGCGCGCAAGCTGCTCGCGCAACTCACGCACGAGCGCCATCCGCTCGGCATCCGGGGGGTCTGCGTCGGGCTTGTTGCCGGCGATTTCGTAATAGATCGAGGCGAAGTTGTCTGGCGTGGGCGCCAACCTGCGTGAGGCCAGCAGCTTGAGGGCGTGCCGGGCGGTCTCCGAGGGATTGTTTTCTGTCATTCCGAACTACAGGTTGGCGAGCGGGGTTGGAGCGCGATTTTCCACGGTTCCGGCCCAAGCGAAAAGCCGTCCAAAGGGTTATGTCGCCTTGCGCTGCACGAGTGGATTCCGCCAGATTCGGTGTCGCGGCAAGCATCCGCGCGAAGAGTGCGGCCCCGTCTGGAATGATTGCCACGAACGGCGTTTCGTCGCCCCGAGCATGCGCTGTCAGCAACTATGCGCTGCGCTGCGCGCTGCTTGTCAAAGCGTTTGGATATACCTCAGGAATGCCGGCGATTGGTCTCGAGCTCCATAGAACCGGATGACGCCCGACACGTCGCCGTACTGCTGCACCAGGCTTTCTGCAGCAGCACGAGCGCGCCGAACCCCCAGCACGTTCTTCAGGAAGCATTCCACCAGCGTGGGGTCAAAGTACCGGCCACTCTGGTCTGCCACCGCACCGACCGCGTCATCCTCCGACATCCCTTCGCGGTAAACGCGCGGCTCCAGCATGGCGTCAAACGCATCGGCAACGGCCACGATGCGCGCGGCAAGCGGGACGTCTTCCCCCGCGAGGCCGGCCGGATAGCCGCTGCCGTCGAAATGCTCGTGATGATGGCGCGCGACGCTGGCTGCCAACTGCAGGATCGGGTCGGCCGTCCCTGCAAGCAGGTCGGCACCGATGTTGGAGTGCCGTTGCATGATCTCGTGCTCTGCGTCGGTCAGGGCGGCGGGCTTGAGCAGGACGTCATCCGGAATGCCCAGCTTGCCGATGTCGTGCACGGGCGCCACAAGATAGATGTGCCGCTGTTCCGCGTCGTCCAGCTCCAAAACGTTTGCCAGATACGCCGCAACAGCGGCCGTCCGGACGAGATGGCCCAGGGCAGACGGATAGCGCGACCCGCCAGCAAGCGTGAGGCTGGCGAGAATGATGTGGGGGCGGCTTTGTTGTGCCATGGTGTTGACCTTCTTGGTCGCGCGCCTGTCGACACGCAATGAGGCTCGATGGAGGATTGCACGATAGTCATCGCGCCGGTCGACCGCAACCACCTACGCTGGTCAATTTTGATCTAGCCCATCTGCAACCGCCGCCACAACGTCGTCTTGCTGATCCCCAACGCGGCACATACGGCATCCCGATCGCCGCCGTGGGCGGCGTGGCTTACGTCACTGTGTCGAGCTTATCGACGGCGTCCGCATCGATCCACTTGCTCGCTTATTGACACTTAGCAGGCTAGCCCTTGCAACGCAATAATCAAAACATGAAGAACCAATAACGCCTCAAATGAGCAACAGAATAATTGAATTTTGCAAACAAAAATCCGCTTTTTCGACAGTGCACTATTATCGCCCCCACGCATTTCCGCATCAAACCAAACGATTAATAGGGGGACAAAATGTTCCAAAAGGGTGTTCGCGAATCAATGAACAGGGTTCCAGATTTATTGCAACCAATTCTCACGTGGCTCACTGGGAAACCACTCAAGGAATCAGAAAAATCATATTTCTTTCCAAAGACAGCGGATATTGCAATCACGCCGTTGATTGGCATTCTTGCCATTCAAATTCTCGCTTCACTTGCAGAATGGGATACCCCGGCCGCATGGCCTATTATCTTTGCGCTTTGGATCGTTCTAGTTGGAATTCTGCGCAAATTGCAGGTCACTCACTTGCACCACGCCATTCACAATCGTCTTTTTTACAGCACAGCACTAAATAATGTCTATGCCAAGCTGACTGGCCGCGGAGCCTATACCTGCGTCAAGCCGCAATTGCCTGTGGCGACCGGCCCGGCTTTGCCAAACGGGAATTGTGGGGCATCTCGAACATGATCGAACATCAATTCCGCTGGCTTGAATCCGCACAGCCTGCCCCTTCAAGGTCGGCAGGCAAAACGCCGGCTACACACGCTGATCAACAACTTCTCGTCGCAGCTGAATAAGATGGCATACGCAGACAACACAAGTAAGACCGTGATCGTCGTGAACTCGGAGTTTCCTGGCCCTACGATCATCAATGCCGTCGCGCACGCCGTGCTGGGGCTCATAGGATCGAACAATCGGGACGCATGGAAGCTGTTGGCATATCCGAGCCCGGCCTTTTCGTCGGAAAGCCACATCAGCGAGTTTCCTGCCATCGTACTGCGAGCGAAACGCTCATCGGCCCTGGAGAAGTTGATTTGCGCCCTGCGCGACACAGGCATCCCGCACAACATCTTCATTGACTCCATGATCGGCGCCAGCGCTGAGAGTCAGCAGGCAGCAACGCTGGCTGCGACTCCTGAGCATAACAAGGTGATCTGCATTGCGCTGTTTGGCCGTGAAGAAGCGATTCGCCCGCTTATCAAGTCGTTCTCCCTGTACAAGGAATCGGAGACCTCCCGTGTCGCACCGGCGAAATGAGGGGCGCTCGGCCACGCAGGCATCTGACTGGGGCGTTCTTCTCCGACTGACCACAACAGTGGGGATGGCCTATTTGCCCACAGGATTTGCTTTTGGCGTCCTGGCCACGCAAGCGGGATTGTCACCCGCTGTAGTGATTGCAATGAGCGTCTTTATCTTTGCCGGCGCACTTCAATTTGCGGCGGTGCCGTTATTGAGTGTCGCCACGGGGCTCGGCACATTTGCCATGACCACGCTGCTGATCAACCTGCGCCATGTTCTCTACGCCATCCCGCTGATTGAGCACCTGCCTGCGCGGCCCTGGCACCGGGCCTATATCGTTGCAGCGCTAACCGACGAGAACTACTCCGTTCTTACTACCCTTCCCACAGATAAGCGGCAGCAATTCGCCATGGCAGTGACGTTGATCCATCACGTCTATTGGATCGCGGGAACCGCCCTTGGTGTGCTGCTCGGACAACAGGTTGCGAATTGGATTCCCAACCTGGACTTTGCGCTGCCTTCGCTGTTCACCATTCTCGCCATCGAACAGTACCTGACGCAAAGAAAACTGGCCCCGGCACTGGTAGGCGTATTGGCTTACTTTATAGCGACGCGACTCGCGACAGACTATCTGTTGGTCACAGCCCTCGGATTGGGACTGGTCACGTTGCTAGCGCGCGCACTGGTCCGTGGTAGCGCCTTGGAAGCATCCTGAAGGAGCGTCACGTAATGAGCAGTATTGAACAATGGATCGCAGTCGGCATCATGAGCGCACTGACGATCCTTCTCAGGGCATCGCCGTTGATGATCAACCGCGATGTGCTACGCAGCCGAGCGGTTACGCAACTCAATCGCGAATTACCGCTCTGCGTGATGGTCATCCTTGTTGCGAACGCGCTTGCAGGTAGCATGATGCCCAGCCAGCTTGGCGTGGAATTGATCGCGCTCTGTGGTGTTGCCTTGACCTATCTGATGTGGCGAAACTCGTTGCTCAGCGTTGTAGCTGGCATCGGCGGGCTGACGTTGCTTCGCTCCCTGCTTTGACACTCTGCATAGCGTCACGTTGACCGACGTGTCGCGGCGGTGCCGGTGGGCAGCGCTGGAGCGAGCGAATTACCGTATCGAAGCCACCTCTTGCAACCGCCGCCACAACGTCGTCTTGCTGATCCCCAACGCGGCACATACGGCATCCCGATCGCCGTCGTGGGCCGCCAGCGCTGCGCGTATCTCTTCCGCTTCCACGCCACGGCTGCGCTCGCGCAGGGTCAGTACTGCCGGTTTGCCGGGCGTGGCGTGAGCAAATACTTCCGGTGCAATGAGGCGCAGCACATCTTGTGTGACGGCGCTGGCGTCGTCGGTGTAAGCCAGTTCAACGGCAATCCGCTCGACCACGCTCTGCAGTTCGCGCACATTGCCGGCCCAGGCGTAGCGCCGCAGCGGCTCGGCAACACCGGCCAGCACGCGGGCAGCCTCTTCCGTGTCGGCAATGCGCAGCAGCAGGCGCGGATCGCGGCGCGCGGCCTGCACGAGCAGTTCAACGGCCAGGGGCATCACGTCGTCGGGGCGTTCGCGAAGTGGGGGCAGCGCGATGCTGAGGATATTGAGGCGGTAGTACAGGTCCGCGCGGAAGGTGCCGGCTTGCACGGCGTCCGTCAGCGCGCGATGCGTGGCGGCCACCACGCGAATATCGACGCGGGTGGGCTCGGTGGAACCCAGCCGCACTACCTCGCGCTCCTGCAATACGCGCAGCAGGCGGCTTTGCAGCGGCAGCGGCATCTCGCCGATTTCATCGAGAAACAGTGTGCCGCGGTGCGCGGCTTCAATCAGCCCCGTCTTGCCGCCCTTGCGCGCGCCGGTGAAGGCGCCCTCTTCGTAGCCGAACAGTTCGCTTTCCAGCAGCGCTTCGGGAAACGCGCCGCAGTTGATGGCGACGAATGGAAAATCGCGCCGCGCGCTGAGCTGATGCATCCCCTGCGCGACCATCTCCTTGCCCGTGCCGGATTCGCCCAGCACGAGCACGGTGGCGTCGGATTTGGCATAGCGGCGTATCAGCGTACGCACGCGTTCCATCGCCAGCGATTCGCCCACCAGGTCTTCGAGCCGATAGCGCGCGCTGAACTGCTGCGGGCGCTGGCGTGAGCGCAGCGTGCGGTCCAGCCGCTCCACCGCGCGGGATTCCTGGAAGGTGAACACCGTGCCTTCTGCGGCGCCGGTGCCGGTGCTCGTGAGCGGGCCACGGTGGATGACGTAGTTCACGCCCTGCACGGTGCCCAGCGTGTCGCCGTCGGTATCGGGCAGCAAGCCGAGCAGGTTGGGCGCAATGCTGAGCAGCGGTTGCCCGATGGCCTGCTTGGCCTCGATGCCCAACGCGGTGGCCAGCCGCTGGTTGATGGCCTCCACGCGACCCTGCGCATCCAGCGCGACCACACCGTCACGCAGATGCTGCAGCAGGTTGTCCAACCGCTGGCGGCGCAGGGTTTCGCGGCGCGTGGCCTGTACGACTTCCAGCGCGGTATCGAATGCCGCACGCACAGAGTCCCGCGAATACAGGAACACGGCGTTCATGCCCGCCTGCGTTGCCAGGTCCGTCACCAGACCGGGGCCAACCACCACACCCACGCCGCGGTCGCGCAGGTCCAGCACGCAACTCTCCGCGCCCTGGCGCGAGGTGTACGAGGCAAACACCACGTCCATGCCATAGGCGGCGACAAAGCGGCGCACCTCCTCGGGCGTGTCGCCGTGGGTGACGAGCGCCACCGATTCCGCGTCGCGCCGGGCGCGGGCCAGCGCATGCATCACGTCAAAGCCCGTCGGGTTGATGACGACCACCGGCAGCGACAGACGCGGCTTCAGATAGGCGCCGTTGGAGCCGCCCGCCACCACCACGTCGGGCCGCTCGGCGCCAGCGGCGTCGATCTCGCGCACGATGTCTTCAAAGCCCCGTGTGATGACGCGCAGCTCGGCGCGGTCGTTGTACTCGGCGGCAATATCGAGGAAGAGATCGCTCAGGCGGCTGATGCCGCAAGCCCAGATGCGGGGGCGGTCGGTCAGGTCGGTTGCAGTGGGGCTCATGGTGCGGCGCGGCGAAAAAACGGCAGTCCGAGCATTATGCGCCGTGCATTTCCATATTGAAATCACATATTTCATCTTTGAAATGGTGTGCGCCCGGGCGGTAACGTCACATCCATACAAATCAAGGGGTTACGTCCACTCGATTGGGTGGCCCGCTTCCTGCTCTCTTAGGCCAATCTTTCTGGAGCCACACATGAGCACAACCCATCGACACCCCACCAGCGCCGGCGCCAAGTTCCGTGCTGCCGTGGCCGAATCCCAACCGCTGCAAGTGGTGGGCGCCATTACCGCCTACGCTGCCAAGATGGCCGAGCAGACCGGCTTCAAGGCCGTGTACCTGTCGGGCGGCGGCGTGGCGGCCAACTCGCTGGGCATTCCGGACCTGGGCATCAGCACGATGGAAGACGTACTGATCGACGCCCGCCGCATCACCGACGCGGTGCAGATCCCGCTGATGGTCGACATCGACACCGGCTGGGGCGGCGCCTTCAACATTGCGCGCACCATTCGCTCGTTCATCAAGGCGGGTGTGGCCGCCGTGCACCTGGAAGACCAGGTTGGCCAGAAACGCTGCGGTCATCGCCCCGGCAAGGAAGTCGTTTCCACCGACGAAATGGTCGACCGCGTGAAGGCCGCCGTGGATGCCCGCACCGATGACGATTTCGTCATCATGGCCCGCACCGATGCCGCCGCCTCCGAAGGCATCGACGCCGCCATCGAGCGCGCCGTCGCCTACGTGGAAGCGGGCGCCGACATGATCTTTCCGGAAGCCATGAAGACGCTGGACGACTACCGCCGCTTCAAGGCCGCTGTAAAAGTGCCCATCCTGGCCAACCTGACCGAGTTCGGCAGCACGCCGCTCTTTACCACCGACGAACTGCGCAGCGCCAACGTGGACATTGCGCTGTACTGCTGCGGCGCCTACCGCGCAATGAACGCTGCGGCGCTCAACTTCTATCAGACCGTGATGCGTGACGGCACCCAGAAGGCGGCCGTGGAAACCATGCAGTCGCGCGCCGATCTGTACCAATATCTCGGCTACCACGCGTACGAAGACAAGCTCGACGCGCTGTTTGCCGCACAGAAATAACGCCTACAGACTCAACGCATCCAAGGAGACCACCACCATGAGCGAAGCCGATAACAGCACGCCGAACGCCGGCGCTTTCAAGCCGAAGAAATCCGTGGCCCTGTCGGGCGTGACGGCCGGCAACACCGCCCTGTGTACCGTTGGCCGCACCGGCAATGACCTGCACTATCGCGGCTACGACATCCTCGACCTGGCCGGGGCGTGCGAGTTTGAAGAAGTCGCCCACCTGCTGGTGCACGGCAAGCTGCCCAACAAGGCGGAACTTGCTGCCTACAAGGCCAAGCTGAAGGCATTGCGCGGCCTGCCCGCTAACGTGAAGGCCGCCCTGGAATGGGTGCCCGCCTCCGCCCACCCGATGGACGTGATGCGCACCGGTGTGTCGGTGCTGGGCACCGTGCTGCCCGAAAAGGACGACCACGCCACCCCCGGCGCACGCGACATCGCGGACCGCCTGATGGCATCGCTCGGCTCGATGCTGCTGTACTGGTACCACTACAGCCACAACGGCAAGCGCATCGAAGTCGAAACCGACGACGACTCCATCGGCGGCCACTTCCTGCACCTGCTGCACGGCGTTGAACCGTCGCAGTCGTGGGTCGATGCCATGCACGTCTCGCTCAACCTGTATGCCGAGCACGAGTTCAACGCATCGACGTTTACCGGCCGCGTGATTGCCGGCACGGGCTCGGACATCTACTCGGCCATCACCGGCGCGATCGGCGCGCTGCGCGGCCCGAAGCACGGCGGCGCCAATGAAGTCGCCTTCGAAATCCAGAAGCGCTACGACACCCCGGACGAGGCCGAAGCCGACATCCGCCGCCGCGTGGAAGCCAAGGAAGTCGTGATCGGTTTCGGCCACCCGGTGTACACCGTGTCCGACCCGCGCAACAAGGTCATCAAGGAAGTGGCGCGCAAGCTGTCGAAGGAAGCCAGCAACACCAAGATGTTCGACATTGCCGAGCGCCTGGAAACCGTGATGTGGGACATCAAGAAGATGTTCCCGAACCTGGACTGGTTCAGTGCCGTGTCGTACCACATGATGGGCGTGCCGACCGCGATGTTCACCCCGCTGTTCGTGATCGCGCGTACGTCCGGCTGGGCAGCGCACATTATCGAGCAACGCATCGACAACAAGATCATCCGCCCGAGCGCCAACTACACCGGCCCCGACGACCTGAAGTTCGTACCGATCGGCAAACGCCCGTAAGAGAACGCCACCGCACGCACTCAGACGGTTTGGCCTTTGACGTTCCTGCCCTATGCGGCGCCTTGAATTTTTGTTGCAAGGAGGAAAAAAGAAGGGGAACTGTCTGAGCGCAGCGAGTTTTCCCCTTCTCCTCCTTGCGACATAAATTCAAGGAGGGGGTCGCCGCATCGGGCGCGCCTTTCTTTGCTTACTTTCTTTGGCAAGACAAAGAAAGTGAGTCAGCCCCGGCAGGGGATGAAACAAGGGATGTACCACTACCATGAACACCACCCACCGCAAACCGCTCCCCGGCACAAAGCTCGATTACTTCGACGCACGTGAGGCTGTGGAAGCCATCCAACCGGGCGCCTACGACAAGCTCCCCTACACCTCCCGCGTCCTCGCCGAGAATCTGGTCCGCCGCTGCGACCCGGCCGCGCTCACCGACTCGCTCAAGCAACTCATCGAGCGCAAACGCGATCTGGACTTCCCCTGGTTCCCGGCGCGCGTGGTCTGCCACGACATCCTGGGCCAAACCGCGCTGGTCGACCTCGCCGGCCTGCGCGACGCCATTGCCGACCAGGGCGGCGACCCCGCCAAGGTCAACCCGGTGGTGCCGGTGCAGTTGATCGTCGACCACTCGCTGGCCGTAGAGTGCGGCGGCTTCGACCCGGATGCCTTCGCCAAGAACCGCGCCATTGAAGACCGCCGCAACGAAGACCGCTTCCACTTCATCGACTGGACCAAGCTCGCGTTCAAGAACGTCGACGTGATCCCGGCGGGCAACGGCATCATGCACCAGATCAACCTGGAGAAGATGTCGCCCGTCATCCAGGCGCACGACGGCGTGGCCTACCCCGACACCTGCGTCGGCACCGACAGCCACACGCCGCACGTGGATGCGCTGGGCGTGATCGCCATCGGCGTGGGCGGCCTGGAAGCCGAAAACGTGATGCTCGGCCGCGCCTCGTGGATGCGCCTGCCGGACATCGTCGGCGTGGAGCTGACCGGCCAGCGCCAGCCCGGCATCACCGCCACCGACATCGTGCTGGCGCTGACCGAATTCCTGCGCAAGCAGAAGGTGGTGGGCGCCTACCTCGAGTTTTACGGCGAAGGCGCTTCCAAGCTGACGCTGGGCGACCGCGCCACCATTTCCAACATGGCCCCCGAGTACGGCGCCACCGCGGCAATGTTCTCGATTGACGACAACACGCTCGACTACCTGCGCCTGACCGGCCGCACCGACGAACAGGTCAAGCTGGTGGAGACGTATGCCAAGACCGCAGGCCTGTGGTCCGACACGCTCAAGAACGCCGAATACGAACGCGTGCTGCGCTTCGATCTGTCGAGCGTAGTGCGCAACATGGCCGGCCCGTCCAACCCGCACGCACGTGTGGCAACGACCGACCTGGCCGCCAAGGGCATCGCCGGCAAGTGGGAAGAGACACCGGGCCAGATGCCCGATGGCGCGGTCATCATCGCCGCCATCACGAGCTGCACCAACACCAGCAACCCGCGCAACGTGATTGCCGCAGCGCTGCTGGCGCGCAATGCCAATCGCCTGGGCCTGACCCGCAAGCCGTGGGTGAAAAGCTCGCTGGCGCCGGGCTCCAAGGCCGTGGAGCTGTATCTGGAAGAAGCCGGCCTGAAGCACGAACTGGAGAAGCTGGGCTTCGGCATCGTCGCGTTTGCGTGCACGACCTGCAACGGCATGAGCGGTGCGCTGGACCCGAAGATCCAGCAAGAGATCATCGACCGCGACCTGTACGCCACCGCCGTGTTGTCGGGCAACCGCAACTTCGACGGCCGCATCCACCCGTATGCCAAGCAGGCGTTCCTCGCCTCGCCGCCGCTGGTGGTGGCCTACGCGATTGCCGGCACCGTGCGTTTTGACATCGAGCGCGACAGCTTCGGCACCGATGCCAACGGCAAGCCGATCCTGCTGAAAGACCTGTGGCCGACCGACGAAGAGATCGACGCCATCGTGCGCGCCTCGGTCAAGCCGGAGCAGTTCCGCAAGGTGTACATCCCGATGTTCGAGCAGCGCAGCGCATCCGTTGCCAACGTGAGCCCGCTGTACAACTGGCGCCCGCAGAGCACCTACATCCGCCGCCCGCCATACTGGGAAGGCGCGCTGGCCGGTGAGCGCACGCTCAAGGGCTTGCGCCCGCTGGCGGTGCTTGGCGACAACATCACGACCGATCACCTCTCGCCGTCCAACGCCATTCTGGCCAGCAGCGCCGCCGGTGAATACCTCGCCAAGATGGGCCTGCCGGAAGAGGACTTCAACTCGTACGCCACGCACCGCGGCGATCACCTGACCGCCCAGCGCGCGACGTTTGCCAACCCGACGCTCATCAACGAAATGGCCGTGGTGGACGGCGCGGTGAAGAAGGGCTCGCTGGCACGCATCGAGCCCGAAGGCAAGGTGACGCGCATGTGGGAAGCGATCGAAACCTACATGGACCGCAAGCAACCGCTGATCGTGATTGCCGGTGCCGACTACGGCCAGGGCAGCTCGCGCGACTGGGCCGCCAAGGGCGTGCGGCTGGCCGGCGTGGAGGCCATCGTGGCCGAAGGCTTCGAGCGCATCCACCGCACGAACCTGATCGGCATGGGCGTGTTGCCGCTGGAGTTCAAGCCGGGCACCACGCGCCTGACGCTCGGCATTGACGGCACCGAAACCTTTGACGTGATCGGCGAGCGCAAACCGCGCACCGACCTCACGCTCGTCATCCACCGCAAGAACGGCGAACGCGTGGAAGTGCCCGTCACGTGCCGCCTGGACAGCGATGAGGAAGTCTCGATCTACGAAGCCGGCGGTGTGCTGCAGCGTTTCGCACAGGACTTCCTTGAGTCTTCCAAGGAGGCAGCATGAGCCATCCCGCGCAAGTGAAGATTCCCGCCACCTACATCCGTGGCGGCACCAGCAAGGGCGTGTTCTTCCGTCTGCAAGACCTGCCAGAGGCCGCTCAGCAGCCGGGCGCCGCGCGTGACGCCTTGCTGATGCGCGTGATCGGCAGCCCCGACCCGTACGGCAAGCAGATCGACGGCATGGGTGGCGCCACGTCGAGCACCAGCAAGACGGTGATCCTCAGCAAGAGCACGCGCCCGGATCATGACGTGGACTACCTGTTCGGTCAGGTCTCCATCGACAAGCCGTTTGTCGACTGGTCGGGCAACTGCGGCAACCTCTCCGCAGCGGTCGGGCCGTTCGCCATCAGCAACGGCTTGGTCGATGCAAGCCGTGTGCCGCAGAACGGCACCGCCATCGTGCGCATCTGGCAGGCCAACATCGGCAAGACCATCATTGCGCACGTGCCCATCACCAACGGCGCGGTGCAGGAGACGGGCGACTTTGAACTGGATGGCGTGACCTTTCCGGCGGCGGAAGTGCAGCTCGAATTCCTCGACCCGGCTGCCGAGGAGGAAGGTGACGGCGGCGGTGCGATGTTCCCCACCGGCAACCTCGTCGACGACCTGGAGGTGCCCGGCGTGGGCACGCTCAAGGCGACGATGATCAACGCGGGCATCCCGACGATCTTCATCAACGCAGAGGCCATCGGCTACACCGGCACCGAGCTGCAGGACGCCATCAACGGCGATGCGAAAGCGCTGGCGATGTTCGAGACCATTCGCGCGCACGGCGCCGTGCGCATGGGGCTGATCAAGAGCATTGAAGAAGCCGCCACGCGCCAGCACACGCCCAAGGTGGCGTTCGTCGCGCCGCCGAAGGACTACGTGGCATCAAGCGGCAAGAAAGTCGGCGCAAGCGATGTGGACTTGCTGGTGCGTGCGTTGTCGATGGGCAAGCTGCACCACGCAATGATGGGCACGGCAGCGGTCGCCATCGGCACGGCGGCGGCCATTCCTGGCACGCTCGTCAACCTGGCGGCAGGCGGCGGAGAACGTGGCGCGGTGCGCTTCGGGCATCCGTCGGGCACGCTGCGCGTGGGCGCGGAAGCCAAGCTCGTTGACGGCGAATGGACCGTCACCAAGGCCATCATGAGCCGCAGCGCGCGCGTGTTGATGGAAGGCTGGGTGCGCGTGCCGGGCTGAAGGCTGACCACGCATGCAAAGCAAAACCGCCGCATCCGGCTGACGGCTGGATGCGGCGGTTTCTTTTTTCTCTCGGAACTCAGGTTGCGCCGGTGTTCTTCAGGCCGAGCACCTCGATCGACGCAATCTCGGGCGGTGAGGCCAGCAGCTCGGCCGCGTTGGCCATGAGCGCCTTGGCGATCGGGCCGTCCAGATGCGCTTGGCGGTCTTCCTCACTGGCAAAGGCATCGAAGATGCCGAATACGTTGGGCGCAAGGCGCAGCGCAAACCAGATCGGGGTGGTGGTTTCCTGGTTGGCCATTTGCAGGCCGGCCGAAAGAAAATCGGCCACTGCCTGTTCCTTGCCCGGTTTGGCAATGAGTCGGGCGAACAATGCGTACTGGATCATTGAAGTCTCCTGATACGCGCGGAAGAGCGCGCGGTCAGGCGTACTGTATGCCGAAAGCAGCGGGCCGCGTCATACGAACACGCGTACGAGCCGTTCCGCACGCGGCTGAAATGGCTCGATGACGGGCCAAGCGCACAGGCCGGCCCGCCATGTTGCATCCGCTCAGTGGTGCAACGCGCCGCCTACTGTGGTCAGTGCGCCACCCACAGCGCCCGTGACGGGCGCAAGCGGCGTCGCAGCCCCGGTGGACGTGAGCGAAGTGCCGACGCTGGTGACGAGCGAGCCGACCGGCGCGGTCGCACCCCCTGCCGTCGTACCGCCGCCGGCTGCACCGCCCAAGGCACCCGTCACACCCCCCAGCGGATTGCTGCCGCCTCCCACGCCGCCCACTGCGCCGGTGGTCGGTGCCAGCGGGTTGGCCGCCGTTGCGCCGCCCGGCGTGGAGGTCACCCCGCCCAACGCAGCCACCGTGTTGCCCGTGGCCGTGACCACACCGCCCAAACCGGAGACGACCGGCGCGTTGGTCGCCGTCAGTGACGTGCCCACATTCGCTACGCCGCCGCCCACCGTCTGCAGCAGGTTGGTTGCCGGAGCGCCCAGGCCTGTCGTGTTACCCAGCGTCTGCGTAGCGGTGGTCACCTGCGAAGTGAGCGGTACCACAGCGGAACTGAGCTGCTGCGTGACCTGCTCTACCGGCCCGGTCGACAGCGCCGTGCCGAGCGTGCCGCCCGCGCCGGCCACCGCTTGCCCGACCTGCGAAACCGCGCCACCCACCGGTGACGTGACCGGCGAAAGCGGCTGCAGCGGCCCCGACCCGAGACTGCTGACGAGCGCACCCGTGGCATCGACGGTGTTGCCCACTTGCGTCACCACGTTGCCAGTGCTCGATACCGTGGTGCCGATCGGATTCGGGTTGGTACCGATGCTGCCCAGGCCCGACTGCACGCCGGTGCCCAGAGCCGACACCGTATTGCCTACGTTGTCGACCACATTGCCCAGGGCCGATGCCCCCGGTAGATTGCTGCCGCCGATGGTAGAGCCGAGACCGCTGACGGCATTGCCCGTGGCCGTCAGCACGCCGCCGCCCTTGTTCGCCACGTCGCCGGTGGGCGTGGTGGACGCGGTAGTCGTCGTGCCACCCGAACCGTTGGAACCGGAGCCACCGCCATTGTTGGCCGAACTTCCGCCGCTCCCAGTAGTGCCGCTCATATCGCCCGAGCCCGAACTGGCGCAACCGCCCAGCACAAGCAGGCCGGCCAAGGCCGCCGAAACCAGGGTCCCTCGTTGCAATGTCTTCATGTCTGCCTCCCGTTTCAAATATGCGCTTGATAATGCGCGCAGCCCCGCCCTACTCGGTGTTTTATCGGTGCATCCCACGATTAACCTGGTGGCACGTTCAAGTTCAGTCTATTAACCGAGTCGAAGGCAATTGCAAACATTGTCAAACGCCGAAAACCTGGTCATGACGCCAATCTGCATCAGAAGATGCCCGCCGGACGCGGTGTCACCATGACGCAAAGGTTCGCGCGCTGACGCGCTCGGACGATTATGTTTGAAGGCTTTGCTCTAAATTACTCAAAATGAGTTAAATCCATGACCCGGTGTTATCTCGAAGCCATTCGAAAAACCGGCAGGCGCGGCATTGAAAGCCCTGGGGCGCGAATCGGCAGCGCGACGCTTTGCGCAATGCCGATCACGCAGCATCACAAGTGAATGACCGGAGCGCTCGATCAACCGCGTGGGCGCCCGCTTTTTGGGGCGCGATGTTTAAGCCGATCAACCGCTGCGCCGCGTCAGCCGAGCCGGACTTGCGCCACGGCTTCGCGCCATTGCGTGAACCGCTGGGCACGCGCCTGCGCATCGCCGTCGTCGCGGCCGTAACGCAGGGCGACGTAGCCGGCGGCGGCATTGCGCAATGCCTGCGCCGCTTGCGGAAACTGCGCGGCAGCGCGCTCGGCGTAGGCCATCGGGCCTTCGGCAGCGCCGCGCGTGCAACCATGTCGCGCCAGCCGGTCACACAACCGCTGCCACTGGGCCTGCACGGGATCAGGCTTGGGCTTGCGCTGCTGCCAGAGGAGCGGCAGCGCAGCGAGCAGGAACAAACCCGACACGCCCCATAGCACCGCGCGCGGGTCCGCCGCATCGAGCCCCAGCCACGCGAACAGGCGCGCCTGGCGGTTGCGGTCATAGCCGAGCACCCAGCTGTTCCAGCCGCTGATCAGGCCATCCAGCCCCCACCGCACGCTGCGCAGCCAGCCGGGTTCTTCTGCGCGGCGCGAGCGGAATTCACTCGCGGGCACGGCGGCGGCCAGGCCACGTTCGACGCGTTGCGGCGCGACGGCGGCGGTGGGGTCCACGCGCACCCAGCCGCGCCCGTCGAGCCACACCTCAGCCCAGGCATGTGCATCGGACTGGCGCACGATGATGTCGCCGCTCACGGCGTTCACCTCACCGCCGAGGTAGCCCACCACCACACGCGCCGGCACGCCCGCCGCACGCATCAGGAAGACGAAGCTGCCCGCGTAGTGCTCGCAGAAACCGCGGTGCGTGCGGAAGAGGAAATCGTCGATCTGCTGATCCTGCAGCGGTTCCGGCTCAAGCGTGTAGGCAAACGGTGCGCTGCCAAACAGCTTGAGTGCGGCAGATACGCGCTCGGCAGGCGGCAGCGCTGCCCATTGCGCTGCCAGCGCACGCGCTTGGCCGTTGCCCGGCGGCAACGCCAGCGCCATCTGCTGCGTGAGCGGGTCGAGCGGGCGGGCGTCGTCGGCGCGATTGCGCTCCGGCAACCGCGAGCGCGCGTGATACCGCACACGCTGGTCGACCGGCTGCGTGCTGATGAATTCGCCGTCGATGCTGCGGCCGGTGCCGTCGCGCGCCTCGATCGACTGGCCGCGATCGAGCGCAAACAGCCAGCGCTGGCGCGTCGGTTCCAGCGTAATGTTGTAGTCGAACACGCCGGGCGCACCGCCGGTTGCGTCCGCAGAATTGGGTACGCTTTCAGCTGCGGGACGTTGCCGCATTGACGCGGCCGTCCATGTCTGGCCATCGAAACGCCACAGCACCATGCCGCGCCAGTAGAGCGTGTCGAGCGGTGGCGGCGCGCCGACAAAATCGACGCGGAAGGCAAGCTCATCTGAGAGGATCAACTGGCCGACGGAGCCGGGCGCCATGCGGTCCGACAGGCCGCTGACGGCGGTGTCGGCAGTTTGCGGCAGGCGCCACAGGGGATGATCCAGCCGGGGGAACAGCAGGAACAGCACCGCCGCGCACGGCAGACCCATGAGTACCAAACGCGCCAGCACGCGCACCGGCGACACGCGCGCACGCGCCTGCGGATGCAGCAGCAACAGCCAGTTGCGCAACAGCAGCGCCACGGTCGCCAGCATGGTGGCGGCCAGCCACGGCGGCTGGTCGAACAGCACCTGCGAGAGCAGCAGGAAACAGCACAACTGCGTAACCAGCACGCCGTTGCGCACCGTGTGCGATTCCATCAGCTTGAGCACGAGAAACGCGCCAAGCAGCGCCACCGACAAGTCCCGCCCGATGTTTCCGCCGGTGCGCATGGCGAGCGCCAGCGTCACGACAAGCGTGGCGACGCCCGTCAGCCCCAACACCCATTTGCCAGGTAACGGCGCGCGCCGTACCCACAACAGCGCGCGCCAGAGCAGCAGCACGCCGAACACAGCGCAGGTCACCAGCGGCAGCGCACGCAGCAGCGGCGCGAGCACGACGGCAAGCTGAGCGATCAGCCAGCCGTGCTCGCGATGGGTCAGCGCACGGGCGGAGCCAAAGGCGGCCGCTTCGGTGCCGATGGTGGCAGTGGTCATGTGACTTCGCCTTCGGCTTCCGGCATCGCCGGCTTACCCCACAACGCCAAGGCACGCAAACACGCATCCCGATGCGCGACACCGCGTGCCGGGCCGATGACAACACCAGGCAGGCTCAGCGTGTACTCGGGCTCATCGCCGGCGGGCGCGTGCTCGGCTGCCAGCACCCAGGCGCACAGGCGCGACAGGCGTTGTTCAACGTTCATCGACGGTGGCAGCGCTTCCCACGCGAGCACACATTGCGCGTGGCGCACTTGCTGGCCGGTGCGGCTCATCCATGTGTCGAGCCGCGCGCTGTGCTTCCACGCAATGCTGCGCAGTGCGTCGCCGGGGCGGTAAGTGCGCAACTGGTCTGCGGCTTCTTCGACGTGGGTGCGGGCGGCGCGCGTGTCGTCTTCGTCGCCAGGGTCGGGCGCAAAGCTCGCCGGCAGCGGCGGAGCGGAGGGCTCCGGCGCGGGATAGACGAGCAAGGTCAGCGGCGCATCGGCATAGCTCCACGCGCGAAACAGGCCAAGCGGAAAACGCGTCGACACCGTCAGGCGCGGCACCTTGAACCAGCCGCGCGGCTGATCGGCGAAAGACAGCGCGGCCACGATGGCGTCCTGCGCGTCGAGCGAGGTTTCCACGGCAGCGGCTTGCGCGGCGCTCACATCCACACCCACGCGCGCCCACGGGGTGACGTTGGCCAACGCCACGCTCACATTCAACGCATGGCCTGCAAACACCGCTTCGCCCGCCGCGCCGCGCACTTCCAGATCGACAAGGTTGCGATGCGTCTGCCACATGGCGGACGCGCCCACGCCGGCCAGCACGAAGGTCAGCAGAAAACCCAGGCTTACGTTGTAGTTGAGCGAGGTGAGCAGCATCACGACCAGCAGCAGCGCAAAGCCGCCGCCGGCCGCGGTGGGCAGGATGTAGACGTGATTGCGGTCCAGGCGGATGCGGCCTTCGCGTGGCGTGCGCGGCCGCTGCAGAAAGCGTTGCACGCGTGCCCGTGCAAAGCGCACGCCGGGCAGCATTGCCAGGCCGGCACCGAGCAGACGCAACGGCGCGAGCAGCAGAGAACTCAATCGCGCCATGGCGCTGCCTGCTTAGGGGATGGCGACCGTATCGAGCAGCCGCTGCGCCAGCGCGGTCGCCGACAGCGTGCCGCCCGTCGGCAGCAGGCGATGCGCCGCCACGGCCTTGAACACGGCTTGCACGTCTTCGGGCAGTACGGCATCGCGGGCATCGATGAGCGCCCAGGCGCGCGCCGCGGCCAGCAATGCCAGCCCCGCACGCGGCGACAGGCCCATCTGCACCTGCGCATCTGTGCGCGTGGCATTCACCAGCGCGAGCACGTAGTCGACCAGCGCCGGCGCCACGTGCACGGCATCGGCGGCGGCCTGCAGCGCAACCACTTGCGCAGCCGTCAGCACGGCTTCGATGTCCTGCGGCGCACCGCCCCCTAGATACAGCGCACGCTCCGAGCTTTGATCGGGATAACCCAGCGAGAGCCGCATCGTGAAGCGGTCCAGCTGCGACTCCGGCAGCGGATGCGTGCCGATCTGGTTCAACGGGTTCTGCGTGGCGATCACGAAGAACGGCTCGGGCAGCGAATACGTCGCCCCGTCATGCGTGACCTGCCCTTCGGCCATCGCTTCGAGCAGCGCGCTTTGCGCCTTGGGCGTGGCGCGGTTGATTTCATCCGCCAGCACCACCTGCGCGAACAGCGGCCCCGGGTGGAATTCGAACGCGCCCTTTTCTTTTACATAAATCGACACGCCGATCAGGTCGGTGGGCAGCAGATCGCTCGTGAACTGCACGCGCTGATATTGCAGCCCGAGCGTACGGGCCAGCGCATGCGCCAGCGTGGTCTTGCCCACGCCCGGCAGGTCTTCCAGCAACAGATGCCCGCGTGCCAGCAGACACGCCAGCGCCAGGCGGATCTGCAGCGGCTTGCCGAGCACGATGCGATCAAGCGCGCGTTGCGCCTGCGACAACGCCGCCGGCAAGGTCAGCGGCGTGGCGGGCGTCGTACGAACGGGAGAGAGCGGGACTTGGTTGGGCGTCATCGAGGTGCAGCCGAGGCAACAATGCCAGCGAGTGTAGCGGCATCGCACGACACCCGTGCGCCCATGTTTCGCGTGCGTGAGCGCGCTACAACATCAGTCCGGTTTGCGCGCGGGGATAGCCGCATCGAGCAACACGCGTGCCGTGCGCGGCAGGCTCTTGATAAGGCGCGGTGCATCGGTGCCGAAGGTCTGGCTGGCCGTATAGCCGCCTTCGATCAGGAAAGCGAGGTCGTCGGCCAACGCATCGGGGTCGGTCGCGCCGGCGGCCTGGGCGCGGTCCCGCAGGCGGGCGAGCAGCAGCGCCTTGTTGTGCTGGACAAACTGCCGCGCCGGATGCGTCATGCCCGGAAACTCCGCCGCCACATTCACAAACGGGCAGCCCCGGTAGCCGGGGCGCGAAGCGCGTTCGGAGACATCGATGAAGAACTGCAGCAGTTGCGCGCGCGCATCGTCGGGGTGCTTGGCCACGCTGGCGTTGAAGTAACCCCAGAAGCTCTCGTCGCTGCGCTCCAGGTACGCGATGACGAGATCGTCCTTCGACTTGAACTGCCGGTACAGGCTCATCTTGTTGACGCCGGCCTTCTCCACCACCGCTTCGACGCCCACGGCCCGCACGCCTTCGTAGTAAAACAGCTGACGAGCCGCCTCGAGCAGGCTGGCGTGCGCGTCCTCACCGCTGATGCGGCGCGGAGCCGGTTTCGGTTGATCACCGGTGTCAACGGTGGAAAGTGCGCGAGGTCCGCGACGGGCGGCGGTGGCCATGGTGGTGCTCCTGCAGGCGCGGCGGGAGGCAAACCCCCAGCCACGCCGGTGTCATTCGAATGCTGCTTGACATGTTACCGACCGGTACCTACTATCGCAACCACGTTGTTACCGACCGGTAACGAATGCGATATTGTCGCCCCCACAAGAATCGAATCGAAGAAAGAATCGAAACCATCGGACACCTCATGCAGCGACTTGCCCGCCTCATCGCCCCACGTTTTCACTACAGCTGGCTCGCGCTGGCCGTGGTGTTCCTGATCCTGCTGTGCGCGGCCGGCACGCGTGCCACGCCCAGCGTGATGATGCTGCCGCTCGAGCACGAATTCGGCTGGAGCCGCAGCACGATCTCGCTGGCCATCTCGATCGGTATTGCGCTGTACGGGCTGACGGGGCCGTTTGCTGCGGCATCGATGCAGTATTTCGGCATCCGCCCGACGGTGCTCGGTGCGCTGGCGGTGCTGGTGGCGGGCACGGCACTCTCGGCGATGATGCATGCGCCGTGGCAGATGGTGCTGCTGTGGGGCGTGATGGTGGGCGGCGGCACGGGCGTGGCGGCCATCACGCTGGGCGCGACGGTAGTCAACCGCTGGTTCACTTCGCATCGCGGGCTGGCCATGGGCATCCTGACGGCCAGCTCGGCGACGGGGCAACTCGTGTTCCTGCCGATGATGGCGGCGGTGGTCGAGCATTACGGCTGGCGCCCGGTGGTGCTGATCGTGGCCGGCGTGCTTGCGCTGCTATTGCCGGTGGTATGGCTGCTGCTGCCGGAATCGCCCAAGAGCGTGGGCCTGCGCACGTATGGCGAACCCGCCGATGCGCCGGAAGCCGCCCAAGGCCCGCGCGCGAACCCGATCACCCTGGCCATGCAAACACTCGTGCAGGCGGCCCGCAAGCGCGATTTCTGGCTGCTGTTTGCGAGCTTCTTCATTTGCGGGGCGAGCACCAACGGCTACATCGGCACGCACTTCATCGCCATGTGCGCAGACCACGGGTTCTCCGAAGTGAAGGGCGCAAGCCTGCTCGCTGCGATGGGGATCTTCGATCTGGTCGGCACCACGCTGTCGGGCTGGCTGTCCGACCGCTACAACAGCCGCGTGCTGCTGTTCTGGTACTACGGCCTGCGCGGGCTGTCGTTGATCTACCTGCCGTATGCGTTCGGCTTCGAGTTCTTCGGCCTGCCGGTGTTCGCCGTCTTCTACGGCCTGGATTGGATTGCCACCGTGCCGCCCACCGTGCGCCTGACCAACGACGTGTTCGGCAAGGCCGCCGCGCCCATCGTGTTTGGCTGGATCGTCGCGGGGCACCAGTTGGGCGCGGCATTCGCCACGCTGGGTGCGGGCATGATGCGCGCCTCGCTGGGCAACTACACGCTCGCTTCCATGATTTCGGGCGGGCTGTGCGTGGCGGGCGCCTTCCTGGTGCTGCGCATTCACCGCACGCCCAAGAAGGACGCCGAGCGTGCGGGTCAACCGGCTACCGCGTAATCAAGGTTTCAGGAAACCGTACCTGCCCAGCACCGCCTGGCCCGCCGGCGAAAGCACGTAGGCCACGAAGTCGGCCGCCTGCTGCGGCTGTTTCGTGCCCGACGTCACGGCGATCGGGTAGGTGAGCGGCACATCCAGCGGCACGGTGCTCGCCACCTTCACCTTGTCGGCGGCGATGGCGGCATCGGTCGAGAACACCAGGCCGGCCTCGACCTCGCCGCGCGACACATAGTCCAGCGCCTGGCGCACGTTCTGCGCCAGCACCGCCTTGGCCTCCATCGGCTCCCACAGCTTGGCCGCTTCCAGCGCACGCTTGGCATAGCGGCCCACCGGCACCGACGCCGGATTGCCGATCGCGACACGCTTCACGTCGGGCCTCGTCAGATCGGCCAGCGCATGTACGGGCACCGTGCCGGTGGCCGGCACGATCAGCACGAGTTGGTTGGCGACAAAGTCGCGGCGCGTCTCCGCCTTGATGACCCTCTCAGCCACCGCCTTGTTCATCGCTTCCTGGTCGGCGGAGGCAAACACGTCAGCCGGGGCGCCCTTCACGATCTGCTGCATCAGCACGTCCGACGCGCCGAAGTTGAGCACAACCTTGGTGTCCGGATGCAGCCTTTCGTACTGCTGGGCGATCGTCTTGAAGGCGTTGGTCAGGCTGGCGGCGGCAGAGACAACGAGGTCCGCCGCCCGGGCTGGCGCTGCAAAACCCAGCGACAGCGCGGCGACCAAGCCAATGGCGCGCACGTGCGCGCGAACCGAGAAACGTTGCATGAAAAATCCGGAAGTGGATGAATAACCGATCGTAATATACGAGTCGATATAACGCTTGGTCAACGCGCGACCGGAATGCCGGATATCACGCGCGCACCATGGAGGCTTCAGGTGCGTTCGGCGCGGGCGGCTTCGTCAATGCAATCGGCAAGCCGCCCCGCAATGGGTTGGCGGCTATGGCGCGGGCGCTCGATCAGGCCGATCTCGCGGTAGAACGTGGCGTCGCCCAGGCTGACGGCGCGCGTGCCGGACGGCCAGGTGCCTTGTGCGGCGGTTTGCGGGGCCAGTGCCACGCCCTGCCCGCGCGCCACGAGTTGCGTCATGCCTTGCAACTCGTCGAGTTCGATCACGTCGTGCGGGGTGATGCGCTGGTCGCGCAGGAACTGGTCGACGCGGCGGCCGCCGAACGAGCGGCGGTCATAGCGGATGAACGGTTGATGTGCGAGCACCGCGCGCCAGTCGTCGCCGGGCACGGCGGCAGGCACCAGCAGCACGAAGGGCTCGGCCACCAGCGTGCGCCATTCCAGATCGGCCGGGACCGCAAACGGGGGGCGGATCAGCACGGCCAGGTCGATCTCGCCGGCATCCACCAGCCCGAGCAGGTCAAGCGAGACACCGGGCACGATGCGCGCACGGCAATGCGGGAATTCGCTGCGAAACTGCACCAGCGCATCCACCAGAAACGACGTCTGCACCGAAGCAATCGCGCCAATACGGACCAGGCCGCGCTGCTCGTTGCCGCCGGCCTGGTCGCCCAGACGGTCATACAGCGTGACGATGTGTTCAGCCAGGGCCAGCGCATCGCGCCCGGCGGCGTTGAGCGTGGCCGAGCGGCCCGTGCGATCGAAGAGTTGAAAGCCGAGCGATTCTTCCAGCCGCTGGATCTGCGCGCTCACCGCCGACTGCGTGAGGCCGATGCGCTCGCCCGCGCCCGCAAACGTGCCATGCCGGGCGACGGCGATGAAAGTCTTGAGTTCTCGAAGCATGGGGCACGCGGATCAGTGAAGAAGCGCAAGGATACGCGCGCCGCGCCGCCTTACTTGGCAAACAGCGACGCCATGTTGGCGAACGCCTTGATCTCCATCGCATTGCCCGACGGATCGAGGAAGAACATCGTGGCCTGCTCGCCGACTTCGCCCTTGAAGCGGATATGCGGCTCGATGATGAACTCGATACCGGCGGCACGCAGCTTGTCGGCGGCGGCTTCCCATTCGGCCATGGAAAGCACCACGCCGAAGTGGCGCACGGGCACGTTGTCGCCGTCGACGGCGCTGGTCTTGCGGTGGCCGATTTCATCCGGCGCGAGATGGGCGACGATCTGGTGGCCGTAGAAGTTGAAATCCACCCAGTCCGGCGAGCTGCGGCCTTCCGGGCAGCCGAGGATGCCGCCGTAAAAGGCGCGGGCCGCGGCAATGTCGTGCACGGGAAAGGCGAGGTGGAATGGGGCAAGCACAGGCGTGACGTTGCTCATGTGTGGGCGCAGGCCGGGAAGAGTTGAAATCAGGCAGCACCGGCGCGCAGCGGGGGGGCCGCTTACGCACCGAGCCACGCGAACGAGTCTATGCGCATCCACTCATGCACAAAAGCGATGTTTTTTTGCGCTGAGCAACATTAAATTTGATGAATCAGGCAAAAAAGAAGCCGCCCGACGGCGGCGAAAGAGACACACGGTAAGCGCACCCGCAGTGCGTGCAGGTGCGCGAAGGCGAATATCAGGCGAAGGCGAACGACGTCACGGCCATTTCGGCCTGCGCCAGCGGCAGGCGCACGGTGCAGACCGTGGCGTCGCCCGGCACGTTGGCCACGCGGAAACCCGCATCGCGCGCGAGGCTGATCATGCGGCGGTTGATGGACAACACCTCGCCGAAAACTTCCCGCGCGCCGGACACCCGCGCCGCGCGAACCAGCGTGGCAAACAGGCGTCGCCCGACGCCCTTGCCCTGCCACGCGTCGGCCACCAGCATGGCGAACTCGGCCACACCGTCTTCCACGACGAAGCGGCCATCGGCGATCAGGTCTTCACCGGTGCCGTCGGGGCGCGCCACGCTCACGACCAGCGCCATGTGGTTCACGTAGTCGATCTGCGTGTAGGTGGCGAGCATCTCGTCGGTCAGCCGGCCGCCGCCCACCAGGAAGCGCGCATAGCGCGACTCGGACGACAGCCCCTCGACCAGAGCGGCCTCAAGCGGAGCGTCTTGCGGCAGAATCGGGCGCACGGTGGCGATGGAGCCGTCGTGCATGGTCCAGCGGTCGATCCATTCGGCGGGGTAACGGTGGATGGTGTAAAGCATGGGGATCTCCTCACGCGACGGATCGTTGTTATTGCATGCCAGCACGGGATCACCGCCTGACTTTCTAATTTGAAGCTAGATTAGCAGAAACCCTGACTTTTGCAAGTAAAGTCAGAATTGACTATGCTTTTGCCATGAGAATTCCGGAACCTTTCCCCGTCCCAACCGCATCCGAGCTTGTAACGTCGATGGAAGAGCCGTGCTCGATCGCGGCCGCCGTATCGATCGTCGGTGAGAAATGGACGCTGCTCGTGCTGCGCGAGGCGTTTTCCGGCGTGACGCGGTTTGATGAGTTTTTGCGCCGCACGGGATGCTCGTCGGCGATCCTGTCGTCGCGGCTCAAGGCGCTGGTGACGTACGGCATCCTGCGCCGTGTGCCTTACCAGGAGCCGGGCGACCGCGTGCGCGATGCCTACCGGCTGACACGGGCGGGCGTGGACCTGCTGCCTGCCATCGTCGCGCTCATGCAATGGGGCGACCGTTACCTCACGCCCGATGGCGAAGGCCCCATGTTGCTGCGCGACCGGGAAAGCGGCACACCGATCCACGTCGCGCTGGTCAATGCGCTGGGCGAGCCCGTTGCGCCCAAGAACTCGATGCGCGAGCGCAATCCGCGTTATGGACGGGGGGAAAATCGTGCCGCCACGGCCGCTGATACGCCGCCGGCCAACGGGTAACACACAACTTTACAGGCCCGGCATAACCCCCTATCGTCGGGGATGAATGGGCAAACGGCCGCGTTCGACCCGGCTTTCCAACACATCCCGCGCCTTGCCGCCATCGGCTGATGGTTGCCCCTCCTGATTTCGCCCTGTACCTCTCTGCTCACGCCCGGAACCCCGACTGCCATGCCCGATGCCGTGGTACCGCTCTACCACCAGATCTACGTCGTCCTGCGCCAACAGATTCTTGAGGGCCGGTTCAGCGATGGCCCGATGCCGGGCGAGATCGAACTGGCCCGCCAGTTCGGCGCGTCGCGGGTCACGATGCGGCGCGTGTTCGACTACCTCGTCAAGGAAGGTCTGGTGCGCCGCCATCGCGGCATGGGCACATTTGTCGTCAAGCCTGATGACCCGGTGACGATGGGCGGCGGTGCCCAGACGCTGCTGCAGAACATCATTGACGTGGGCGAGCGCACCTCCGCCGTCGTCGTCGAATTTGAAGACGTGCTGGCCCCGCCCGACGAGGCCAAATGCCTAGAAATCGCGCCTGGCACGCCGATCAAGAAACTCGTGCGCGTGCGCCACCTGGAAGACACGCCCATGGCGCTCATCACGACGTGGCTGCCGCTGGACGTGACGAGCAAGCTCACGCTCGAACGCCTGGCCAGCCAGTCGCTGCTGCGGCTGATCGAGGGCTCGGGCGTGCGGATCGATCGTGCGTCGCAGGTGGTGTCGGCACGTTTGGCCGATGTGGCGACGGCGCAATATCTGGATGTGTCGGTGGGCGCGCCGCTGCTCTCCGTCCAGCGCATCGTGCGCGAGATGAGCGGGCGCCCCGTGCAACTGCTGCAGGGCCTCTACCGGCCCGACCGCTACGAATACCGCATGGAGCTGTCGCGCGTGGGCGAGGACCGCGCCCGCCTGTGGATCGACAACGCCGGTCACGACGTGCACGGTGGCCACAGCGAGGACGTGGAGGAGGCACCCGCCTCGGCCTCCACCCCCGCCGGCCAGCGCGCCTGACACCACCACCAGCAAGGTTATTGGCCGTCAGCAGGCCCCCAGGAAAGTTGTTAGCATCGCCGCTTCGCTGCGATGCAGCAATTTCCTCATGAGGTTCCCATGTCGACCTCGCCTGCGTCCCCAACGCCTGCCAATACCACCATGGCACCTGCCGCACCTGACACCCGAGGGCTGATCCGCCTGCTCACGGCCGGCGCGGGCATCAGCGTGGCGTGCATTTACCTGAACCACCCGCTACTGGGCCTCATCGGCCGCGACCTCGCCATCGCGCCGCACGCGTTGGGCGTGTTGCCGACGCTCACGGCGGCGGGCTACGCCAGCGGCATCTTTTTCTTCGGCCCGCTGGGCGACCGCTACGATCGCCGCATCGTCATCCTCTGGAAGGCGCTGCTGCTCACATTGGCGCTCATCACCAGCTGCCTCGCGCCCAACCTCCCACTGCTTGCGGCAGCGGGCTTTGCGGTGGGGCTGTCGGCCACCATCGCGCAGGACTTCGTGCCCAGCGCCGCGGCCATCAGCACCGACCACAACCGCAATCGCAACATCGGCACGGTGATGACGGGGCTGTTGATCGGCATCGTCAGCTCGCGCGTGTTCAGCGGCATCGTGGCGGACCATTTCGGCTGGCGCGCGGCGTTTGGCGTATCGGCGGTAGCGATTGTCGGGCTGGCGATTGCCGTGCGCGCCGCCCACTTTGGTGTGGCACCGCCCGCAACCATGAGGCAGCCGTACCTCACGCTGCTGCGTTCGTTGGGCACGCTGTTCGCACAGCACCCGCGGCTGCGCGCGGCGGCCATCACGCAGGCATTCATCGGCATTGCGTTCTCGGGCTTCTGGTCGACCGTGGCATTGCACCTGACGAGTTCGCTCGGCCTGTCGACGGGTCAAGCGGGCCTGCTTGGCCTGGCCGGTGCAGCGGGCGCACTGGGCGCGAGCATTGCCGGGCGATTGTCGGGCCGCGTTGCGCCCGGCCACATCGCTGCGGGTGGTGCGTTGCTCATGGCGGTGACGTTTGCCGCGATGGCAATGTTCCCGCAATCGCTCATCGCCATCGTGATCGGCACGCTCGTCTTTGACGTGGGCGTGCAGGCTGCGCTGGTATCGCACCAGACCATCATTTATGCATTGGCACCCGAAGCGCGCAGCCGTATCAACGCGGTGTTCATGACGGCGCTGTTCATCGGCATGTCGGTGGGCGCGTATGGTGCGAGCCTGGCGTGGACGAGCGCGCGCTGGACTGGATTGATGGCGTTCTGCACAGCGGCGGCGCTGGTGGCGCTCGGGTTGCGCGTGGTGTTCAACGCGCGGCAGGGCGCACGATGAGCGAAATCGACCGGGTACGCGTGTTGGGCGTACCCGTTTCTGCGTGACCTCAGCACGCCTCCTGCACACCTGCCGCAACACACCATCTCACCCATCGGGGCAATTCCGGGCGCGACAACCTGCGACATGTCGCTACAATTCTGAGGTTCAGCTTAGGCTGCCCACAGAACAACCACACCGACCACACCGAGACGCCCTCATGGATAGCACTGCCACCCCGCACGCGGTTGACCCGCACGACACACGTCGCCGTATCTTTGCCATCGTCGGCGCGTCGTCGGGCAACCTCGTCGAATGGTTCGACTTTTACGTCTACGCGTTCAGCGCGCTGTACTTTGCGCCCGCCTTCTTCCCCAGCGGTGACCGCACGACACAATTGCTGAACACGGCAGGCGTGTTTGCGGCGGGCTTCCTGATGCGGCCGATCGGCGGCTGGCTGTTCGGCCGCATTGCCGACAAGCACGGCCGGCGCAGGGCGATGATGATCTCGGTGCTGATGATGTGCGGCGGCTCGCTGCTGATCGCGGTGCTGCCAACGTATGCGCAGATCGGTGCGCTGGCCCCGTTCCTGTTACTCGTCGCGCGGCTGTTCCAGGGCCTGTCGGTGGGCGGGGAATACGGCACCAGCGCGACGTACATGAGCGAGGTGGCACTGCAGGGCCGGCGCGGCTTCTTCGCCTCGTTCCAGTATGTGACGCTGATCGGCGGCCAGCTGTGCGCCGTGCTCGTCCTGGTGATCCTGCAGCAACTGCTGACGACGGCCGAACTGAAAGCCTGGGGCTGGCGCATTCCGTTTGTGGTGGGCGCACTGACGGCGCTGATTGCGCTGTACCTGCGTAAATCGCTGCACGAAACGCAGACCGCCTCGGCGCGCACGGCGGAGCACGCGGGCACGATCCGCGGCGCGTGGCAGCACAAGGGCGCGTTCCTGCGCGTGATCGGCTTTACCGCTGGCGGCTCGCTGATCTTCTACACGTTCACGACGTACATGCAGAAGTACCTCGTCAACACGGCACACATGGAGACCAAGACCGCCTCCAACGTGATGACGGGTGCTCTGTTCGTCTACATGGTGCTGCAGCCCGTGTTTGGCGCGCTGTCCGACCGCATCGGCCGCCGCAATTCGATGCTGCTGTTCGGGGCACTCTCGGTGCTGGGCACAGTACCGCTCATGAAGGCGCTGGCCACGGTGACGACCCCGCTCGCTGCCTTCGGCCTCATCACGGTGGCGCTGGCCATCGTCAGCTTCTATACGTCGATCAGCGGGCTGATCAAGGCCGAGATGTTCCCGCCAGAGGTGCGCGCCATGGGCGTGGGCCTGTCGTATGCGATTGCCAACGCGGTGTTCGGCGGCTCGGCGGAATACGTGGCGCTGTGGTTCAAGCAGGCCGGTACCGAATCGACGTTCTATTGGTATGTGACGGCGCTGTGCGCGGTGTCTTTCGTCGTGACGTACTTCATGCCCGATCCGAGCAAGGAAGGGTATCTGCGCCACACGCCGTAATCGCGGCCCGGCGCTTCAACAACAAGGGCATACCGCGACCACCGATGTCTCAAACGGCGGTCGCGGTCGAGCTTCCTGCATCAGCTTCCGGCTATCACAACGCGCCGAACGCGGCAGCCACCAGGCGACGCTGCTCCGCCTGGTGCGCGCGCACCGACGCATGCGCGCCCGACGGCGTCGCGCTGCGGCACACACTGGCCAGTCGGCTCCCCTCCGGTAGACACGCCACCAGCGGGTCGCGCACGAAGCGCCATGCGCCCTGGTTGGTGTCCTCCTCCTGCGCCCAGACGATCTCCTTCAGGTTAGGGAATGCCGCCAGCGCGGCCACAAGTGCCTCCTGCGGAAACGGATAGAGCTGCTCCACACGGACGAGCGCCACATCCGCGCGGGCCTCGCGCTCGCGCTGCGCGTGCAGTTCGTAGAAGAACTTACCGCTGCACAAGACCACACGCGTGACGGTTTGCGGGTCGACCGCCGAGGCGTCGGCCAGCACCGGCATGAAACGCCCGTCGATCAGGTCCTGCAGGGGCGAATGCGAACGCCCGTTGCCATGGAGTTCCGTCTTCGGAGACATGACGATCAGCGGCTTGGGCGTTGCCAGCGCGGCTTGCTCGCGCAACAGGTGGAACCATTGGCCCGACGTCGACGGCATGACCACGCGCATGTTGTCATCCGCGCAAAGCTGCAGAAAACGCCCCAGGAATCCGTTGGAATGCTCTGGCCCGACACCTTCGTGGCCGTGCGGCAGCAGCATCGCCAGTGCAGACTGGCAACCCCACTTGTATTCCCCCGAAGCGATGTACTGGTCAATGAAAACCTGCGCGCCGTTGACGAAGTCGCCGAACTGCGCCTCCCACAATGTCAACCGCGTGCGGGTCTGTACGCTGTAGCCGTATTCGAAGCCCAGCGCGGCTTCTTCCGACAACGGCGAGTTGATGACGTCGAAGGTGCCTTGGCACGGCGCCACGTGCTGCAGCGGAACGTACCGGTCGCCGTCGTCGGACAGTGACGCCTGCGACTGCCACACCGCGTGCCGATGCATGAACGTGCCGCGCCCCACATCCATGCCGGACAGCCGGATGCTGTGCCCGTCTTCCAGCAGCGTGGCATGGGCAAGGTTTTCAGCCAGGCACCAGTCGACCGTATGCGCGTCGCTCGAGACCGTAGCGCGCCAGCGCTCGCACAGTCCGCGCACAACGTCGTGCAGGAGCACGTCGTCGGGCGGTGTGGTCAGCGTCTGCGTCAATGCCTGCACGCGCTGCGATGACAACGGCTGAAGCTGGCGGCGCGCGGCGCTGTGCAGCGTCGAAACGTCGGCTGCACGCGGCGCTTTGCCCGGGGCAGCCCGCAAGTCACGCACGGCAGCTTCGCGCAGATCCGCCAAGCGCGTCGATTCCGCACTGGCAACGTGATATTGCTCCGTGACGGTCGGGTGCGCCGCAATGGCGGCGTGCAGCGCGGGCTGCGTCACGGCGGGCGTGTCGTGCTCCGAATGCCCAAGGCGCCGATAGCCGATCAGATCGATGACGATATCGGCGCCATGCTCCATCCGGTACGCAATGGCAATCCGTGCGGCACGCACGACGGCTTCGGGGTCGTCGGCGTTGACGTGCAGCACCGGCGCATCAACCATGCGCGTCACGTCGGTGCAGTAGTCGTGCGCACGCACGTCCATCACGTTGGGTGTTGTAAAGCCGATCTGGTTATTGACGATCACGTGCACGACACCGCCTGCCGTGTAGCCGCTGCGGCGGGTCAGGTTCAGGGTCTCCATGACAACGCCTTGCCCCGCGAACGCCGCATCGCCGTGCACCATCACCGGCAGGCACGGTGTGCCCGGGTGCTCGTCCACATGCGCGCGGGCCATGCCACACACCACGGGGTACACGCTCTGCAGATGCGATGGATTGGGCGCCAGCACCAGCGCCACCTCGTCGTCGCCCACCAACCGATGCGCACGACCACCGAGGTGATATGGCAGATCCCGCTGGCTGAATGCGACTTCCGAATCAGGATCGAGCCGATCGAGCATGCCTCGCGCGTCAAACCCCATCACGTTGACGAGCGCGTTCAAGCGCCCGCGATGCGGCATGCCGAGAAACACCTGCCGCACGCCGTGGCCGGCGCCCTCCTCCACCAGCGTATCGAGCAGCGGCACCAGGCTCTCGCAGCCCTCCAGAGAGAACCGCTTGGCGTGCGCGAACGTGCCACCGGCAAGACGCTCCCACATCTCCGCCGCCACCAGCCGGCGCAGCAGCCAACGCTTGCGGTCGGGGGCGAGCGGCGGCGCCAGCAACTCTGCCTCCATGCGGGCGTAGAGCCACGCACGGCGCTGGCGCTTGCGCACGCTGCTGCAATCGAGACCGGTCGTGCCGCAGTACACCCGCTTGAGCTGCCATTCGAGCGCCTGCATCGTCGTCGCAGTGGGCAGGACGGTGCTTGCCGGCTCGCGCTTTTGCGCAGGGTCCAGGCCATGAAACCGCAGGCGAAGCTCGGGCACGTCGGGCAGGGGCGCGCGTGCGAGCGGGTCCAGGCGCGCGCGCCGATGCCCATGCTTGCGATAGGCATCGATCAACTGCGTGACAGCGGTGGATGGGGGCGCCGCCGCGGCAGTGCCGGCCGGCGCGTTGGACGGGTCAAACGCTGCGGCCGAACCCGGGTCGGCCATTTGAGGAGCGTGCGAAGACATGGTTGTTCAGGAGATAAGAGACACCGTGGGTTGACCCCACCATCGGCACTCCGGCGCACCCGCGCGCGCAATCCTCCAACCAGCACAGCGGTTGCGCAGCAGACACCTGTTCGGCAAATGGCGGGACCGTTCGAAACGCCAAGGCAGGCGCTACGTCGATTCCTTCTGTGACGAGCCGCCTGGCGATGGCCCGTGCCTCCTCCGTTGGACTGCTGACTGCAACATCACTGCGACAACGACGACTACGAATTACGAAAGTGTTTGTGCTCGCGCCCAGCCAGCCTGCGCCACGGTGGCCGTCTCGCCCTGCACGCCATGCGCATGGCCCGGCATGTCGCCATGCAGCCTGAAGGCGCTGACCATCTCGGCCAGTTGATCGGCCTGGTCCTGCAGGGCCTGCGCCGATGTCGCGCTTTCTTCCACCAGCGAGGCGTTTTCCTGCGTGACCTTGTCCATCTGCGTGATGGCCTCGTTGATCTGCTCGATGCCTTCGCTCTGCTCACGGCTCGATGCGCTGATCTCGGAAACGATGTTCGTCACGTTCTGAATACCGGCCACCACGTCGCGGATGATCTGGCCGGCCTCTTCCACCTTGGCGGTGCCGGTGCCGACGTGGCTGACCGAATCTTCGATCAGCGCCTTGATCTCCTTGGCCGCTGCGGCACTGCGCTGCGCGAGGTTGCGCACCTCGCCAGCCACCACGGCAAAGCCGCGGCCCTGCTCGCCCGCGCGCGCGGCTTCCACTGCGGCGTTCAGCGCCAGGATGTTGGTCTGGAACGCAATGCTGTCGATCACGCCGATGATGTCGACGATCTTGCGTGACGACGCATTGATGGTGCTCATGGTCTCGATCGCCTCGCCAACGGCATCGCCGCCCTTGGCGGCCACCAGCGATGCGTTGGACGCCAGGCGGCTGGCTTCCTGCGCGTTGTCGGCGTTCTGCTTGACGGTGGAGGTGAGCTGCTCCATGGCCGCCGCCGTTTCTTCCAGCGAGCTGGCCTGCTGTTCGGTCCGGCTGGACAGATCGATGTTGCCGCTGGCCACCTCGCGCGATGCGCGCGTGATGGTGTCCGTTCCGCCGCGCACACGGCCGACGATGCCATGCAGGTTCTCGGTCATGTGCTTGAGCGCAGCCAGCAAGCGGCCGATCTCATCTTGCGCGCCGACCTCCAGACGGTGCGTCAGATCGCCCTGCGCCACGGCTTCGGCCAGATGCACGGCACGGTGGATCGGGCCGGTGATCGTGCGGGTGATGAAGCCACCTGTTGCAATGGCAAGCAGCGTTGCCAGCACGGCCAGTACGATCATCTGGATCTTCGCGTTGGCACCTTGTGCGGCGGCTTCGCCCACGTCGTGCTCCATCTCGCTGGCCTGGTGATCCACCATCTTGTCGACCAGCACGTAGTACTGGTCTTGCAGGCGGCTCATGTCGCCCTGGTACAGAACGCGTGCGTCTTCGGGCTTGTTGGCATCGATCAGCTCAAAGAACTTGCGCACGCTCGCACCGTAAGCGGAGCGCGCCTCGAACTGTTCCTTGAAGAGCGCCTTGCCCGCATCGGTCGTCAGCATCTTCTCCAGCCGCCCATACGCCTGCCCGTTGGCTTGGCGGATGGCTGCGTAGTCGTTCATGTACTTCGCTTTCTGGTCGGCCGACGTGGCCAGCAGCAGATTGCTGAGAATGCCGTTGGCCTTGTAACCGTTGTTCTTGATCTGGTTGCTCAGCGCGATCAGCGAATAGCGCTCGCTGACGATCCGGCCCATCTTCGTGTTGTTGTCGTCCAGCCGTTGGATGCCCACCGCGGCAGTCCCGATCAGCAGCGCCACCACAAGCGCGAACGCTGCACCAAGGCGCACCCCGATCTTCATATCCGAGATTCTCATTTGCTTCATTCCTGTTTCAGCGGCGTCAGAGAGAGACGTCATGCCCTGGGCAACGCCATCGCCGTGGCCATCTGGCGATGCAATCAGGTGCATGCGTTGAAGCAGGAGCATCTTGAAGACATGTGCGGCTGTCGTTGACCGATCTTCAAAGCCGTCGCGCCGCAAGATTGCCCAGGCTGCTTTGATGGGAAATGACGGCACGGCAGGAGGAATCTTGAATGCGATGCCAGGGCAGCGGCGCGCTTCAAACCTGTGCTCTCGGCGGAAGGGGTCCGTGCTGATCGTGAGCTGCGTGGCGCCAGTATTGGCTTGGCGGCACATCCGAGCAAAATCAAGAGAATGAACGCGCACCAAATCTGCGCTTTTGTGAATCGTGGCGGCGCGAAAACTTTCGATATGAAATTATTTTAATTCTCGTATGCGGATGGAAATCGAGCTACCCAGTGTGCGGTCACGCGCGCCGCCCGGCTGATGATGCACCACGCTGGAAGCGCGCCAACATCATCGGACCGGCCTCCGGTGTCTTGCTGGCTGTGATGTCGGCTGCGTTGATGTTCTACCGGATCCGCATGCGCAAGGTTCAACCTGCCCTGGCCGCGATCTATTCCCAGGTCAACGAACACGGAAATCCGCTGACCGAGCGCGGCCCTCGCGCCAAGCGCGCCGGTAAATCCGTGCGATGTCGTTCTTGAACAGTTAAGGAGACGGGAACGCCGATAGAGCGGCTGTGACGGCGGCCGTGCGAATTGCTGCGGGCGTTCTGGAAAAACCTGGCATTCCCGCCCGTCACGGGAATGCGTCAATCCGTTGTTATTGGCTGTAGCCACGCCGCTCGATGGCGGCTAACACATCCCACGTCTGCGGATCGACGTCGCGGCCCCCGAGCGACATCGAAACGTACGCATCAATCGCATCCACAAAGCCTTTGATAAAGGCCGGCGGGAACGAATGTGCGGAGAGGTGCTGAAGCTCCTCACGCAGCATGCCCGGGCGGCACTGGCCGTGGGTGCGCATGGCTGTGCGTATCCGCTTGAGGTACGCCTGCGCCGCCATAGCGCCGTTCAGATAAGTGCGATTTTTGGTGAGCGGGCCTGCGTCGGATGACGTAGGCGCGTGCGTGGGTGGTTCGGGTGGAGATGGATAAGACGCGGGGCGGTGCCCGCTTTTGACAGATGGCATGTCGGCCTCTCTAAGTTGCAGTGGAGGCACGCCATTCGTCGCCAGACGAGGGGTGGCGGGCCTGACGGCGGGGCTGGCGAACCGGCCCTTAGAGAACGACCGGCAGACCCGAAGGTCTCCCCGCCCGGCCCGCCATAAACAACACAAGCGAGCAGGAGCGGACCATCGCTTGCGCGATAGCCTCTCTAAGAACTGCTATGCAGGTCGCCAAACCCGGCTGCCGTTGGTGCGGCAGCGGGGTGGATTATAGCGATGGGAGCCGCTTCCAACTTCCGATTCTGTGCACCCAACCTCCGGGCTCCGATGGCCGAGCACGCACTACGCAAGTTGGTCCAATGCGAGCGGCGGTTGGCCCTCCGCCAAGCACGTCCGACCTTTTGCTTCTCGCCGTTGTCCTGCAGACAGCCGAGCGCCGCCGTTTTAGGTGCGTGCGTGGATCTCAAACATTCGATCTCGACAGTCCGAGAGCGACACGTCGCAAGGACACCCCTGAGGCGTCTCGAACGTCAATCGCCCAGCCCACGCTCGCCATGACGTCCCTCGCGATGTGCGGAACCTGCGAGAATTCGGGTCTCCTCGCGATCCCGGACTCCCCATGGAACTCAGACAGCTTCGATACTTCCTGGCCGTTGTCGAGCACGGAAGCATGGGCAAGGCCGCGCTGGAATTGGGCGTGGTTACGTCCGCGCTCAGCCAGCAGATCAGCCGACTCGAAAGCGAACTGGCGACGCGCCTGCTGCAACGCACCTCCAGCGGCGTGATACCGACCGACGCAGGTCTCGCTTTCTGGCGACAGGCGCAGCTCGCATTGCGTCATGTCGACGACGCCGCGCAGGCCGCGCGTGCGGCCAGACTTTCAGGCCACGTCAGTATCGGCATGGCGCCCAGCACCGCCAGCGTACTTGGCATTGCATTCATGCAGGCGATGCGCGAGCGCTATCCCGATGTTCGCTTGCGTATGGTCGAAAGCCTGTCAGGCTATCTGGAGTCGATGTTGAGCGCCCGGCAGATCGATCTTGCCGTCCTCTTCCGGGAGCAGCCGTCACAGAGATGGAGCGTGCTGCCCCTTCTCGATGAGCGGCTCTTCGTCATCGGGGCAGAGAATCTGCACGGTATGCCCACGGGAACTAGCGCTCGGCTCGGGCAACTGGGCGACCTGGGCCTGATCCTGCCCAGCGGCCCGCACGGATTGCGCTCGCTTCTCTCAGAGGCATTCAAGCGTGCCAAATATGAGCCGCGCATCGTCGCCGAAGTCGACGGCCTGGCGCTGCTGATGGACTTCGTGCGCAGCGGCATGGGCGCGACGATCCAGCCGGGCGCAGCCCTGGCGCGCGCAGAAAATGCCTCTTTGGCCAGCGTGCCTCTTGCTGAAGCTTTTGCGGCGCGGCCGAACATGATCACCAGCGTGTCGGACGAAGAACTTTCGCCTGCAGGGCTGGCGGCGCGCGTGGTGCTTGCAGATGTCGCGCGGCAACTTGTTCACGAAGGACGCTGGCCCGGCGCGCGCCTGCGCGGCGAAGGGTCTTCACGAAACTTGAAGACCCGTTGACGCCCTGCTGATGGCGGCTGACGAAAACGCGCCATACAGTGCTCCCGCAAGGAGGCATGTATGGTTGACGTACTGGTCATCGGGGGCGGGAACGCCGCGCTCTGCGCAGCACTGATGGCGCGGGAGGCAGGAGCATCGGTGCTGATGCTCGAATCCGCGCCGCGCGCTTGGCGTGGCGGCAATTCACAGCACACGCGCAACCTGCGCTGCATGCACGACGCGCCGCAAGACGTGCTCGTCGATGCGTATCCCGAAGAGGAATACTGGCACGACTTGTTGAAAGTCACGGGTGGGCAGACCAATGAGCATCTTGCCCGCCTGACGATCCGTGCCTCGTCGACTTGCCGCCCCTGGATGCAGAAGCACGGCGTGCGCTTCCAGCCGCCGCTGTCAGGCGCGCTGCATGTTGCCCGCACCAACGCCTTCTTCATGGGCGGCGGCAAAGCGCTGATCAACGCCTACTACCGCAGCGCAGAACAACTTGGCGTGCGCATCCGCTATGAAACGCCGGTCGACTCCATCGAACTGGATGGCGGTCGGTTCGTTGCGGCGCGCAGCGGCACGCAGCGCTTCGAGGCACGTGCGTGTGTGCTCGCTGCCGGTGGCTTCGAATCGAACCGCGAATGGCTGCGAGAGGCCTGGGGACAGAACGAACGTGGCGAATGGCCTGCCGACAACTTCTTGATCCGCGGTACGCGCTTCAATCGCGGCGTGCTGCTGAAGTTCATGATCGATGCGGGCGCAGACACCATCGGCGATCCGTCGCAATCGCATTGCGTCGCCATCGATGCGCGAGCCCCGCTGTATGACGGCGGTATCTGCACGCGCATCGACTGCGTCTCGCTAGGCGTCGTCGTCAACCGGAATGCCCAGCGCTTCTACGACGAAGGCGAGGACTTCTGGCCCAAGCGCTATGCCATCTGGGGCAGGCTCGTGGCACAACAACCAGGGCAGATCGGCTATTCGATCATCGACGCGAAGGCGATCGGCCGCTTCATGCCACCGGTCTTTCCCGGCGAGAAGGCGGCAACCCTGGCCGAACTGGCCCGCAAGCTCAATCTTCCTGAGGCGCAGTTCATGCAGACGCTGCATCGCTACAACCAAGCGTGCCGCGTTGGCACTTTCGACCACACCGCGCTCGATGACTGCCATACCGAAGGCGTGGCCCCGCCCAAGACGCACTGGGCCCAGCCGATTGACGTGCCTCCGTTCTACGGCTACGCGCTGAGACCGGGCATCACGTTCACCTACCTGGGTCTGAAGACCAACGATCAGGCGCAGGTCCACTTCGGGGGCGCACCGAGCGACAACCTGTTCGTCGCTGGCGAAATGATGGCGGGCAACGTGCTTGGAAAGGGTTATACGGCGGGGGTCGGCATGTCGATCGGCACTGCCTTCGGCCGCATCGCCGGCACCCAGGCCGCGCGCCACGCGTTGCAAACATCCGGAGTCGAACGTGCACAAGCCTGACATGCCCGCCGCCGCGCGGACGGACCGCCCTTCACACGACGCCGCCCCCTCAGCACGCGAGACGCGTCGCCGGGCATCACGCGTGATTCCCATCCTGGCGATGACGCCAAACGAAATCGAAGTGGCGCGGCAGATGCAGATTTGCAACGCATGTCGCTACTGCGAAGGGTTCTGTGCCGTCTTTCCTGCCATGACACGGCGCCTTGCGTTCGGCAAGGCCGACGTCAACTACCTTGCCAACCTGTGCCACAACTGCGGCGCGTGTTACCACGCATGCCAGTACGCGCCACCGCACGAATTTGGCGTCAACGTCCCCAAGGCAATGGCGAAGGTCCGCCTGGAAACCTACACGCAGTACGCGTGGCCCGCGTCGTTGGGCGCCCTGTATCAGCGTAACGGAGTGACGGTATCCGTGGCGCTCGCGGCCGGCCTGGCCATGTTCCTGTTGCTTGGCGCCGCAATGTACGGTCTTTTGCACAGGGTGGGAGGTGCCGCCGCCGGCAACTTCTATGCGGTCTTTCCACATAACTTGCTGGTCGCGATCTTTGGCGTGGTGTTTCTCTTCGCCGCGATAGCGCTCGGGATGGGTGTGACGCGGTTCTGGCATGACGTATCGGAAGGCAGCGGGGCAACCAGCGCACCTGCTCTGGCCGAAGCAGCAAAGAACGCCTTGACGTTGAAGTACCTGGACGGCGGACACGGCGACGGCTGCAACGAGTCTGACGATGCCTTCACCCTGGCACGGCGGCGCTTTCACCACCTGACGTTCTATGGCTTCCTGCTGTGCTTTGCCGCAACGGCGGTTGCCACGCTGTATCACTACCTGCGCGGGCTCCACGCGCCCTACCCGTTACTCAGCTTGCCGGTGCTGCTCGGCACCGTTGGCGGTATCGGCCTGGTCGTCGGGCCAGCCGGCCTGCTTTGGCTCAACCTGCGCCGTCACCCCGAGCAAGGCGATGCGGCGCAACGCCCGATGGACAGGGGGTTCATTGCGTTGCTTCTGATGACCAGCGCTTCAGGGCTCGCGCTTCTGGCCGGGCGCAGCACAGCGGCGATGCCGACGCTGCTGGCGATCCATCTGGGCATCGTTGTCGCACTGTTCGCGACGCTGCCATATGGAAAGTTCGCGCATGGCGTGTACCGATCCGCCGCGCTATTGAAATCCTCGATTGAAAGACGGCAACGAAACAACGTCACGCTCGGCGCGGATTAGCACATAAGCAGCGAGGCGGCGCATCTCGCCGCTGCGCTATACAACAGGAGACACTGCAGTGAACCCCACTCATCAACTCGCCGTGGAGCACGCCAGCTCGCACGGATCAAAGGCCGCCGCCGTGCTACGCGTGACGAGCGGCAACTTTCTCGAGCAGTTTGATTTTTTCCTTTTCGGCTTTTACGCCACCGCAATCTCCAAGGTCTTCTTTCCCTTGGCGGACGAGTTTGCCTCGCTGATGCTGACCTTCGCCGTGTTCGGCGCCGGGTTCCTGATGCGCCCGCTGGGCGCGATCTTTCTGGGTGCGTACATCGACAAGGTCGGCCGGCGTAAAGGTCTGATCGTCACGCTGGCGATCATGGCAAGCGGGACGATCCTGATCGCCTGCGTGCCCAGTTATGCGTCCATCGGCATCGCTGCATCGGTGCTGGTGCTGATCGGCCGACTGTTGCAGGGCTTCTCGGCGGGCGCCGAACTCGGCGGTGTTTCCGTGTATCTGGCGGAGATCGCAACGCCTGGGAACAAGGGCTTCTATACGAGCTGGCAATCCGGCAGCCAGCAAGTGGCCATCATCGTGGCGGCTGCCCTGGGCTATGCACTCAATCAGTGGATGGCCGCAGAGCAGTTGGCCGTGTGGGGATGGCGCATCCCGTTCTTTCTGGGTTGTGCCATCGTTCCATTCCTGTTCGTGCTGCGCCGCTCACTGAAAGAAACGGCGGCCTTTGAAGCAAGGCGTCATCATCCTCGGTCGGCCGAAGTGTTCGCGATGCTGGTGCGTCACTGGAAGATCGTCATCGGCGGCATGCTGCTCACGGCGATGACCACCACGACGTTCTACCTCATCACTGTGTACACGCCGACCTTTGGCAAGGCCGTGCTGAAGCTGTCGACAAGCGACAGCCTGATGGTGACGCTGCTCGTTGCGCTATCGAACTTCATCTGGTTGCCAATCGGCGGCGCCATTTCAGACCGCACCGGCCGCAAACCCATCTTGATGGCGATTACCCTTCTGGCCATCTGCACGTCATATCCGGCGCTGTCCTGGCTTGCACATGCACCCAGCTTTGGCCGAATGCTGACCGTGCTCCTTTGGTTCTCGTTCTTCTTTGGCATGTACAACGGCGCCATGGTCGCCGCGCTGACCGAGGTCATGCCGGTCGAGGTGCGTGTAGCCGGCTTTTCGCTGGCGTTCAGCCTGGCAACAGCCGTCTTCGGCGGGTTCACGCCAGCGCTGTCGACCTACTTGATCGAAGTGACACACGACAAGGCGGCGCCCGGCTATTGGCTCAGTTTCGCCGCACTGTGCGGGCTGTGCGCGACCCTGGGGCTGTATCGGCAAAAGCGGCGAAGTGCAGATCCCGTAGCTTCGCCGACCCCGTAGCGCACGTCACTGCGAAGGCTGCCGTGAGGTGCATGGCGCTTCCATCACAAGCGTTGCGCTGGGTGCGTTGTTGCTCCGCTGAAACGTCACCCCAGTTCCCCATACCCACGCATGCGCGCCTCACGTGCCATCACGGCGATGGGCCGGTAATGCGCCAACGTGGTCGGCACGATGTCTTCCAGGCGGAGCCTGGCGCGCAGACCGGCGTCATCGTGCAAGGCTTGGCGCATTGCGTTTCTCACGCGCTGCACCAGCGTGTCGCCCGCGCGGCGTGAGGCGATGAAGGGCAGGCCGGCCACATGCCGTGTCGAGCCGATCTGCCGTAGCCCCGCAACCAGGTCTGGCCTGTGCTCTGCGGCAAAGGCCAGCGTTACGCAGTCGATGGCGGCAACGTCGGCCTCGTCGTCGGCCACCGCCGCCAGCGACCGCAGGTGCGAGCCCGTGTGCACGACGGCCCCGAAGAACCGCGCGCCGCGCACCAGCGGCGCAACGGCGTGGCGCAGCGCGTTCATGCCGCTGTGCGAATCGGGGCTGTTGCAGGCCACGCGCGCCCCCCGGCATGCGGCCAGGGTGGCGGGGCCATCTTTGGCGCGCACCACGATTGCACTGCTATAGGCTTCCTGCTGGCAACCGGGCACCACAAAGCGCGGGGTGCCGATCAGCTGTACCCGCGATGCCAACCCGCGAATCAACGGGTAGCCGCAGGTTTGCGACAGCAACACGTCGTCGCGTCGCCAGAAAGCGTGCAGCGCGTCGGGGCTCTCGCCCGGGTCCACGGTGTCCAGCATCACGGGCGACATGCCACGGCCGAGCGCCTGGGCTGTTCGCTCGATCAGCGTGGCCCAGTCGTCCCGCAACGACGCAGAGACGTTGTACATCGGGAGGGCTGCCACCCAGCGCTCACGCTTCGCCATATTCGCGATACCCGCCATAGGAACGCGGCGCATACATGTGCCGATCGGAAGGACCATGGAACAGCGGATGCGCTACCGGCGCCGCCACACGCAGCGCGTAGCGGATCAGCCATTCCCGATACCCGCGGACATGGAAGCCGCCGTTGCGCACGAGGTAGTCGTCAGCGCGCCGACGGTAGACCCATGCCAATGCAAACCACGGTACGGAAGGCAGGTCGTGGTGCACCAGATGGTAGTTGTTGTTGAGAAACAGCAACCGCCACATCAAGCCGGCGTCGTTGATGACGCTTCGGGTGGCGTGGGAATCCGCCGGGCGATGCTCCTGGAAAGAGCGGATCGCCGCCAACGACAGCGCCGGATAAGCCACGCCCAGCAGCATGAGCCAGGCAGGCAGGCCACAGGCCGTCTGCAGCCAGACGAGCAGCACCGCGACCGCAAGCAGGTGGGCCGCCCACATGGGCGCGTCGCGCCAGTCGCCCGAGCGCAGCTTTGCGCAAGCATCCGCTGCAATGGTGAGAATCGAGAACGCGGGTTGCAGCAACATCCGCCCGGCCAGCGTATTGCGCGCGGCATACAGCTTGCGCATTGCCGGACTGGCCGCATGCCAATCGACGGCGTAGAGGAAGTAGCTCTCCGGATCGGTGTCCGGGTGCGTCAGTTCAGCCTCGTGGTGCCGCAGATGCAGGCGCCGGTACAGGCCATATGGCAGCCAGATGCCCAGCGGCGCGGCGCCGAGCAAGGCATTGAGCCACGGCAAGCGTGTCGGGTGACCATGCAGCAGCTCGTGCTGCAACGACAGGTACCACGTGGTGCATAACGTCAGCAGCACACACGCCAGCAGCAAACCGAGTTGCCGCACATGCGTGGCAACGCCAAACCAGGTTGCATAGACCGTGGCGATCAGCAGCCACGTCGGCAGCTCCGTGCGCCACAGCCAGTGACGGGCGGCCCGCGCCAGCTCCGTGCGCTGTCGGTCGTCAAGATAAATGGCCATGCGTGCATGCTTGCGTGGTGGAACGAAAGCACAGCATACGGGCCGGCCCCGCGCGACCGGAACGAAGGATTGCCGATAACGATATGTGGCAGCAATCCCCAGCGCACATGACGTTTGCGGATCGCCCTAATCCGGCACCACCGCCGTCACCTCGATCTCCACCTTCGCGCGGTCTTCGACCAGCGCTCCCACCTCCACTGCCGTCATCGCAATGCTGAAGCTGCCGATCAGTTCGCGGAACGCCTTGCCGATCTCGGGATAGGCCGCCACGTAAGCCTTCTTGTCGGTCACGTACCACGTCATGCGCACGATGTGCTCGGGCTTGGCGTCGCCGGCGGCCAACACGTCGACGATGTTCTGCAGCGCCTGCCGGACCTGACCGGCCAGGTCATCCGTGTGGAACACGCCCTGCGCATCCCAGCCGATCATGCCGGCCACGAACACCATGCGCCCGCGCGCGGATACACCGTTGGCATAGCCCTTGGGGCGCGGCCAGTTAGGGGGGAGGAGTACTTCCATGATGCGATTCCTTCTACTTTTATCGGGACTGTTGAACGCTCGCCTCGATCGCCAGCCGCACATCGGGCGGCATCGGCATCGCGCGATGCGTATTGAGATCGGTAAATACCAGCACCTGCTGTGAGCGCACGCGCTGTTCGTCGCCGGCCCAGCAATCCAGGCCCAACGTGAGCGATGCATTGCCGAGCCGCTCCAGCTTCAGCTTGAACTGCACATCGTCGCCCATACGGCTGATGGCGCTGAACTCGCAATGCAGCTTGACGATGGGCAGGCCGATGCGGCGCGGGCCCAGCATCTGCGCATACGAGACACCCAGGCCGTCGGTAAACCAGTCTTCGACCAGGCCGTTGAACAGCACAAGGTATTGCGGAAAGTAGACGATGCCGGCCGGGTCGCAGTGTGCAAAGCGGATGCGCGCGGCGCGCTCGAAGTGGTAGTCACTCATGATTTGCCGTGCTCACGCAGGCGGTAACGCAGCAGCTTGCCGACTTCACTGCGCGGCAGGCTCGCGCGAAATTCGATGGCACGCGGATACTTGTACGGGGCCACGGTCTGCTTCACGAAGTCCTGCAGCGTCTTGACCATCTCCGGCCCCGCCGGATGGCCGGGGTGCAATACAACGAACGCCTTGACGATCTGCCCGCGCTCTTCATCGGGCTCGCCGATCACCCCGCACTCGGCTACGGCCGGATGCTGCATCAGCGCGTCTTCCACCTCGGGCGCGGCAATGTTGTAGCCCGACGAGATGATCATGTCGTCGGTACGCGAGTGGTAGTGGAAGTAGCCTTCCTCGTCCATCACGTAGGCATCGCCCGTGAGGTTCCAGCCGTTGCGCACATACGCGCGCTGGCGGTCGTCGGCCAGGTATCGGCAGCCGGTCGGACCTTGCACAGCCAGGCGGCCCACCGTGCCCGGCGGCACGGGGTTGCCGGCATCGTCCACAACCTGTGCGACATATCCGGGGACGGCCTTGCCGGTGGCGCCGGGGCGCACGTCGGCATCGGCGGCGGAGATGAAGATATGCAGCATTTCGGTCGCGCCAATGCCGTCAATCAATTCGATGCCGGTGGCGTTCTTCCACAGCGTGCGGGTGGCCACCGGCAGCGCCTCGCCCGCCGACACACAGCGGCGCAGCGGCGTCGCACGCAACTCGTCTCCGCGCGCCGCGATGTTGCGGTACGTGGTAGGCGCCGTGAACAGCACCGTCGCGCCAAACGTGCGGATGCCATCGACCAGATCGTTCGGCGATGCCTTCTCCAGCAGCACCGTCGATGCACCCACGCTCATCGGAAACAGCAGCAGGCCGCCAAGCCCGAACGTAAATGCCATCGGCGGGCTGCCGATGAAGATGTCGTCCGCGCGCGGCTGCAGCACGTGCGGCGGCCAACACGCGCAAATGGCGAGGATGTCGCGATGAAAATGCATCGTGGCTTTCGGTACGCCTGTCGTGCCCGACGTAAAGGCAAGCAGGCACGTGTCATCCGCCGCCGTATCGACGTTGGCGAAGGCGGCCGGCTGGCGTGCCATGGCGGCCTCCAGCCCTTCCGGCGTGTCATCGTGAAAACACAGCATCTGCACCGGCTTGGCCGCTTGCGCCACGGCATCGCGCAACTCGTCGACGAGCCGCGCGTCGCACAGCGCGAAACCGATCTCGCCCTTGCCCAGGATCTGACCCAGCTCTTTGGCGCGCAGCAGCGGCATGGTCGTCACCGCAATGGCGCCCACTTTCATCACGGCAAACCAGCAGGCGGCCAGCATCGGGCTGTTGGGCGAGCGCAGCAGCACGCGGTTGCCCGGCACGACGCCCATCTCGTTGACCAGTACATTGGCGATGCGGTTGGCGTGCTCCTGGAGATCGGCGTATGTCCAGCGGGTGCCGGGCGCCTGGATGCAGAGGCGGCCGCCCTCGCCTGCGGCAACGCGGCGGTCGAGCAGTTCGGTCGCACAGTTCAACTGCGGCGGAAACTGCAGCGCCGGCAGATCAAAGCGATACACCGGTTGCAGCTCCGCCGGGGGCAGCCGGTCGCGGGCGAAGGTGTCGATATGGGCGCTGGGCATGGCGAGCTCTCCGTCTCTGGGCTGGGCAGTGTCAGTGCGCTGCCGGCGTGGCCGCGCGCAGGAGTTCGCGCGCGATGATGAGTTGCTGCACTTCCGTCGCGCCTTCGTAGATCCGCAGCGAGCGGATCTCGCGGTACAGGCGCTCCACCGGCTGCTCGCTCACCACGCCCAGGCCGCCCCACATCTGCACCGCGGCGTCGATCACCTGCTGCGCGTTCTCGGTGGCGGTCAACTTGGCCATGGCAGCCTCGCGCGTCACGTTGCGGCCCTGGTCGCGCTGCCACGCGGCGCGGTACGTCAGCAGCGCGGCGCTGTCGATGGCGGTGGCCATTTGTGCGAGCTTGGCCTGCGTGAGCTGGAAATCAGCCAGCACACCGCTGAACATCTTGCGGGTGGTGGCGCGCGCCAGCGCTTCGTCCAGCGCGCGGCGCGCAAAACCCAGCGCGGCTGCAGCCACCGACGTGCGGAACACATCCAGCGTGCGCATCGCCACTTTGAAGCCCTCGCCTGCCGCGCCCACGCGCTGGCTGGCCGGGATGCGGCAGTTGGTGAAACGCAGGCGCGCGAGCGGGTGCGGCGCAATCACGTTGATGCGCTCTGCAATGTCAAAGCCCGACGTACCGGCCTCGACAATGAACGCGCTGATGCCGCGCGAGCCCGGCGCCTCGCCGGTGCGGGCAAACACGACGTAGAAGTCGGCGATGCCGCCGTTGGAAATCCATGTCTTCTCGCCGTCGAGCACGTAATCCGTGCCGTCTTCACGCGCGGCGCACGCCATGGCGGCTACATCGGAGCCGGCCTCCGGTTCGGACAACGCAAATGCAGCGATGGCCTCGCCGCGCGCCACCTTCGTCAGATAGCGTTCGCGCTGCTCAGGCGTGCCGTGCAACGAGATGGCGCCCGAGCCCAGCCCCTGCATCGCAAAGGCAAAGTCGGCCAGGCCGGAATGGCGTGCCAGCGTCTCGCGGATCAGGCAGATGGCGCGCGTGTCGATGGTCTCGGCCGCGCCGCCGTGCGCCGTGCCGCCCACCGCGTGGCGCAGCCAGCCGGCTTGCCCGAGCGACTTGACCAGCGCGCGGCATTCGGCATCCACATCGGGGCCGTGGTCGTGCGCGATGTGCTTCGTGGCCCAGGCATCGAGTTCGGTTTCGAGCTGGCGGTGCTTGTCGCCAAAGAACGGCCACTGCAAATAATCTTTGTCGCTCATCTCAGTTGCCCTCGAATACCGGTTTTTGCTTGGCGACGAACGCGTGATAGGCCCGCGAAAAATCTTCGGTCAGCATGCAGATGGCCTGCGCCTGCGCCTCGGCCTCGATCGCCTGCTCGATCGTCATCGTCCATTCCTGGTGCAGCATCGTCTTGGTGATGCCGTTGGCGAACGTCGGGCCGGCGGCCAGATCGGCGGCCAGGGCTTGCGCTTGGCTCAGCACCTCGGCCGGTTCGCACAGGCGGTTGAAAAAGCCCCAGCGCTCGCCCTCTTCACCGCTCATCGAGCGGCCGGTGTAGAGCAACTCGCTCGCGCGGCCCTGGCCGATGATGCGCGGCAGGATCGCGCAGGCGCCCATGTCGCAGCCGGCCAAGCCAACGCGATTGAAAAGGAACGCCGTCTTGCTGCGCGCCGTGCCCAGACGCAGGTCGGAAGACATCGCCAGGATGGCGCCTGCGCCGGCGCATACGCCGTCAATTGCAGCGACGATCGGCTGCGGGCACGCGCGCATCGCCTTGACCAGCTCGCCCGTCATGCGCGTGAACATCAGCAACTCGGGCGCCCTCAGTTGCACGAGCGGGCCGATGATCTCGTGCACATCACCGCCGGAGCAGAAGTTGTCGCCCGCGCCGGCCAGCACGACGGCCTTGACGTCATCCGCCCACTTGAGCTGATGGAACAGGTCGCGCAGCTCGGCATACGAATCAAACGTGAGCGGGTTCTTGCGCTCGGGCCGGTTGAGCGTGATGGTGGCCACGCCGCCCTCCACGCTCCACAGGAAATGCTTGGCTTGATAGCCCGCCAGCGGGCGGCGGTTGCCGGCCAGCAGGGCCGGGTCCACAGGGTGATTCGGGTCGGTCATGATTGGGTCGGGTTCGTTCAGGGTTGATCTTCGCGGGCGTCCAGCTCTTGCTCACGCTGCGCGAGGTGGACGCGCAGGTGGCCGAGCTGCGCATACAGCGCGTCTTTGTTGGCGACGCCAAGGCCGTCGAACATCTCGATCAGCCAGCGTTCGTGCTCGGCGGCCATCTCGGCAAAGTGGCGGCGGCCGGCGTCGGTCAGCAGCACGCGAAAGGACCGGCGATCGTCCGGATCCGCCTCGCGTTTGACAAGCCCTTCCTTCTCCAACTGGTCGGTCAGGCCGGTGACGTTGCCGCCCGTCACCATCAAGTAGCGCGACAGCACGTTCATGCGCAGCCCGTCCGGGTGACGATCGAGTTGTGCCAGATAGTCGAAGCGCGGCAGCGTGGTGTTGAAGCGCGTGCGCAGGCGCTGGCGGATCTGCTGCTCGATCTGCGTGCTGCAGGCCAGCAGGCGCAGCCAGATTTTGACGTCCATGTGGTCGTCCACATGCGCGCGCGCTTCCAGCCCGATATGTTCGTCGCCCAGCGCCTGCACGACGGCGTGATGGCCGGAGGCACGCGTGGCGAGTGCGGTTTTGCGCCGGGTGCGTTCGGTGCTCACATCACCTCCCCGCCAGATACCGAGATGGCCTGACCCGTGACCGACGACGCGCCATCGGAGCACAGCCACACGACCGCGTTCGCCACTTCGTCGGGCGTGATGAGCCGGCCTTGCGGGTTACCCTTCACCAGCTCGGCCCGCGCTTCTTCTGCGCTGCGGCCGGTGCGGGCGACGATGCGGTCGATGCTCTCGCGCACGATGTTGGTTTCCGTATAGCCGGGGCAGACTGCATTGACCGTGACGCCGCTCGCGGCAAGCTCCAACGCAAGCGAGCGCGTGAGCCCGATCACGCCGTGCTTGGCGGCCACATACGCCGACACATACGCATAACCGCGCTGCCCGGCCGTGCTGGCGATGTTGACGATGCGGCCGCGGCCCGACGCCTGCACATCGGCCAACGCCGCCTGCGTGCACAGGAACGTGCCCGTCAGGTTGACGGCCAGCATGCGCTGCCATTGAGAAAGCGTGGTCTTGGCAAACGATGCACTCTCCGCCTGCCCCGCGTTGTTGACGAGGATGGAGATGGGGCCGAGCCCCGCGCGCGCGGATTCGAACGCCGCCGACACACTCGCCTCGTCGGTCACATCGCACGTCACGACATGCGCGCGTGCGCTATCGGGCAACGTCTTGGCGGTGGCTTCCAGCACGTTGGCGTTACGGCCCATCAGCGTGAGCGTGGCGCCATGCGCCGCGAGTTGCGCGGCAATCGCAGCGCCAATCCCGCGCCCTGCACCGGTAACAACGGCGTGGTGCCCGGCGAGCATTGCAGAGGTCGCCATCTCAAACCCCCTGCATGCGGTTGGCCTGCTCCAGCGGTGACAGCCCCGCCGCCTGCGCCGCCATCGCGCGCTCGCGCTCCAGGTTGCGCTCCAGTTGCAGCTTGCCCGCGCGGTATTGCTTGGGCCACGGCATGTCGAGATAACCGATGCGGGCGGCTTCGTTCAGCGTCCAGGCCGCGTTGGCGAGGTGCGGGCGCGCCACGGCACACAGGTCGGCACGGCCGGCCGCAATGATGCTGTTGACGTGGTCGGCCTCGGAGATGGCGCCCACGGCGATGGTGGCAATGCCCGCCTCGTTGCGCACGCGATCGGCAAACGGCGTTTGGAACATGCGGCCGTACACGGGCTGCTCCTTCTTGCTGACCTGGCCCGACGAGCAATCGATCATGTCGGCGCCTGCGGCCTTGAAGATGCGCGCGATCTCGACCGCATCGTCCGGCGTGATACCACCCTCCACCCAGTCGTGCGCGGAAATGCGCACCGACATCGGCTTGTTGCTCGGCCACACCTCACGCACCGCGTGGAAGACTTCGAGCGGAAAACGCAGCCGGTTGTCCAGCGATCCGCCGTATTCGTCGTTGCGCTGGTTCGTCAGCGGCGAGATGAACGACGACAACAGATAGCCGTGCGCGCAGTGCAGCTCCAGCCAGTCGAAGCCGGCTTCGGCCGCCAGCCGCGCCGAATGGACGAAGTCGTCACGCACGCGGTCCATGTCGTCGCGCGTCATGGCGTACGACCACTGGCTTACGCCATCCAAATACTGCTGGGGCGATGCGGAGATCAGCGGCCAGTTCTGCCCGTCTTCCAGCGGCAGATCGATGCCCTCCCACGCCACGCGCGTCGAGCCCTTGGCACCGGCATGGCCGAGCTGAATCCCGAGCTTTGCATCGCTGTTGGCATGCACGAACTGCACGATGCGCGCCCAGCCGTCACGGTGTTCGGTGTTCCACAAACCCGGGCAGCCGGGGGTGATGCGCGCATCCGGCGACACACAGGTCATCTCGGCCATCACCAGGCCGGCACCGCCCATGGCGCGCGCGCCCAGGTGCACGAGGTGGTAGTCCGCCGGTTGGCCGTCTTCGCACGAGTACTGCGCCATGGGTGACACCACCACGCGGTTCTTGAGCGTGACGCCACGCACCGTGAACGGCGTGAACATCGGTGGCACCGGGCCGTGCTGCGGCCCGCGCTGGGCGCCGGCCTGCTCGGCAATCCAGTTTTCAAACTGTTCGAGATAGCGCTTGTCGCGCTGGCGCAGGTTTTCGTGGCTGATGCGCTGGCTGCGCGTGAGCAGCGAATAGGCAAACTGCTCGGTCGGCAGGCTGGCGTAGCGGGCCACGTTTTCAAACCACTCGGTCGAATTGCGCGCCGCGTTCTGAATGCGCAGCACTTCCACGCTGCGCACCGCCTCGTAGTGTTCAAGCGCGGCACGCAAATCGCCCGGGTGCTGGCCGATGCTGCGTGCCAGTTCAATCGAATCTTCCAGCGCCAGCTTAGTGCCGGAGCCGATCGAGAAATGCGCCGTGTGCGCGGCGTCGCCCATCAGCACCACCGGCGTGCCGTGCGCGTTGGTGTGCACCCAATGCCTGCAAACCACGCGCGGAAACCGGATCCACTGCGCAGAGCCCCGCAGGTGCGTGGCATTGGAAATCAGCTTGTTGCCGTCGAGGTACTTGGCGAAGAGGCGCTCGCAATAGGCGATAGCGTCTTCCTTCTCCATGGTTTCCAACCCGGCGTCGCGCCACACCTCTTCAGGCGCCTCGACAATGAAGGTGGAGGTTTCGTCATCAAAGCGGTACGCATGCGCCTGAAACCAGCCGTGCTCGGTTTCTTCAAACGCAAACGTGAAGGCCTCGAACAGCTTGTGCGTGCCCAGCCAGACAAAGCGGCAGCGGCGCATGTCGATATCGGGTTGATACGTGGCGGCGTACTTGGTGCGGATGCGGCTGTTCAGGCCGTCGCTGGCGATGATGAGGTCGGCATCGGCGTAGGCCGTGTCATCTTGCACGTCGGTTTCAAAGACGAGCTTGACGCCCTCTTCCTCGCAGCGCGCCTGCAGGATGTTCAGCAGGCGCTTGCGCCCGATGCCGCAAAAGCCATGGCCGCCCGAGCGCACCACCTGCCCGCGGATGTGCACTTCAATGTCGTCCCAGTGATTGAACGCGTCGAGAATCTGCGCGGCGCTCTTGGCGTCGGCACGCTGCAGGTTGCCCAGCGTCTGGTCAGAGAACACCACGCCCCAGCCGAACGTGTCATACGGGCGGTTGCGCTCCACCACGGTGATGTCGTGCGACGGGTCCTGCAGCTTCATCAGCAGGGCAAAGTACAGGCCGGCCGGCCCACCACCAATACAGACAATCTTCATGACAACGGCTCCGCGTTTGATGCGGTATTACCTTAGTCATGAATAGTTTAGTTGTAAAGTAATTTGCTCAGCCGGCACCCCGGGGTTTACACCGAACCGGGCGGCGCCAGGCTCACACCCGCATGTGAGTCCCCACTCAGCACAGGCGCTGCCGGAAGAACGCCAGGATCTCGTCGCGGGCCCCCAACGTTGGCTCGCCAGCCGCGTCGATCAGGTGGGCCGTCACCACGCTGTGCGGACAAGGCACATGCCGGGCAAAGAACGAGGGCGGGTTCGGGTGCGCAGCGCTGTCGGGCAGCACGCGCGGCACAAAGCGAGGGCCCAGCGCCTGTGCATATGCAGCGAAGCGCTCGGCGCGGCAGAAGCGGTCGCCCTCAAACCGATAGGCCAGCACGGTCAGGTCTTCCTGCTCCAGCCGCTGGCGTACGGCGGCCGCTTCCTCTGGCGCGATCTCGATCCCGCCCGGCGCGTTCAATGGCAAGGACGGCTGGCACAGCACGGGCGCCAGCATGGCCGGCTCCAGCATCATCGTCAGCGCGAAATTGCCGGTGAAACACATGCCGATGGCACCCACCCCGGGGCCACCGCACTCCGCATGGGCCAGCCGCGCCAAGCTGCGCAGCCACTGCGTGACCGGGCTCGACTGGTTGGCCGCAAAGGCACGGAACTCCGCACTCACGCACGCATGGCGGAACACCGCGGCACCCGCCTCCGCCTCGGGCACCGCGCCATCCCGCCCGAACAACGACGGTATGTAGACCGTCAACCCCGCATCGCGCACCCAGCGTGCAAACCGCGCCACGTGCGGGCTGATGCCCGGCATTTCGGCCATGACGATCACGCCCGGCCCGGTGCCGGTCACATACACGGTCTTGGTGATGCCATCCATGGTGATCTGGCGGCGCGTGAAGTCTTCCAGGCGGTCGTCTTGCGGGATGGGGGGCGTCATGCGGTCGGCCTTGCGCGGAATGGAGATGCCCCCATTGAACGCCTCGGGCCGCTAGACTGGCAGTGTCGATTTCGACATCTTTCGGGCAACTTTGGTCATGGCGGATTTCACCCTCCTCGTACTCTCCGGCGCTTACGCCACCAGCGTGGCGGCAACACTGGACATCCTGCAGGCCGCGTCGACACTCGCCCCGCGTGTGAAGGCCCCGCGTCCAACCTGGCGCGTACTCTCAGCCGACGCGCCCAGCGCGCAACTGAGCAACGGTATGCAAGTGGAGGCCACCGCCCTGCCAAAGCGCCCCCGCCCCGATGGGGGCACCTGGATCGTGCCGGGCCTGGGCCTGGATCATGCGGGCGTGATTGCCACGCGCCTGGCGCAGGATGATGCCCAGCGAGCAGCGCGCGCCCTGGCCGCGCAGGTCGCAGCGGGCGGGCAGGTGGCCGCATCGTGCTCGGCGGTGTTTCTGTTGCAGGCGGGCGGCTTGCTGCACGGGCGTTGCGTCACCACGTCTTGGTGGCTGGCCCCGACGCTGCAGCAGTGGGAACCCGCATGCACGGTCGACGCAGACCGCATGGTGTGCGCCGACGGCCCGATCGCCACTGCCGGCGCCGCCTTTGCGCAAACCGACCTGATGCTGCATCTGCTGCGCACACGCTTTGGCGTGGCGCTGGCCGACGCCGTGGGGCGTGTGCTGCTGATCGACGGCCGCCACGCGCAAGCGCCGTTTGTGGTGCCCGCCATGCTGGCCAACGGCAACGCGCTGATTGCCCGGCTGGTGGCACGCATTGAAGCCGCCCTGCCCAACCCGCCCAGCGTTCAGGCGCTGGCCGACGAGCTGGCCATGTCGCAACGCACGCTGTCTCGGCACGTGCGGGAAGCGACCGGCAGAAGCACGCTCGCCCTGGTGCAGAGCGTGCGCCTGAACCGCGCCCGCATGCTGATCGAATCGAGCCGCATGACCATCGACAGCGTGGCCGAAGCCGTAGGCTACGAAGACGCCACCGCGCTGCGGCGCCTGATGCGCAAAGTGTCGGGCACCAACCCCAGCCAATACCGCCCGGCAGCCTAGGGTTACAGGCGGTTACACAAGAAGCTGCCGGGCCTTAATGTTGGTTTAAGACTTGGCCCCTAACTTGGTCACGTCGCATCCACCCAGACAGGACTACACACCATGTCCCCGCAAGAACAGCAAGCGCTGGAAAACTTCCTGGCCCAACTGACGCAGGCGCGCGCCGCGGCCAAGGACCCGCAGGCCGAAGCCCGCATCCTGGACGCCGTGGCTCGCCAGCCGGACGCGGCCTATCTGCTCGTGCAGCGGGCCATGCTGCTCGACCAGGCGCTGGCATCGGCGCAAGCGCAGATCGCCACGCTGCAGAGTCAGTTGCAGACCGCGCAAGCCGGCCGCAGCACGTCGTTCATGGACTCGGCCAACAACTGGGGCAGCCACGCCAACAGCCCGGCGCCCAACCCCGCCTACGCCCCGCAGCAAGCCGCCCCAGTACAGATGCCGCCACAGCCCCAGACGGCCCCGGCGCAACCCTCGCGCTCAGGCTTCTTTAGCGGCGGCCTGGGCAGCACGCTCGGCAGCGTTGCCACCACGGCAGCCGGCGTGGCTGGCGGCGCGCTCCTGTTCCAGGGCATCGAGAACATGTTCCATCACAACAGCGGCGGTGGCGGTTTCTTCGGCCAGCAGCCGGTGATGGGCGGCACCACGGAAACGGTCATCAACAACTACTACGACAGCGACAGCAACGGCAACAGCGGCACGACCAACACGGCGTCGCGCGATGACAGCCTCGGGCTGATCGACGACAGCGACCTCGGCGGTAGTGACTATTCGGATGACGATTCGATGTTGAGCTAGTCGCGCAAGGCGCGCCGCGCATCGGCAGACCGGAAGGTCTCCCCACGCGGCCCGCCCTTGATGTTGCGCAAGAGAAGGATGATGGCGCCGCCCCAGCGGCACTCAGTCAAGATAGGGCTTCAACAGCCCTTCGATCCAGGCCATGAAGACCCGGACGCGCGGCGACAGGTTGCGCCGATGGGCCACGACAAACGACGCAGGCAGCGGCTCAGGGCGCAGATCGGGCAGCACTTCCACCAGAGCACCGCTCTCGATATGTGGCGCGAGCGCGGTGTATCCCGCCTGGATCAACCCAATGCCCGCGAGCCCGGCGGCGTGATACGTCTGCACGCTGTTGACCTGCATGGCGGCGGGCAACGGAAGCCACGCATAACCATCGCCATCGGGGTATTGCCACCCCGCGTGCCTGGCGCCAAGCGTGAGCGTGTAATGCACCATCTGATGTCCCTGGCTGAGCAAGTCTTGGAGCGTATGCGGGACGCCATACCGTGCCAGATACGCGGGGCTTGCCGCATTGGTCATGCGCAGCTTGCCGAGCGGCCGCGCAATCATGGTTTCATCGGTGATCGGCCCGAACCGGATCACGCAGTCGAAGCCTTCCTGGACGAGATCGACGCGCCGGTCCGTGCTGGAAAGCTCCAGTTGCAGCTCCGGGTGCGCCGCCATCAGCTGCGGCAACGCTGGAACCACGACACTGCGCGCCAACTCGGTCGGCAGATCGACGCGCAGCCGGCCGCGTAACGGCCCGCCGTTCGCCAGGAACATCGATTGCAATTCCTGCGCTTCGGCCAGCAGGTCGCGGGCGCGCGCATAGAATTCGCGGCCGTCTTCAGTCAGCTGCACACTGCGCGTGGTCCGATGCAGGAGCGCGACACCCACATCCCGTTCGAGCGTGCGGATCACCGTTGAGACGCGTCCCTTCTGGATGCCGAGGCTTTCCGCCGCGCGCGTAAAGCTCGTCATTTCGGCCACACGGGCAAAGATCAACAGTGCGTCGAGGTTTTGCATTGTTCACCCGGGGAAGAACAGAACGTTCAAATTGGCGTCATTTATCACGCCGTCGCTGCTCGCTAAAGTGGCCTCCCATGTCGTCCACAGCGGACCACGTTCACGACAGGAAGCCACCATGACTGAAATCACCACCCAAGCAAAAACGGCCGTCGTCTATCACTCCGGCTACGGGCACACCGCCCGCATGGCAAGCGCTGTTGCCGAAGGCGCCGGCGCGGACCTCGTCGCCATCGACGCCGAGGGCAATATCGCCGAAGACGCCTGGGCCACGCTTGCCCGAGCCGACGCCATCCTGTTCGGCTCGCCCACCTACATGGGCGGACCCAGCTGGCAATTCAAGAAATTTGCAGACGCATCGTCAAAGCCCTGGTTTGAAGGCGCGTGGCAGAACAAGGTCTTCGGCGGCTTTACCAACAGCGCCAGCATCAATGGCGACAAGCTCAACACGCTCGAATACTTCGTTCTGCTCACGGGGCAGCACGGCGGCATCTGGGTCAGCATGGATATCAAGCCTGCGAACGTAAAGGCCTCCAAGCGCGACGACCTGAACCGCATGGGATCGTACATCGCGCCGATGGCGCAAACGCCCGCCGATGCGTCGCCGGAAGAAATGTCGCCAGGAGACTTGGAAACCGCACGCCGCTATGGCGCACGTGTGGCGAAGGTTGCAGCGCAGCTTCGCGCGGGGCGGGCTCAGGCACGTTGAAATGATCGAAGCGGACCTGCCGCCACTTCGAGCTTCAAATTTTCGACCTCGGAGAGCCTCACTCCAGCCTCAGTCAGTCGATCGCCACGGTTGGAGGCTCGCGCTCGGCAGTCTGACCCTGGCGCACGACTCTCGGAGGTCGAGATTTTCGAGCGAAGACAGCGGCATTGCACAGTTTGGGTGCCGTGCGTGAGCCTCCCACGGCGGAACACGGGCCCTTGAGGCCCGAATGCCGCCCTCAAACCTCCACGCTCGGCTAGGTGTCGGTGGCCGCCCGCTGTCGCGCCATCATCGATTGCAGGGCGTGCTGCAACTGATCGAGCGTGTAAGGCTTGCGAAGCGCCGTCCACCTGAACGCAAAGCGATCGTGGTTGGGAATGGGGTTGCCGGAGGCAAAGACGACCCGCAGTTCCGGATGCAGCGCAAACGCGTGCTGCGCGAGTTTAATCCCCGACATGTCCGGCATGATCAGGTCCGTAAACAGAACGTCGAACGCCTCCGCCTGCAGGGCTTCGAGCGCCTGCGCGCCGCTGGCCGCCTGCTGGGGCGTGATCCCGATCAGCATCAACAGCTCGCACACCGCGCCACGCAATGAAGCGTCGTCCTCCACCACGAGGATGCGCAAGCGCGCCGGCTCCCACACCGCGCCCGTGTCGAGATCGGGCGGCGTGTCGCCTTCCTCGGGTCCGCTCGCTTGCACCGCGTCGCTTCCGAGCACCTGGCGAATCTTGAAGGCGAGCTGCTGGCGGCTGTACGGCTTGCTCAGCAGCTCGACGCCCGGATCGAGCCGCCCACCGTGCACGATGGCGTTCTGCGTGTAGCCGGAGGTGTAAAGCACCTTCAGCGCGGGCAGTGTCTGAACTGCTCTCTGCACCATCTCCGTACTGCGCAGGGCACCCGGCATGACTACGTCGGTGAAGAGCAGGTCGATATGCACACCGCTCTCGACCACGGCCAGCGCCTGCTCTGCATTGTTGGCCTTGAGCACGGCATAGCCGAGGCCGCTCAGCAGATCGACGACGGTCTCGCGAACCTTTGCGTCGTCTTCCACAACGAGGATCGTCTCGTTGCCGTGCTTGAGCGCTCCAGCCTTGACGCGTGCGGGCTCGACCGCCGTACCGGTGGAGCGGGGCAGATAGACGCGCACCGTCGTGCCCTCTCCGACCTCGCTGTAGAGGCGAATATGGCCGCCGCTCTGTTTGACGAAACCGTAGGCCATGCTGAGCCCCAGGCCCGTGCCCTCGCCTTCGCGCTTGGTGCTGAAGAACGGATCGAAGGCGCGCTCCATGACTTCCGGGCTCATGCCCGTGCCGGTGTCCGTCACGGCCAGCATGACGTACTGCCCGGCCGGCACATCGGGCAGCGCTGATACATAGCCGTCGTCGAGCGTGGCGTTGGAGAGTTCGAGCGTGAGCTTGCCGCCTTCCGGCATCGCATCCCGCGCGTTGATCGCCAGATTCAGGATGACGTTTTCCAGCTGATGCGGATCGACCGCGGTATTCCACAGTCCGCCCGCGACCACCGATTCGATCTCGATCGCCTCGCCCAGCGCGCGCCGCAGCAGATCGTCCATGGCGCGCAGTTGACGTGCAGGGTTGATCACAACGGGTGCAAGCGGCTGCTGGCGACCGAAGGCCAGCAACTGGGCGGCAAGCTTTGCACCCCGGTCGACGGCATCGATGGCGTTATTCAGCCGCTCGGCGCTCCAGGCATCGCGCCCATGCCGGTTTTCGAGCAGTTCGAGGTTGCCCCGCAGCACCTGCAACACGTTGTTGAAATCATGCGCAACGCCGCCCGTGAGCTTGCCCAGTGCTTCCATCTTCTGAGCCTGGAACAGCGCTCTTTGCGTCTGCTCAAGCTGCTCGCCTGCGCGTCGTCGTTCCGTGATGTCGCGCGTGACCTTTGCAAAGCCGACCAGTTCGCCGTCTTCGTAGATGGCATCGATGATGACGTGCGCGAAGAAGCGGCTTCCGTCGCACCGTACGCGCCAGCCTTCGGCTTCGAATCGCCCGTCGCGCCGGGCCGTCTCCAGGCCCCGGAACGGCACGCCGGCCGCAACATCCTCGGGCGTATAGAAACGCGAAAAATGCGAACCGATAATCTCGGCCTCGGTATAGCCCTTGATGCGTCGTGCCCCGGCATTCCAGCTCGTGATGTGCCCGTCGGTCGACAGCATGAAGATGGCGTAGTCCGTCACGCCCTGAACCAGCAGCCGAAAATTCCGCTCGCTTTTGAGCACAGCGTCGTGAGCGGCCTTCTTGTCGCTCATGTCGCTGATCACGGTACCGAACCCGATCAACGCGTTGTTGCCGTCGCGCAGCGCCGTCATGGCGACGTTCGCCCAAAAGGGCGTGCCGTCCTTGCGGATGCGCCATCCCTCCTCGACGTGCCGCCCTGTCTGGGCGGCAGCATGCAGCGCGGCTTCGGGCGCACCCAAGGCCCGGCTCTCCGGCGGATACAAAAGGGCGAGTGGCTGACCAATAATCTCGTCCGGCCGATAGCCCTGCATCCGTTCGCCGCCAGGGTTCCACGTGGCGACAACGCCGGGGCGCGATAGCGCGAAGATGGAAAAATCCGAGGTGGATTCGGCCCACAACCGCAGCCACGCAAAACCGGACTCAGAAGACAAGAGATCGTGATTCATTGAATTGGCAGATCAGCGCGCAACCGCAGGCGTGTCGGGAGCGCATAGCAATGAGTGGACCGCGCCCGCATCTTTACCGAAACCGGCGCGATGGGCGACTGAAACGCCACTCCATCGAACCGGTCTGTCTGGCCAGAGGAACGCAGTTTGCATACCTTGTAGCCACAAGCGCAGCATTGGCCGTTCCCGCAACAATCGGGATGACAGCGGCGCGGCGCACGAGACGGCTTCCCGACCATGGCTTTCGCCACCATCAAGGAAACCCATGAACCTATCCGACTTCATCGAGGCAAACCTCCCGGGCCTCATCGACGACTGGACGGAATACGCGCGCAAGCTCGATGGCGGCCGCTCCCGTCTCTCCGATCAACAGCTGCGCAACTCGGCGCGCGACCTTCTCCGGCGAATTGCTGCCGATATGCGCGAGGGGCAGACGTCTGCACAACAGCACGCCAAATCGTGGGGCGACCGCGCACCTTCGGAATCGGGCTTCAATGAAGCCGCCCACGAGCACGCCGACGACCGCCTCTCGCACGGGTTCGACATCAACGATCTGGTGGCGGAATACCGCGCGTTGCGCGCCAGCGTGCTGCGCCGGTGGCAGCAAGATCCGCAGGCTCACGCCCTGGCGTTGCAGGAGATGATCCGGTTCAACGAGGCCATCGACCAGATGCTTGCAGAATCGGTGCGCCAGCATGCCCAGCAAACCGAACGCATGCGCGACCTGTTTGCCGGCGTGCTTGCCCATGACCTGCGTTCGCCGCTCGGCGCGATCCTGGCGTCCGCAGAAACGCTGCTGCACGACGATGGCCTGTCTTCGCGCACCGTTCGGGCGGTCGCATTCATCCAGCGCGGTGCGATGCGCGTGCAGCAGATGATCGACGACCTTCTTGTTTTCACACGCACACGCCTGGGCGATTTCCTGCCCACGAGTTTCAGCACGCAGGATATGGGGCGACTGTGCAGCGACGCCATCGACGAAGTGTGCGCGTCGTACCCCGACGCGAAGATCGACCTGCGCCTGGCGGGCGAACTGCGTGGCAAGTGGGACGGCAGCCAGATCGGCCAGTTGCTGGTCAATCTATTGGCCAACGCGGTGCGCTACGGGTCGGGGCGGGTCGCCATCGAAGCCGCCGGGCGCGACGGGCAGATGACGATTGCCGTTTCGAACGAGGGCAACCCCATACCGCCCTCCGCTTTTCCAACCCTGTTCGATCCGCTGACCCGCGCAACACGGCCGGACCACAGCGGGAGCGCCGCCGGCATCGGGCTTGGCCTGTATATCTGCCGCTGCATTGTGGAGGCGCATCGCGGGACGATCGATGTGCAATCGTCGGAACACGGCACGACCTTCACTGTGCGGATTCCCTTTTCGGTGGCTGCTTGACCTTGTCGGTCGCCGTGCAAAAAAAAGCCGGCACCCTGAGGTACCGGCCCTTTCTCTTCTTTGGGCGAATCGCAGCGTCGATCAGCCCGCCTGACGCAGCGCAGCGGCTTCCTCCCCACGCTTGCCCATCAGCAACTGCACCACCACCGCCACAATGATGTTGAAGGCCAGTGCTGCCAGGCCGGTGTAGATGGTGTACTTGTCGCCGCCAATCACAAAGGTGTGCACGGGCTTGATGCCGTCGGAGAAGGCCAGCCAGCTGCCACCGATCATGCCCGCCGCCCAGCCGGCCAGCAGCGCCGGTGCGCGGAAGCGGTTCGAGATGTTGAACAGACCGAACACCACCGACGGGAACGTCTGCACGATCCACACGCCGCCCAGCAGTTGCAGGTCCAGCGCGAACTTGGTCGGCAGGAACAGAATGAACACCAGCGCGCCCGCCTTGACGATGAGCGAGATCACCTTGGCAACCTTTTCCTCACCGGCGTGCGAGAGGTCCGGCGCCACGTAGGGCTTCCAGAAGTTGCGGGTGAACAAGTTGGCCGCACCAATCGACATGACCGCCGCCGGCACCAGCGCACCAATGGCGATGGCCGAGAACGCAAAGCCCGTGAACCAGCTCGGGAACAGCGCGTTGAACAGCGCGGGCACCACGTCGTTGTTGTTGGTGACCTTGATGCCCGCGGCGTAGGCCATGAAGCCCAGCAGCGCAATCAGGCCCAGCAGCACCGTGTAGGCCGGCAGGAAGACGGCGTTCTTGCGGATCGTGTCTGCACTGCGCGCGGCAAAGATGCCCGTGAGCGTATGCGGATACATGAACGCCGCCAGCGCCGAGCCAATCGCCAGCGTGGCGAACGGCAGGAACTGCGCAGGCTTGAGCGTCAGACCCGTAGCACCGCCCTTGATGGCAAACGCATCGTGCGCGCTCGCAAACACCGCACCGTAGCCACCGAGCTTGGCCGGCACCAGCACCACCGCCACCAGCACCACGATGTAGATCATGATGTCTTTGACGAAGGCGATGAGCGCAGGCGCCCGCAGGCCAGCGGAGTACGTGTACAGCGCCAGGATGACGAAGGCGGCCGCCAGCGGCAGCTCGCCCGTCAAGCCCAGCGCCTTGATCACGACTTCCATGCCGATGAGCTGCAGGGCGATGTAGGGCATCGTCGCCACCACGCCCGTGAGCGCCACCGCAAACTCCAGCGAGCGCGAGCCGTAGCGGCCGTACACGGCATCGGCCGCCGTGACGTGGCCGTTGGCGTGCGCCACCTTCCACAGCTTGGGCATGATCAGGAAGACGATCGGGTACACCAGGATCGTGTACGGCAGCGCGAAGAAGCCGTACGCGCCCACGGCATACACGAGTGCCGGCACGGCGATGACGGTGTAGGCGGTATAGAAATCGCCGCCCACCAGGAACCACGTGATCCAGGTGCCGAAGTTGCGGCCGCCCAGGCCCCACTCTTCAATGTGGGCGCCCTTGTCGGAGTTGCCGCGCTGCCAGCGCGAGGCGATGAAACCCAGCACCGTGACCAGCGCGAAGAAAAAGATGAAGACCGCCAGTGCAGTCCAGTTGATATGTCCGTCCATCATTCTTCTCCTTTGCTCTGGCCGTTCTTGAAGACGATCCAGATCAGCAGCGAGGTGATCGGCACCCAGAGGAACTGGTACCAGTAGAAGAACGGAAAGCCGAAGAGCGCGGGCGTTTCCTGGTTGTAGAACGGCACCCACAGCAGGCCGATGAAAGGCAGTGCGAGCAAGAACTTCATGGGTTGTCTCCTGGTTCGGGGACTTCGGATGTTGTTTTGAACAGGTGAGGTGCCACGCCCGATGCGTGACCAGACGGATGTCTGACGGATTGCTTTCCGCCTTTGTTGTTATCCGGCGCACTGTGATCGCGCGCCTTCTGGAAGACCATCCGCACCTGTACGCAGCAGCCACACGTAGTACTACGTAGTAAGCGTAGACTTTTCGCGTGAAATAACCAATCGCTAAGGTGGGCGCGGGTTTCCTAGGGTTTTCACGAATTCCTGTCATGACAGACAGCCGCCGAATGCGTGAGCAAAACTCGCTGGCCACCACGGTGCCGCATGGCACCAAGCACAACGGGGAGCCGCAGTGGCTCCCCGTTGATTGTTGTGACGCAGCATAAGCCCTGGCGTGCCCAGGGTTTCTGCCGGGTGCAGCGCTGCCGCGTTGCGAATTCCGGGGGGGGCAAACGCGCCCCGAAATTCGGCAAATGCAATTGCCTGCTCGTGCAAAGGTCTGCGTGCCGAGGGACTCCTCACGCCAACCGATCCGATCGAATCAATAATTAAAGACAGAATTGATTTGATTAAATTATCAAAATTGAATTAAACCAATCAATGATTTTTTATTCGCTTTTTTCCCGCCTTTCTTTAGTCTCTAGGCCGCGATTTTTGTATGTATTCCATCTAAAGGAAATCGTTTGCCCGCAACCCGCAAATGGCGTGGTCATAAGGAAAAACCCGGACACGGATCTATTCAAGCACCCGTTTCTTTAGAGCAAACACTCAAAAAAGTGTGGTGTTTTGAATTTTTTTTTCAATCTGATTGAAAAAATACTTGTAAGGTAGTTCCATCGTGCGCATTCACATCCCACTTAGCCCGGCAATCCCCTCGCCGGGTTTTTTTTGGGCGGTGCATCCGATGGCCTCGTCTGCGGCAATCCGTCGTGAACGCTGGGGACATTGCAAAGCGCTCAGGGGCGCTGGAACACCTCACGGCCATCACCCCCGCAGCGGCCGTGCGGCGCGCCACACCCAGCCCAAAGGCGCGCGAACTCGGCTTCTGCCGCTGCTGCTACGACCACCTTGCGGGGCAAGTGGGCGTGGCCGTCACGCAGGCGCTGCAATCACGCGGCCATCTGCTGTCGATGCCCGACAAGCACTACGAGATCACGCCCGCCGGCGTCACGTGGTTTGGCGATGTGGGGCTCGACGTGCGCGCCATTCGCCCGACACGGCGGGGGCTGGCGCGGCAATGCCTGGACTGGATCGAGCGCACGCATCACGTGGCGGGACCGCTCGGGGTGCAGTTCCTGCGTCGGCTGTGCGATGTCGGCTGGATGCTGCGCGCACGCGATTCACGCGCGGTGCTGGTCACGCCCAAGGGCTGGCAGTAGTTGCATCAGCGCCTGGGCGTGGATGAGGCGACGGTGCGCAGCGAGGCCGAACACCGTCACGCATGACGCCGTCGATCAGTGCCCGGCAAAGGCCAGCATTTCCGGCAGGCGGGCAAGCAGCGCATCGCGCGAGCGGATGCCGCCCGACGTCGGCTCAACCTTATCGTCCTGGATCAGGTTGGCAAACACGTACGTCTTGTCGCCCTTCCTGGCCCAGCCGACAAACCAGCCGTAAGCGTGCGCCTGGTCCCACGTGCCATCGGGCGACGTGTTGCCCGGCGCAGGGCCGGCAGTGCCCGTCTTGCCCTGCACCGCCCAGCCGCCTGGCACCTGCCAGGTCTGCACGGTACGGTCGACCATCTCGTAGGTGCGCGCAGACACCGACAACTGCCGGTTGACGATCCTGCGCATAAAGCCGACCTGCTCCTCCGGCGAAATCTTCAGTGACGAGGTGATCCACGAGCGGTCCATACCGTTGTTCTTGCCTGGATCGCCGCTCACATCCATGTTGCCGTAGCCGAGCTTGCGCACGTACGCCTGGAAGGTCTGCGCGCCCATCGCATGCGTAATGCGCTGCGAATACCAGACCACCGAATACTTGAGCCACAGCGCCGGGTCGATGGGCTGGTGCCAGGCGTCGCCGCCCCAGTCGGGGTCTCCGCGCTTGAAGTACTCAACCGGGGTGTGCTCGTCTTTGAGGAAGCCGTGGTCGAAGCCCATGACGGCCAGCGCGAGCTTGAACGTGGAAGCGGGCGTCACGCGCTCGTCGCACTTGCCTTCGTGCAAGACGGCCTTGCCCGTGGCGGCATCGGCCACGATCGTGCAGATCGGGTGCTCGGCGCGGGCAAAGGTTGCAAGCGCGGCAAGCAGGGCGCCGATGGCGGCGTGGCAGCGTTTCATTATCGATCAACCTCATGTTGGGGGAATGCAGAGAACTGCGCGGCAGCGTAGCAGCGAGGTTGCCGTCCTGCAGACCGCCACACGCGTAACGGCTGTAACGCGGGCGCAACTGCCAACCAGAAAAGAGGGGCTTGCAAATTTTTCGGCGGTCGGTAAAATGCGCCGCTCACCTAGCCCAGGTGGCGGAATTGGTAGACGCACTAGTTTCAGGTACTAGCGGGTAACTCCGTGGAGGTTCGAGTCCTCTCCTGGGCACCAGACACAGTCCCAAGCAGTTCAGGGGCGACAAAAAACCCGCGTGGCGATGAGCCTTGCGGGTTTTTTGTTGTCCGGATGGATACAGCGCGACGAAGCGGTTGCGCCCCGCACCAGCGAATCGCCAGCAAAGCCACGGCACCGCTCCCGCCAATGTATCGACAGGTTTGCGCGATCAGCCCCCGCTCCGATTCGGCAGCGCCGCTCAGAACGCCGCCATCGACAGCGCGACAACACCCCCGGCAGCGACGATTGCGTGGGGTGTCGTCACCAAACGCCGAATACATCAAGCCTTCCTGGCCGTGCCAACCTGACGCCGTAATGGGCGCTGCTTGCGTTATTGACACACCGTGCGGACGGGTCACCAGCCGTGGAACCGCGCCCACGTCTGCACCACACCCCGCGACGACACCGCCTGGTACTCCGGGAACTGCGCCCCCGTGGCGCACGCATGGTTCGGCAGCACACGCAACTTCGCGCCGACAGGAAAGCGTGCCAAGAGGTCTTCACGCGCCGAGCCATCGCTGGCCGCCAGAATGCCGTGCTCCTGGTTCGCGCCGATCAGCGTGAGCCCTTCGAGCGGCGTACCGTCGAGCGTGCACGGCTGCCCGTAGCCAAAGTCATGAGACTGCTTGGCGGTGCCGCGGTCTCGGCTCATCGCCATCCATCCGGCGTCGACAATCACCCAGCCTTTGTCGGGCTGATGGCCGATCACGGTGGTCAGCACGCTCAGTGCGATCTCGTCCATCGCGCACACGCCCACGTTGTGCATGACGAGATCGAAGAATACGTAGACGCCGGCACGCACCTCCGTCACACCTTCGAGGTGTTCGGTGGCCAACGCGGTGGGCGTCGAGCCCACGCTCACCGCCGCACACGGCACGCCAACATCCCGCAAGCGCTGCGCCGCGCGCACGCAACCGGCGCGCTCCTGCTCGGCCAGTGCAGCCAGCGCGGCGCGGTCGTTCAGATCGTAGCTGGAGCCGGCGTGCGTCATCACGCCGCCCACGTCGATGCCGCCGTCTTTCAGGATGCGGCCGACTTCCAGCAGCGCGTCCTGCTCGGGCGTGATGCCGGAGCGGTGCCCATCGGTATCGACTTCGATCCACACTTCGCAGCGCTCGCCGTGTGTGCGGGCGTAGTCGACGACCGCATGGGCGGCCTCGGCGTTGTCAACCACGAGCTTGAGATCGCAGCCACGCTTGCGCAGCGCCATCGCACGCGGCAGCTTGGTGGCGACAATGCCCACGGCGTACAGGATGTCCTTGATACCGGCGGCAAAGAAGGCCTCGGCCTCCTTCAACGTCGATACGGTGATGCCCTGCGCGCCCGCCGCCACCTGTGCGCGCACGACGTCGAGGCACTTGGTGGTCTTCACATGCGGGCGGAATTTCACGCCCAGCGCGTTCATGCGGTGCTGCATGCGGGCGATGTTGTGCTGCATGCGCGGCAGGTCGATCAACGCTGCGGGCGTGTCGATGGTGTCAATCACGTGTGTGTCGGTGGTCATGGCTGCATCCTCATGCGGCAAAACGGCGGGCCCAAGGCAGCAGGTCGTCCAGTGTGGGCGAGGTGATCTCCGGCAACTGGGCGCCCTCCACGGGCGTCAGGCCGATCCGGTTGTGCCAATACGTGCGCAGGCCGACGGTCGCCGTGCCGAACATGTCGTAGCTGGAGCCCGCCACAAATGCCGCGTCGGCCGCGTCTACGCCAAGTTGCTCGAGGGCCATGCGATACGGCTTCGGGTCGGGCTTGTACACGCCCGCCTGCTCGGCCGTGATGACGACATCCCACGTGATCGGCAACAGCGCGGCGGCTTGCCGGCCCAGCCGTTCCGAGCAGTTGGTGACCACGGCCAGCTTGCAGCGCGGCTGGAGCTGGGCCAGCGCTTGCGCAGCGCCACTCCACGGTGCGAGCTGCAACCAGTTCGCTTCCAGCGCTTCGGGCGCGGAAGCCGGCAAGCCGACGTTCTGCGCGGCCTGCCGCACCATCGCTTCATAAGGAACGTACGTGCCGCAGCCGTACGTCAGCCGCAGATACTCGGCGCGCCACGTGCGGCCTGCCTGTGCGGAGCCGGCAGCGCGGTTCCAGAGCGACCACGAATCGAGCAACGCGGTCAGGAGATCGAACAGGATGGCCTTGGGATAGCCGGTGTCGGGAGAAACGGTGGAGGCGGTGGAAACGTTCACGCTGGTCACCTGCAAATCGGTAGGGATCGGTGCAGCCGATTGTAGGTACCCCGCACCGGCTTTTGGTGAAGCTGGCTTGAATCTAAGATTCAGTATCACTACATCACGCGCGCCACGGCGGCTGCGGCTTGAAACGGCTTTGCAGCGCCTGCATGAAGTGACGCGTGCGTTGCGGCAACCCCGCGCGGTTGTGCGTGAGCGCGATCACGTTGGCGTCCGGCGCCTTCCAGCCGGGCAGCAATCGCACGAGTCGGCTTGCGCGCAGGTCGTCGGCGACATCCCATTCCGAGCGCAGAATCACGCCGCGCCCCTCGCATGCCCACTGGCGGATGACATCGCCGTCGTTGCAGATGAGCGCCCTGGGCACGCGCACGCTGCGGCTCGTGCGGCCCTTGCTGAAGTGCCAGAGCGACACATCTTCCTTGTTCTCGCGCAGCACGATGCAAGGCAGCGCGGCAAGGTCATCGGGCGTTTCCGGCAGGCCGAAGCGCTTCACAAACGCGGGCGACGCGCAGACAAAGCGTGCGTTCGGCGCAATCGCACGGCCGACCAGATTCGACACCTGCAATGCGCCGATATGCACCACCACATCAAAGCGGTCCGCCGCCTCGACAAGGGGTGCATCGGACAGCGCCAGTTCGATGTCGACATCAGGATGCTGCTGCTGGAAATCCGCAATGATGGGCGCCACGTAGCGCCGCCCAAACCCCAGCGGCGCATTCACCTTGAGCGTGCCCACGAGGCCGCCCCGGCGCGTGTGCAAATCCTCCGACAGTGCATCGAGCTGGCGGATCAGCTCTGCTCCACGCTCGCACAGCAGCGCGCCCTCTTGCGTAAAGCGCAGGCTGCGCGCGGTGCGGTCGATCAGCCGTGTGCCCAGCTTCTTCTCCAGCTGCTGCAGGCGCTGCGACACGGCCGATGGCGTCAGGTCCAGCGCCCGCGCCGTCGCCACCAGGCTGCCGTTGTCCCGGATGGCGAGCAGGAAGCGCAGGTCGGCGGAATCCGTCATGGGTTACTTGCCGGCAAAGCGGTCCGTTGCGGCCAGCAGCTGATCGAGGATGCCCGGTTCGGACCACGCATGGCCGGCACCTTCGATCAGGTGGAAGTCCGAATCCGGCCACGCCTGATGCAGCGCATACGCATAGCGCGCAGGGCACGGCATGTCGTAGCGTCCATGCACGATCACGCCGGGAATACCTGCCAGCCTGTGCGCCTCGCGCAGCAACTGGCCCTCTTCCAGCCAGCACTGGTGCGTAAAGTAGTGGTTCTCCAGCCGCGCGAAAGCCAGCGCGAAATGGTCGTCGGCGTGCTTGGCGCTGTTGGCGGGGTCGGGCAACAGTGTGATGGTCTCGCCTTCCCACACACTCCACGCGCGGGCAGCTTCGATCTGCTTGGCGGTGTCGTTGCCGGTCAGCACTTTGCGATAGGCCGCAATCATGTCGCCGCGCTCGGCCTCCGGAATCGGTGCCTGAAAGCGTGCCCATTTCTCGGGGAACATCTCCGACACGCCGTACTGGTAGTACCAGCGCAGCTCGGCCTGCGTGACGGTGTAGATGCCTCGCAGCACCAGTTCGCTCACATGCTGCGGAGACTTCTGCGCGTAAGCGAGCGCCAACGTCGAGCCCCACGAGCCGCCGAAGACAAGCCAACGGTCCGCACCGGCGATGGCGCGCAGTCGTTCGATATCGGCCACAAGGTGCCAAGTGGTGTTCGCCTCCAGGCCCGCGTGCGGCGTTGACCGCCCGCAGCCGCGCTGGTCGAACAGCATCACGTCGTAGCGTGCCGGATCGAACACGCGGCGGTGGTCTGCCGAAACCCCGCCGCCCGGCCCGCCGTGCAGGAACACCGCCGGCTTGGCGCCGGGCGTGCCGACGCGCTCGTAGTAGATCGTGTGGCCATCGCCCACGTCGAGCATGCCGGTTTCATACGGTTCGATGGGCGGATACAGCGTGCGCAGTGCAGACATGGTCGGTCCTGTCGAGAGGTTGCCGTGGGAATGGGCTGATTCTACAGACGGGTTCCCGCTTGCACATATTTTTGAACGACGTATAAAATTGCACCTCGTTTAATAATAGCGAGCCCACCATGTCGTCCAGTCCGTCCCCCATCGAAGCCGGCCGCCGCGAACGCAAGCGCATCCAGACGCTGGACCACCTGGCGGCCACGGCCTTTTCCCTGTTCGAGCAGCACGGTTACGACGCCGTGACGATGGAGCAGATTGCCGCGCAGGCCGATGTGTCCAAGGGCACGCTGTACAACCACTTTCCAGTCAAGGAAGCCCTGCTGGCGCACCAGTTCCACGCCGAGCTGGCGGCAGGCGGCGCGCAATTGCGTGGGCAGATCGAGGCACAGCCGGATTTCGCCTCGCGCCTGGCGGTGCTGCTGTCCGCCTCGGCCGACTGGTGCAACGTGCGCCGGCCCTATCTGGCCGCGTATTTCCGCTACCGCTTTGCCAGCGCCGACCTGGCTGCCCGCGACCGTGACGCAGACAAGCGCAGCGGGCTCGAAGCGGTGTTCATGGCACTCATTGACACAGCGCAGCACTCGGGCGAACTCGACACGCGGCTCGATGCGGAGCACCTCGCGGGGCTGTTCGAGTACTTGTACCTCGGTGCGCTGATGCGCTGGCTTGCGCGTCCGGACATCGACCTGCACGCGGGCTTCTCCGCGGTCATCGATCTGTTCCTGCACGGCGTGGCGCGCAAGGAGGCGTGATGAACACGCTCGTGCTCGATTGGCCGGCTGCGGCGGCGGCCGGCGCCGCAGTGGCCGGCGGCAAAGGCTGGCAGCTTGGACGGATGGCGATGCTCGGCGTGCCGGTGCCCGATGGTTTTGTGCTGGTGGCAGATGCCAGCCGCGGGCGCAGTCGCGGAGATGGCGTGCCCGACGCCGTGCTGGCTGCCATCACCGAAGCGCTGACGGCGCGCGGCTGGCAGAACGCGCCACTGGCCGTGCGCTCGTCCGCGCCGCAGGAGGATTCCGCGCAACGCTCGTTCGCGGGCATCCACGAAACACGCCTGAACGTCATCGGCGCGCAGGCGCTGGCAGAAGCGGTACGCGCCGTGTGGGACTCGGCGCACGCACCGCAAGCGTTGGCATACCGCGAGCGCTTTGGCATCGACACCGCCGACCTGGCGATGGCCGTGGTCATCATGCCGATGTTGCCGGCGGTGGCCGCAGGCATCGCGTTCACAGGCGACCCGCTGACCGGCCGCGATGACCACATCGTCATCAACGCGCACTGGGGCCTGGGCGAAGCGCTGGTGGGCGGCCACGCCGATGGCGACGTCGACCGGCTGGAAGTGGCGCCGCAAGACGACACGCTGCGCGTGATCGAACGCCAGATCGGCACCAAGCGCCGCGTGACGCGCGCGCTGGCCGAAGGCGGCACGGCACTCGCCGACACCGCGACCGAAGACGCCCGCCGTGCCGTGCTGGACGACGCGCAGCTCATCGCCTTGGCCACGGTTGCACGCGACACGGCCCGCGCGCTCGACTTTGCCCAGCCCCGCTACGACATCGAATGGGTCTGGGACGGACAGCGCTTCTGGAGCGTGCAGGCGCGCCCGATCACCACGGCCGCCCGCTGCACCTACCCCGCCCTGCAGACCCAGCCGACGTTCTGGACGCGCGGCAACACGCGCGAGGTGTTCCCTTCGCCGCTGTCGCCCATCGACTGGGCGCTCTATGGCCACGCGGCCAACCGGATGCTGACGCTGGCGTACTCGCTTGCGGGCTACTCGCTACTGCCGGGCCTGGAGCGCGCCAGGCTCTTCGGCGGCCACGTGTACCTGGATGTTTCGTTGATGCAGTGGGAGGCGTTTGACGCGTTCGGCATTGCGCCCGATGCCATCAACCGCATGCTGGGCGGCACGCAGCCCGAGATTGCGCTGCCCCGCACCACGTGGGCGCAGCGGCTGGCGCGAGGCGCACGGCTCGTGCGATATCTATTGAGAGCAGGCGCTGCGCGCCGCCATGCGCAGAGCGATCTGAACCGGGCCCGCAAGCAAGCCGCGCAATGGCGTGAAGACGCGTGGCCGGAAGCGACCGCCGAGCTGGCCACCTGCCTGCGCGAGCGCTTCAACATTGTGCGCCGCGCAGACAGCCTGTTCTTCCTGCAGGGCTCGGCGGGCGGCGCCGTTTCGGGGCTGGTCGACGTGATCGAAAAACAGTGCCCCGGCGAGGGCCACGCGCTGGCCGCCGCGCTCATGGCCGGCACAGAACCCAGCGTCACCGCACAGCAGAGCCATGACCTGATGGCGCTGGCACAAACGGTCGCCACCGATACCGAAGCGCTCGCCTGGCTTCGCGGCGACAGACGCATCGGCACGCAGTGGACGCAGCAACTGCCGGCGCGCAGCCCGTTCCGCCTGCACTTCAGTACGTTCGTGGAGCGCTATGGCCACCGCGCCATTGAAGAGAGCTACTTCCGCCACCCGCGCTGGCGCGAGCAACCGGACTACTTGCTCGACCTCGTGGTCGGCCTGATCGGCACCGATGCCAGGGCGGGGCGGCAAAGGCAGCAGACGGCGTCTGAGCGAGCGTGGGAACGTCTGCCGTGCTGGGTGCGGCCGATCGTGCGGGGCATGCTCAAGGGTGCCGTGCGTGACAGCAATCAGCGGGAGGCCGCGCGCAGCGCGCTCGTGGCGTATCTGGAAGCGCTGCGCATCGGCCTGCTGAAGCTGGCGGACAGGTTGGTCGGCAAGGATGGACTCGATGCGCCGGAAGACATCTTCAACCTGACACTGGACGAATGCGTGGCTGCAGGCACCGGCGCATTGCCGCTGCGCTTTGCGGCCCAGCGTGCGCGTGAACGCCGCCGGCAATTGAACGATTGGGCTGCTGCGCAGGAGCCGGACATCATCGCCGAACATGGGGAGGTGCCGGTCGCGGCCACTGTGCCGATCGCCCTGGCCGCAGACGCCTGGAGCGGCACAGCCGTCGGCGCAGGCTCGGCACAGGGGCTGGCACGGCTGGTCGACCACGCTGCCGCCGGCACGGCGCTGCAAGCCGGCGACATCCTGGTCGCGCCCAGTACCGACCCCGCGTGGACGCCGCTCTTCTTGAAGGCCGGCGCACTGGTCATGGAGACCGGCGGCTACCTGTCGCATGGTGCCATCGTGGCGCGCGAGTTCGGGATTCCGGCGGTGGTGAACGTGCCCGGCATCCGGGCCCAGTTGAAAGACGGCGAGACCATCCGCGTGGATGGCAACCCCGGCACGGTCAGCAGAGTGGCGGGTTAGCCACCCCAATGTGGTGATGAGGCGACACTGGCGAATCCAAATTGCTGCGGCGCAATATTCGGACTAACATTCGGGTATTCCCTATTGGGGTTATCCCTAAATCAGTCTTCAGAAGGAATCGCCATGAACACCGTCGCTCTCAAAGCCGCTCCCGCCTCGCGTTTCGCCCGTTTCTGGCAAATCGTGCGCCGTGAAGCCAGCCGCGCCGTCGCGCTGCACGTGGAAAGCTGCGGCATGATGGCCGAGTTGTATCGCCGTTCGGGTCGCTAAGCCGAACCGACGGTTCCGGCATTTGTTGCGTCGCGCCGTCTCCGGTGTGGCGCTGACACGGCAAGCTTGCCATCCCGAAAGATTTCGAGGGCGCAGCCCCAACCGGCAAAGCGTACCTATTTCTGCGTGCCGTCTGATGGCGCTGGAAGGTGCTGGGCGTCGTCTCCTGCGTCCTGACGATTGCGCGCCAGCGCGCGCGCATACACCGACGGCGCACCCGCTGCATGTGCCGTCACATAGCCGGTAATGCAGGCCAACATGAGCGGCAGCACCACCTGGTAGGACAGCGTCATCTCGAAGATCATCAGGATCGACATGAGCGGTGCATGCGTGGTGGCGGCCAGCAGTGCCCCCATGCCGACCACCGCGTAGCTGACGGGCACCGGCGCCGCATCCGGCAGCAGCGCGTGCATGCCCGTGCCGTAAAGCAACCCCAGCGCCGCGCCACAGAAGAGGGTGGGCGTGAATACACCACCCACTGCACCCGAGCCCGCGCTCGACGCCGTCGCCACCACCTTGCAGATCAGCACCAGCGCCACCGTCTGCCACAGCCAAGGTTCGTGCAGAAAGGCATTGACCACACTGTAGCCGTTGCCCCAGACCTCGGGCACGCCCGTGGACAACGCACCGACAATCAATCCGCCAGCGGCCAATTGCAGCGTGAGCGGCAGCTTGGTCTGTGCAAACGCGTCGCGCGCGCGGTCAATCAAACCCAGCAGCAGTGGTCCCACCATCCCCGCCGCCAGACCCAGGCCCAGATACGTCAGCACTTCCCAGCCGGAAACGAAATCGAAGTGCGGCATCTCGTAGACGGCCCCATAGCCGAAGAATTGGCGCACCACGATGTCGGCGGTGACCGCCGCCACCAGCAGCGGCCCCAGCGTCGCCGTGGTGATGACCCCGAACACGATTTCGCAGACGAACACGGCGCCCGAGATGGGCGCGTTGTAAGCAGAGGTGATGCCAGCAGCCGCGCCGCATGCCACCAGCAGACGCAATTGCTCGACTGGTACGGGCGTCCAGTGCCGCAGCACGCGGCCGACCAGCGAGCCGCACATTGCTGCCAGTTGCACCATCGGCCCTTCGCGCCCGATCGACGCGCCGCTGGCCACCGAGCACAACGACGACGCACTGCGTACCAAACTCTGCCGCGCGCTGAGCACGCCATCGCCCACCGCAATGGCCTCCATATAGTCTTCAGCGCCTTTGCGCGGGATCCACTTGAGGCCCACCTGCAAGGTGATGCCTGCCAGCAGTCCACCCACGGTCGGCACCAGCAGGCGCGCCCACCAAGGCAGCGCCCGCGCCGTAGCCACCAATCCTTGGTCCGTACCCGAGAACCACCATTGCAGATGACGCAGGCACTCGCGAAACAGGATCGTCGACAAGGCGCCCGCGCAGCCGATCACGCCGGCAATCACGAACACCAGATGCTCGCGACCGAAGGGCAGTCGGGCAATCGCGCGCCGCCACCATGGCTGGCGCGGCATATCCGGTTGAGGCGGCGGCGTGTCGGTCATGTCGATTCACATCAGGACGGATCGACATGATAGCGGCGGCGCCGCACCGGTTTTAGGTCGATGTCGCAACCACGGCGTCTGGCAACCACGCCTGCGGTACGTCTGCGCTGCGACGATTCGGGTCCCAGGCAATGACGCGCGCCTGCACGAGGTTTTCGATCACGAAAGGGTCGCGCGCGAGGATGGCGTCGATCTCTTCGCGAGAACCGGCACGCGCCAGGATGCCGCCGCCCTCACGCGGGAAGAACGGCCCCGACATCAGGAAGTGGCCGCTCGCATAGTGGGCATCGAGATGCGCGCGGTGCGCAGGCAGCACGCGGTCGAGTGCTTTGAGCGGTGCGGTGTAGTTGAAAAGAATCAGGTACAGCATGCGATGGCTCCTTATCGGATGAGGTGACACCTTCGAAACACGAGACCCGGCAACGTGAAACAACAACGCCGAGCGTCCCGCAGAAATGGGTACGCTTTGCATGGAAACCCTGCGCCGCGCAGGGTTCTCAAGGGCGTAGGAGCAACGCACCCGAGGTCTGCCCGGCCTCCAGCGCGGTGTGCGCGGCGGCCGCATCTTCGAGTGCATAGGTACCGCCCACCGGCACGCGCACGCCATCGAGCATGCGCTGCAATGCTGCCTGTGCCCCCGTCCGGTAGTTCGACAGATCGGCCATGTAACGGAACACGCCTGGCCGCGCCAGCGCAATGGAGCGCGCGGGCCCAAGCGCCGCGAGATCGACGACGTTCGTTTGCGCGTTGCCGACATCGCCCGCCTGACCGATGCTAGCCACCATCCCGAACGGCCGCGTCACCGCCAACGAGGCCGGCAGCATCGCGCCGCCAACGCCGTCGATCACGTAGTCGACGCCTTCTCCACCAGTGAGTTGCAGCACGGCGTCGCGCACATCTTGCTGGCGATACAGCACGACGTGGTCCGCACCGTGCCCAATGGCGACGGCGGCCTTGGCTTCGCTGCCAACCGTGCCGATCACGTGCGCACCCTGGCGCTTGGCCCACTGCACCAGCAATACGCCCAGACCGCCGGCTGCCGCGTGCACAAGCACCGTATCGCCGGCGCTCACCTGCCGTACCCGCGTCAGCAGCATGTGTGCGGTGATGCCGCGCACCAACGTGGCGGCCACGGTTTCGTCATCCAGCGCATCGGGTAAGGCAATCGCGCGTTCGGCCGGGATGTTGCGGTGGCTGGTGTAGCCGCCGGGCGCGCCATCCATCAGGCCGGCCCAGGCCACGCGCTGGCCAACCACAAAGCCGCGTACATCCGTACCCACGGCTTCCACCACGCCAACGCCCTCAACACCGAGCACCGCCGGAAATGCCGGCACCGGATACAACCCGGCACGGTGATACACATCGACAAAGTTCACGCCGATGGCGGTGTGCCGCACCGTCAACGCGTTTGGTGCGGGCGGCGGCAACATCAGGCTGGCGGGCCGCAAACCCAATGCCGGTCCTGGTTCGCGGAGTTGGATCACCTTGGCATGCATAGCAAATGTCCTCGCAGAAATGGGTACGCTTTTGGGATTCATCGATGACGGGTACTACGTTCGTCACGTTGTAAAACAAGCGTAATCCGTTCAGAATCACCCGGGAATTCACAAAAACTGACCATCTTCTGTGCAAAAAAGCTCAGACCGGCCGAAGAAAGTGCGTGCGCTTGCGCGTGCGGCAGCGGCCGAACCTTCTTCTTCCTTGCAGTGGGATGACGTGCGCTACTTTCTCGTGCTGGCGCGCGAAGGCAGCTTGTCAGCCGCAGCACGGCGGCTGGCGGTGGAACACACCACGGTGGCGCGGCGTGCCGATGCCTTGGAGCAATCGTTGGGCGTGCGCCTGTTCGACCGCCTGCCGCGCGGCTGGCGTTTGACCGCCGAAGGCAACGCGCTGGCCGAGCGCGCTGAACGCATGGAGCAGGAAGCCGCCGGCTTTGCGCGTGCAGCCGCCGGGGCCGGTAGCTTGCGCGGGACGGTGCGTATCTCCGCGCCGCCCACGGTGGCCAGCCATATCATCGCGCCAAACCTGGCGACCCTGCGCCGGCAATGGCCTGGCATCGACCTCGTGCTGCTGGGTGAAAAGCGCAACGCCAACCTGATGGCGCACGAAGCTGACTTGGCGGTGCGCTTGTCGCGCCCGACGTCGTCTGCCCTAGCGACACGGCCATTGGGCGACCTCGGCTATGGTCTGTACGCCACCGCAGAAGTGCTCGCACGCCCCGAATCCGAATGGGAATTCATCGGCTACGACGACAACCTGCGCCACGTGCCGCAGCAGCGCTGGCTGGACAACTACGCAGGCGAACGTCGCGTGGTCTTGCGCTGCAGTGATCTGGCAGCAATGCACCAGGCAGCGTTGGCCGGACTGGGTGTCGCCGCGCTCCCGCACCTGCTCGGCGCGCCCGCAGAAACGGGTACGCTTTTGCGTCGATTGCCCGTCGACGACCCCGCGCTGCATCGAGAAATCTGGTTGGTGATCCACCCCGACGTTCGACGATCACCGCGCGTGCGGGCTGTGGCCGACGCGTTGATCGCGTTGTTCGACGCACAGCGACACGTGTTGACGGGGTTTTGAGCGTACGCAGAAACGGGTACGCTTTCGGGTGAAAAAGAACCGCAAACCCAATGGATATACGGTTCTTACGCCTCGGCAATATTGCATGCCGAGGCGCGTTCGGAACACTCAGCCGCCCAGGTAGGCTTCGAGCACGCGCGGATTGCCCAGCAGGTTTTTGCCGCTGTCGGCCAGCACGATCTCGCCGGTTTCCAATACGTAGCCGTGTTGCGCGATCTTCAGCGCCTGGCGCACGTTCTGCTCGACCAGGAAAATCGTCAGGCCCTCGGCATTGATGGTGCGCAGGATGCGGAAGATCTCCTGCACGATGATCGGCGCGAGGCCCATCGACGGTTCATCCAGCAGCAGCACGCGCGGGCGAGCCATCAGCGCGCGGCCGATGGCCAGCATCTGCTGCTCGCCGCCCGACAGGTTGCCCGCCAAGCCGTCGATGCGTTCCTTCAGGCGCGGGAACAGGTGGAACACGCGCTCCAGGTCGGAGGCGATCTGGCCGCGGTCCTTGCGCGCGTTTCGTGTATAGGCGCCCAGCTCCAGGTTTTCGCGCACGGTCATGGTGGTGAGCGTGGCCCGCCCTTCTGCCACCTGCACGATGCCGCGCTCCACACGCTTGTGGGCCGACCACTGCGTGACGTCTTCGCCTTCGAACAGGATCTGGCCGCGCACGTTGCCCTGCGACTTCGGAATCAGGCCCGAGAGCGCCAGCAGCGTGGTCGATTTGCCCGCCCCGTTTGCACCGACCAGCGAGGTGATCTCGCCCGCCTTGAGCGCAAAGTCGATGCCCTTGACGGCTGCGATGTGCCCGTACGACACATCCAGCCCTTTCACTTCCAGCAACGTGGTCATGCCGTCTCCTTCTGCGCGGCATCGCCGGTCGCTTCATCGTCGTCATCGCGGCCCAGATACGCCTCGATGACTTGCGGGTCGTTGCGGATCGCCTCTGGCGGCCCCTCTGCGATGATGCGGCCGAAGTTCAGCACGGCAATGCGCTCGCACAGGCCCATCACGAAACGCATGTCGTGCTCGATCATGAAGATCGTGTAGCCACGCGCCTTGATGTTTTCGATCTCGGCCATCAGGTCGACCTTCTCGCCGGTATTCATGCCGGCGACGGGCTCGTCGAGCAGCAGCAGCTTGGGCTCGGTGGCCAAGGCCCGCGCGAGTTCAAGCTTGCGCTGGTCGCCGTACGAGAGGTTGTCGGCAATGTCATGCGCCTTGTGGTCGAGCTTGACCCACGAGAGCAGCTCCAGCGCACGGTCGCGCGCGCGCCGCTCGGCCGCGCGGTACTTTGGCAGCGAGAGCAGCAGGCCCGGCGCACCGTAGTCGAGATGCCGGTGCATGCCCACCACGACATTCTCCAGCAGCGTCATCTCCTTGAAGATGCGGATGTTCTGGAACGTGCGTGCGATGCCCATCTGCGTGATCTGGTGCGGCTTTCTGCCGACCAGGTTCTCGCCATTGAACGTGAGCGCCCCGCCCGTGGGTGCGAGCAGGCCGGTGATCAGATTGAACACCGTCGTCTTGCCGGCGCCGTTCGGGCCGATCAAGCCGAAGATGCTGCCTTGCGGCACGTCAATGTTGACGTCCTGCAAGACCGACAGGCCGCCAAAGCGCTTGGAAATGGATGTGAGTTTGAGCATGGCGGCCTCAGTGCGATTCATTGGAAGCAGCCGGGGTGGCGCCCGTGCCAGGCATGGTGCCGCCGCGCTTCACGCCAAACCAGCGCGCGAAACGCGCCGGGTCCCAGATGCCCTTGGGCAGGAACAGCACGATCACCATCAGGATCAAGCCGTTGATGACCAGTCGGAAATCCTTGAACGCACGCAACAACTCCGGCAGCAGCGACAGGATCAGGCTGCCGAGCACCGGGCCCGTCAGGCCGTTGGTGCCGCCCAAAATCGTCATCGTGAGAATTTCCACGCCGCGGTCGAAGCCGAATTCGTTCGGGCCGATGAAGAACGTCAGGTGCGCGTTGAGTGCGCCCGCCAGCCCGGCAATGGCCGCGCCCAGCGTAAACGCCAGCAGCTTGGCGCCCGACACGTTGATGCCCATGAGGCCCGCAGCGGTTTCGTCTTCCTTGATGGCCTCGAATGCGCGGCCGACCTTCGAGCGGCGCATGCGCGCCAGCACGAACAGCGTGGCCAACACGGCCACCGCCACATGCCACCACTGGGTCAATTGAGGAATGCCGTTCAGGCCCAGCGCGCCGCCGGTCCAGTTCTCGGTATTCAGGATCAGCACGCGCACGACTTCGCCGAAACCAAGCGTGGCCATGGCCAGATAGACGCCCGAAAGACGCAGCGTCGGCCGGCCGATGACGACGGCCACCACGGCCGGTGCCGCCATGCCGCCCAGCAGCGCGACCGAGAACGGCATCTCGGCATTCATCGTCAGCAGTGCGGAGGTGTACGCGCCGATGCCCATGAAAGCCGCGTTCGCCATCGCCAGCAGGCCGCACGACAGCGTGAGGTAAATGGACAGCGCCAGCAAAGCATTGATACCCAGCGTGAGCACCAGGTTGCTGTAGACCGACCAGAAGTTGTCGAACCATTCCATGTCGGTCTCCTTATGCCTTGCGTTCCAGCACCTTGCCGAACAGCCCTTGCGGCCGCACCAGCAGGATCAGGAACAGCAGACCGAACGCCACCGCGTCGCGCATGGTCGAGCCGATGTAGGCCACCGACAGCACCTCGGCAAACCCGAGGAACAGCCCGCCGAGCATCGCACCGCGAATGTCGCCCAGGCCGCCCAGGATGATGACCGCGATGCCCTTGTGCAGCATCGGCTGGCCCATCAGCGGGAACACGGCGTTGGAGTACAGGCCGATCAGCACGCCCGACAACCCGCCCAGCGCGGCCGCCGCAAACGAGGTCAGCAGGAACAGCCCTTCGACATTGATGCCGAGCAGCGCCGCGGCCTTGGGCGACTCCGCAATCGCCCGCAGCGCGCGGCCGAGTTGCGTGCGCTTGAGCAGCAGCATGAGCGCCGCCATCAGCGCGAACGACAGCACGATGATGCCCAGCTCCAGCGGCGTGAGGTGGATGCCGCCCAGGTCCAGCGAGGCATCCGACACGAGCCCGGCCGGGAAGCGCAGGTTCTCCGCCCCGAACACACCTTGCATGGCGTTGTTGATGGCGATGCCCGCGCCAATGGTGGCGATCATCGGAATCAGGTGCGGCGCGTTGCGGCGGCGCAGCGGGCGCAGCAGCAGGATGTCGATGATGAGACCGGCCACACCGCTCACGACAAAGCCGACGGCCAGCGCCGCCCACAGCGGCAGTTCGAAGTGGAGAACGACCTGCAGCGCCGCATAGGCACCGAGCATGAAGACCGCGCCGTGCGACAGGTTGATCACGCCCAGGATGCCGAAAACCAGCGTGAATCCCAGGGCGAACAACGCATACACGCAGCCGAGCGACAGCGCATTGACGAGTTGCTGTTCCAGCATGATGAATCAGAGTGAGGTGCGGCCGGACGAGACCAAAGCAGTCACCAGGCAGCCACAAAAAAAACGATGGGGCGTAGGTTTAGCTACGCCCCGCCTGTCTCGTTCAAAGGGTTTCAACGAGAACCGAAGATTACTTCTCGATCGTGTACTTGCCGTTCTTGGTCACGCTCACGATCGGCGTCTGCACGGCGTCGTAGCCGGCCGGCTTGCCACGCGCGGTGACCTGGCGGAAGGCAAACGCGCCCGTCGCGCCGGTGTGCTTGACTGCCGGCAGTGCATCGCGAATCGCCTTGCGGTCGGCTTCGAGGTTGCCGCTGAACTTGACCGTCTTCAGCGCCTTGCTCGCGATGTACATGGCGTCATACGCCTGCGCCGCAAACTGATCCGGCGCTGCCTTGTACTTGGCGGTGTAGGCGGTGATGAACTTGCTGTTCTCGGGCGTGTGGTTCTCGATCGACCACGGGCTGCCCACCCACAGGTTGTCGGATTTGTCCTTGGCCAGGTCGAACACCTTGACCGAGTTCATGCCGTTGCCGCCGATGACCGGCACGTTCAGGCCAAGCTGGCGCGCCTGCACCATGATCGGACCACCCTCCGCAATCAGCGCGGACAGTACGATCGCGTCCGGGTTCGTCGCCTTGATCTTGGTGAGCTGGGCCTTGAAATCGACATCGCCCTTGGCGAATGTTTCGGTGGTCGTCACCGGGATCTTCAGGTCTTCAAGCGCCTTCTTGAAGTTGTCGTAGCCGCTCTTGGTGAAGACGTCGTCGTTGCCGTACAGCACGGCCACCTTCTTCACGCCGGCCTTCTTCACAACGGTCTGGATCGTGGCCGGCAGCACGTCGGCTTCGGTCACGGAATTGCGGAAGACGTAGTCGCCGATGCTGGTGATGCCATCTGCGGTGTTGGAAGTGCCAAAGGCAACCGTCTTGGACCCCTGCGCAATCGGGTCCGCCGCCTGTGCCGAGTTGGACAGCGTGGGGCCGAACACCATCGCCACCTTGTCCTGGAAGATCAGCTTCTTGAAGACGTTGATGGCTTCTTCCTTCTTGCCCTGCTCGTCTTCGATCACCAGCGCGATCTTGCTGCCGTTGATGCCGCCTGCGGCGTTGATCTCATCAGCAGCCAGCTGGAAGCCGTTGCGGATGGCCACACCGTATTGGGCTGCGCCGCCCGACAGCGCTTCGGCCACACCGATCTTGATGTCCTGGGCCGCGAAAGTCGTGCCCGTTGCGATTGCCGCCCCCGCAGCCACTGCCGTCAACAGCAGCCGTTTGATCATTTTTTTCATGCGAACCTGCTCCTTGTTTGTCCGTCGCGATTGCTTGAATGCGATGCGTCTCGAAGATGCGCTGGCCCAACACCGTCGCTCCCCCGCATGCGCCCTGCATCGCGTCCGGACGCTCGCCTGCCGGCGTTCGCGCCACGAAGACAAACAACGTTGGCGAAACAGCGGAAGACCTGCCGGGCGAGCGATGCCGGATCGGGCATGCGTGCACCGGGAGTGCGTCGGAGTGTGAAGCGAAGGCGCCATGGGTACAGCGCTCTTGTGCGCCGCGCCGGGGTCGCCGGCGCGTGCAGTCAGTCGCCGGACTTTACCGGAAAGCGCACGACCGTGCGATAGGGGATTGTCCGCCGCCCGGCCTGGAGGGCCGATGTTGCGCCGCAATATTGCCTGCGCAATACCGTCAAATCGACGTGGAGCGTACCCGTTTCTGCGTGCCTTGCGGCACTGCGAAAATCAGCCCGCCGATAGCTCGTCGGCGCTGACAAACAGGCCCTTGCCGCGCGATTTCGCTTCGTACAACGCTTCGTCGGCAGCTTCGAAGACGACGCTCTGCGCCAATGTGCGCGCGTCAAAGGTCGCGATACCGATGCTCGCGCCCACCTGCACCATCGCTTCGCGCAGGCGAAACGGCTTGTTGCATGCGGCCAGGATATTGGCGGCAACCGTCTTCGCGTCGTCCGGGTGCGACAGGTGCTCCAGGATGACGGCGAACTCGTCACCGCCAAACCGCGCCACGCCGTCGTACGGGCGCACGGCCCGCGCCAGACGCTGCGCGAAGGTACGCAGCAGGGCATCGCCCAGAGCGTGCCCGTACGTGTCGTTGACGACCTTGAAGCCGTCAAGGTCGACCAGCAGCAGTGCGCCGGTGGAACCATTCACACGCGCCTGGTCGAGCGCCGCCAGCAAGCGCTCTTCAAAGCCGGCGCGGTTGGCCAGGCCCGTGAGGTGGTCGGTGGTGGTGAGCGCGCGCAGGCGCAGCTCCTGTTTCTTGCGCTCCGTGATATCAAGGGTGACAGAATGCACACCCGCCACGCGGCCTTGCGCGTCGAACTGCGGAAGGTAGCTGACCTCTTCGCAGCGGTACGGATCGCGGCCGCGGAGTTCGCGCTCGAAGACCATCGTCTCGCCGCCCAGCGCGCGCCGCAGCGCATCGCGAAGGATGCTGTAAGCATCGTCACCCACGACTTCACGCACCGTCTGTCCGAGCATGCTCGCGGCCGCTCGTCCATACGCCTTCTCGTAGGCGGCATTCAGGAAGCGGAAGCGCTCGTCGGTGTCGATGAAGGCCACCAGCGCGGGCAGTGCATCGGTCACGGTTTGGAGCGTTTCGCGGCTGCGCTGCAGTGCCTCCTTGGCAGCCCTGTCCTGCGTGACGTCGCGCATGACCGATGAGAAGTACTCCATACGCCCAGCGGGATCGCGGTGCGCAATGATCATGTGGTTGATCGGTACGACCTGGCCCTCGGCACCTCGCGCGGTCGTTTCGCCAATCCAGACGCCATCGCGCGCCGCCGCAGGCACGGCCACCTCGCGCAGCCAGCCCATCGTCTCGGGTGGGTAGAAATCCGCAACGGTCAGGCCTTGGAGATTGGCATCCAGCGCAATGCCGGCAAAGCGGCGGCCGGCCGGATTCATATAGGTGACGTTGCCCTGTATGTCGCTCTGCGCAACAAAGTCGGTGGTGGAGTCGAGGATCTTGGTCAACACGCGCGACGCCTGTTCCGCCCGTGCCCGCACGGTGATGTCTTCCATGGCCCCAACGTGGCCCACGGCCTCGCCGTCCACTCGCACCGGCGCGGTCGTAACGACGAGCAACCGCTCGCCAAGGCCCGGCACGATCACGCGCTGCTCGGCGTGGTAGCCGGCCCCCCGCGCGAGCGCATCGCGCCAGCCGGCCATGATGGCATCGCGGTCGTCCGGATGCAGGCGCGCAAGCCACACGTCGGCCAGTGCCTCTTCGTGCGTGGCACCGAGCAGGCGGCGATACGCCTCGTTGGTATAGACAGTCCGGCCGTCCACATCCGAGCGAAACAACCCGAGTGGCGAGGCATCGTTCACGGCTTCCAGTTCGGCGCGCTGGCGAACGACCTCGCCCATCAGCTTGTGAAACGCCGTCGACACCGCGTCGATTTCCGCTGAAGCACCGAGCCGCTCAAGCGGCGGCGCATTGCGCAAGTCCGTGGCAGAGAGCTGCGTCATGGCGGCATGCAGCCGGCCAAGCGGGCGCAGCAGCCACAGCATCGCCGCCCACACCGACACGCCGATCAGCGCCGCCAGCACCAGCAGCGACCAGCGAAAACGCTGCCGCATGAGGAAGAGCTGCCGGTTGGCTTCGGCGCCGGGCAACACGGCAGCGAGGGTCCAGCCGGCCGCGATGATGTCTTGCCTGGTGGCCACGTCGCCGCCACGCTCAGGCAGCGCATCCGGGTCTGCGCGGAAGGCCGCGGCCGCCGTCGGATCGGCATCGAGCGGCGCGAGCGTCTTGTCGGCCTCGGGGTGCACGATATAGACGGCGTTGTCACCTCGCGTCGCCAGGTAGACATGGCCGGTCTGCCCCACGCGCATGTCGCGCAGGTCGCCAAGAAAGTTCGGCTTGAGCAGGTACAGCGACGCGCCGATCAGCCCGACGAGATTGCCGTCCTGATCATGCACGGGCGCGGCCAGGATGACGATGGGCTCGCTGCCCACGCGGTTGCGCAGCGGCGCGGAGATTGTCGGCTGGTCAACCACCATGACCTGCCTGAAATAATCCCGATCGGAAATGTCGATGCCGACCACGCCTTCGCGGCGCACCGTCGCGGCTGTCACCTTGCCCTCAGCCGAGGCCAGGAACACGCCGTCGAACAGGCCGCTGGCCGGCTGGATGGATTGGTAGAACGCCGCTTCCTGCGCGGGCGTGTCGAACCGCACGGAGCGCATCTGCTGGGCGGTGCGTTCGAGCACGCCCAGGTACGTGTCCAGGCGCTTCTGGAGGTCTTCCGCCGACTCCTTGACCAAGGCTGTCTGCTGCACCTTGATCTGCGCCATCACTTCGCGGCGGATCGGCTCGCGTTGCGACCAGCCGAACAGGCTCACCACCGTCACGCTGATAACGGTCGCCATGATGGCCGCCTGCGACTTCAGGGTCAGTTTCATCGGACCGTCGGCTGACACCGGCGCCCCTCGCGTCCGGTGTCGTGTTTAGTGGGAGGGCAGACACCATAGTGCTATGCCCGCCCGGCATTGTCGAGCCGCCGCGGCGTCTAGCGACGGCCGCAGACGTAGGCGGCGGAGCGTGCAGCGAGCGTACCGGGGCGGATGCGCATCCAGTGCGCGCCGGCTGCGGTATCGGTATCGAGCGTGGCGCCGTCGGGACCGCGCACCACGTAGTCGACCAGGCGAATGCGCTGGCGGTGGCAGTCGATCTCCTGGCGCGAGAGGATCACCGTGCCGGGCCGGTAGTGCGCCCCATGGGCGCGGCGTTCGCTGCGCCTGAGCACGGTGCGGGCCAGAAAGGTCTTGTGACCGGTACGGTTCGAGCGCAGCGACGTGCGATCGATGGAAGCCACGACGGACGTCGTCGTCAGATATTGGTGCCAGCGCGCAGCCTGGGCAGGCACCGCCAGGCCGAGGGCGCCCACGCCGACACTGCATATCCAGATCCACCGCCACATCATGCGTTTCACGACCGTCTGTCCTGCCATATCAAGAAACCAAGAAGCGGCACTGTTGCCGCAGGCACCTATTGTAACAATTGGCCCGCAAGACTCGCGCCTGCGCCCTCAGGTAGCATGCCGCCAACCCGATCGCCCCGACTACCCCATCCGCCATGCCCACCGTTGCCCTGCCTGCCCTCGTTGCCCACGCCGTCGCGGCCTTGCTCATCGCAAGCGTGCCCGTCGCGGCGTGGTTCTGGCTACGGCGGCGCTTTGGCCTGGCGTGGCGCGACATCGGCGTGGGCGCGGCGGTGTTTGTCGTGTTTGCGCTGGTGCTGGAACGCACGCTGCACCTGTATCTGCTGCAGCTCAATCCGATCACGGCGCATTGGCTGCGCATGCCCGTGCTGTTCGTCATCTACGGCGCGCTGATGGCCGGTTTGTTCGAGGAAAGCGGGCGCTGGATCGGCCTGCGCTTTCTCGTGCGCAAGCCTGCAGACGCCGCCACACCCGTCGCGTACGCGCTCGGGCACGCCGGCATCGAAGCCTGGCTGGTCGGTGCGGCATCGCAGGCGCAGATGGTGATGTTCGGCATTGCCGCCAACCGCGGCGAGCTGGAATCGCGTCTCGCGGCCAGCGGCGCCGCGGCCATGGTGGGGACGATTCACGCCATGCTCGCGCAGCTCTCGCCGTGGCTGGCCCTCGGTGCGGTGAGCGAGCGTGTTGCGGCGATGTTGATCCAGTTCACGCTCACGCTGGTGGTGTGGCACGCGGTGCGCCAGCGGCGTTTTGTGATCGTCGTGCTGGCGGTGGTGCTGCATGCGCTGGCGGACTTGCCCGCTGCGCTGTACCAGGTGCATGTGCTGCCGCTGGCCGTGACTGAAGCGATCTACGCCGTGGCGGCCGTGCTGCTGGCAGCAACGTGCTGGCCGCCGCAGGGTGGCCGCAGGATCGGCGAATCCTCGCTGCGCTAACTACTGCGGAACCGGTCCGGCTCGATGCCGTGCCGGTTGAGCTTGTCGTACAGCGTCTTGCGCGGCACGGCGAGCAAGTCGGCCGCGCGGGCAACGTTGCCCTCCGTGGCGCGCAGTGCTTCTTCGATGGTGGTGCGTTCGACCGCCATCATGCGGCCGGCCAGGGAGTGCTGGCTCGCGTCGGACGCCACCAGGCCATCGTCCAATCCGAGGCAGAAGCGCTCCGCCACGTTCTTCAGTTCGCGCACGTTGCCGGGCCAGTCGTGGTGCTGCCAGCGCATCATGTCCTGCGCAGACCAATCCGGCGCGGCGCGCTCGTAGCGCACCGCGGCCTGCTGCAGAAAGTGGGCCATCAGCAACGGAATGTCTTCGGCACGCTGACGCAGCGCAGGGAGCGCAATCGACACGACATTCAAGCGGTAGTACAGGTCTGCGCGGAACTTGCCGTGATCGGATGCTTCCTTCAAATCAACCTTGGCGGCGGCCACAACACGGCAATTGACCGGCACGCTCGCGTTGCTGCCCAGCCGTTCGATGCTGCGTTCCTGCAGCGCGCGCAGCAGCTTGGCCTGCAGCGACAGCGGCATCGATTCGATTTCATCGAGGAACAGCGTGCCGCCATCTGCGTATTCCATCTTGCCGATGCGGCGGCGGTTGGCGCCCGTGAAGGCGCCCGCCTCGTGGCCGAACATTTCGCTCTCGAACACGGATTCCGGCAACGCCGCGCAGTTCAGCGCAACGAACGGCCCGCGACGTCGGCTGCCTTCGTGAATGGCGCGCGCGAGCACTTCCTTGCCCGAGCCGGTCTCGCCCGTGACGAGGATGTCGGCATCGGTCGGCGCCAGCGCGGTGACGAGCCGGCGCACGTTCTGCATGACGGCGCTCTGGCCGATCAACGGGTACGCCTGCCGGCCCTGCAGCGCTTCACGCAACCGCAGGTTTTCGGAAGTGAGCCTGCGCTTTTCCAACGCGCGCCGCACCACGTCAACCAGGCGCTCGGAGTGGAACGGCTTCTCCATGAAATCGTAGGCGCCGGCGCGCATGGCAGCCACGGCCATCGTCACATCGCCATGACCGGTGATGAGGATGACCGGTAACTGGCGGTCGTGCTGCAGCATCTCGCGCAGCACGGCCAGGCCGTCGCGGCCGGGCAGGCGCACGTCGGTGACGACTACGGCCGGCGTTTGCGTAGCAAGCGCAGCCAGCGCGCTTTCCGCATCGGCAAACGATTGCACGGGCACATCCGCCAGCGTGAGCGCTTGCTCGCAGCCCAGGCGCACCACGTCATCGTCTTCGATCAGGAAGACGGGCGCGTGGTCAATGGGGGAAGAATCCGGCGTACCGTGTTCAGTCATGTGGGTTTCACAACGCGTTCAAGCTCGATGATGAATTCTGCGCCCGGCGTGCCGTCACCGCCATTGCGACCTTCGAGCCGGCCGCCAAAATCTTCGATAATCGCCAGCGAAATCGCCAGCCCCAACCCCAGGCCCTGACCATCGTCCTTGGTGGTGAAGAACGGCTCAAACAGGCGCGGCAGCACGTCGGCGGGAATGCCCAGGCCGAAGTCGCGCACGGTGATGCGTACCCATTTCTCGATGGGCTGGACGCTCACACGCACGATCGCCGATTCGGCTGCGGGCGCCTCGGCGGTGGCGTCGATGGCGTTGCGGATGAGGTTGACGAGCACCTGCTCAAGCCGCACGGCATTGGCCCAGACCGCAAGATCGGTCGGCACCGGCTCGGTCACCACGGTCACGCCGGCCTGCCGGCGACGCGTCTCAACCAGCATCAGCGCCTGGCGGATGGCTTCGTCCACCGACACCGCTGCACGTGCCCCATCGCCCTTGCGCGAGAACGCCTTGATGTGTGAAACGATGCGCCCCATGCGTTCGGCAAGCTGGCTGATGTGCGTGAGATTGCCGCGCACTTCGTCGATGCGGCCGCGCTCGGCAAGCTGGTTGGCGTTGTCGGACAGCGTGGTGAGCGCGGTGAGGGGCTGGTTGAGTTCGTGCGTGATGCCGGCGGCCATCTGGCCGAGCACGGCGAGCTTGCCGGCCTGCACGGCGGCATCGCGCGTTTCGCGCAGGATGCGTTGCGCGGCGTCAAGCGCCTCGACCTTGCCGGCGAGTGCGGTGTTGGCGGACGTCAACTCGGCAGTGCGCTGGGCGATGCGCGCTTCCAGATCGCGCTGGACTTCGCGCAGCGCGGCGCGCGCGCGGTGCTGCTCTTCACGCCGGCGCTGACGCAAACGCAAAGCGACGAGCACGGCAAAGACCAGCGCCATCGCAAACGCGGCGCTCGCACCGGCCACCAGCGCGGTGCGCTGCTCATCGCGCGGATCGATCAACACGGCGACTTGCCAGCCGAGCAGCCCCACCGGGCGGTACTGCACACGCAGCGTCGATACCGATTTTCCGGGCAATGCCACGCGCACGGTCTGCGGGGGATGGTCCGCAGAAAAGGGTACGCTCGCGGCTCGCCCATCGTTCATGCCGAGCGGGGTGAGGATGTGCGGCGCGTACTGGCGCGTCGCGTCGAGTGCGGCGCGCTGGTTCGCGCTCAAGGTGCCGAGCGTGCGGTATTTCCATTCGGGTACGGACGACAGGAAGATCACGCCGTGCCGATCCACCAGCAGCACCGTATCGCCGCTGCGCGACAAGGTGGCCTCGAACGCGTCGAGGTTGACCTTCACGACCACCACGCCGATCGGCTTGTTGTCTTCGCGCACGGGGGCGGCGACGAAATAGCCGTTCTCGCCGGTGGTGTTGCCGACGCCGTAGAAGCGGCCGAGCCCTTCGCGCATGGCTTCGACAAAGTACGGGCGGAACGCGTAGTTCTGGCCGACGAACGAGGTCGGCAGATCCCAGTTGCTGGCCGCAATCGTGAGACCGGTCGTATTGATCAGGTGAGCGGCGGCCAAGTCGGTGGCCGCCTGGACTTCTTTCAGATAGGCGTTGGCTGCACGGCGCGGAACGGCGTCGCCGGCCTCGGGGTTCTCTAGAAGCGCGACGTGCAGCACGTGTTCCAACGCCGCCAGTCTCGGCAATGATTCATAGCGCGCCAGTGTGCTGCGCAGGTTCTGCGCGTAGAAGGTGGTGCGCTGGCCGGCCTCTTCGGCCCGCGTGGCAACGTAGCGCTGCAGGGCGACGGCGTAAGCGCCCCATCCCGCTGCTGCGCAGCATGCCGCCATGGCCAGCGCGACAGCCACGCGCCAGCCGCGCCCGCGTGCGGGTGGGGCAAGGTCGGGGTGGCCGTCTGTTGGCGACATGGGTCAATGTTCGATGCGGGAATGCTTGCGAGTATCGCGCATGAACACGTACACCAACAGCGACAGGAAGATGGTGCCCGTCACGTACCAATAGAACAGCGACTCGTGACCTGCCTGCTTAAGCCACAGCGCGATGTACTCGGCCGTGCCGCCAAAGATCGACACCGTAAGCGCATACGGCAGACCCACGCCCAGTGCACGAACCTCGGCGGGGAACAACTCCGCCTTCACCACCGCGTTGATCGATGTGTAACCCGAGACAATCACCAGCGCCGCCATGATCAGGAAGAACGCCGTCCACACGTTGGTGGTCTGGCTGATGCCGGTCATGATGGGCACGGTGAAGAGCGTGCCCAGCACGCCGAAGGCAATCAGGATCGGACGACGGCCGATGCGGTCGGACAACCCGCCCACGATCGGCTGCAGCATGGCGAACAGCAGCAGCGTGGCGCCGGACACCAGCGTCGCCTTGTCCTTCGACAGACCGACCGTGTTGGCCAGGAACTTCTGCATGTAGATCGAGTACGTGTAGAACGCCACCGTACCGCCCATCGTCAGGCCCACGACCGTCGCAACGGCGCGCGGATGCTTGGCCAACTCTGACAGCGTGCCGCGCTTCTTGTTGGCCTTCGCGGCGGTAAAGGACTGCGTTTCCTCCATGTGCGAGCGCATGGCCATTGCCACCAGCGCACACAGCGCGCCGACAAAGAATGGAATGCGCCAGCCCCACGCCTCAAGCTGCGCCGGCGACAGCACGAACTGCTGCAGCGCGATCAGCAGCGCCAGCGCCGTCAGTTGGCCGGCGATGAGCGTGACGTACTGGAAGCTCGAGTAGAAACCGCGGTTTTCCTTGTTGGCGACTTCGCTCAGGTACGTGGCCGAGGTGCCGTATTCCCCACCGACCGACAGCCCCTGCAGCAGACGAGCCAGCACCAGCATCACGGGTGCCGCAACGCCGATGGTCGCGTAGCTCGGCGTGAGCGCGATGATGAGCGAGCCCGCGCACATGAGCACCACCGAGAAGAACAGTGCGCGCTTGCGGCCATAGCGATCGGCGTAGATGCCCATCAGCCAGCCGCCCACCGGACGGGCCAGAAAGCCCACCGCAAACACGGCCGCCGTATTGAGCAACTGCGCGGTCTGGTCTCCCTTGGGGAAGAACGACTTGGCAAAGTACAGCGCAAACGCCGAGTAGACATACCAGTCGTACCACTCGACCAGATTGCCAATTGAACCGGAGAAGATGGAACGCAGACGACGGCGAACGTCTGCGGGAGTGTCTTTGGTGGGGGCCTGCGCGGGCGAAAACTCGCCCGTGACCGCGCCAGCCTGAGGCTGCGTCATGGTGTCTCCTTGGAGCGTTGGCGGCGGCCTTTGCTTGTGACATGTCGGCACACCCAGCTGCGTGTGCGACGTCCGAGCGGTCCGCCGGTTTATGGGTGGTCGCTCTTACTCAAGAAGCATTCCATGCGAAAAGCAGACTCGCCGATCCGCCGCAAAAGCCCGTGGCGCGAGGCTTTGCGGGAAATCGACGGAACGGTGGACGACAGGAGAAGTGTGCGGTTTCTCAGAATCAGCCGAGGCAACCTGTGCGGAAACCCGCACGGCCGATTCGATTCTGAAGGCGGCGATGCTCAGGCGGCCACGCTCAACGGAATGGCGTCGCGGACCAACGATTCCACCTCGGCAGACAAATCTTCCCGCGTGTGCGACAGGCCAAGGCGGTCATGCAGATACGCCTCGAAGTCAGCACGCACTTCCGGATGGCGCAGCGCGAACTCGACGGTCGCCTGCAGGTAACCGAACTTGCTGCCGCAATCGAAGCGCTGACCACGGTAGCGATAAGCCAGGATCTGCTCTTCAGCCAGCAGGCTCTGGATGGCGTCCGTCAACTGCAGCTCGCCGCCGGCGCCCGGCTTCAGATTGCGCAGATGATCAAAGATGCGCGGCGTCAGGATGTAGCGCCCGACCACGCCCAGGTTGGACGGCGCATCCTTCGGCGCGGGCTTTTCGACGATGCCATCGAGCTTGACCAGGCGGTCATCCCATTCACGGCCAGCCACCACGCCGTACGAGCGCGAGGCTTCCGGCGCAATCGTTTCGACGCCGACGATGGAGCAGCGGTAGTGATCGTAAAGTTCCGTCATCTGCTGCATGACTGGCGGCTGGTTGTCCAGCAAGTCATCGGCCAGGATCACGGCGAAGGGTTCGTCGCGTACCAGTTTCTGCGCACAGAGCACGGCGTGCCCCAGCCCCAGAGTCTCGGGCTGGCGCACATAGAAGCACTCGACGCCCGCCGGCTTGATCGACTGCACCATCTCCAGCAACGCCTGCTTGTTCTTGGCAGCCAGTTCAGTTTCAAGCTCGTACGCCTTGTCGAAATGGTCTTCGATAGCGCGCTTGGCGCGGCCCGTGATGAAGATCATCTCCGTGATACCCGCAGCGGCAGCCTCTTCCACCGCATATTGGATCAGCGGCTTATCGACGATCGGCAGCATCTCTTTCGGGCTGGCCTTGGTGGCGGGTAGAAAACGTGTACCGAGCCCCGCCACGGGAAACACGGCCTTGGTGATCTTCTCGTTCATGACAACTCCATTGGTGAGACGTAGCGTCATGAGCAAGTCATATGCCAGCGTAAGCCCCCGGGTCCAACCTTTGGTGGCGCACGATCTGGCGTGCCCCGCGCAACGTGGCGGGCACTGCGTTGCCGCCTTTCCTACAACCGGTTGCAACGCCGTCGCATCAACTTTCAGCGCCGAAAGTTGAAAAAGCGTACCCAATTCTGCGTACCGCTTTACGCCAACTTGCGGCTGGCCAGACCAGTAAGCGCCCGCTAACAGTGCGTCAAGAAATCAGGAAGATGGCTTGACCCAGCCGCGCGAGACCGGTGCGGTGCGCTCGGGCGTGCGCCGATAGGCGTCGATCTGGGCGTTCAAATGCGCGACCTCGGCTTCGAGGGTGCGGATGCGCTGGCGCAGTTGATCGGCTTCACTTTGCGTTTGCTGGCGTACCGCGTCGTTCTGCAAGCGCAGAAAGCGCTCCGTCCCCGCCAGCGCGCTGGCCGCCCCCTCCAGGCGGGTCACGGTTTCCATGGTCTGCTCTAGGCGCTCTAGCGTTGCATCGGTCAATTTGGGGGGCACGGCAGGCGCCGTGGCAAGCGCCTCGCCGAGACGACGCTCCAAGTCGGCCATGGCGGCCTGCAATTGCCGGTTACGCGCGGCTTCGTGTTCCAGCGCGCGCTCCGCCACCTCTGCACGAATGCGCGCTTCCATCCATTCGGCGCCCGCACCCGGCGCGCCAATGGCGCGCGAGGCGATCCGGTTGCGCTCGTCACGCGCCGGAAGCGTACCCGTTTCTGCGTGCGCCAATGGGATCGGCCACGGCTCTACCGCGTCCGCTGCGGCACCGGCTGCAGCCGGCCCGCGCCCCTGCGCTCGATCGACCGCTTTCTGTAGCGTCGTATTGCTCGGACGTCGGTGTACTCCCGCCTCCGCCAACCACTGCACGTAGCGTCGAACGCCATAAACACGACGCGTCACAGCCTGGACAGCTTCGATCACTTCATCCAGGAACACGGCGTTGTCGTGAGGGAAGGCGATATCCAGCCGCCGGATCGCTTCAACGATCCGCTGCTGCTGCTCTGCCGAGAAATAGAGACCGGGACGTGCCATAAGGGCTAACAAGTGCCCATCTAGTGTACAAGAAGGGTTAAAAACCTCAATGTTGTCTTAATAGACTTCATTATTTTAATATCGGCATAATCTATTTGCAGTCGAATTCACAAGGGCCGAGGTACCCCCCGGGTGCCGAGTCTGCCCGTTTCGAGGCATCTTTAGCAGTGAGTTGAGCCGTTCTGTAGACGCACCCGACGTAAGTGGGCGCGCGCAGAAACGGGTACGCTTCAGCACGCTGACAGGCTTCTGGCGCGCGAAATTGAGGCAAAAAAAAAAGCGCCCTATGGGCGCTTATGGTGAAGAGAGCTGCGGCGAAATTACAGTAGGGCGACGTCCAGGCCAAACCGGCTTTTTAGCGCCTCGACGAGCGATTCCCGCGCACCACGGTCTCCCAGCTTCACATCAAGCATGACGCGTCCGGAATCCCATTCCTTAATTGTGCCTAGAAGATCACCTTCAGCGCTTCGGATCTTATACTGGCGGCTGACTTCCTTGACCTTGCGGGTACGCCCCTCCTGGGCCACCTTGCGGATCTGCTCCACGTCGCGACTGGAGAGGCCCTCTTCCAGTACGCGATGCACCAGCTCGCGCGTGCGGTCTTCGCCAGCGCTCTTAAAGTACAGTGTCAGCTCATATCCTGTTGCGATACCAATTCCGGCCGGCCGCTCCTTCATCACTTCGAGCACTGACTCGGGCAGCTTCAACAGCGCCAGTGTCTTGTTGACTGTTCCTGCGGATACGCCGGTAATCTCGCAAATATCTTCTTCTTTTTTAACTTTTCCTTCGTCCAGCAGCTGTCGCCAAGCGATTGCGTTGTCCAGCACGGACTGGCCGGACCGCTGCTCGTTCAAGACGAACGACAGACGGTAAAAATCAATGTCCGACAGGCCGTCCTCGACGAAGCAGTCCATCTCGGCCTTCCCCGCAGCCGCCAAGGCCCGCTTACGGTAGTGGCCGTCGATCAGGACAAACCAGCCCGGCCGCGCGGGGTCTGGTGCTGCCAACCCTGGTGTCTGCTGGCCGTGTGTGGCGATGGATGCCGCCCGCTCCTGAACGATCTGCGGATCGTAGATGCGGCGGGCGTTGAGCGGATTTTCCTGCAACCGTTCAAGCGGAACCTTGATGACCCGGCGTTCGGAGGTATTCGCAGGTGCGGGACTTTCAGCGCTGAAAGCGGAGACGGGAGCCGCTTGGCCAAGCAGGCCGCGGGGATGCGATGTAATCGCTTTTTCTGCCAAAGCAAAGCGATCGACCGGTGTCGCCTTGGTTTTCTCCGCGGCTATACCGGCCAGCATGCCATCTTTGAGCGATTTCAACTTCGCGCTCATACACGTTCCTCCTGCAACAACTGCAACACCTCGTCGATCAAGATGTCGACTTCACTCACGGCTTCCCGGGCGCCCGACACACCGTGTACCGTCGCGCCGATGGCCTGGCACTCACGAAATGCAGACCGCGATCCGATCATGGAATCCATCAAAGGAATATCTCCATCATCACCAAGAATTTCAATTGCTTGCTTGGCTAGCGAGACACGCCGCTGCACCATGTTCGCCAGCACGCGAATACGCAGCGTCTCGTTGGTGACTTGGGCCTGCTGAGCCAGGGCTTTGGCAGCCACTGCAGCCCACAGATCAGGCGGTGACGGCACCACGGGGATCAGCGCAATGTCGGAAATCAGCAGCGCGCTTGACGACGACGGTGAGTGGACCGCCGGAGGGCAATCGACCACGATGTAGTCGTAGTCCGCGACAAACTTGCGGACCTCCCGGTGCATGGCGCCACCGGAAGGCGCCAAACCAATCACCGAAGCCGGGAAGGGCTTGTCTTCGGGCGCTTGAGCGGCCCACCGCGTGGCCGTTCCTTGCTCGTCCATATCGACCAGCAGCGTCTTACTCCCCCGCAAACCAAGGGTTCCGGCGATGTGCATGCTGACCGTGGTCTTGCCACAGCCACCTTTCTGATTGAATACCGTTACGATCTTGGCGCTCACTGCTCCTCCACTTTCAGCGCTGAAAGTCAGCAGCGCTCATCTTAGGGAAGGCGACATGAAAACACAAGTTCGATAAAATTCAATTCATACAAATTTCACCGAAATAGAGAGACCGCAGACGTGACGGAAAGGCGGTTTTCAATTCACCTAAATTGAGATGTAAATGCGGTCTTTGGCGCATAACTTTATGCGTTCAACCCGGCATTTACGGGCTTCCTAGGTGTTTACCAGTGAGATGCATAAAAGCGACATTTCGGAAAAATGCCGCCCATCGACACTCCGCTCCAAACTGGTTATGATGCTCAGACAGTCGTCTGAAGACTTTGTCTACGCAAGATTCGGAATCAGCCGGTTCTTCGTGCGATGTCCGGATCGGCTGGACGACGTGTTTTTTGTTATTTAAAGGAATTTTTGCATGGCCACGGGTACTGTCAAATGGTTTAACGAAACCAAAGGCTTCGGCTTCATCACTCCGGACGGCGGCGGCGCGGATCTGTTCGCGCACTTCTCCGAAATTCAGGGTTCGGGCTTCAAGACCCTGAAGGACGGCCAGAAGGTCACTTTCGAGGTGAAGCAAGGCCCGAAGGGTCTGCAAGCCTCGGCGATCAAGCCGGAATAAGTTTCGGGCTGATCGCCTGAGATGAAAAAGGGGAGCTTCTGCTCCCCTTTCTTTTTGCCTGGCGCTTCTTGCTGACTTCAGGCCAACTTCCGTACGCTCGTACGCGAAGGCTGCAGAATCAGCGCCTTGGAAGAGTCTGCATCCACCTTGGCGTCCGGATAGACAACCAGCACGTCCTTCAGCGCCTTGCGGAACAACGCACGGAATTTCCGCTCGCTTTCCGTTTCGGTACCGAATTGCATCTGCAGCGCTTCCCAGGGGATCTCGGTACGCTTCTGGATCGTAAAGAAGCGGTATGTGAGCCAGGAATACACATCCAGCGCAAACGGCGATTGCTTGAGCGCCTTCAACGCACGCATATCCACCGGCACCGGCCGATTCACGAGCTCGTTGAAGAACGGTTCAGACAGCACCACGAAGCTCTCGAACATTGAGCCCTGGCCCGGCTGCATCGGATCCCACCAGGTGGACAGCTGATCGGCCAACAGATAACCGATGCGATCGATCGAGAGCGGTTCCTGGTTCTGATTCTGGCTGCTGGGCGCCGACTTGTTCTGCACGATGGCAATCGTGGCAGAGAAGAGGCGAATCATCTGCTGGCGCACCAGCGTCATGGTGCCCCGCTTGCCGCCCGTGGCCATCGGGATGCCCAGGTTGTACATGAACTCGGACAACGAGTTGCCCAGCGAAATGCGCCGGTCTTCCACCGTGCCCTGGAATTCGCCGCGCTTCTTTTTGGCCATGATCTCCTTGCCGATCCAGGCCAGCATCAGGCGAGGATACGAGCCATATGGATAGCCGAAAGAGACGGTCTCGGAGACGATGCGCTGCCGCCCATTGCTGGCCCGCTCGGAGCGCTGCTGCGTGAAGTAGCCCGGCTGGATCATCAGCGAGATGTTGCCGCTGGAACGCGTCCAGACCGGCGGTGCACCTTTGGGAGCGCGATAGGGAAGGGTGACCTGCACGCTGGCGCGACTGAGGAAGCCGACCTCGCCGCTTTGCCAGGCGTCTTCTCGTTCCATTGCCTGTGCTTCGTCGAACAGGCGCTGAAACTTCTCCGGCGCGGCAATGACTTGCCCTCCCGAGGGGACGATGATGCGGCCGGGCGAATTGTCGTCCGGTTTCCCATTGGGTGTGAGGCGCTTGGTGACCATGGTGGGCAAGAATTGTTCAGACCCTTTGTACTAAAACGCCTTCGCCTTGTCACGCAGAATTGGGTACGTTTTCTGAATTTTGCTCGTTGTCGCGGGAAGGGCATCGGTGGGCAACCGTTAAGGTTGTCCACGGAAGACCTTTCCTTACTACAAGCTATATATACCTTCTACGTTTACTACAGGTAAACCGTATACGCGGCCCGCAAAGCCTTGTCAGCGCTTGGTTCAGAGGGGTAAACCGAACCAGATTCTGCGAACGGCCGAACCAGATTCTGCGCGATGGCGTACCCGCTTCTGCGCGAAACCGTACCCGCTTCTGCGCGTTGGGCGTACCGGAATCTGCGGGGACAACATCATGTTGTCCACAGTGTTATCCACAGAAAAAAGGGGGAGAGCCGCACGATTCGGTCCGCTTTTGCGAGTGCGTACCCGTTTCTGCGAGGGATTCGTCGATTTTTTGGGCTCCCTCAGCCTGATAACTGACGAAGCGTACCTGTTTCTGCGTGAGTAAGGGCGTTTTCGCACGGACTACCCGTACCCAAATCTGCGTGCGTGCCGATCCACGTGACTTCCTGGCTCTTATTCTTGCGCCATCTATAAGAAAGCGAGCACACGCTTCGAATTGCTTGGTTGCACACCGTGCGTACCTGTTTCTGCGTGGCGGCGGGTAAGCTGGATGTGGCTGCACGTCATCGAGCCTTCCGCCTGACCTGTGCATTCTGAACTTTCATCGCTGAAACCTGGTTGAGGGAAGGCTGCTTGCCGATATCTCAAGGCTTGGGCGTTCTACACCGCGTACCTGTTTCTGCGGGTAAAAAGCCTTATTGGCCAAAGGCTTGGCGTGAAGGCTTGCAGATACGGCGAACCCGTTTCTGCGAGAAGTCCCGCAGAAACAGGTTCGCCCGATTCGAGGCCCTGCCCGCAGAAACAGGTTCACTTTGAGCTGAGCCTTGGGCGCGATCGTGCGCAGAAACGGGTACGGTTTCGTTTTTCAGTGGCTCGCAGAATCGGGTACGCCCCGCATTGTCATTCCGCCCCACTCATTTGTAGAAATTTGTACCCGTTTCTGCGAACGAGGGGCGCAGAAATGGGTACGCCTACGGGCGCGCAGGCCACGTGCCATCTGGCTCTCGCAGAAACGGGTACGGTCAGTGGGTGGGTGGGGGGACGGGTTCTTCGCTGCCAGCCGGAGGCGGCCTGTCGGGCGAGTGCATACGTCCGGCGTTTCGGGCATCATGCGCATCCCGCGCGCCGGCCCGGCTCTTGGTTGGCCGTCGCGTTTCCATCATTCGATTCACATGAACAAGTATTTGGACCGTGCAGCCTGGGGGCGCCGGAATCTTGCTAAGAGTAGCCTCGCCCCATGGTGGGCGTGCATCAGGGGAGCCAAGCGCAGGACCGCGCCGGCCGGCGATGACACTTCACAACAAGAGGAGACAACCTGAATGACCTGGCTTGCGCGCACCTTCAAGCTCGAGGAACACCAGACCGACGTCCGCACGGAAGTGCTTGCCGGGCTGACGACGTTCCTCACCATGGCGTACATCATCTTCGTCAATCCGAACATCCTGGCTGACGCGGGCATGCCGCACGACGCGGTATTTGTCGCCACCTGCATTGCCGCGGCGATCGGCACGATCATCATGGGGATGTACGCGAACTACCCGATCGCGATGGCGCCAGGCATGGGCCTGAACGCCTACTTTGCGTACGCGGTGGTCAAGGGCATGGGCTTTACGTGGCAGGCGGCGCTGGGCGCGGTATTCATTTCCGGCTGCCTGTTCCTGCTGGTAAGCGTGTTCCGCATCCGCGAGATGATCGTCAACGGGATTCCGCATTCGATTCGCGTGGCAATCACGGCGGGTATCGGGCTGTTCCTGGGCATCGTGTCGCTGCGGGGGGCTGGGCTGATCGTCGGGAATCCGGCGACGCTCGTGACGCTGGGCGACGTGCACCAGCCTTCGGTCATCCTGGCGGTGATCGGCTTCTTCGTGATCGTCGCACTGGACCATCTGCGCGTGAAGGGCGCCATCCTGATCGGCATTCTGTCCGTGACGGCAGCGAGCTTCTTCTTTGCGGGCAATACGTTCCACGGTGTGGTGTCGATGCCGCCGTCGCTTGCGCCCACGCTGATGCAGCTCGACATCATGGGGGCGCTGTCTGTAGGCATCCTGAACGTCGTGCTCGTGTTCTTCCTGGTGGAGCTGTTTGACGCGACCGGCACGCTGATGGGCGTGGCCAACCGCGCGGGCCTGCTCAAGCAAGGCAAGATGGACCGCCTGAACAAGGCGCTGCTGGCGGACAGCACGGCCATCATGGCGGGCTCGCTGCTGGGTACGTCGTCGACCACCGCCTATATCGAGAGCGCTTCGGGTGTGCAGGCGGGCGGCCGGACGGGGCTGACTGCGTTGACGGTGGCCGCGCTGTTCCTGCTGTGTCTGTTCTTCTCGCCGCTGGCTGGCGTGGTGCCGGCTTACGCGACGGCGCCCGCGCTGTTGTACGTTTCGTGCCTGATGTTGCGCGAGCTGGTGGACCTGAACTGGGAAGACACCACCGAAGCCGTGCCGGCCGTGCTGACGGCGCTGATGATGCCGTTCACGTATTCGATCGCCAACGGCGTTGCGTTCGGTTTCATCACCTACGCGGGTCTGAAGCTGTTCACCGGCCGCATGCGCGAGGTGCCGGTCATCGTGTGGATCATCTCGGCGGTGTTCCTATTCCGCTTTTTCTATCTGTCTGGCGGGCACTGAGCGCCAGGGGCTCCACGCGATCCACAGCGAACGCGGACTTTTGGGTCCGCGTTTTTTTTTGGAGCATTTGCGCCAAAGCGTACCCATTTCTGCGTGCGATTGCAGCGCCGGGCGTACCCGTTTCTGCGTACCATTGTCGCCGTTTCGGCAAGTGAACGTACCCGATTCTGCGGACGAGGTAAGTGACAACTGTCGCGCAAATCGAGGCGACAATTGGTTTCGACAATGCGTTGATACGGCACTCACGCAGGCGGTGCGTACCCGTTTCTGCGCGATGTGTGGAGGAATGTCAGGCGGACGGCACGGCCAGTTTGCGGGCTGCGTCGGTAATGCTGGCGGCCAGATCGGCTTCGCGCGCACGCACGGCGACGCTCGGCAGGGCAGCAAGGCCGAGCGCGTGGGCAACGTCGGCAGCCGGCTCACCGGTGGCAAGCCGCTCGCGTAAATGGGCACCGCGCACGCTACGCAGCGAGGCATTCGCGAGGCGCACAGCTGCGTCGGCGCGACCGATGGCGCGAGCGTATTCAGCGGCTTCGCCAAGCATGGCCTTGACGATGAGCAGCAGTTGCGAGCGTGAGGCGATGCCCTTGCGCTCGCCGAAGTCGCGACGCAGGGCGGGGGAGTCGATGATGGTGCCGTCTGCACGTCGCGGCGAGCGCTTGCGCACCGACAGCAGCAGCGGCGTGGCTTCGTTCGGCAGCGGCAACGGCGAGAGGCCAAAGGCCGCGCGGTACTCGCGCAGCGCAGGCATCAGCGCATCGCATGGCAGCCAGCGCTGCGAGCGGCCTGTGCCGACTGCCAGCAGCCAGACCGACGCCGGCAGCAGCGCGTCGGATGTCACGCGCGCGGCCGGCACGGCGTGCAGCGCCACGTCTCCCATCCGTGCGCTTACCAGTTCCGATACCCGCATGCTCGCCTGCGCGAGCAGCACGGCGAGGAAGTGGTCGCGCGCCTGGCGCAAGCGCGCTTCACGGCCAAGCGCGACACGCGCGCGCACGGCATCGATCATCAATGCCATATCGGATGCGCCAAGCGCGGTGTCCGGTTCGGACGTTGCGACCGACCTCGGTGCGGGCGCGCTTGGCGCCGGTACGGTAATGACGATCGCATCGTCATCGAGAAACGGGTTCGCGCGCAGATAGCCCGTGCGCAGCAGCCAGCCGCAGAGGTTCGCCGCGATGATGCTGCTCTGTCGTGCGGAACGTGCCGAGAGCCGGCCGCGCAGCGGCGTCCAGTTGGCATCGTCGCGTTCAATGCCGCGCGCACTGATCGCCCATGCAGGCGGTTCTTGCAAAAAGCGCAGATAGGCCGACGCGTCGTCGCGTTTCCAGCTTGCGATCGGCTTACCGAACGTGCGCGCGTACCAGCACACGCGCTCGGCTTCCACGCGGTACTGCGACAGCGTGGAAGCACTCACCGCACGGGCGCCGGAAGCGCGCGCAGCGAGCCACGCCTGCACGCGTTCACGCTCCTGCGCGAAAGCCTGCAGATCAGCCTCGGAAGCGGCGTTATCGGGAAGGGGCACGGCGTCTGCCGGGCGCGGTTCGAACATGCGGAGCGTGTGTGGGCACGAAGACAAAACGGTTCGCGCAAGTATAGCGATCCGCATCCGTACCCAGGCGCAGGCACCGCATTCGAGCGGATATTCAACCGCGATGGGCACGCCCCATGCTCAATGCGGGAACGTCGCTTCGTGTGTCGGACGCTTCCGACAAAACGATCGGAACCAGTTCGATAGGCACGCTGCACGTGCGTGGCTATCTTCGGCTCCACAAGTCGACAACAACGTACATGGGCGTGCGATGCATGCGGCCCGGTTCATGACAGGACTCTCCCTCCGAGGTGCAAGATGAAGATACAGATCAGGAAGATCGTCGCCGTGCTGGCGTTGGGTTCGTTGGGTGTGCTTGCCGGATGCGGCGGCGGTGACAACGACATCGGGCAGATCATCGGCACCAGCTCGCCGCAATACCGCACGGTGCACGCCAACCCGTTCATCGGCAACGTGGACTTTGGTGTGAACGGCACCACGAAGATCACCAATGTCGGTTTCAAGAACGTCAGCAATTACTTCGGCATTGACGCGACGGCCAGCACGGCAACGGTGTCGAACACGGGCAGCAGTACGCCGCTGGCTTCCACCGGCTTCACGCCGGCAAATGGCCACCGCTATACGGCGCTGGCCATCGTGGGCTCCAACGGCTCGGCCACGAGTCTGGCGCTCATCGATGATCCGTATAACAAGTCGATCCTGTCAGACAAGGCGCGCGTGCGCACCTTCAACGCTTCGTACAACGCCCCCAACGTCGATGTCTACGTGACCGCGCCGAACGTGGACCTTTCAGCCATTGCGCCGACCATGAGCGGTGCCGGTTACGGCGGCGCGTCGCCGGCCAGCACGCAGGATTCGATCTACGTCGATGGCGGGACGTACCAGGTGCGGGTGGCGACGGCCGGGACGAAGAACATCATCTTCACCTCGCAACCGTTCAGCCTGGCCAACAACGCCGACTGGCTGATCACCACGCTGCCGGCCGGGGGCGTCGGTGCGGTGACGCCGAACGCGATTCGCGTGTTGGTGGCCCAGGCCAACGGTGCCTCGCAGACGGCTTCTGAATTGCCCTCGCAGTAACTTCGCTTCACGCCCTATGATGCGGTGCTGCGGCACCGCATTTTTTTCGCGGCGGCCCCGGGAATGAAAACTGCTAGCGAAGGGCGCAATGAGTGAATCCGTAACGGGCTGGTCGGCACCCGTGCGCGCAGCGCGCGAGACGCATGCTGCACCGGCCGCCAAGAAGCAGGTTGATGTGTTCTGGGTAGACGATCCGTTGACGGGAACGCGTCTGCACGTGAGCGCCGGGGCGCAGACGTGGGGCGTGCAGCCCGATTCTTTGTGCGGTATCCGTGACCGCTGGCTCGTCCATGTGCATCCGGATGACCATATCGCGCTGCGTGCCGCCTGGGAGGGCCTAGCGCGGGGGCAGGAGTTTGCCCTCGAATACCGCTGGCTCGGCACCGACGACGGCCAAACGCGCGAATACCGCGTTCGCGAACGCGGCTACCTCCTGCCACGCCTCGACGGTGCGTCCGCCCATGCCGTGGGCGTGGTCGAAGACGTGACGCAGGGCCAGCAGACCCTGGCCGCACTCACCGAGTCGGAATTCCAGTTGCAATGGCTGACTGAAAGCGTGCCGTTTCCGCTCGTGCAGATCGACCCCGAGCACCGCGTGCGTTTTGCCAACCGCGCCTACGCGCAGCGCTTGGGCTTTCGGCACGAAGACGTGCTGGGCCGCCATTTGCGCGACCTGATGGGTGAAGCAGCGTATGCCCGTGTCCTGTCGCACCTGAACGACGCATTCGCGGGGCAGCGCGTCGAGTTTGAAATGGAATTGCAGTATCGGGCCGATGTTGGCCGTCGCTTCGTGCACGCCGCGTACTCGCCGCAGCATGGGCCGGACGGCAGGGTACAGGCGCTCGTCTGCGTGGTGGAAGACATCACCGAGCGCAAGGAGGCCGAGCACGAGCGCTTTCGCCATCAGCGCGAATTCGTCACGCTGGTCGAGAACGCGCCCGACGTGATCGCGCGGCTCGATCGCGAACTGCGCTGCATGTATGTCAACCGCGCGGTCACCGAAGCCTTTGGCGTGACGCCTGCCGTGATGATTGGCAAGACGCTGACGGCATCGCCGCTTGCCGCCGAGGTCACGCGCCCGCTGGAGGACGCCGCCCGCCACGCGTTCGCCCTGGGCGCAGAACAGACGCTTGCCTTGCATCTGGACGTGTTCGACGGACGACCGCGCATTGCGCACTACAACGCGCGCGTGATTCCGGAAGCGGATCGCAACGGCGCGATGGAATCGGCGCTGCTCATCATTTACGACGTGACCGAACGCACCGAGGCCGAGCGCGAGCGCGATGCGCTGCTGCTGCGCGAACAAGCCGCGCGTGCGCAGGCAGAAGCCGCGGCGCGGGCGCGCGATCAGTTCCTGGCGGTGGTGTCGCACGAGCTGCGTTCGCCGCTCAATGGCATCCAGAACTGGGCGTATGTATTGGAGAGCCAGATCGCCGGCGGTGCGCCGCTCATGCAGCGTGCGCTCGCGGGCATCAAGACGGGCGTCGAGCAGCAGGTACGCCTGATCGAAGACCTGCTGGACGCCACACGCGTGATGAGCGGCAAGCTGCGGTTGACGCGTGAACCGTTCGTGCTGCGCACGGCGCTGGAACGCGCGCTCAACAGCGTGCACGCGTTGGCCGCCGAACGCCACATCGCCCTGCACATCACCATCGACCTGGACGATCACGAAATTGACGGCGATGCCGATCGTGTCGAGCAGATCGTGTGGAACCTGCTGACCAACGCCATCAAGTTCACGCAGGACGGCGGTGATGTCTGGCTGTCGGCCGATCTGTTGGGCGAGGTGGCGCGCATTGTCGTGCGCGATAACGGCCGCGGGATTGCGCCGGCGTTCTTGCCGTATCTGTTTGATCCATTCCGCCAGGCCGACGGCGCGCACACGCGGCGCACGGGTGGACTGGGGCTTGGGCTCGCGTTGGTCAAGCGCCTGACCGAGTTGCACGGCGGGCGCGTGTATGCGCGCAGTGAGGGCGACCAGCATGGCGCTGCCTTTACCGTGTACCTGCCGCTGCATGCCGGCGCCGATCTGATCACGCCGCTGGCCGAAGACCCCGAACGCAGCGGGCCACTGCCTTCACTGGCGGGCCTGCGCGTGCTGCTGGTTGACGACCAGCAGGATGCGCGCGACGCGCTGGCGACATTGCTCACGCAGGTCGGTGCGGAGGTCGGCAGCGTGGGCTCCGGGCACGAGACGATGGCGCTGCTCGACCTCTGGGGCGCACGGGGTGAAGCAGGCCGCCCGCAGGCCGTGGTGTGCGACATCGCGCTGCCCGATGAAGACGGCTACGCGATCCTGCAGAGAATTCGTGCTTGGGAACACGAACACCTGCCCACCGGCGCGACGCCGATGGCCGCCATCGCGCTGACCGCATTTGCGCAGCCGCACGATCGCGCTCAGGCGCTGGCCACCGGTTTTCAGGAACACCTGATCAAGCCTGTGTCGCCGTACGATCTGGTGCGTACGTTGCGGATGCTGGCGATGCCTGCTGCTTCCGTGTCATAGCCCGCCAGGGCACGACTTTTGCGCAGAGAACGGAGAACCGCATTCTCTGCCATGCCAGCCGAACCGACTCCACCCACCACGCCGCTGGAACCCTTGCACGGTAGCCTGCTCGACGGGCTGCGGCAGCCGGCTTGGCGCGTGGCGATGGTGCTGGTGGCCATTGGCGGCACGTTGGTGTTTCTGCAGTGGGCGCGAGCGTTCCTGGTGCCGGTTACGCTGGGTGTGGTGCTCGCGTTTGCGTTGAACCCGGTTGTGGTGTGGCTGCGGCGCTGCTATGTCCCGCGCCCCATAGCCGCGGGCATCGTGGTGCTGGGCTTGTGGATTGCCGGTGCGATGCTGGTCTTCGGAATGCAAGACGGCGTGTCGGCCATGGCGGACCGGTTGCCCGTTGCGGCGGAGCGCATGGCGCAAGCCGTCGACGGTATGCGCGGGCACATGGGCGGCGCGTTCGGCAAGATGCGCGATGTGACCGTCGCGCTCGAGCATGCCGCCGAAGGCGTGCAGGGCAAGCCGGCACCAGCACCTGCCAAGCGTTCGCCCGCGGCCCCGGCTTACGCCGAGCCAGCTGCCGCGCAGCCGGTGCTGCCGCTGCGCGAGTTTCTATGGACAGGCTCCGCCAACCTCTTCGCGCTGGCCGGACAACTCGTCGTGGTCTCGTTTCTCGTCTACTTCCTGCTCGCTTCGGGCCAGGCACTCAAGCGCAAATGGGTGCGTGCAGTGGGCAACACCTTGAGCGAGAAGAAGCGCGCGGTGCGCATGATGGCGGTGATCGGCACGCAGATTCAGTATTCGCTGCTGGTGCTGTTTGCCACCAACATCATGCTGGGCGTACTGACCACGGTGGCCTTTGTGCTGCTCGGCATGGAAGACGCGGCGGTCTGGGGTCTGGCGACCGCTGTGCTGCATTTCGTGCCGTATCTCGGTTCGGTGGTGATTGCCGTGGCCAGCGGCATTGGCGCATACCTGCAGATGGGCGCGTGGTCGGATGCGCTTGTCGTGGCAGGCGTTACGCTGCTGCTGGCCACGCTGGTCGGCACGCTGCTCGTGACGTGGCTGCAGAGCCGGGCGTCCAAGCTCGACCCGTGTGTGGTCTACATCGGCCTGCTGCTGTGGGGCTGGCTGTGGGGCCTGTGGGGCTTGCTGCTTGGGACATCGATCACGGCGATGATCAAGGTGGTGTGTGATCACGTCGACCGACTGCGCCCGCTTGGTACGCTGCTCGGCACCACCGATGCGCCGGCCGGCGTGTCGCAGCGGCTGCTGGACCGACTGCGCGGCCGTTCCACACGGCGCCTGGAACGCGTGCACCGCCCCCGCTGATTGCCTCTCAATCACCTGGCGCAGCAAGCGTTACAAGCGCGCATGTAACCCTTACGCAATGATCACGCCGCGACGCCGGCACATGCATGGTTAATCCGCACCGTCTGCACCGCGTGGTTGTGCAGCAGCGGTGCAGGTCTTGTCCCTTGCATGATGTGAGCGTGCGCTGTGGGCACGTCGGTTGCGGTGCGCAAGGCAACCAGATCACGTCCGCAGGAGGGCGCCATGAACCGACTACGCCCCACCTTACGGGGCCCGCATCAGCGCGGCGAACGGCCGGCAGGCATGACACCGCCGCGTGCGCCAGGCGCGGGCCGAAACGCTGAAAACATCGACAAGATGCTCGGCAAGCCGGAGTCGGGCTCGGCAGATCGGCTGCCGCACGAGCGCGACCAGCACAAGGGTTGATCGGCGCATGCGCATCGCTTATGTGACCGAAACCTGGCCGCCGGAACTCAACGGCGTGTCGCTCACTGCCGCGCGCACCGCGGCGTTCCTGCAGGCGCGCGGGCATGACGTGATGGTGGTGCGCCCGCGCCAACGTGCCATCGACGCCGGCAAGTCTGCACTGGCGGATGACACGCTGCGCGTTCCTGGCGTGCCGATTCCGCTGTATCCGGATTTGCGCATGGGGTTGCCCGCGCGCCGGCGCCTGCTTCGCGCGTGGGCCGCCTATCGGCCCGACCTTGTGCATGTCGCCACGGAAGGGCCGCTAGGCTGGTCAGCCATCCGCGCCGCGCGGCAACTCGGTCTGCCGGTGACGTCGGATTTCAGAACCCGCTTCGACGAGTACGGCCGCCACTATGCGTGGGAAGGTGCCGTCACGCTCGTGCGCGCCTATCTGCGCGCATTTCACAACCGTACCGATCGCACGTTTGTCCCCACGCGCGAACTGCAGCGGCAGTTGAGCGAACTCGATTTTGCGCGCCTGACCGTCAGCACACGCGGCGTCGATGCACACCAATTCACGCCGCAAGCCCGCAGCGACGCATTGCGCGCGCAGTGGGGCGCCAATGCCGATACGCCGATCGTGCTCACGGTTGGCCGTCTGGCGTTGGAAAAGAACCTCTGCGTCGCGCTCGATGCGTTTCATGTGGTGCGCAAGCGCGTGCCCCGCGCACGCCTCGTCATGGTGGGCGATGGCCCGCAGCGCAACGCACTGCGCAGGCACTGTCCCGATGCCATCTTTGGCGGAACGCAGCATGGCGAGGCACTGGCCGCGCACTATGCATCGGCTGACGTGTTTCTCTTTCCGAGCTTGACCGAGACCTTCGGCAACGTGGTGGTCGAGGCGATGGCCAGCGGTTTGCCCGTGGTCGCGTTCGATACCGCAGCGGCCGGCATGCTCGTGCGCAGCCAGGAGAACGGCTGGCTCGCGCCCGTCGGTGATACCGCGTCATTCACGCAGGCGGCCGTCGCGCTCGCCACCGATGCCGGCTTGCGGCAACGCCTCGGGCAGGCAGCGCGGCTGACGGCGCAGGGCCTGGATTGGCCGCGCGTGCTCGAACGCTTTGAAGCCGCGCTCATTGCCGTGCACGACGCTGCCACCAACGGGGAGGCCTACCATGGCGACGCACGCCTGGCCTGACTGGAAGCGCTGGCGCGAGCGCGATCGGCAGCTCGCCGTGGCGCTCAACCACGTGGCGGGCAATGCCTCGGCCATGCGCTTCTATCGCGGTGTCAGCCGCCTTGGTGACGGCATGCTCTGGTATGCGTTGATGGCGGCGTTGCCGGTGGTGGGCGGTGACACCGGCTGGGAATGCGCCAAGCAGATGGGGCTCACGGGGCTGCTCTCGCTCGTCATCTACATTGTGCTCAAGCGTGGCGTGTGCCGTCCGCGACCCTATCTTTCCTGCAAAGAGATCCACCTGTGCGGGCGCGTGCTCGATCAGTTCAGTTTTCCATCGGGTCACACGCTGCATGCGGTGTCGTTCAGCATCGTGATGGCAGCGTACTACCCGCGCATGGCGCTGGCGCTGGTGCCGTTCACGCTGATGGTCGCCATCTCCCGCATCGTGCTCGGCCTGCACTATCCGAGCGACGTGCTGGCGGGAGCCGGGCTTGGGATGGTGATCGGCGGGTTGTCGGTGTGGCTGTTCTAAGGCCCGCGCTCAGTACGACGTTTGCGCGTGCCCGGTGACGGTGGTTTCCGGGCCGCCCATCCAGGCTTGCGCCAGGGCCTGCGCAAAGCCGTTCTTGGTGACGGGGGTGCGCGTCTCCAGGCATGTGGCAAGCAGTTCCTGCCAATGGCGAATGACGTCGGGATGTGCCGCGTCGGCCGGATGCAGGCCCAGGCGCAGCAGCGGCGCGTCGGCGTGCCGCTGTGCGAGCCAACGCAGGTAGTACCGGGACACCAGTCGGCGCGCCGGCGAGCGAACGCTATACGTCAGACACGGTGCCTTGAGCGGGCGGCGCGGGTGCAGCAGGTAAAAGCGCTGCAGCGTGGTTGTGTAGCGCAGTGGCAGCCCGTCGAGTGCTTCCCAGGTGGCCGGGTTCATCAGCCACGCCGGTGCGACAAAGCCATGCAGCGGCCAGCCGTTGGCGGCAAACCACGCGGCGCCGGCTTCGATGCGCGCACGCGCTGCTGCCAGCGGAATCGCCGAGAACTCGCCTTCACCGGCGGTATAGCGCGTGCGGATCAGTTGATTGATCAAGCCGCCCGGAGGCTGGTCATCGAGGTGCGCATAGCCATGCAGCACAAGTTCATCGCCCTCCGCCAGGCATTCGCTCATCACGCGGCAGAAGCGCTCGCTGTTGCGGGCGGTCGGGCCGCGATAGAAGTTTGGAATGACCAGCAGCGATTTGGGTACGCGCGCCACCTCGTCCAACGCAGAGAGCAACACCTTGCACGCGGGCCAGGTGGCGGGAGTGACGTCGTGCATGGCGAGGATGAGATAGCGCGACATGATGATCAACTAAGCGACTGTGGTCTGGGCTAACGGCTGCGCAATGCGCGCACGCGCTCTCGAGCCGGTTCGAACGTTGCTGCGGCGGTGCCGGCTTGCCGGCCGAGCAGCGCCAGATAGCGGTGCAGCAGCTGCGGCAGCACGGCCCGCCAGTCGTGCTGCACCGCATGGCGGCGCGCGGCGTGCGCGAGCGTCACGGGATCCCGTTGGCGCAGCGCCTGGAGCGCCTGGGCAAAATCGTCCGCGATGCAACGTGGCACGGCATAGCCGACGCGCTCGTCCACCAGCTCGCTCAAGCCGCCCGCTGCGCACGTGACGACCGGCACGCCGCTGGCCATCGCTTCCAACGCGACGAGGCCGAACGTTTCCTGATCGCCTGCATGCACGAAAACATCGGCACTGGCCATGGCGGCGGCCAGGTGCTGCGCATCGCCTTCATAAGCGAGCGCGCGCACGTTCTTGCCGCGCGGAGGGGTCGGGCCCGAGCCGATGGTGACGAGCACGCTTCCGTCGTCGAGCTTGTCTACCGCGTCGCAGAGCACGTGCAGGTTTTTCTCCGGCGCATAGCGGCCGACGTATAGCAGCACGCGGGCATCACGCGGCAGGTCCAGCTGTTCGCGCCAGCGCAGCGAGCGCCGTGCCGGGTGGAACAGGCGCGTGTCCACGCCCAGCGGTTGCAGCTCAATGCGCTGCACGCCCAGGTCGGCCACCTTCTGCGCGATGTAGCGGCTCGGCACGAACACCGTATCGAAGTGCGGATAGAGCTTGCGGGCGTACGCCGCTGCGGCCAGTTCCGCGGGTGGGCCGCCCAGCCGGCGGAAGAACGCAGGCAGATCGGAGTGATAGAACGCCGCTACCGGCACCTGCAGCCGCGCGCCGGCATGTACCGCCGCCCACGACAGCCGATAAGGGTCCCCGGCTTCAATCAGGTCCGGCGACAACGCACAGAGTGCACGCACCGCTGGTCCGGTGCGCAGCGGAATGCGATAGCCGCGCGATAGCGGCAGCGGCACGCCGGGCACTACGGCGATCTCGTTGCTGGCGTCGTCTGCCGTGCCGGGTACAACCAACGTGTGCCGCCAGTGCGTGGAGCGCAGGAAGTCGTGCTTGGCCCGCAGGTAGCGTTTGACGCCACCGCTTTCCGCCGCCCAGAACATCGTGATGTCCGCCAGATGCAACGCGGCGGCCGTGGCATCGCCGTCGTGGCGATGCGGGTAGTGATCGATGGGCAGCTTGCGCACGGTGGTCAGACCTGGCGCCGCATTTCGGCGGGTGCAATGCGCATGAGGCCGCGGTACTTGGCGACCGTGCGGCGCGCAACGATCACGCCCTGCTCAGCCAGCATCTTCGCGAGCGACACATCGGAGAGCGGGGCGTCCGCGTCTTCGGCTTCGATCATCTCCTTGAGCAGCGCCCGCACGGAGGCCGCCGAGCATGCGCCGCCTGTGTCGGTCGCCAACTGGCGCGAGAAGAAATACTTGAACTCGAAGATGCCGCGCGGCGTGGCCATGTACTTGTTGCCCGTGGCGCGCGAGATGGTCGATTCGTGCAGGCCAAGTTCTTCGGCCACATCACGCAGCACCAGCGGCTTCATGGCCACCTCGCCGTATTCCAGGAAATGCTTCTGGTGCCCGACGATCGCCTCGGCCACGCGCTGGATGGTGGCAAAGCGCTGTTGCGCATTGCGGATCAGCCAGCGTGCTTCCTGCAGTTGGTGCGCCAGTGGTGTGCGATTGTGGCCCCGCGTCTGGGCAAACAGCTCCGCGTAGACCTTGTTGACGCGCGCGCACGGTGCCACCGCCGGGTTCGTCAGGGCAATCCACTTGCCCTTGATCTTGGCAACGATCACGTCGGGCACGATGTAGCCCGCATGCGCCTGCGAGAAGCGCAGCCCCGGGCGCGGGTCCAGCATGCGGATCAGCGCGCAGGCATCGCGCAACTCCTCTTCCGTACAGCCGAGCGCGCGACGCATCTGCGTGAATTCGCGCTTGGCCAGACGGGGCAGGTGGCTGCGCACGATGTCTTGTGCGATCTCCTGGATGCGCTCTTCGGCTTCGGTATCCGCGGGGCGCGCCTCGATCTGCAGGCGCAGGCACTCCGCCAGATCGCGCGCGGCCACGCCCGGCGGGTCCAGGCTCTGCACGAGCGCCAGGGCAATCTGCATTTCCTTCTCGGTGGGGGGCGGCTCCACCGGTGCCAGCGGAGCCAGCTCGGAGAGCAGCTGGCGCAGGTAGCCATCGTCGTCCAGCGCTTCGATCAGCGTCTGCGCGAGGAGGCAGTCGCGGTCTGACAGGCGATAGCTGCGCAGCTCCTGATGCAGATGCTCGCGCAGGCTCGGCGTGGAATGCACCCACTCGCCTATGTCGCTGTCTTCACCGTCGCCGTGGTGGGCGCCGCCGTGGCTGTAATAGGTGCTGAAGTCGGTGGGGAAGTCTTCCGATGCCGCTAGCGTCGCATCGGTTTCGATGGCGCTGGTGGTGGTTTCCAGCGGGGCGTCGTCTGCAGGCGTGTGATCGGCCGCGGTGCCGTCCAGATCGGCGGAAATGGCAATGTCGCCGGTCCGTGCGGCATCGGGCTGCGCACCGGCTTCTTGCTCGACTTCCTCCAGGAACGGATTGCTTGCGAGCGCTTCTTGCATTTCCTGCGCAAATTCGGTTGCAGACAACTGCAGCAGCTTGACGGACTGCTGCAGTCGCGGTGTTAGCGCGAGATGCTGCTTCGCACGCATTTCCAGAGCGGCCTTGACCATTCGCCTTGCCTCCTTTGGTGAGTGGGTGTCGACATTTCCGTCGACCGGTCACCGCATCGATGCAAAGGGTATGCCATGTCCACAAAGCCAGTCGCCACAAGGCTTCACGGGCGGCTGGCACGCCGTTTCTACATGGTCATGTCGTTTTTATATGCGAAGTGTTGCCGGCACATGACAGCGCCGGCGTTGCTAGCGGGATTGCCCTGGCAGACGCGGATGGGTGGCACCGCAGGTACATGCGTTGCTGCAGTGGGAGGCGGGAGACGCGCCGCAGTGCGCTTCCATTGCCTTCTTATCCAGCATCACATCCCAGGAGAAACCACATGCGAACACGTTTTCTGACCGCAGCGCTTGCCAGCGCGATCTTCGGCCTTGGCGTCGGCACTGCCATGGCCCAGACGACGGCCGCGCCGGTCGACAACCAGGAGTCCAGCAACCCGACCAAGGCGCCGGGCAAGCGCACCGATCCGCCGTCGTCCACTGCCGATCGCACCGCGAATACACCGATGGCCGGCGGCGAGGCGACACCTGCTGCGGGCGGCAGCGACACCAGCAAGCCGATGCACAAGAAGCAGCGCCATCACAAGAAGTCGAAATCAGAGTCGACCGTGCCGGGCGGTACCAATAGCGCGGGCGACATGTCGCATTCGGGCGTGCAGGCCGGCGGCAACGATGCCGCGACGACCACCGGGAATTCCTATCCCGGTAGCTCGAAGCCAGGTCAGTAACCTCGAAAGAAAGGAAAAGGGCTCGTCATGCCGATGACACTCACCATTGCCGTCCGCACGGGCCCGCGCGCCCGCGCGGAGACCGAACCCGCACCCCGCCGCCGGACGCCGGAACCGCAGGAACGCCGCCGCCACGAGCACCCGGGCGAACGCGCGCACGCGCATCCGCGCTAGAACGTCAGCGCGGATGCAGCGGGTACAACATGGGCGAAGGCGGTGGAGCGCTGAGAAGCGCCTGCGTCAGGCCGCCATGGCGGCGGCCGCGGTGCTTTGGTAGAGGTCGAGGCGGTTGTACAGCGTCTTCAGGCTGACGCCGAGCGTCTTGGCAGCCTGGCGCTTGTCACCATGAAAATGCTCCAGCGTGGCCAGGATCATCGCGCGTTGCGCGTCGGCCAGCGTCACGCCCACCGACAGGCTGAGCACACCTTCCTTGACGGTCGGGCGCGCAGGGCCGCGCGTGGATGCGAGCGGCGCAGCCAGTTCGACGGTTTTTTCGCCGAGGATGTAGCCGCGCTGCACGGCGTTGCGCAACTCGCGCACATTGCCCGGCCACGGCTGGCTGCGCAGGGCCGCCAGGGACTGGCGCGAGAACACCTTGTCGGTCTGGTGTGCGGCGTTGAACTGGGCCAGGAAGTGCAGCGCCAGTTCTTCGATATCGTCATCGCGATCGCGCAGCGGCGGCACCTGCAACGGCACCACGGCCAGGCGATACATCAGATCTTCGCGAAAGGCGCCATCACTCACCGCTTCCAGCAGGTTGCGGTTGGTGGCCGCGATGATGCGCGCGCGCGTCTGGATCGGTTCGGTACCGCCCACCCGCATGAACACGCCGGTCTCCAGCACGCGCAGCAGTTTGACCTGCATCTCGACCGGCATCTCGGTGATCTCGTCGAGGAAGATCGTGCCGCGGCAGGCATGTTCGAAATACCCGATATGACGCTGGGCAGCCCCCGTAAAGCTGCCTTTCTCGTGGCCGAACAGTTCGGACTCGATCAGGTTGGGCGAGATGGCACCGCAGTTCACCGCGATAAAGGCCTGGTCTGCGCGCGGGCTCATGTCGTGCACCGTGCGGGCAATCAGTTCCTTGCCGGTACCCGATTCGCCCATGATGAGCACGGTGGCCAGGGTGCCGGAGACCTTGCCGATTTGATCGTACAGCGCACGCATCACCGGCGAGCGGCCGTAGAGGTGACCGAAATCCGGCTCGGCGATCGGTTGGGCAGGAAATGTTTCGGCGTCGGACGGCACGCGTTCTGTGTCGTCAAAGTCGGCCAGGGCAGGGGGATAGCTCAGGCGCCCGACGGACACTGCACGATCGTCGGCGAAGGCTTCGCTCAAGGACATGGCTCCCTCGTGGTTGGTCGCAACGGGGACGTCCTGGCGAGCGGCTGCATCTTCAGCGATGCAGTCTTCGGAAGGCAGGGTACGTCGTCATCCCGTCACATTGTGTTGAAAAGTTGAGCCATTATCAGGGCCGCCCAAGCGCGTTGTATGTCGGGCATGCGCTGACGTTTCTTCCATCCTGTCGGTCAAACGCTGACAAGAAACCGGCCTGAGACGCAGATGCCGCGAGGGTTTCACATGGCCATGCGACGTACGGTGTCCATTTCCGCCCGCAGGTGGCGAAGCGCCGGTCTTCTCAACTATGCTGACTCCTGCGTAGTACCAGCGGTCCGCCCTGGAGTGATGTATTCGATCCATTTCTTGCATGCGTGCGTGTAAAAATTACCAACATCCATATCGCCGACGTGGGTTTGCCCGTGCGATGCCCGGGTTGTATTGGATGGAACGCTTTTTGCACCTGCAGCCGGTTCTGCCGCCAAGCGCACCGTTGCGCCATGCATGACCGCCGGCACCTGCCGGCTCATCCAACCGAATCGAGATGCCACATATTCTGATTGTCGAAGACGATGCCAACGCACGCGCTGCTCTGGGTGAGCTGGTGGGTGCCGAAGGCTTCACCACCGCGCTGGCCGGGTCGCTGCGCGATGCGCGCATTCAGATGTCGCGTCACAGCCCCGATGCCGTGCTGATCGACCTCGTCCTGCCCGACGGCAACGGCATGGATCTGATGGAAGACATCGCGCCGCACTCCGGTACCGAGATCATCGTCATGACCGGCCACGCCAGTGTAGAAACCGCCGTGGAGGCACTGCGCATGGGCGCGGCCGACTACCTGGTCAAGCCCGTCAATTTCCAACGCTTGAAATCGGTGCTGGCGCGCATCCCGCGTCCAGGCGATCTGAAAGCCGAGATCGGCAACCTGCGCGGCGAGTTGCGGCGCCTGGGCCTCTTCGGACAGATGCTCGGCAACTCGACGGCGATGCAGACGCTGTATGACCAGGTCAGCCGCGTCGCGCCCACCGAGGCGACTGTGCTGCTCATCGGCGAGTCGGGCACAGGCAAGGAACTGGCCGCGCAGACCATTCACGACCTCAGCCTGCGCCGCAAGCAACCGTTCCTGCCGGTCAACTGTGGCGCCATCTCGCCCAACCTGATCGAGTCGGAAATGTTCGGCCACGAGCGCGGCAGCTTTACCGGCGCCGACCGCCAGCACAAGGGCTACTTCGAACGGGCCAACGGCGGCACGCTGTTCCTGGATGAAATCACCGAGATGCCGATCGAGCTGCAGGTGAAACTGCTGCGTGTGCTGGAAACCGGCGTGTTCATGCGCGTGGGCACCAACCGCGAGATCGACTCCGATGTGCGCGTGATTGCCGCCACCAACCGCGACCCCGAAGAGGCCGTGGCCGACGGCAAGCTGCGCGCCGACCTGTATCACCGTCTGAATGTGTTTCCGCTGCAGCTGCCGCCGCTGCGCGAGCGCGGCAAGGATGTTGAACTGCTGGCCCAGCATTTCCTCGATCAGCTCAACGCGCAGAGCAATACCAAGAAGGCATTCCTGCCGCCGGCCATGGAGACCCTGCGCGGCTACCACTGGCCGGGCAATGTGCGCGAGCTGCGCAACTACGTGCAACGCGCGTACATCCTGTCAGACGACGCCGGCATCGATACGGCCAACGTGCCGCTGCAAGTGTCGAGCACGCAGGTGTCGTCCGGTTCCACGCTCACGATTTCGGTCGGCACGTCGCTGGCGAGCGCTGACAAGAAGATCATCCTCGCCACGCTGGAGCAGTGCGGCGGTGTGAAGAAGCGCGCGGCTGAACTGCTCGGCATCAGCCTCAAGACGCTCTACAACCGGCTGGAAGAATACGGCAACAGCAATGCCGACGACGGCGGCGATGACAGCAGCGGCAGCTCCGGCCGCGCGCATGCCACCGAGGCATAGCCGGACCTCCTGGCGCGGTACGCGGCTTGCTGAAGCAGTGGGGTATCCGCCCCATGGCGGCAAGCTCACTCAACTGCACAGGAGGTCACCATGCTGCGTTATGCAGTCGTCTTTTTCATCATCGCCCTGATTGCGGCCGTGCTCGGGTTTGGCGGCATCGCTGCCGGCGCAGCGAGCATCGCCAAGATCCTGTTCATGATTTTCGTGGTGCTATTCGTGGTCAGCCTCATCTGGGGCTTGGTCGCGGGCAGAGGATGACGCCGGGATGAAGCGCACAGCTTTCAACCCGGCTTTCACGATGCCACGCAACTCCAGGAGCGCTGACTGATGGAACCGTCTCAAACCAACCCGTTTCCCAAATCCGATGCCAACGGCAACCTCATCCGCGGCGACGTGGCGCAAGCCGCCGAGCGTGTGAAGGCGACCACGGCACAGGCCATCGACCGCACTGCCGACGCAGCGGCCACCGCACTTGACGAGGCCGCTGCCAAGCGTGATCAATGGCGGGCCTCGCAGCAGCGCTTGATGCGCGATGCGGCGGACTGCATGCGATCGCACCCGCTTGCGACGATCGGCCTGGCATTCGGCGCAGGCTTCCTGATCAGCCGCCTGCTGGGCAGCGATAACGACTGAGGGCGAACACCCTCACGCTTCCTGCCAGCCACGGTCGCGCTTGCGCGCGTGCCGCGTGCTGACTAGGCTCAAGGTCGAGGCCGGCACCGCGCTGGCCGCGTCGCTTTGAAAGGACCCTCCATGCGCCTGACCGCCTGCTTCGACCGCAACCTGCTCAAGCGATCTGCCCAGGTCCTGATGGGGGCAGGGCAGCAGTGGTCTGCGCATCGCGCCGCGAGCAAGGGCGCGGCGTTGTCGTTCTACACGTTGTTCTCGATGGCACCGGTGCTGGTGCTGGTCATTTCCATCGCCGGCTTGTTCTTTGGCGAACAGGCCGCCCGCGGCGAAATCTTCGGGCAGATCCAGGGTCTGGTAGGCGCGCAGGGCGCGTCTGCGGTGGAAGCCGTGCTTGCCGCAACCCGGCGCTCGGGCAATGGCCTATTCGCGGCAATTACAGCCATCGTGCTGTTGTTGGTGGGCGCCACCACGGCGTTCTCCGAACTCAAGGACAGCCTCGACGAGCTTTGGGAGGTGCCGCCGCGCCAGCAGCCCGGGATGTGGGGCTTGCTGCGTTCACGCCTGCTGTCATTCAGCCTGATCCTCGTGCTGGCGTTTCTCCTGCTGGTGTCGCTCACCATCAACGCGGCGCTGGCCGTGGTGGAGCGCTTTTGGGGCGCGTTGTGGGCGGGCTCCACTTCGGGCATTGCGTTGCTGGTGGCGCAGGTGCTGTCGTCGGCGTTTTCGTTTGCCGTCGTTTCGCTGCTGTTCGGCACCATTTTCAAAATGCTGCCCGAAACGCGCGTGGCCTGGCGCGACGTTGCCCTGGGCGCCATCGTCACGGCGCTGCTCTTCACGCTCGGCAAACACCTCATCGGCCTGTATCTCGGCAACAGCGCCGTCGCATCGTCCTACGGGGCGGCGGGCTCGGTCGTGGCGCTGATGCTGTGGATTTACTACTCGGCGCAGATCTTCTTCTTTGGCGCGCTGGTCACGCGGCAATATGCGTTGCAGTTCGGCAGCCGTCAGTACGAAGGCGCGGGCCGGGCCACTGCCGCCGCGCAGGCGGCGTTGCTCAACCCGGCGATCGCGGCGAACCTCTCCAGTGGGGTGGCCGGGGGCAACGCAAGCGCAGCCCGCGAGAGCCGCTAAGACGCCCCCGCATCAATCCCGGGTCAGTTGCTCCAGCAGCATCCCCGCCACAAATGCCAGCCCGATGGTAATGACCGGGTGCTGACGTACGGAGCCGCTCGCCTGTTCGGAGACATTCGCGTGCAGGTTCTTCAACTGTTCGGTGCGCTTGTCGAACTGTGTGAGCGCCGTGCAGAGGACGCTCGCCAGCCGGTCGATGCCCTCGGCCGTGGCATCTTTGACGCGCTGCGCGGTGTGATCGATTTGCGGATGGAGCGGGGTGACGATCGCGCCGTTGGCGCCATTTGTGCCGGTGGTGCCATTGCTGCTGGCGGGCGGCTTGGGGGTCAGTTCGGTCATGTCGGCCTCCTGAGCTGAGTCATGTCAGTCAGTCACAAGCAACCGCCATGCCCCCAATGTTGCGCGACGCGCAAAAGAAAAGGGCCACGACTGTGGCCCTCGACACGGTGAGGAACTGCGCGGCTAGCCGACCGTCACCACGGTCTTGCGCACGGCCCAGATTTCAGCTTGCAGGGCCAGTGCAGCGAGTGCCTGCAGGCTGTCCTGCGGCAGGGCCTTGATCCGTTTGCGGCGATTGGCGGCACGCTGCTGACGCGCCGCGCGCACGCTTTGCTCGTCGAGTTGCCACGCCTTGCGGGTGGTCTCGATGATGCGTTGCACTGCCGGATCGACAGGGATTCGACTACGCACGATGTTGGACTCCTTGCTTCTTTGCTTCTTTCAATGTCGCGGCGTACCCAAAGGCGGGTTTCGCGACGGACTCCACAATACGGGAGCTTCATGACAACTTCGATAACACCCGCTCCGAAAGGGTTGTCAGTGCATTCCCACAACGGGTTGGTCTCGTCCGTCTGGGGGACGGTTCCTAGGGAGTTTCCCGCGCTTGCGGCCCGGATCAGTTGATCCTAAGCAAGGGCGCCGATCGCGTACAATCTCGGCTGCCCCGGATTGACAACGCCGTTCGGGCAGTCTATCGGCCGCCGGGATGACCCGCCAGCCAGCGCACTTGCCACGTGCGCAACCATCCGCATTTTTCACTCCTTCCCTTTCGGTTTTTTGCCCGTGAGTACGCTGCAGCAGGAGATCCGGCGCCGCCGGACGTTCGCCATCATTGCCCACCCGGATGCGGGTAAAACCACGCTGACCGAGAAACTGCTGTGGTTCGGCGGCGCCATTCAGATGGCCGGCGCCGTGCGCGCACGTAAAGCCAACCGCCACGCCACCTCCGACTGGATGGAGATGGAAAAGCAGCGCGGCATCTCCGTTACGTCGTCGGTGATGCAGTTCCCGTACCGAAACGAGGGCGGCGACTACATCGTCAACCTGCTCGACACCCCCGGTCACGAAGACTTCTCGGAAGACACGTACCGCACGCTCACGGCCGTCGATTCCGCCGTGATGGTGATCGACTCCGTCAACGGCGTGGAAGCGCAGACCATCAAGCTGCTCAACGTCTGCCGCCTGCGCAGCACGCCCATCCTGACGTTCATCAACAAGCTCGACCGCGAAGGCCGCGCGCCCATCGAGCTGCTCGATGAAATCGAAAGCGTGCTGCAGATCCAGTGCGCGCCGATGACGTGGCCGATCGGCATGGGCAAGTCGTTCAAGGGCGTGTACCACCTGGTCAACGACACGGTGCAGCTGTTCGACCCGAACGCCGACAGCGAGAAGGGCGCCACCGCCGGCCTGATCCAGGGCCTGGACAACCCGGAGCTGGACCGCGTGCTGGGCTCGCAGGCGGAAGAACTGCGCATCGACATCGAACTCGTGCGCGGCGCATCGCACACGTTCGACAAAGAGGCCTTCCTGGCCGGCAAGCAGTGCCCGGTGTATTTCGGTTCGGCGGTAAACAACTTCGGCGTGCAGTCGCTGCTCGATGCGCTGGTTGACCAGTCGCCCGAGCCGCTGGCGCGCCCCACCGAAACGCGCGAAGTCAAGCCGATGGAAGAGAAGTTCACCGGCTTCGTCTTCAAGATTCAGGCCAACATGGACCCGAAGCACCGTGACCGCATCGCGTTTGTGCGCGTGTGCTCGGGCCGCTTCGAACGCGGCATGAAGCTGCTGCAGGTGTCGACCGGCAAGACGGTCGCCATCAACAATGCCATCACGTTCATGGCGCAGGACCGCAACACCACGGAAGAGGCCTTCGCCGGCGACATCATCGGCGTGCCCAACCATGGCACGATCCGGCTGGGCGATGCGTTTACGGAAGGCGAGGCGCTCAAGTTCACGGGCATCCCGTCTTTTGCGCCGGAGTTCTTCCGTCGCGCGCGCCTGAACAATCCGCTTCGCCTGAAGCAGTTGCAGAAGGGTTTGCAGCAACTGGCCGAAGAAGGCGCCACGCAGATGTTCCGCCCGCTGGCGTCGAACGACCTGGTACTGGGCGCCGTCGGTATCCTGCAGTTCGACGTGGTGGCGCATCGCCTTGAACACGAGTACGGCGTCGATGCCATCTTCGAACCGCACGAGTGCTCCACGGCTCGCTGGCTGCGCGGCAAGCAGGAAGATATCGACAAGCTGATCGACAAGGCCGGCCACAACGTGGCCCTGGATGGTGCGGGCGACTACGTGTACCTGGCACCGAGCCAGGTGAACCTGCGCCTGACGCAGGAGCGCTTTCCGGACATCCAGTTCATGGAAACACGGGAAATCGTCTAAGCGGCGAGCAGCCAAAAAAAACGGGGCCATGTGCCCCGTTTTTTTATGCAGCGTCAACTCACCAGCCGTGTCCCGTCGAGCGCCGTGAGCGCCCAGGCAATCAGAAATGGCGCCGACCACAGGCCTCTAGAGAGAAGGCGCGCGCGCTTGACGAGCAGCGCCCGGATCGCGATGCCGCTTGCCAGCCAAGACACGGCACACCACACCAGGTAGTTGCGCTGCGACTTGTATGCCCACATGGCCGCAGCAGGACTTTCAGCGCCGAAAGGGTAATCCTCTGGGGCAGTTAAGCTGCCCCAAAGTTCGAGTGGGGTGATGCAGAACACGAGCGCAGGAATCAGGGCTAACGCTAGCCTAATAGCGAACGGCCAGCTCCATGTCTTTGGCATAGAGAAGAAACTCCTTTGCGAACGACTCCATTGAATTGGTCAGGTCGATGCAACCAATGGAGCCGGGAAACCAGCTGCCGTGAATAGTGAAGTTGTTACGACCGTACACGTTGGTTCCGGGGTCCGGGACCAATCCGACACGTCGTGTCCCCCACGCGATGGTGCATCCGGGCCAGCGTCCCGCTTTGATACTGATGAAGTTGAGTATGCAGGCAGCGCGGTTGATGGCAGGCGCTTCTTCCCATTTCTGGAAGTCTGACTGCAATGCGACATAGTTTCCTTCCGGTATGGGGCCTCAATCCTTGAGCGATTGATGCTCCTTTCCGTTGAAACCCGGCTTTCCTGAGGCGGCAGGCCAACGTCTTTCAACTTGCCCGCCTTCGATCCATTGCAAGGATTGGCCATCAAAGAGAAGCCGAGCTTGTCGACGCGAGATGCGCCACTCCACCTCATCCAAATTGAGCAGCTTGACGATATCGCGCGGTGTGGGGGTCTTCGGGAGCTCGTCGCCAAATCGGTCTTCGAGGAACGCCAGATACTGGCGGCGTAAGGCGTAATTCTCTGCGATGGCGTGCTCAAGCGGGCTCATAGACCGATGCGACCTTTTTGCGAAGGGAGCATCTTGCTATCAAGACCGCGAGAACGGATATCGGCCGACTCTGAGTTCGATGCGATCAGTCGTCGATGCGACGTTGGCGCCGTATCCGCACCCGCACCGCGTCCAGTCCGCTGCCTGCGTCCAGCACCGCGTCCAGTCCGCTGCCTGCGTCCAGCACCGCATCGTCCGCAAACACACCTTGCGCCAGACGCGCCAGTGCGCCGCCGCCCGGCACCTCCACCGCCATGCGTGCGCCGCGTTCCAATGCATGCTGAAGCGTGTCATGCCACAACACCGGTCGCGCCATGTTCCACGCCAGGTCTTCAACGATGAGGTTCGCGCGAAACAGCGCCCGCGCGCGACTGCTGCTGACGTAGGTGAGTTGCGGCGCGTGGACGGTGATGTTTGCGGCAGCGGTCGCTAACTCTGCAGCCTGTGCGTCAAGCAACGGGCAGTGCGACGGCACCGCCATGCACAAGCGCGTCGCCTTCGATGCGCCGTGGGCCAGCGCGCGTTCGGCGACCTGCGCGAGCGCTGCGTCGTTGCCGGCCACGACGATCTGCCGTTCCGCATTCACGTTGGCGACATAGGCCGGCGTGTCGGTGGTGTTGACTTGCGCAACGATGCCGCTGACCTCCGGTTCGGCGAGGCCGATGATAGCGACCATGCCGTACCCGCTTGGGTAAGCGTCTTCCATGAGCTGACCACGCAGACGGACGAGGCGCAGCACATCGCTGAACTCCAGCACACCGGCAACGACGGCCGCAGGCCACGCGCCAATGGACAGGCCCGCCACCATGTCCGGCCCTGCGTCCTGCCGAGCCAGCGTGCGAGCCACGGCCACGCCTGCAATCAAGAGACAAAGCTGTACGGCCACCGTCGACCGCAACGCCTCTGCGGTGTCGAGCGTGAGCGGATTGACGCCGAGCATGTCGCCGGCTTCGGTCAGCGTCTGCGCAACGGCCGGGTCACCAGGCAGCGCATGCAGCATGCCCGCGCGCTGGCTGCCCTGGCCGGGAAACATGAACAGGATGCTCATGCCGCGTCGCTCCATGGGTCTGCGACGAGCCGGGGGCCGTGGTCGGTCTTGAGCAACGTTTGATGCGGCGACGCCAGCCAATCGCGTAACGCGAAGCCGCCGTGGCCGGTGTCGATCTGCAAATCGACGCGGCACTCGGTATCGCCCAACAGGCGAGCGAGCTGATCGCGTTGCGCAGTCGACGGGTCACGCGGCATGCGCACAAGGAGATCGAGATCACTGTCCGCATGCAGCACTGGCAAACCACTGGCTAGCGTAAAGCCTGCGCCGCCCGTGGGGCCCCACGCCCAGCCGAGTGCGTCGAGTGCGGGCGCCAGCGCGCGCAAGGTGCGCAGCGCTGCGAACGGCGCGTCGTGTGCGATGGAGACAGCTGCAATTGCCAGCCCCTCGGGCGAGACCACACGCGTGATGCTGTTGGCGGCTACCGTCGCTGCGCAGCGTTCATGCCGCGCGCCGCCGCGCAGGCCGACCGGCACGGAACCGTCGCTGCCGCGCGGTGCACGGCGCACCACGACAGGCGCGCCTTGCCGATATGCCGTGACGGCCCAGTCCGGCAAGGGCGCGCCATCCATCGCCACGGGTGTCTCAGACACCCACAGCAGATCGTGCGCGCGCAGCGGCGTGGATGTCATCGCAGCAGCGCTTGTGTGGCCAGGAACAGGATCGATGGTCCGAGCAGGCAGCCGAGGCCCGTATGGAACGTGGCCACCAGCGAGCCGTACGGCACCAGGCGCCGATCCGTGGCAGCCAGACCCGCCGACACCCCGCTGACCGTACCCGCCAACCCGCCGAACACCATGGCCGCGCGCGGGTTGTTCAAGCCCAGCGCCTTGGCCGCGAACGGCGTGCCGACCATCACCAGGATCGCCTTGACGAGCCCCGTGGCAATCGACAGCGCCATCACATCGGAGGTGGCACCGAGCGCCGCACCGGTGACCGGCCCGACGATGTACGTGACAGCACCCGCGCCGATGGTGGTGACGCTCACCGCATCGGTGTAACCGAAGGCGTAGGCAACGCTGGCACCGACGATGAACGGCAGCACCGTTCCGAGCAGCAGCGAGATGGCGCCGATCATGCCGGCCTTGCGTGCCTCGGTCACCTGCACTTCAAAGGCCGTCGCCACGATGGCGAAATCGCGCAGCATGGCGCCGCCCATCAGGGCGATGCCGCCGAACAGCTTCAGGTCGGCCAGGCCGCGTTCGCCGCCGGTCTGCATGCCGCCCCAATAGGCGAGCACCAGCCCGATCATGATGGCGATGGCCGAGCCGTGCACGCGCCCAAACGTCAGCTTCCTGGACACCCACATCGACAGACCCATGACGATGCCGACCAGCGCGAACGCCGCGACCAGCCCGTTGTGCTGCAGAACTTTCTCTAGCATTGACAGCATGGTGGGGCTCCTTAGGCGCGGGCTTGTTCGGTTTCAGGCAGCGGGGGCAGCGGGCGCCGGTCTTCCGCGTTGCCCGTGCGGTTGATGAGTGCAATGCAGACACCGCACACCAGCACCGCACCGATGGCGCCGAGCAGCGCAACCGGGCCGCCGCGCAGTGCCGTGACGACGTTCTGTGTGGCCGCCATGGCGACCACTACCGGGATGTACATGGCGCCCCAGAACGAGACGCCCGCCTCGGTGGCGGCCGGCATGAGCCCGTGCCTGTGCAGGTAGAGCCGCGCGAAGATGAGCAGCAGCATGGCGATGCCCACGCCGCCCACATTGGCCTTTACGCCGATGGCCTGGCCGAGCAGGTCGCCCAGGAAGAGGCCGGCGATATGACAGAGCGCCAGCAGGGTTGTACCGTAGATGATCACGTCTTTGTCTCCTGAAGGAACGGCGATGGGTCGCCTGTTGTGTGGTGTGGTGATCGAGGTTTGAAGACTGGTTGTTTTGCGTTGATTGCGTTGGTGGTGCATCCCTTGTTTCATCCCCTGCCGGGGCTGACTTACTTTCTTTGTCTTGCCAAAGAAAGTAAGCAAAGAAAGGCGCGCCCAAGATGGCGACTTCCCCTTGAATTTCTGCAACCGGGCGGGGAAGGGGAAAACTCGCTGCGCTCAGACAGTTCCCCTTCCTTTTTCCGCCCGCTTGCAAAAATTCAAGGCGCCATCTAGGGCAGGTACGGCCAAACCATCGGGGCGCATGTGTTCGCGCCGTGATGTGTCTCCTATTCGTTATGCGCTTTCTGGCTGCGCGTTCCATTGCTCGCGCAGGCGTTTGCGAACTTCCGACGATGCGCCGCGCAGCGGCGCGCCCAGGCGGCTTTCCAGCCCGCGCGATGGGTCGGCTGCGATATCGGCCAGCGCCGCCGCGAGCGCCGTCTGCACGGTATCGATGTCAACTGCATTGGGCGCGTCGGCAGACTTCACCTTCAGCAGGTTCCACAGCAAGCCGAGCGAGGCGAAGCTAGCGATGTCGTACGCCATGGGCGGAACCTCTTGTGCGAGGCGTTCCAGGTCGGCGACGGAGCGCAGCGTCACGCGCGCGGCTGCAGCCTTGCCCATCGCGTGCACCATCACGTCGGCATCGTCCAGGGCGAGCAGGCGGTTGGCCTGGTAGCCGTGCGCCAGCAGCGCGCCCGACATGGCACGACCGACGATGAGGCCGATGACGGGGTGGCCAGCCAACCTGGCAGCCGCGTAGGCATCCGCCGCCGCAGCCAGTGCGAGGTGGATGCCGTAGGCCTCCTCGCGGCGCCCGTAGGCTTGGCTTGCCACATCGATGACGGCGACGATGGCGCGCTTCTTTTCCTGCCCTGCATCGGCACGCATGGCATCGCGCACGGCACGCGCAAGCTGCCAGCCTTCGATGAGACCGACTTCACCGTTGCGCGCGCGGGGGAAGCGGTTCCCGGCGTCGGGCACGATGGCGATGTAGCGAGTGGGCCGTCCCGCCAGCGCGGCATCGACGACTTGCAGCGTGCTGCCGTAACCTGGCACCGGCGCGCCGCCGGCAAGCACGCGCATCCAGGTCGCGCCGCGCGTGGAAAGTTCGTTCTGGCTCATGCGACGTCCTTTGCGTAGTGCGTGCGCACATCTTCTGCCGTGGCTTGACGTGATGTGTCTACAGCGGCGAGTTGTGCGAGGTAGTGGTCGATCTGCTCGCTGCGCTGGTGCGTTGGTGCGCCGGCGCGCAGCCACTCGATCACCTGCGCGCGGATCGTGACGGAATCGTCCTCGATGCAGACATCGGCCAGCCCCGTGGCGGCGCGTTGTTCGCCCCCCGTCAGGCTCCAGATGAAAGGGCGATCGCGCGAGTCGTATTCTTCAATGCCGGCTTCCTGCTCGATCACCTGCGGGCCGTTCAGGCCGAGGCGTGCTTCGCGCGTCATCAGCAGGTAGCTGCACAGGCCCGCTGCGATGCTCATGCCGCCAAAGCAGCCGACCACGCCAGCGGTGATGCCGATCACCGGCCCATACTCGCGCAGCGCGCGGATGCCGGCGTGGATCTCGGCAATGGCGGCGAGGCCCAGGTTGGCTTCCTGCAGCCGCACGCCGCCGGTCTCGAAGACGATGACGGCGCGTGTGGGAATGCCGTTGCGGTTGTCTTCCACCGCAAGCTCCAGCGCGCCGGCAATCTTGGCGCCGGACACCTCGCCCATGCTGCCGCCCTGGAAGGCGCCTTCAATGGCAAGCACCACCGCCGGCTGCCCGCCCAGCGTGCCGCGCGCCACCACGACGCCATCATCGGCCTGCGTGACGATGCCCTGACGCGGCAGCCACGGCGAGGTCAATTGTTCGAACGGGTCCAGTAGTTCACGGAAGGTGCCGGGGTCGAGCAGCGCAATCGCGCGTCGGCGCGCATCGCGTTCGATAAAGCTATCGCGTTCAATCGGGTTGCGTGACATGGCTTCTCCTCAAGATTGCGCGAGCGCTTCGAGCGCCTGCTCAAGCCGCAACCGCACCACGGCCGGTGTCGCACCGAAATCGTTGATGGTGATCTTGGCCGCCGGCCACGCGTGCGAGCCGAACACGCGTGCAAGCTGCGCCTGCCACGTCGCGCTCATGCCATTGACGGACGTCGTGATGGCCACGTCGATGTGGCCGGCGTTGCCCGGCGTCAACAGCACTTCGAGGTCGCCCGAGCCGACCACGCCGGCATACGCACGGCGCCCGGCGGGCGCGCCGCCGGTGAACTGAAAATCAAGATGCTCCATGTTCGGTTTCCTGATGAGCGGTTTCGGTGTCGTACCCTGCCTGCGCGCTTGCGGGCAGGCGGTCGAGGAACAGCGCGGCAGCCAGCAAGTCGGCCGCGCCGCCGGGTGACACGTGCAGCGCCAGCATGTCTTGTTCAAGCGTGCGGAAAGCGCGGCGGCCCTGCGGTGTTGCCAAGCCGCCTTCTGCACGAACAGTGGCCGCGCCCGTTTGCACAACGCGCAGTGCTTGCGCGCCGCCGCGTGCAAGCACGCAGGTGTCATCCAGCGCGGCCATGACGGCAAGCAATGCATCCACGCGTGCGTGGTCTTCGCGAATGCCGGCTGCGCGCGCCTGGCGCAGCGCCGGCAGCGCCACCTTGATCACATGCGGGAAGCCGGCGCAGGCCTGGCCCTTGGCACCGCCGACGCCGTAGTCATTGCAGGCGCGCTCGCCTTTGTGGCCAGTCGAGACGGGGGCAAAGCGGTCGGGAATGTTCGCCAGGCGCGCGGCGCGGCGCGCAACAGCGGCTGCGTCCACTGCAGGCGGCGTTTGAGCTGCAGCCGTCACCAGCAAGCCCAGCGCCCAGATGGCGCCGCGGTGCGTGTTGACTCCACCGGTGGCGTCGAGCATGGCCGCTTCGCCTTCGCGCCCCAGGCGGCCGATGCGCTCGCGCAGGGCGAGTTGTGCGCCGGCTTGCGTTTCGATCTGCGCGCCGGCCAGTGCCATGGCTTCAAACGTGGGGCGCAGGGTTTGGGCCGAATGCACCATCAGCGTCCAGTCCAGATCGTGATGCGCGCCGTTGCCGCGCACATCCACCAGGCCGGGCTTGGGCGACAGCGTCACTTCGTCGATGAGGGCAGACTCGACCAGCGCGGCCAATCGCTTCGCGCGTGCTTTCGGGCTGGCCGGGAGGGGCCGTTGCAATGTCTTCTCCATTACCAGCTCCGGAAGCGTGCAGGCGGGTCGTACAGGCCGCCGGACCATTCGACCAGGTCGGCGATGCTCTTGGCGGCGAGCAGTTCGCGGCCGGCGTCGCTGCGGCGCACGTCGAGGTCTTCGGGCAGCGCGATCAGGCCGTCGCGGCGCATCTGTTCGGTCTTGGATGGGTCATGCCGCAGGCCGATCGATGTGACACCCGCTACCGCCGCAATCATCGCGCGCCGCTCTTCCAGCGAACGGGCCTTGTACAGATACGCGATGCCGTCTTCGGTTAGCAGGTGCGTGACGTCGTCGCCGTAGATCATGATGGGCGCGAGCGGCATGCCGCTTTGCCTGGCCACGGCCACCGCATCCAGCGTGTCGACAAAGGTCGGCTTGCCGCCTTCCTGGAACGTTTCGACCATCTGCACGACGAGCTTCTTGCCGCGCTCCAGCATCGTCACCGGTTCGGTCATGTCGAGCCACGCCGGTGTGGCGTGTCGGCGGCCGCGCGGGTCGTGGCCCATGTTGGGCGCGCCGCCAAAGCCGGCCAGGCGGCCGCGCGTGACGGTGGACGAATGCCCGTCGCCATCCACCTGCAGCGTCGCGCCAATGAACAGGTCCACAGCATATTGGCCGGCCAACTGACACAGCATGCGGTTCGAGCGCAACGAGCCGTCACGGCCGGTGAAGAACACATCGGGGCGTGCGGCCACGTAGCGCTCCATGCCGAGTTCCGTGCCGAAGCAGTGCACGCTTTCCACCCAGCCCGATTCGATGGCGGGAATGAGCGTCGGGTGCGGGTTCAGCGTCCAGTTGCGGCAGATCTTGCCCTTGAGGCCCAGGCGCTCGCCGTACGTCGGCAGGATCAGCTCGATGGCGGCCGTGTTGAAGCCGATGCCGTGGTTGAGCGACTGCACGTTGTGCCGCTGGTAGATGCCGCGAATCGCCATCATCGCCATCAGCACGTGCACGGGTTTGATGAGGCGCGGGTCGCGCGTGAACAGCGGCTCGATGTAGAACGGCTTGTCGGCCTGCACGATGAAATCGACCCACGAGCCGGGGATGTCGACGCGCGGCAGGTCGGCCGGATCGTCGACGATCTCGTTGACCTGCACGATGACGATGCCGTCGGAAAACGCCGTGGGTTCGACCAGCGCGGGCGTGTCTTCCGTGCTCGGGCCGGTGTAGATGTTGCCGTCGCGGTCAGCCTTGAAACCGGCCACCAGCGACACGTTCGGAATCAGGTCCACCACCAGCCGCGCATACAGCTCGATGTAGGTGTGAATGGCGCCCACTTCCAGCAGCCCGTCGCCAAGCAACTGGCTGATGCGCAGGCTCTGCGGCCCCGCAAACGAGAAGTCCAGCTTGTGCGCGATGCCGGCCTCGAAAATGTCGAGATGTTCGGCGCGGCTCACGCTGGGCATGATCATGTGCAGATCGTGCAGGCGCTCGGGGTTCACCTTGGCCAGCGAGCGCGACAGGAAATCCGCCTGCTTCTGGTTGTTGCCCTCCAGCACGACGCGGTCGCCCGGTGCGAGCAGCGTTTCGAGTGCGGCGACGATATCGCTGGTCGGAATGACCTTGCCGTTGGCAATGCGGCGGGCTGCAGCCAGGCGGCGTTCCTTTTCGTCGCGCCGCCGGCGCCATTGAGGCGGGATGGGTGCGTTGACCCCGTTTGCCGATTGGGTGGGCATCGGTTGCATTGGGTGGCGTCTCCAGCCTTGATTGATTTGATGGGCTGTACCGTATGCCGTAAGAACGTGCACTTCAATCAACCTTGGCGCCATTTCGTTAACTTGAAGTTAATGAAACAATGGGCAATTCTGATAGCAGCGCGCCAACAGAACGCGCCCGGAGGAGACCCTGCCATGGCAATCGATGACGACATCACCCTGAAGAAGCTTGAGGTGTTCCAGTCCTTCATGACGCTGGGCAACATGGCGCGCGTTTCGGAAGCGCTGGGGCAAAGCACGGTGAGCGTGCACCGCGCGCTGCATTCGCTGGAAGAAGGGCTGCGCTGCCCGCTGTTCAAGCGCGACGGCCGCAAGCTGATTCCGCTGTCGACCGCCTATGTGTTTGCCGAGCACGTGGAGCGCATCCTGGCCGAATGCGAAGCCGGCGTGCGCCGCACGCGCGAAGCGGCGGGGTTTTCGTCAACCACGCTGAAGATCGGCGGGCTGTATTCAATGACGGTGGGCACGCTGCCGCGCATCTTTGCGGGCCTGAAAACACGCCGCTCCGCGCTCGACATCGAACTCACGCTGGGCTCGAACCGCAGCCTGCTCGCCAAGCTCGAAGACGGGCAACTCGACGCCATCGTCATCGCGCTGGGCGAGCCGCTGCGCAATCCCGATCTGCTGACCGTGCCGATGTTTGACGACGAGATCCTCTTTGCCGCGCCGCTCGGCTCGCCGTATGCGTCGTCAGCAGAGATCGATTTGCAAACCGTGCGCAGCGAAAAGTTCGTCGCGCTCGGCGACGACTTTGCGACGTATCACGACTTCATGGCCGCCTTTGACAAGGCCGGCTTTGCGCCGCAGATTGCGCTGCGCGTGGGCGACATCTTCTCGCTGATGAACCTCGTGAGCGGTGGTATCGGCTACGCGCTACTACCGTGCCGCGTGGCCGATTTCAGCCCCAAGGTGCAACTGATTTCGCTGGCCGCACGCTATGCCATCAGTCAGCACATCGTGCTGGTGATGCAGCGCAATCGGGAGCGCGATCCGAATCTGTTGGCGTTGTCGGCGGAGTGTCGGTTGCTGGGCGCGCGATAACGTTGATCATGTGTGCCGCACCACGTGAAAGTCTTCTTCCGCTGTGGGCGCAACGAAGTGGCGCGTGATCTCTTCAGACTCCGTGTCTCAGTCCTTCATGCTGAAGCATCAGCGGCGCGCTTTTCGCTCATGGGCCATACCCGACGTTCGAATTCATGCGGCGGAACCGGCGTCGAATAAAGAAAGCCCTGCGCAAAATCGCAATCGACAGCCTTGAGAAAATCCCGCTGCTCGGCGGTCTCCACACCTTCGGCAATGACTTTGAGCCCCAATTTGTGTGCCAGGACGACCATTGCCTCGCACAGCGCCTGGTTGTCTTCGTCAAAGCTCAGGTTGTAGACGAATGAACGATCGATCTTCAGGTAGTCAATATCGAAGCGCTTGAGATACGCAAGCGACGAGTAACCGGTTCCAAAGTCGTCGATCGAGATCCCGATGCCCGCGCTGCGCAAAGTCAGCAGCGTCTCGTCCGTCCGCGATTCGGCCTGCAATAGCAGCCCTTCCGTGATTTCCACCATCACGCTCTGAACCGGCAAGCCTTCGCGCGCAAGGAAGTCGGACCATCGCGCGCACAGTTGGCCATCCTGGCGCATCTGCACCGGAGACATGTTGACGCTGATCTGGAAAGACGGATGGAATTGATCGCGCCATTGGCGCGCCTGTTGCACCGCCTGCTTGAATACCCAATCGCCGATGGGGACGATGAGGCCCGTGTCTTCCGCCACGGAAATGAAATCATGCGGGCTGATGGTGCCGCGCTCCGGGTGCAGCCAGCGGATCAGCGCCTCGGCTTTGCAAACCTCGCCCGTGGCGAGCTCCACGATGGGCTGGTAGTAGACCTGAAACTGGCCGCTGGGCAGCGCGGCGCGCAAATCGCTGGTGAGCCGCAGGCGCTGTTCGGCCTCCACCTGCATGTCGGGCTTGAAGTAACTGAAGCGATTGCGCCCGGCGTTTTTGGCCGCATACATGGCTTGATCGGCGTTCTTGAACAGCACGTCAAGATCGTGGGCGTCGTCGGGGTAGAAGGTGACGCCAACGCTGGCAGAAATGAAGGCCTCGTCCGTGCCCAGTTTGAATGGCTCGGCCAACTTGCCGATGATGGTCCTGGCGATCCGTTCAACGCTCTCCGCGTCATCCAGATTGGGCAGGATGACGGTGAACTCATCCCCGCCCAGACGGGCGACCGTATCCGATTGGCGCACGCACGAACCGATGCGCTTGCCGGCCTCGATCAGTAACGTATCTCCCCTATCGTGCCCGAGCGAGTCGTTGACTTCCTTGAAGCGGTCGAGATCGATCAGCATCAACGCCATGCGCCGCCCGATATGGCCTGGCTGACTGGCTTCCTGGGCGAGGCGCTCATGGAACATCTGGCGATTCGGCAGGCCCGTCAGTGCATCGAAATTGGCCTGTTTCCAGATGGTGGCCTCAAACGCCATCCGGTCGGAGAGATCACGACCGACCGCCAACACGGAATGCACATTGCCGGCTTGGTCGGTCTCCGGCGTGAGGCGGACGTGCGAGCATTGTTCCTGCCCATCCTTGCCGGCCCATCTCAGTTCGAATTGCGCGCTTGTGCCGCTTGAAATGACGTCGCTGATGATCTTTTCGTAGACGCGCGCGTTGTCGCCGCCGGGGAGTTCCGAGGGCCGCTTGCCGAGCGCTTCCGTAAGGCTGCAACCAGCCAGGGCACAGAACGCAGGGTTGGCGTAAATGCGGCGGGACTCGCGGTCATAGCGGGCAATCGTATCTGGGGAGTTCTCGATCAGTGTGCGCGACTCCCGCTCCCGCGTGACGAGCTCTGCCGTCCGTTCGATGACGGTTTGTTCGAGCGAGGCATTGATCTTCTGGATCTTCTGCTTGATCGCTTCGCGCATTCTCTCGAAGCGCTGCGCGAGCCTGCTCAGTTCGTCCTTGGCGCGGGCCCCGGCTTCCTCGTGCTTTCCTTCGTCGACCTGGGCGCCGGCATCGTCGCCGGTATCGTGCACCTTGCGCACCAGCTCCCTGAGCGGCGCAGAAATGCTGTGCGAGATGAAGTAAGCAAGGAAGATCGACAGCAGAACCCCCGAGATGCCGACCAGCGCGATCTGGTTTCGCACCGCTTGTGCCTCGGCCGTCAGTTTTTTCTCCGCAATGGTGCTCACCACGAACCAGGTCGTGCCGGGGATTTTGGCGTACGCAGTCAAATAACGTCCTCCGCGCTTTCCCTCGACCGCAACAAAGCTTCGCGCCTCGCCCGATGTCGCGTTGCGCGCGAGGTTTTCGAGCAGGCCGGGTTCGGGTAGTGCGCCGATATCATTCGAGGCGTCGGCGGCCCGGATGATGACCTCGTTACTCGCATCGAGAATGTAGATTTGCGTACCGCTGCCCGTGGCGACGTCGTTGAAGATGGTCGAGAAGTATGCGGGGCGGACGATCAGCACCAGATTGCCGAGCTGGCGGTTGCTGTTCTTGTCGATGATGGCGCGCACCACCCCGACGTTTTGCTGTCCAACACCGTTGTCGTAGCTGCCCCAGTACGTGTGCGCATGCTCGTCCTAAGCGCGTGAGACGAGGCGTGTCACACCCTGGGTCAATTGCGTGGCGGCCTGGGTGTCGAGAATCCGGTTGTTCTTGTCGAGCAGATACTTCTGGTTGATGAAATCAACCGATCCGTAATGCTCGAGGAGCAGCCGCGCCATGTCCTGGCGTGCCTCGCTTTGCTCCTTGCCGTTGCCGCTCGCAGCCCTGGCAAGCGCGCCTTGAACCCGATTGGAGAGCACCAGCAAGTTGCTTTCCGTCTCGATCTGCCGCATGCGCAATTCGATGTTTCTCGAGACTTGCTTGACCACCTCCTTCGAGAAGATCTCTGCGTTCTCCTTGATCGCCGCGATCGAGTTCACATACGAAATGCTGGCCGAAATGCAGATCGGCAGCAGAGACAGCAGGATGAACGCGGCAACCAACCGGTGGCGAATCTCAACGCGGCGAAGCAGGTCCTGTGAGAGATAGTCGAAAGCGCGCTGCAGCAACCGTGGGATCGAGTTCATTTGTAGTGCATCTTCGCTTCATTCTTGACCGATTCGTCGAGTCGCTTCGCCGCTTGGCTGGGCGACATCTTCTTGAGCAACACGTCCTGCATCAACCCATGCAGCGACTCGAGCGTGTTTGAAGGCAGCGTCGAATAGTACGGGCTGGCAGTCACCAAATAGCGGCTGACCGTATTCGTGTAGTCGACGATTTCCGGGTCACTGACGGCCGTTTCCGCGTCTTGCTGGAACGGGGAGATGTTGTGGCGCTTTCTCTGCAGAATCGGGAAGCCTTTGCCGGCGATGAATTCCAGAAAGCGCATTGCAGCTGCCTTGTTGGGCGTCTCGCATACGGCAAAGCCTGTCTCGCTGCCGAGCACGGGCACCATCTGAGCGCCGCGCTTGTTCCATGGCGGGATGAATACGCCGACCGCAAAGCGATTGCCGTGCAGCAGCAGGCCCGCCGCCCAACTGCCCTGGAAGGCCATCGCCACCTTGCCTTCCTTGAAAAGACGCATGCCGTCGTCGTAGCCGGTTGCCATGAACGACGCCTGGACGTAGCCGCGCTCCGGCAGCAGTGCCATCCTGGCGAAGATATCAGCGACCTCGGGGGTGTCGAGATCCAGCGTGCCCTCGGCCATCTTGCTTTTCCAGTTCGGCTCGTGCGCGATCACGTTGTTGGCGAAGCCCGAGGCAAACGGTCCGTTTCCGAGCATGTTCGGGAATGCGCCGTTCAACATCATGGGCGTGAATCCTGCGCGTTTGAGTTGCGCGCAAACGCGCAGGAACTCGTCGAAATTTGCTGGCAGCTTGTCGATGCCCGCTTTTTCGAACATCTCGCGGTTGTAGTAGATCATCGTCGTTGCGACACCGCCCGAGATGCCGAACCCTTTGCCGCGGCGGCTGGTCCAGTCCCGCTTGAGCGGGGCGAGCATGTTCGTCCACGCCAATGTCTGGCTGACATTGGCAAGGACGCGCTGATCGGCCAGTTCGGCCGAATAGGCATTTGGGTTGACGCTCAAAAGATCGGGCATCGTGCCGGCAGCGACGCGGGGTTTGATGTTCTCTTCGACCGAATTGCCGATCATGAATTGAACGTCCACCTGCACATCGGGATTGAGCTTGCTGAACTCGGCAGCAATCTGAAGCATCTGCTCGGGCCAGTCCGGTGCCCAGATCAATGCCGTAATGCTGGTTCGGTGCGGCGAGGGCGAACTGGTGATGGTGGCGTCTTGCTGGTGGCAACCGGACAGAATCAGCAAACCGATCAGACCGGATAGCAGCCGGGCAAAGTGGCTTTGTCGCATATCACGCTCGCTTTCGGTTCGGTATGAGCCGGTTGGGCTCGCGAAGCAGGGAAGACTTCTCGCGGCCGCCCGTCGATCGGGGCGCTCGATATTGCTGAGCATTGATTGCCTGGAGATGACGGCGTGCGCCAGCAGCGCCCGCCACGCCCGGCAGATCGGGAAACCCATGCGACAGCCAGAATGCGGATAGTTGGGCATGACGACGAATAAGCTGATTAACCGCAACAGACGCAATCTGTTCATCGGCAGCCCACATGAATCCTTTAATGGTCGCGAGGCGCGGGCGTTTGTTTCCCATGTGGCTCAGCGCCTCAATGAACTTGGCACCTCGACAAATGGCAATCGGCAAACGTTTGGCTCATGACGAAGGCGTTGCCTGCCACCACCAGCGCGACCTTGGTGATCCTGCTCGCAGCGCGAGCCGAACTTGCATCCAATCACCCGCAGTTAGCGGGCAGGCCAATCGGCACCTATGGGCGCAAGCCAAACAACCCCTGCCAGAACGACTCGAACGCACGCCGCGGCACTGCAGATTCGTCGATTTTGGAGGCCGCGTCTTCGGGTGCGGGCGCTGGCTGCGCGTCGGACACCTCCGTTGCAGGCTTGGGGGAGCGCCGTGCTTCCTGCAAGGCCCACACGCTGTCGGCGATGCGTGCGGCGAGTTCTGCATCGCAGTCCCTGCCGAGCAGCACGCCGAACAGGACGTCGCGATGGTGGCCATCGTCGGCAAAACGCATGGCGATGGCGACCATCTTTTCGTAATGCTCCTGCGCAAGGCGTTCGCGCTCGCGTTGCGCTTCGCGCTCCTGTGCTTCCTGGGCATCGCGCTCCGCTTGCCAGCGCTGCATTTCCTGTGCGAATACCTCGTCGTAGACACGGCGCTGTTCAGCGTCGGAGAGGATCGAGTAGGCTTCGCGAATTTCCTGGAACGCCGCATAGGCCTCGGCTTCTCGGCCGGGGTTGCGGTCGGGATGCCACTTCATTGCGGCGCGGCGGTAAGCGCGCTTGATTTCGTCCAGGGTGGCGTCCGGCTGCACGCCGAGGGTCGCGTAGATGGTCGTCATGAGCGGTGTGGCGGCTGCCGGGGGGAAGGTCATCCTAGCATGGGTACGTGTGCATGCTGACCGGCCGCCCACCTGTGTCACCACACGCTGTTGAACCTTGTTGCATCAACGCATTCTCGCGTATATAGTTAGCCAAATGGATAACAATGGAATTGCGCTAGACGCGGTATTTCACGCGCTTTCGGACCCAACGCGCAGGGCGGTTATTCAACGGCTCGGTGAAGGGCCCGCGTCGGTAAGTGAACTGGCGGAACCATTCGACATGGCGCTGCCGTCCTTCATGAAGCACATGCGGGTGCTGGAAGACGTCGGGCTGGTCCGCTCGGAAAAGAGCGGCCGAATCCGGACGTGCACGCTCGAGCGCAAGAAGTTGGCCGCCGCCGAGCGCTGGTTTGAGCAACAGCACGCGATCTGGACGGGCAGGTACCGCAATCTGGACAACCTCTTAGAGAAACTCCAAGGAGAAGGCAATGAAGGCTGATCTTCGGTTTGATTTCGTGGTCGACATGCAAAAGAGCAGCCTCACCGTGAGGCGAGAGTTCGCGGCGAAGCGCCAGCTCGTGTGGGATTGCCATACGAAGCGCGAACTGCTCGATCAGTGGTTTGCGCCCAAGCCGCTCACCACCAAGACCAAGCATATGGAATTCAAGGAAGGCGGCTACTGGCACTACGCCATGATCACCCCCGATGGACAGTCGTTCTGGAGCCGCCTGGACTATCAGAAGATCAACCCGATCGACGGCTATGCGGCGCTCGATGCTTTTTCTGACGAAACCGGCGCCGTGAATCCGGATCTGCCCCGCGCCCGCTGGGATGTCACCTTTGCCGATGCGAAGGAACGCACCCTCGTCACGACTGTGGTGTTGTACAACTCGCCAGAGGACGTGCAGAAGGTCATCGACATGGGGTTGAAGGACGGGATGACCTCCACCATGGAGCGGCTCGACGAACTGCTGCTGACCCTGGCCGAGCGGGACGCGCTGGCTTAAGGCGGCGCTCGCAGATGAAAACGCCCCGAACAGATCGGGGCGTTTTGCGTTGGGTATGCGGCGTTGCGCTTCAGGTGACGGTTAACGTCCCATTCATCGTCTCGTGGCCCGAGCCGCAGAAGATGTCGCACAGGAAATCGAACGTCCCCGTCTTGTCGGGTGTGAGCGCCAGCCGCACGGTCTGCCCCGGCACCACATCGGCCCGTACGTTGAAATCCGGAATCGAAAAACCCATCAGGATGTCTTGCCCGGTCAGTTCGAACACCACGGGCACGCCGCGCTTGAGCGTGATCTTGTCGGGCGTGAACGTGAACTTGCGCGCGTGCACGCGGATGACCGTCGGGCCCTCGCCGTGCGCAACGCAGGCGAGCGCCGCACCCGCCGCAAGCACGGTGAACTGACGCAGCGCCAGCCGGCGCTTGGGGTTGTGTGCGATGAAGGCGCGCATGTCAGGTGGTCTCCGGGGTTTTGGTGGCAGTGGCTTCGCTGTTGGGTTGGATCGGCTGCTCGGCCAACGCCCAGGTGGCGGCATCCTGCTTGCCGTGCTCGGCGATGCTGCGCCAGCCCAGGCCGCGGTACGGTGCGGCAGCATCCCACGGGATCGGGTTGCGCTTGGCCTGCGAGCCCGGCGCGGGCAGCGGGAACATCAACGAGCGCGCGGAGTGGTGCGCGATGTGCCCGGTCATGTGGTGATGCTCCTGGTGGATGTGGCCGTAGAACACCGTCACGTTCGGGTGCGGCATCAGCAAGTCGATGACCTGCTGGCCATCGCGCGTGGCCCAGTCCCATTGCGGGTACAGGTCGAACAGCGGCCGGTGCGTGAACACGACGATGGGTGTGTGCTCAGGCACGGAACGCACATCCGCCGCCAGCCACACGAGTTGTGCATCGCCCACACGGGCGGACGGGTCGGACACGTTGTCGATGGCGATGAAGTGCACGCCCTTGTGATCGAACGAGTAATGCGTGCGGCCGAAGAGTTCGATATAGGCCTCGCCGTTGTCGAGCGAAGCGTCGTGCTCGCCCGGCATGTAGTGCACAACCGGCACCTTGATCTGCGCGGCAATGTCGCGAAATTCGGCCAAGCGCTTGCGGCGCTCGGCAGGGTCGTCGCTGATGTGGCTGAGGTCGCCCGTGAAGATGACGAAATCCGGCGCCGGCGACAGCGCATTCACCGCCGCAATCGCCTTGGGCAGCGTGCCTTGCGAATCCGGGTTCGGCGCGCCCTTGAAGCCCCAGTGCGTGTCCGATAACTGCACGAAATAGAAATCGTCTGGCTTGGCGCCGGCGGCGCGCGTGGTGGCCGCCATTGCCTGCCAGCCGGGCAGGCCGGATGCGTACACCAGACCGCCGACCGCGGCCAGTTGCAGGAACTGGCGTCGTCCGGGTTGCTTGCTCATGGGTGTCCCCTGCAATAGATGGCTGAGTATGGGAAGTGGGCCCAGCGCGATGGAAATGGAGGAAGCGCCGGTCCTGCCTGTCATACCGGCCGGCGTGCCCGCGTATTCCATAAGATTCGCGTTTTCACAAAATTTCTTCGGGGCGGGAATAAACTGGATTGCACCCAGGTATACGGAGGTCAACCGCCTCTAGGCTGCCATGCCCGACCTGCCAGACCCCATGCTCGATCTGCCCACCGACGCGCAGCGCTTTGCGCAGGCGGTGTTGCCGCATGTCGACGCCGCCTACAACCTGGCACGCTGGCTCTCGGGCGACGCGCAAGACGCCGACGACATCGTTCAGGAAGCCTGCCTGCGCGCGTTCCGGCTGTTCGGCGGGTTTCGCGGCGGCGATGGCCGTCCGTGGCTGCTCGCCATCGTGCGCAACACGTGGTTCTCGGAATGCGCGCGCCGCAAGCAGGCCCCGGCCCAGCCATGGGATGACGATGCAGCAGGCCAGGCGAATGACGACAGCGCCAGCTACGGTGTCGACCCCGCCGCGCTGCTCGCCCGCATCGACGATGTGCGCCGCGTGCATGCCGCGCTGGCGCAGTTGCCCGTGCCGTATCGCGAGGTGCTCGTGCTGCGCGAGCTGGAAGACCTGCCGTACCGCGACATTGCCGCCGTGGTCGACGCGCCCATCGGCACGGTCATGTCGCGGCTGGCACGTGCGCGGCAGCAACTCGCACGCCTATTGACGGAAGACAACGCGCCACCGCGCACCAATGTGACACCCATCCGCGCATCGGGCGGCATGGGAAACAGCACGAAGGAGGCCCGCCATGAACTGTGACGACATCCGCGCGCTGCTGGCTGCCCGCGCCGATGGCGAACTCGGTGCGGCCGACAGCCTGCGCATGGAAACGCATCTGGGCACGTGTGCCGCTTGCACCGACATCGCAGTGCGCCACGATGGCGTGGCGCGTGCGCTGCGCCAGGGGCTGCGTGCGCCGGCGCTGTACATGAAGGCGCCGGCGGGTTTGAGCGAACGTGTATTGCAGGCCGTGCAGGCAGAGTCCGGCGTGCGACCCGAATCGACCCGTGCGGGCGCGCCGCGCCGGACGGAATTTCCATGGCAGCGCTTGGCCAATTGGTTGATCACGCCATCGCGGGGGCTCGGCTTGGGATTGGGCGCAGCCGCGCTCGCGGCCGTGGCACTCGGTGTGGGCGTGCTGGTTGGCCGACCCGATATGGCTGCGCTCACCGCGCACGACATCACCGCAAGCCACGTGCGGGCGCTGCTGGGCGCGCGGGAGACGGATGTGCTGTCATCGGATCGCCACACGGTCAAGCCGTGGTTCAACGGCCGCATCGACTATGCGCCGCCCGTGACTGACCTTGCCGCACGCGGTTTCCCGCTCATCGGCGGGCGGCTGGACTACATCGACGGACGCCCGGTGGCGGTACTGGTCTACCGCTCGGCGCAGCATCCCGTCGATATGTACGTACGCCCCGAGGCGGGCAGTGATACCGAGCCCGCGCTGCGCACCGAGCGCGGCTACCAGTTGATGGTCTGGCGCAGCGCCGGCATGGGCTACTGGGCCATCACCGATGCGTCTGCCGATGTGGTGCAGGCCTTTGCGCGGGCCGTGCGCGGCGGCTGAAAGACGGTCAGGTTTCCGCAAGCTGCTGCCTTTTGACCACAAAGGCTGCAAACGCTGCCGGCGGCACCGGCGGGCAGAAGAGGTGGCCCTGGCCGTAGTCACAACCTGCCGCCACCAGGATCGCCTTCTGCTCCTCGGTTTCGATGCCCTCCGCGATGACCTTGATGCGCAGCGCGTGCGCCATGCTCACGATGGCGCTGCACAGCGCGATGTCCTTCGGGTCATCTGCGAGGCTGCGCACGAAAGACTGGTCGATCTTGATGTAGTTGATGTCGAAGCGCTTGAGATACGACAGCGACGAATAGCCCGTGCCGAAATCGTCGAGCGCGATGTCAACACCCGCGCGCCTGAACTCGTGCAGGTGCTCGACCACCTCGGCGCTGTCGGCCATCAACGAGCCTTCGGTAATTTCGACGACCAGGCTGTGCGGTGGAAGCCCCCGGCGCTCCACCACCTTGGGCCAGGACTCGTTGCTCGACTGGTGCGCGCGGAACTCCAGCGGCGATTTGTTGACCGACACCTGCAGCGTGTTGTCGAGCGTGGCGTGCCATTGCGTGAGCTGATCCAGCGCCTGGTTCAGCACCCACTTGCCGATTTCGACGATCAGCCCGCTGTCTTCGGCCACCGGTATGAAATCCGCCGGATCGATCTCGCCCCGCACGGGGTGCGTCCAGCGGATCAGCGCCTCTGCCTTGCGCACCTTGCCCGTCAACAGATCGACGATCGGCTGATAGTGCACCGCAAGCTGGCCCTGCGTGAGCGCCACGCGCAAATCGCTGGTCACGCGCAGGCGTTCCTGCTCGGCGCGCTGCAATGCCGGGGTAAAGACGGCCCATTGATTGCGCCCCGCGCTCTTGGCCGCAAACATGGCCTGGTCTGCGCGCACGAGCAACGATTCCGCGCTGTCGGCATCGCGCGGGTACAGTGCCACGCCAATGCTGGCCGATACTTCCACGCTTTCCTCACCAAGCTGCAGCGGCGCCGCAATGCGTGCGAGCAGGGCGCGGATGATGGGCGTGGCCGCGCCGGCATCAGGCAGGTCCGGCAGGATGATGGTGAACTCGTCGCCCGCCAGCCGCGCGACCGTATCGGTGCCGCGAACGATGGCCGAGATGCGCCGGGCGATCTCCTTGAGCAGGACGTCGCCCTGGTCATGACCGAGCGTGTCGTTCACTTCCTTGAAGCGGTCAAGATCGATGAACAGCAGCGCGAGCTGTGTAGATGCCTGACGCGCTCGCGCGATCTCGTGGCGCAGGCGGTTGTAGAACATGTGCCGGTTGGGCAGATCGGTGAGCGCATCGAAGTTGGCCTGCCGCCAGATGACCTCTTCGGCCCGCTTCTTCTCCGTCATGTCGTGGATCAGCACAACCCGGCGCGGCTCGCCCAGCGTGCTGTCGGCAAACGTGTCGATGGTGAGCAGCGCGGGGAATTCGCTGCCGTCCTTGCGGCGGATCAGGTACTCGCCGCTCCACGTGCCCTTGGTTGAGACACCCTCGCGCATGGCGTCGATCACGGCGCGCTCGTTGCATTCGGAGCGGATGGCGTCGCTGGACTGGCCCTTGAACTCCTGCGCTGAATAGCCGGTGGTGACGGTAAAGGCGGGGTTCACGTCGATCACGTGCCCGTCGAGGGACGTCACCATCATCGCCTCGCTGCTCGACGCATAGACCATGGAGGCCAGGCGCAGATCTTCGATGTGCCGCTTGCGCTCTGCACCCCGGCGACGCAGCGTGAAATACAGCAGCGCGAGGAGCAAGGTGGAGGCGGCCGCCTCGACCAGCGCGGTGCGCCGATAGCCGTCGTAAGGCGCCAGCACCGAGGCCACCGACTCGCCCACCAGAAAGTAGAGCCCGATCTCCGGCACATGGTGATAGCCGATGATGCGCTCCACGCCGTCGGTGCCCGACACCACGCGGTAGCTGCCCGTTTCCAGCGCGCCCGGCTGGTTGAACTGGCGGCGGCGCGGCGGCTTTTCGATACCCGCGGTCGGGTTGGGCACGCGGGCCAGGACCTGACCTGACTCGCGGATGATCGTGGCCGCCCCGTCCTTGCCCACGGCCAGCGTATTGGCGAAGCTGGCGAACTGTTCCGGGCTGACCGACACGACGACGACGCCGGCAAACTGCCCGGCCCTGAGGATGGGCCGTGTGAACTGGATCGACCACTTTTTCGAGACCTTGCCTTGCACCGGATCGCTGATGAAGAGCACGTCGCGTCCGCCCGAATCCTTGTGGACGCGAAAGTGCTCGCGCTGGCTCAGGTCGACGCGTTCTGTTGTGGGGCCGATGCTGGAGTAGAGCAGCATCCCGTTCTCGTCGATCACGGAAACCTGGAAGGTCAGGTCGCGCACGGTCTCCTGCCGCTCGCGGATAACATGCTCGAATACTTCGCGGCCGGCCAGCCAACTCGCGCGCAGATCGAGCAAGAACTCCGACACGCGCCGCACGCTGCCAAGCGAGTATTCACCAAATGCCCGTGCCTCAACCTGCGTGCGGGCCTGCGCATCGCGTATCAGCCTGTCGTGCTCTAGGGTGAGTTGATGGAACGTGAACGACCAGATGAACAGCAGGCCCACGACCGCACCGATGTTGAGCGGCGACAACAGTTTGCTCCGCCATCGTTGCCGTGGCGGGGTATCTGTCGTGCCACCAGAAGAGGCCTTCGATTGCTCTGCGGGCATCCCCACTCCAGCGGTTGCGTGTCCAGTTGCCTAGGGCACGCGTGCCGCGTGCCTGGGTGTCGGCAATTCATGTGCATCTCACTCTATATCGGAGCGGGCCGCATGTGTCTTAACCCGACCGTGGAAGCAGGGCAGCAGGAGCGCAATCGTTTGCTTTTGGCAGGCAACACCCGGACTTACCGTGGGTTGCTGTTTGTGCGGCGCAACGCCTGCGGAGAGAAGCGCCGCGCGCAGGGGGCACGCGGGCGCCGGCGGGTCAGCGTTCGTAAAACGCGGCGTGTTTGTCTGCCATGTCGCGCAGCAGGGCTGGCGGCGCGAAGCGGCGGCCGTGCTGCGCAGCCAGCCGATCGCACAGCTCGACAAATGCGCTGACCCCAACCCGATGGATGTGCGAAACCGGCCCGCCGCGGAATGCCGGGAATCCCCAACCGAGCAGCGCACCCACATCGGCATCGCGTGGATCGGTTACCACGCGTTCATCCAGGCAGCGTGCGGTTTCTACGGCCTGCACGGTGATGAGCCGATCGACGAGCGTCTGCACGTCGGGTTGCGCAGCCGCTGCGGGGTACTCGTTCGCCAGCCCCGACCATAGCGCCTTCCTGCCGCCTTCCGGATAGTCGTAGAAGCCCTGGCCGGCCTTGCGGCCGATGCGACCCAGCGCCACCATGCGCTCGGCCACGGCTTCGCCCGGGCGCTCGATGTAGGCGGCGCCCAGGTCCGCGCGGGTCTGCTGGTTGACCTTGTGGATCAGTTCACTGGAAACCTCATCGATCAACGCAAGCGGCCCCACCGGCATGCCGGCCAGCAGCCCGGCGTTTTCGATCAGCGCAGGCGCCACGCCTTCGGCAAGCATCGCCAGGCCTTCCAGCACGTAGGTCGAAAACACGCGGCTCGTATAGAAGCCGCGGCTGTCATTGACAACGATGGGCCTCATGCCGATCGCCTTGACGTAATCGAGCGCTTGCGCCAGCGTGGCGCGCGTGGTCTGCCGGGCGACGATCACCTCCACCAGCGGCATCTTGTCGACCGGCGAGAAGAAATGCAGCCCGATGAAGTTGCCCGGACGCTGGCTGGCTTCGGCCAGACCCGTAATCGGCAGCGTAGACGTGTTGGACGCGAAGATGGTTTCCGGCGACAGCACGGCTTCTGCCTGGCGCGTCACGTCGGCCTTGATCTCGCGCTGCTCGAACACGGCTTCAACGACGAGCCCCGCGCCATCCAGGTCGGCGTAGGACGTGGTGGGCTGGATGCGCGCGAGCAGCGCTTCGGCCTGGTCGGCATGCAGGCGGCCGCGCTGTACCTGTTTCTCGACGAGCTTGCGGGAATAGTCCTTGCCGCGTTCGGCGGCTTCCTGCGTGGTGTCGAGCAGCACGACAGGCAGCCCCGCCTTGGCGGTGACGTAAGCGATGCCGGCGCCCATCATGCCCGCACCCAGCACGCCCACCTTGGCGTAGCGGCGCACCGGCACATCGGCGGGGCGCGCGGCCAGCTTGTTGGCCGCGTTCAGGCTGAAGAAGAGGGTACGGATCATCGCCCGTGCCTCCGGCGACAGCACCGCCTGCACGAAGTAGCGTGCCTCGGTTTTGAGGCCCGTATCGAGATCGGTGATGAGCCCCTCGTACACGCACGACAGGATACTGGCCGCTGCCGGATAGTTGCCGTAGGTCTTCTGCCGCAGCATGGCGTTGGCCGCAGTGAATAGCTGCTGCACGGCGGGGCTGGAGATGGCGCCCCCGGGCACCTTGTAGCCCTTGATGTCCCACGGTTGCTGCGTGCTGGTCTGGCCTTCGCCCAGCAGCCACGTGCGCGCAGCATCGGCTTCTTCCCCCGCGTTGACGACCGCATCGACAATGCCGAGCTTGAGCGCCTCGGCCGCCTTGATGCGCTTGCCCTCCAGCAGCATCGGCAGCGCCTTCTGCACACCAATCAGGCGCGGCAGACGCTGCGTGCCGCCGCCGCCCGGCAACAGGCCCAGCGTGACTTCCGGCAGGCCGAAGCGCGCGCGGGCGTTGTCGGCCGCCACGCGGTAGTGGCAGGCAAGCGCAATCTCCAGCCCGCCGCCCAGCGTGGAGCCCGGCAGCGCGGCGGCCACGGGTTTGCCGCACGTTTCCAGCTTGCGCAGCATGCGGTGCAGCTCGCACGTACGTTCATACAACGTGGCTGCGTCGTCGCTGGCCTGCAGCCATTCGAGGTCGCCGCCGGCAATGAAATCCGCCTTGGCGGAGGTGACGAGGATGCCCTTGACGCTTGCATCCGCGCATACGCGGTCGATGGCGGCAAAGAAGGCGGCGCAGGTTTCGCCGTTGAGCACGTTCTGTGCACGGCCCGGCTGGTTCCACGTGAGCGTGGCGATGCCGTCGGTGTCGATGGTGATGTCGATCATGTCAGCACGCTCCTTAAATGCGTTCGATGATGGTGGCGGTGCCCATGCCGGCACCGACGCACAGCGTGGCCAGGCCGGTGCTTGCCCCACGGCGTTCCAGCTCGTCGAGCAGCGTGCCGAGAATCATGGCGCCCGTCGCACCGAGCGGATGGCCCATCGCAATGGCGCCGCCGTTGACGTTGATGCGGTCATGCGGCACGGCCAGCACCTCCATGAAGCGCAGCACGACCGAGGCGAAGGCTTCGTTCAGTTCGTACAGGTCGATGTCGGATGCAGACATGCCGGCCCGCTTGAGCGCCTTCTCTGCTGCGTACGAAGGCCCGGTCAACATGATCGACGGCTCCGAGCCGATGCTTGCAAAGCTGCGGATGCGCGCACGTGGCTTCAGGCCCGCGCGCTTGCCGGCCTCGCGGCTGCCGATCAGCACGGCCGCGGCGCCATCGACGATGCCCGAGCTGTTGCCCGCGTGGTGCACGTGTTCGATGCGCTCCAGTTCCGGATAGCGCTGGCGGATCACCGCGTCAAAGCCGTATTGCTCGCCCAATTCCGCAAACGACGGTTTGAGCTGCGCGAGTGTGTCCACGGTGGTCTGCGGGCGGATCATCTCGTCGCGGTCGAGGATGGTCAGGCCGTTCTGGTCGCGCACCGGCACGATGGAGCCTTTGAACCAGCCGGCCGTGCTGGCCGCATGCGCGCGGCGGTGGCTCTCTGCGGCGTAGGCGTCGACGTCATGGCGGCTGTAGCCCCACTTGGTGGCGATGGTGTCGGCCGACACGCCTTGCGGCACGAAGTACAGCGGGATGGCGGCCGCCGGGTCGACCGGCCACGCGCCGCCGCTGGCGCCCATCGGCACGCGCGACATGCTCTCCACGCCGCCGCCGATGGCGAAATCGCTCTGCCCGGCCATCACCTGCGCAGCGGCCATGTTGCAGGCCTCCAGGCCCGAGGCGCAGAAGCGGTTGATCTGCACGCCGGCCGTGGTCTCGGCATAGCCGGCGGACAGCACTGCCACGCGGCCGATGCACGCGCCCTGTTCGCCCACGGGTTCCACGCAGCCGAGCACGACGTCGTCCACCAATGCCGTGTCGAGCTGGTTGCGATCGCGGATGGCGCGCAGCGCGGTCGCGGCCAGGCGCAGCGGCGTGACACCGTGCAGGCTGCCGTCCTTCTTGCCCTTGCCGCGCGGGGTGCGCACGGCGTCGTAGATATAGGCTTCCATAGCGTTGCGTCCTGATGGTCGTGCTCGTTAAAGGGTGCGGGCGATCAGCTCTTTCATGATCTCGTTGGTGCCGCCGTAGATCTGCTGCACGCGCGAATCAGCCCACGCGCGGGCGATGGGGTATTCCCACATGTAGCCGTAGCCGCCGTGCAGTTGCACGCAGCGGTCCATCACCTTGAATTGCAGGTCGGTGGTCCAGTACTTGGCCATCGATGCGGTGGCGGCATCGAGCTTGCCGGCCAGCTTGAGCGCGATGCACTGGTCGACGAACACGCGGCCAATCTGCACTTCGGTTTTCAGTTCCGCCAGCGCGTGCCGCGCGGTCTGGAAATCGAGGATGGACTTGCCAAAGGCCTGGCGCTCGCGCACGTAGCGCAGCGTCCATTCAAGCGCGCCTTCGGCCGAGGCGATGGCCGTGATGGCAATTTGCAGGCGCTCCCACGGCAACTCCTGCATCAGGTAGGCAAAACCGCGATGTTCCTCGCCGAGCAGGTTGCCGGCGGGCACGCGCACGTTGTCGAAAAACAGCTCTGCGGTGTCCTGCGCCTTCATGCCGACCTTCTTCAGGCGCTTGCCTTTGCTGAAGCCCTCCATGCTGGTGTCGACGACAAAAAGACTGGTGCCCTTGGCGCCGCCTTCGGGCGTGGTGCGCGCCACCACGATCACTACATCCGCGTGCCAGCCGTTGGTGATGAAGGTCTTCGAGCCGTTGAGGACGTAGTGACTGCCGTCGCTGCTGCGCGTGGCGGTGGTGCGCACGCCTTGCAGGTCGGAGCCGGCACCAGGCTCCGTCATCGCAATTGCGCCGATCATCTCGGCGCTCGCCAGCTTAGGCAGGTAATGCCGCTTCAACGCCTCGCTGCCGTAGTGCAGCAGATATGGCGCGACGATTTCCGAGTGCAGACCAAAGCCCAGGCCCGTGGCGCCCGCGCGGGCGATCTCTTCGATCAGCACGGTGCTGTAGCGGATATCGGCACCCGCACCGCCGTAGGCTTCCGGCATGCTGGCGCAGTGGTAGCCAGCGGCGGCCGCCTTCTCCCAGATGACGCGGTCGACGTAGCCCTGGTCTTCCCAGCGCTCGTGGTGGGGCAGGACCTCGGCGTCGATGAAGCGGCGGACGGATTCACGGAGGGTGTCGTGTTCAGCATCGAACAGCGTGCGGGCAATCATGGCGGCTCCAGAATGGGCGGCAGACGGGTTGCCGTATTTCAACAAGGCCGCGACAATTCCGGTTGATCCGGATCGCCACCTTCTTGATATGAAGCGCCAGCCGAAAGCTGCCTCCAAACGCCCCGGTCTGCACGCGCGGGCGCGTATCGCCATCCTGCTGCCGCCGCACCTGTTTGCCGGATATGTATTCCTCACCCAGGAGATGCTGCTGGTTGCCGGCACCATGCAGGCGCGCAGCGTGGATGTGATGGGCAGCCGGCTCTTCGATATCGATCTGCTGTCTGCGGATGGGGCAGCCGTCCAGAGCTTTGGCGAGATGGCCGTGCCCGCCACCGCCGCGTTGACCGATGCAGCCTACGACGTCGTGATCGTGCCCGCACAGTTCGCCCCCGAGGCGGCATTGGATGCGGAAGAGGCGCACATCGCCGATTGGCTGCGCAGGCGCTATGAGGCTGGCGCCCTGGTCGTTGGCATGAACGCGGCGCCGCTGTTCGCCAAGGCTGGACTGCTTGATGGTTGTAGAGCGACCGGGCTGGCGAGCGAGCGCGCCTGGTTTGCACGGCATTTTCCCAACGTGCATTACACGCCCGACCGGCCCCTGGCGGTGGATGGCCGCATCATCACCGTCAGTGGCATCAACCCCGCTGTGGACGCCTGCGCGTACGTCATCGATCACTGCCGCGGGGCGGGCGCATCGCGGCGGATGCTGCGCACGGCGCTCACGCAATCCTTGCCGTCATACGAACACATGGCCGTATGGACGGCTCAGTTCAAGCGCCACGGCGATGTGGCCATCCTGGCCATCCAGGAGATCGTGGAGCGGGAACTGGCGGCGCCACCTGCATTGCCGGAACTGGCCGCCCAGGCAGCGATGAGCGAGCGAAGCTTGACGCGCCGCTTTGCCGCCGCCACCGGCAGCAATCTGCGGCGTTACGTGGCGATGCTGCGGCTGGAACTGGCGGCGTTTCTGCTGCGAACGGGCCGGCAGCCGCTCGACCACATTGCCGATGAATGCGGCTACGGCAGCGTCAGCGCACTGAGTCGCGCGTTTTCTGCCGACCGCAGTTGCAGCCCACTGCAATACCGGGCGCAGCACCGCAGCCGCTAAAGCTTCACGGACGCAGCAGATCGAAGCCGGCCAGCAAGACCACACCCGAGAGCGCGGTCAGCGGCAACGAGTGTTGGCCAAAGTACAGCAGTGCGGCGGCCAGCCAACTGGCCGCGAAGAAAGCGCTCATGCGGTTCATGATTTCACCTGATCGTTGTTGGGTTGGGAGCGGCGCGGCCGGCACATTTACGTGTGCTGGTAGCGGTACTCCTGCGTCTTGCCGCCGTAGCCGTAAGCTGCGGCGCGAACGTCCTGCACATAGATATAGCTCTCTTCGTGCAGATTGCCGAGCAGCTCAGCAAAAGCCGTGAACGCCTCGGCGATGTACTGCGCCTTTTCTGCCTTGGTATTCGTTTCTTCCGTCACCTTGATGTCGAAATAGACGCTGTTCTTGCCTTGTGCGGCCAGCGTCTGCCCACCGACGACCCAGTCTTCCGGGTCGACATAGTCGATGGCAATGGCCGTGACCTTCGAGTCCTTGCCCAGGATGCGGGAGGTGAGTTCCAGAAGCGTGCTGGAGATCTTCTGCGTCATTTCTGCAGAACGTTTGGCGCTGACTTTGACGTTGAGGATGGGCATGATGTTTCTCTTTTTAGTTAGCAATGCAACTACGTGGCCAAAAAAATGACGCTCATGTCAGGGTGGAGCGCACACCGCGGATCTTCGTCACCGTATCGGTGAATTCGGTACTGCCCAGCACACGCTTCAACCTTGCGGTGACGGCGCCGCTCGCCTCGTTCAACGCCGCACCGATCTTGACGGCTTCCCGCGTCGGAAAGATGGCGGTCTCGCGACCGTCGGCTTCCGTCTTGCGGCGTTCGATCAAGCCCTTGCTTTCCAGGCCATCCAGCGCGCGCGTTGCCGTGGGGCGCGTGACGGACATCGCTTCCGACAACTCGCTTTGCAGCATGCCCGGGCGGTCGACGATCGCACGGAGCATGAAGCCTTGCGGCGGCGTGAGATCAAACGGCGCGAAGGCGTCTGCCCAGACCCGGTCGAGCTTGCGGGCCAGGGCGGTGGTGTTGAAGTAGAGGCAGTGGTCGAACATGGTGAATTGATGGTAGGTGAGGATGGTTAGATATGCAACTTATTTTTTGTGTTGGTGGCCCATCCCTCTTTCGTTCGTGCTCAATGTAACAAGCAAGGCACGAGGGCGCGTTGCGATTGGGGGAATTGACGTGCCGCCGTGAGTGCAGGCGTTGGCCATGCCGTGCCCGCGCCATGGGTGGCGGGTGCGGCAGGTTTCACCGGGGGTTACTGCTGCAGGACCTTGTATTCGATCTTCTTAAGCACGCCGTCCGCATCGACGAAGTAGAACGAGGCGATCTTCTTCGAACCGATCGGCATCCCGACAAACACAACGCCGATCGCCGCGTTTCGCGCATCACGATAGTTCCAGATGTCGAGACCGCCGGGCCTGGTCGAGACGCCGTTTCACCATCGCGGCATCTGGCCGTCAGCCCAAGCGATGTATGACTTTGCGGCGGGCACACCGGCTGGCCGTGTCGGCAGCGCAGAGGAAATGGCAACCATCGTGGCCTCCCTCGCTTCGGATGATGCGAGCGTTGTGTCGGGCTACGCCTTGGTGGCCGATGGCGGTTACTCGGTCGCTTGATGACGACGGTCTATGCGGCGGGGCGCTCCGCCTCGCCACACATCTGCCGTCGATAGCGCTCGGGCGAAACCCCAACCTGCTTGCGGAACATCGCAATGAACGCCGACGGCGTTCCATAGCCGAGCGCGAGCGCAATGTCCTGCACCGATCGATCCTCCTTGAGCCACACCAGCGCGCGAAGCAGGCGCACGCGGTTGCGCCATTGCACGAAGCTCATGCCGAGTTCGGTCTGGAAGCGGCGCGCAAGGGTGCGTTCGGTGCTGTGCACGCGCTCGGCCCATTGCTGCAGCGTGTTGGTGTCTGCGGGGTCCAGGCGGATGGCTTGCAGGATGGGCTCCAGCTGGCGGTCGGTGCTGTCGGGCAGGTAGCTATCGGCGTGGCCGGCACGCACCAACGTTTCGACCAGCAATTCGAACTGGCGCAAGTCCCACTCGTCAGCCATGGCGGTGACGCGGCGCGTGGCGAAGTCTTCGAACAGCGCACGCACCAGCGGCGTTTGCGGAATCAGGCAAGCCATGGGTGGCAGCCGCTGCGCAAGCGGCTCCGCCATGTACAGCGAGAGGAAATCCGTCGCTTGCCGGATCGATGCCGAATGCGGCTGGTTGGCCGGCACCCAGATCACGTATTCGGCAGGCGCCGTCAGCCGGCGGCCATCGACCACCACCTCCATCAACCCGAGGCTGATCCGGTTGATCTGGCCCCACGGGTGCGTGTGCGGCTCGATATCGGTTTCAGGCTCGAAATGGTCGTAGCGAAAGTAGAACGGAGCGCCCTTGGGCACCCGCAGATCGGCTTCGCGGAAGGCGGTGTACACGGTGTCAGCCACGGTTGTCGCTTTCGAGGGGTGAGGTTGTCTGGTTTGAAGTATATGTTTTGAACCGGACATTACTACACTGCCGTCTTCGGGTGTTCGAGGAGGCCGTCGTGCCTGTGCTGTATCCCTTGCTGGCGGTGCTGATCTGGGCCGCCAATACAATCGTGTCGAAGGCCGCGGCCGGCGTGGTTGACCCGGCGGCCATTTCGTTCTACCGGTGGTTGTTGGCGGCCATCGTGCTCACGCCGTTCTGTGCGCGGCCGCTATGGCGCCAGCGTCATGCCGTGGTGGCGCAGTGGCGCCGCTTTGCGGTGCTCGCGCTGCTGGGCATGGTGATGTACCAATGCCTGGCGTACTACGCCGCGCACAGTACGAGCGCGACCAACATGGGCGTGATCGGCGCGCTGATCCCGATGCTGGGGCTGATCCTGAACGTGGCGGTATTTCGTCAGCCGGTCGGGGCGCAGGCGGTGACCGGTGTGGTGGTGTCGCTCCTGGGCGTGCTGTATCTGCTTGGGCGCGGAGAACCAACCAACCTGTTCGATGGCGGCATCAACCACGGCGACGTGCTGGTGCTTGCCGGCGTCACTGCCTACGCGCTGTACAACATCCTCTATCGCCGTTGGGCGTTGCCGTTCGGGCAGTGGATCAACCTGTACGTGCAGGTGTTGATGGCCGTCGTGATGCTCGTTCCGGTAGCCATGACGGCGCACAGCCTGGCCGTGCCGGCCAGGGGCATCGGGCTGGTGGCGTTTGCGGGTATTGCCTCGTCGATCGTCGCGTCGTATCTGTGGATGCAGGGGCTCAAGCGCATCGGCAGTGAGCGTACGGCGGTGTTGATGAACCTGATGCCAGTCTTCACGGCCGGCATGGCTGCGGTGATGCTGGGGGAGACGGTGCACGGGTATCACTGGATCGGCGGCTGTCTCGTTCTGCTGGGCGTGAGCTTCGCCCAAGGCATCATCCGGCTGCCGATTGGCCGTTCGGGATTGAGCGCCCGTTAGTTTTTTTCGGCCGCGCCGCGTGGGGGTTGGCGGTAAAATCGAACACGTTGGCGGGCGCATGATGGCGCCCGTTCCGTGTTTCAGAACCACATTCGCCAGACCATCGCCAGACCATGAAGCGCAACGCCGGAGCCGTCACTGTCGATGATGTTGCCGCGCATGCGGGCGTGTCCATCAAGACCGTCTCGCGCGTGCTGAACCACGAGCCCAACATCAGCGAGAAGACGCGTGCGAAGGTGGTCGAGGCGATGCAGACGCTCGACTACCGGCCCAACCCGGCTGCGCGGCGACTGGCCAGCAAGCGCGCCGACATCATCGCGCTGGTCTACGACAACCCCTCCGACAACTACATCGTCAACATTCAGCATGGCGCGCTCGAAGCCTGCCAGGCGCTCGACTACAGCCTGCTGCTCACGCCGTGCAACTACCGCGATCCGAACCTCGCCGACCAGATCATCCAGAGTGCGCGCCAGCGTGCCCTGGCCGGCATCATCCTGACGCCGCCGGTGTCGGACGTGCCGTCGCTGATCACGGCGCTGGATGAAGCCGGCATCGACTACGTGCGGCTGGCACCTGCCGATCGTGAGCACAAAGGGTTGTCCGTCAACACCGAAGACCGCGCCGCCGCACGCGACATGACGCGGCACCTGATCGGCCTCGGTCATCGCCGCATCGGCTTCGTGGTGTGCGATCCCGCCCACGGCGCGGCGTATCAGCGCGTATTCGGCTATCGCGACGCAATGGCGCAAGCCGGCATCGAAGTCGACGAACGACTGGTCGAGCAGGGCGAGCACTCGTTCGAGTCGGGCGTGGCCTGCGCTGAGCGGCTGCTGTCGTGCGAGCCGCGCCCCACCGCCATCTTTGCCGGCAACGACGATATGGCCGCCGGCGTGCTCCGCGTGGCGCAGGCGCGGGGCATCAAGGTGCCGGAAGAACTCTCCATTTGCGGCTACGACGACACGCCGCTTTCACGCCAGCTCTGGCCGGCGCTCACCACCGTGCGCCAACCGATCCAGGCAATGGCGCATGCGGCTGTGGAACAGCTCATCGCCATTCATCGCCCGCACCTGCCGGGGCTGAAGCCGCATTCGGTGCACGAGAATTTGCAGTATGAGTTGGTGATTCGGGAATCGACCTGCGCGCCCGCGCGTTGACTTAGGCGGGCTGCCGGATCAACCCATACAAATCATCCTGCGGCTCATACCCCAGCAGCTCGCGCCCGGTCTCCAGACCCCAATCCATTCCGCGGTTGTTCGACACGCCATTCACGACGATGGCCGGTGCTGGCCAGCGTGCCGGGTCGGCTGTGACGGAGCACAGGAACAGCCGGCGCAGATCCCCATTCGAGAGCCACATGTTGCGGAACCAGCGCAGCGCGATGTGGCTGGCTTCATCGGGCAGTTCGGTGGGGACGGGTGTGTCAGCGGTGCCGGAATAGTTGATGTCGTTCGGGTCGTTCTCGTCGGGCAGTGCCCAGCCGATGCGCAGCGACACGATCGACAGCTTGCCCCCGTTGGCTGCCGAGACGGCGCCCACCGCGCTGCAAAGCCGTTCGCCCATTGCCTTGGATGTACCGTAGGCGAGCGAGTAGACGTCTTCCGTGCCGTTGTTCCAGCGCGTGCCCGGGGCGGGCGGAAGCTCGGCGGTGAGTTTGCCGGGGCCGATGGTGCCGGCCAGGGGTTGGTCCTTGTATGCGCCCATCGCGTGGTTGGACGAGGCAAACACGAAGCGGCGCACGCCGTGCGTGGCCGCAGCCTGCAGCACATTGAGCGTCATGCCGTAGGAGGCCAGCGCCTGCTCCCACGTTGCGTCCGGCGTGGAGTGGATCGCGGCCAGGTGGATGACGGCATCGACGTTGCCCAGCAGATCCGTCCATGCGCCGTCGGCTTGCGTGAGGTCGGCCTTGACCCATTGAAAACGTTCGGCTGCTTGCGGCGAAAACTCGACGTTCTGGGCAACCCAGTCGACGCCGATGATGGACGTGCACCACGGGGCGGAGGCCAGTGCCTCGACGACCTTGCGGCCCAGGTTGCCGGCCACGCCGGTCACAAGAACACGAGCAGGGGTTTGGTAGTCAGCCACGATGTCGAATTCCGTTCGGGATGAGGAGAAAAAAGGACGATCGGCGGCCGGCGCTGCAACGTCGCGCGCCGCCGTATCGTTCCGGGATCAGGGAGGGGGGCCGGATGGGCCCCTGGAGTGATGTGAACCGAGCCGCCGTCAGCCCCGATTGGAGCCCGACAGCACGTCGATCAGCACCGCGACGACCAGCACCACGCCCTTGACGATCATCTGCCATGAGGCGTCGACGTTCATCTGCTGCATGCCGTTGTCGAGGCTCGCCATGACGAGCGCGCCGATCAGTGCACCGTACACGGTGCCCGAGCCGCCGCGCATCGACGTGCCGCCGATGAAGCAGGCGGAGATGGCATCCAGTTCGCCGCCCACACCGGCGGAGGGCGACCCCGCCGCCGAACGTGCGGTGGTGATGATGCCCGCGAAGGCGCACATCAGGCCCATCAGCACAAACACCAGCAGCTTGACGCGGCCGACGTTCACGCCGGACAGGCGTGTGGCCTCCATGTTGCCGCCCACCGCATAGACGTGACGGCCGAAGACGGTTTGTGTCGCGACGTACGAAAAGATGGCAAGCAGCACGAGCAGGATCAGCACCGGCAGGGGCACGCCGCTGGCCTGGTTGAGTACGGCGACAAAGCCGAACGAGGCGGCTGCGATCGCCAGCAGCTTCAGTCCGTCAGCCCAGACCGGCGTGAGCGAGAGCGACAGGCGGGTGCGCTCACGACGGCGGAGCACGGTCAGCACAACCGAACCGGCAACGATGACGGCGGCCAGCGACCACGCCAGCCATGCCGGCACGAAGCTCTGCGCGAGGTTGCCGAGGTCATCGGGCACCGGAGCGATCGTCACGCTGTCGGTGCTCCACTGCAGCAAGCCGCGGAAGGCCAGCATGCCGCCCAGGCCAACGATGAACGAGGGCACGCGCAGCTTGGTCGTGATGAAGCCGTTGACCACGCCGATGGCCGCGCCTGCCACGAGCACCGTACCCACGGCCAGCCAGGTGTTCCACCCCAGGTTGACGGTGAGGATGGCGACCAGCCCGCCCAGCAGGCCAAGCAGCGAGCCGACGGAAAGATCGATCTCCCCCGCGATGATGACGAACACCATGCCGCAGGCCAGCATGCCCGTCACCGACATCTGCAGGAACAGGTTGGAGATGCTGTTGGGCTTGAGGAACGTGCCGTTGGTCTGGAAGTAGAAGAAGACCCAGATGAGCGCCACGGCCAGCAGCAGCGCAAGCACCTTGTAGCGCACGAACAGTTGCTGGATGGCGCGGCCGTCCAGGCGCGGACCGCCATTGCCGCCGCTTTGGCGGGCGAGTTGGGATTGCAGGATATTGGACATGGCAATTCAAGCCGCTTGGCGGCCGGGTTCAGCGTTGATTGCAGCAGCCAGGATGCGCTCCTGGGTCAGGCCTTGATTGACGAAGTCGCCACGCAACTGGCCTTCGCCGATGACCAGGACACGATCGCTCATGCCAAGGATTTCCGGCATCTCGGAAGAGACCATGATGATCGCCACGCCGCTGGAGGCCAGGTCGGCGATCATCTTGTAGATGTCGTACTTGGAGCCGACGTCGACACCGCGCGTCGGTTCGTCGAGGATCAGCACCTTTGGCATCGCCAGCACCATCTTCGTGACCACGGCCTTCTGCTGGTTGCCGCCGGAAAGGCTGGCGATCGCCAGCGCCGGGCTGGCGGTCTTGATGCGCAGGCGTTTGATTTCGCGGTCGACGGTGGTGAGTTCGGCGCCCTTGTCGACACGCAAGCCGCGCGCGTATTGCGCCAGCGTGGCGAGCGTGATGTTTTCGCCCACGGCCATCAACGGGACGATGCCGTGGCGTTTGCGGTCTTCGGGCACCAGGCAGATGCCGTTGGCAATCGCCTGTGCTGGCGTGCTGACCTTGACCGGCTTGCCGTCCATGATGATCTCTGCGCTGGAGCGGCCGGGGTAGGCGCCGAACAGCGCGGACACCATCTCCGTGCGCCCGGCACCCACCAGGCCCGCAATGCCGAGAATCTCGCCGCGGCGCACGGCAAAACTTACGTTGTCTGTGCGCTTGCGGTTGGGGTTGGTGACATCCCAGCAGGTGACATTGCGCGCTTCCATCACCACGTCGCCCACCGTGTGTTCGACCTTGGGGAAGAGCGATGTCATTTCGCGGCCGACCATCATCGTGATGATGTTGTCGATGGTCATGTCGGCGGCGGGGCGTGTGCCGATGTGCTTGCCGTCGCGGATGACGGTGACGGTGTCGCACACGCGCTTGACCTCATCGAGCTTGTGCGAAATGTACACGCACGCCACGCCGCTGCGCTTGAGGTCCTCAATGATGGACAGCAGCACCTCGATTTCCTTGGCGGACAGCGACGAGGTCGGCTCGTCCAGGATCAGCAGGCGCGCATTCTTGGCGAGCGCCTTCGCAATCTCGAAAAGCTGCTGGTGGCCGCTGCCGTAGTTCATCACGGGCGCGGCCACGTTCACGTCGGTCAGGCGCAGGCGGGCGAGGAGTTCTTCTGCCTTCGCATGCATGGCGTCGTAGTCCATGCGGCCCCCCGGCTTGGTGATCTCGTTGCCGAGGAAGATGTTCTCCGTGACGGAGAGCTGCTGCACCATCATCAGTTCCTGGTGGATGATGACGATGCCAGCGCGCTCGCTGTCGCGCACGGAATGCGCGTGCAGCGGCTCACCTTCCCACAGGATCTCGCCTTCGAAGGTGCCGTAGGGGTAGACCCCCGACAGCACCTTCATGAGGGTCGATTTCCCGGCGCCGTTCTCCCCGCACAAACCGACGCACTCGCCCGGCCTCACTGCCAGGCTGACGCCGTCGAGCGCGCGCACACCGGAGAACGACTTCACGATGTTGCGCATCTCGAACAGGGTGCCGTTACTGCTCATGGCGTTCTCCTACTGACTACGACTGACCACTGCATCGGCGGCTTACTTGCCGAAGATCTGCTGATGCGTATAGAAGCCATCCTTGACGACGGTGCTGTCCAGGTTGTCCTTGGTCAGCAGCGTCGGGGTCAGCAGCACGGTGTCGACATCCTTCTTGCCGTTGTTCAGCTTGGTGTTGAACTTCGGCGCCGTGCCCTTCACGAGGTCGACGGCCATCTCGGCGGCGGTGGCGGCGATCTGCTTGATCGGCTTGTACACCGTCATGGCCTGCGTACCTTCGGCCACACGCTTCACGGCGGCCAAGTCAGCGTCCTGGCCAGACACCGGCACCTTGCCCGCCAGCTTCTGGCGTGCCAGCGCCTGGATCGCGCCACCGGCCGTGCCATCGTTGGAGGCAACGATGCCCTGGATGTTGTTGTTGTTGGCGGTCAGCGCGTTCTCAACAATGTTCTGCGCCTTGGAGGGGTCCCACTCCGGCGTCCACTGCTCGCCGACGATCTTGATGTCGCCCTTGTCGACGTACGGCTTGAGCACCTTCATCTGGCCTTCGCGCAGCAGGCGTGCGTTGTTGTCGGTCGCGGCGCCGCCGAGCAGGAAGTAATTGCCCTTCGGCGCGAGCTTGACCACGCCCTGCGCCTGCAGCTCGCCCACCTTCACGTTGTCGAAGGTCACGTAGCCGTCGATGTCGGCGTTCAGGATCAGGCGGTCATACGACACAACTTTGATGCCCTTCTTCTTGGCGCTTGCGATGGCGTTGCCCAGCACCTTGGAGTTGAACGGCACGATCACAAGCACGTCGACATTCTGGGCGATCAGGTTTTCGATCTGGGCGATCTGCTTGGCTTCGTTGGCGTTGGCCGACTGCACGTTGACGGTCGCGCCCAGCTTCTTGGCCGATTCGACAAAGTAGTCGCGGTCGTGCGTCCAGCGCTCGACGCGCAGATCGTCGATCGAGAAGCCGATCACCGGCGCTTCCTTGCTGGCGTGGGCCGAGGTGGCGGCGAAAGTCAGGATCGCCGCAGCGGCGAGGGTGTTCAGTACGCGGGAAATCATGAAAGGTCTCCTATTGTGCGCAAGTGCATTCTTAGAACGTGACGCCGGTCTTCAGGCCGACGACGAAGGCATTCTTGTTTTGCGAAGTGCCGCCCGGATGAAGGATGTACTGCAGATTAGGACGGAAGTACACAGACTTCACCGGCGACCAGCTGTAATACAGCTCGCTCACGTATTCGTAGCCGTCACCCACCACGGTATTGGCGCCGGTGCGTGCGTTGGTTTGACGGACAAAGTCGGCATAGCGGCCGTTATTGTGCGTGGCACCCACGGCAAAGCCGACGGTGTCGGCCAAGCGATCGAACGGCCCCTTGTACTGCACGCCCACCGAGATCTGGTGGTCGGTCTGCGCGGTGTTGCGATCGGCTTGCGAGAAGTTCAGGAACACCGTGGCGCCGCGTCCGTCCGGCGCACCCGTGATCTGCTGCTGCAGGTTCAGGTAGACGCCGTACTGGCCGCTGCGTTGCTTGGCGTCCAGGCCGGTGATGCCGCGGGCGTTGCCGTTCACGTCTTCATACAGGTCTTTGCCGTTCGACGTGTTGTACCAGACGCCTGCGCGGTACGTGCCCGGGCGACCCTCGATGGTGGGCATCCAGCCAAACTCCAGCGGAATCAGCGCGCCCGTGGTGCCGCCGGGGTTGTTCAGCTTCCAGCCGTTGCGGCGGGCCCAGCCGTCATCCACGTAGTTCGGGTTGACCTGGTACACGCCGATCTGCGCATAGGTTTCGGCCGAGGTGTGCACCTTGGCGCGCGCGCCCCACTGGCTGGTCGGCCAGTTCACCCAGTAGCCGCCCACCAAGTTGCCCGGTTGGGAGCCGCAGAACGTCAGGTTCTGGAAATCGCACGAGAACGAGAAGAAGTCTTCGCCCACCGTTACGCGGCCTGCCTTGATTTCCAGGCGGTCGTTGAGCAGTTTCTGGTTCAGCCAGAACTGCGTCAGGTGCCAGGTCTGGCCGCGGCCATAGACTTCCTGGATCAGCATGTTGTTGCCGATGTTCGCGTCGCTGCCGAGGTTGCGGCCGTTGCGGTCGGTGACGGTGGCCTGGAACGTGGCGCCTTGCCAGCCGACGAGCTTTTGCAGGTCCAGCGCCGTACCGATGACCCATTGATCGGTGTAGCGCGTGAGGTGTTCGGTACCGCCGCTGAAGTTGTGCGCAACTTCGCTGCCGTAGCCGAGGTTGAAGGTCACGCCCTGTTCGGCCAGGCGGGTGCGCAGGCCACCCCAGTCGCCGGTCAGATACGGGCTGGTGGTGATGTCATACGCGTGGGCACTGCCTGCGCCCAGCGCGAGGACGGCGGCTGCAATGGCCGACGCGCCGACGCGTTGACCAAAGCGCGTGTTGCGGGATTGACGACGTGCGGCCGGACGTGCGGCTTCAAGCTCCATGGACTGTCTCCTGATATTGGACCGGCTGCCATGCATGACAGCGGTGTCAGCGTTCTCTTCGGAATCGTGTGGTGGTGCCGACGGACGCAAGAATGGCCACAATTGACAGCGCTGTCAATCTCGGGGTTTGCCCTAGTTCGAGTTGTACCCACAACGCGTTGAAACGGTTGCCGGACGTATGTTGCGATGCGGAAATTTTTACATCGGGCGCAAGCGTCGCCACGGGCGCTGAACTGCGTGCATGGCATCCACCTTGCTTATGCTGCGCGCCGTTTCCTCAACCCATCGAAGGTGCCGATATGCAACGCGAAGATGTGACCGAAATGATCGTCCTGCAGAAGATCAAGAAGCAATTGACGTGGACGCAATTGGCCGAGGTCATTGGCCACAGCAAGGAATGGAGCACCGCTGCGCTGCTCGGCCAGATGACGCTGACTGCAGCGCAGGCGCATGCAGTGGGCGCGGCGCTGGAGCTGTCCGAAGAGGCCATCGCGCTGCTGCAGGTGACGCCGTACAAGGGCTCGCTTCCCACGGCAGTGCCAACGGATCCGCTGATCTACCGTTTCTACGAACTCATCAGCGTGTACGGCACGACGTTCAAGGCGCTCATCCACGAAGAGTTTGGCGACGGCATCATGAGCGCGATCGACTTCAACATGGACCTCACCCGCGAGCCCGACCCGAAGGGCGATCGCGTGCGCATCGTCATGAGCGGCAAGTTCCTGCCCTACAAGACTTACTGAACCGTCACGCGCCGTCGTCGCTGTGGTCGCTGTCGTCGTGATCGTCGATCAGCGGCCGATGGCGGCGCGGCATCTCGGAATCGAGCACGAGGCGGCCGTGAACGCGGCCCTTCATGCGCGTGACGTGATGCGTGCAGTCTTCCATGTGCGTGCTCATGAGTGCGCGCACGGTGTCGGCGTCGCGCGCGCGGGCCGCATCCAGAATCTGCCGGTGGAACTTGACGTTGGACGCGCCGAACTTGGCATGGTCCTTCGGCGAGGTTTCGTTGCCGAACACCACAAGCTGCCGAATCATTTCGTTGATCAACTCGCAGCAGAACCGCAGCATCGGATTGGGATTGGCCGCGGCCAGGATGTCGTGAAAGCTAAGGTCTTCCTGACGCTGGTCGAGCGGCGCAGCGGCTTTGGTCGACGCTGGGTCGCACAGGTCGATGGTGTGCTCAAGCGCGTGGAAATCATCTTCGGTCAGATGCGGCACCGCACCCGCGGCCAGTTCAGGCTCAAGCAGACGGCGCACGGTGTAGACGTCTGCAATGCCGATGTCCTTGAAGAACAGATAGTTCTGCATGAGCTGGAACGTGCGGTCCAGTGGCACCTCGACAATGGTGCCGCCGCCGGCGGGGCCCGTGCTCACACTCACCAGGCCCTGTACCTCCAATGACTTGAGCGCCTCGCGGATGGTGCCCTTGCTCACCCCGAAGGTCTCCTGCAGCTTGACCTCCTGCGGGAGTTTGTCGCCAGGCTTGAGGTTGCGCTGCGTGATCAGCCGCTTGAGTTCTTCGGCAACGAGGTCGGCGCGCTTCTGCTTGCGAATGCCGATCGACGCCGTCTTGCCTGCTCCGAGTGTGGCCATGGATGTCCGTTCCTAGTTGCGCGCATTCTAACTGCGAGCTTGTGCCGCCCGGGCTGCCCGAGGTGGTGCATGCATGCCCTTCGATCGTGCGTACGCACCGCATTCCCGCATCGTCGCCCGGCACCTCAATCCCACACACCTTGGCGTAAACACCGACTTCGTCGTCGTTGACGCAGCGTGGAGGCGGATTCTATGATGATTTCGCCTATTTATCATAACAAATATAAGAAACTGGTCTGGTTCTTGCTCGACGCTACCGTCGGCGAAAAACCTCGCCGGTCAGGCTAGGAGGAGGCCGCCGCAGGTGGCTCCAGGCGCTTGTTGTGTCCCATACACGAACCCCAAGGAGTGCGCTTTGAATCGTCGAGATTTGCTCAAACTGGCGGCGCTGTCCGCCGTGCCTGCGTCGGTGCTGCAGGCCCGTTCTGCGTTTGCGGCCGATGCCATCGAACTCGGCTGCCCGGTGCCGATGTCCGGTCCGTTCGCTGCCAATGGCAAGTTTGCCGACCTCGGCATGAAGCTGGCCGTGGAGCAATACGGCAAGGTGCTCGGCCGGCCGCTGGCGTATAGCGTGCTCGACACCGAGGGCAAGCCAGCCACGGCCGTGCGCAAGGTCCAGGAACTCGCGCAGCAGAAGAACGCGCGCTATTTCGCGGGCGGCATCCTGTCTTCCGAATCGCTGGCCATGGGCAAGGAGGCGGAGAAGTTCGGCGGGGTGTTCATCACGACCGCGGGCGCCGATGAAATTACCGGCAAGGACTGCAACCGCGCGACCTTCCGCTGGTCGGTGCCCACATACGGCGCCATCGAGCGCACCGTGCGCCCGCTCATCGAGTCGATGCCCAAGGCCAAGCGCTGGTACACCATCACGCCGCAATACGTGTTTGGCGACGGGCTGCTTTCGGCGGCCAAGAACATCTTCAAGGAAAAGGGCATCGAGCATGTGGGCAACAGCTATCACGCGCTCACCGAGAAGGAATTCAGCGGCTACCTGACCAACGCGATGGCCGCCAAGCCCGACGTGCTGCTGATCCTGAACTTCGGTTCGCAATCGTCCGACACGCTGCGCCAGGCGGTGAGCTTCGGCATGAAGAAGAACACGACGATCCTGGTGGCGTGGGCGTCCGGTCTGGAGCAGTTCGAATCGCTCGGCGCCGACCTGTGCGACGGCGTGTACTTCGGCGCGCAGTACTGGCACGACGTGGATACGCCCGCCAACCGCGATCTGGTGAAGCGCACACAGGCCGCGTTCAAGACCAACCCGAACTACAGCCTGGCAGGCTCGTACACCTGCACCAAGATCCTGCTCGACGCGATGGCCAAGGCCGGCAGCGCCGATCCGAAGGCCGTGATTGCCGCGCTGCAGGGCATGAAGTACGACGGCCTGACGGGCCCCGAAGAAATTCGCGCGGCCGACCACCAGGTGCTCAAGAACTACTACCTGCTCAAGGGCAAGCCCAAGAACCGCATGAAGGACAAGGACGACTTTGCCGAGGTGGTCGCCGTCGGCAAGGCGTTCCTGCCGGTCGAACAGACGCAGTGCAAGCTGGCCTGAGGGTCTGATCTGCCGCTCGCCCGCCTTCGGCCACTGAAGCGCGGGCGCCTGTCTTCCTGAGTGCCATTTCGGTCAACGCAATGAACGTCTACCTGCTCCAGGTCGTCAACGGCGTGGGGATCGGCATGCTCTACTTCCTGCTGGCGGTAGGGCTGTCGATCATCTTCGGGCTGTTGCGCTTCGTCAATTTCGCCCACGGCGCGTTTTATGCGCTGGGCGCGTATCTGTGCTTTCAGGCCCTGCAGATGGGCATGGATTTCTGGTTGGCGCTTGTGCTCGCGCCCCTCGTCATCGGCGCGCTGGCGTGGGTGACGGAGAAGGTGCTGCTGCGGCACGTGTATGCGCAGGCGCACGAATTCCACATCGTCGTCACGGTGGGGCTGGCGCTGGTGGTGCAGGAACTCATCATCGTGGCGTGGGGGCCGCTGGGCGTGGACGTGCCAGCGCCCGATGCATTGCAGGGCGTGGTGATGTGGGGCGATTTCGTCTATCCGAAGTACCGGCTGTTCGTGATCGGTTTTACCGCCGTGCTGGCGCTCGGGCTGTGGTGGCTGCTGGAGGGCACGCGGCTGGGAAGCGCCGTGCGCGCGGGGAGCGAATCGACCGAGATGGTGTCGCTGCTCGGCATCAACGTATTCCGCCTGTTCAGCTTGATGTTTGCACTGGGCGCGGCGACCGCGGCGGTGGCCGGTGTGCTGGCTGCGCCCATTCGCGGCGCGGAGCCCTTCATGGGCGTGGAGGCCCTCGGCGTCGCCTTCGTGGTCGTGGTGGTGGGTGGCATGGGCAGCTTTGCGGGGGCGCTGGTCGGCGGCCTGCTGGTCGGCATCGTGCAGAGCCTGATGAGCACGCTGTGGCCCGAGGGCGCACGGCTGATGATCTACGTGGCGATGGCAGCTGTGCTGCTGCTGCGCCCGCACGGCCTGCTGGGGAGGGGATGATGCAAGCCGCATTCCATGGAATTTCGCGTCAGCGCTTCTGGTGGCTGGCGCTGGGCGTGACGTTGCTGTTGCCGCTGGTGCTGACGTCCGGCACGTTGGCCACCGAAGTGCTCGTCTACGCGATGGCCGTGATGGCCTGCAACGTGCTACTCGGTTACACGGGGCTGCTGTCGTTCGGGCAAGGCATCTTCTTCGGGCTCGGCAGCTATGCCGCGGGTATCGGCCTCACGCAACTCGCGCTGCCGATGCCGGTGGCGCTTGTTCTGGCCGTGGTGGTGGGCGCGGTCGTGGCGGCGGTGGTCGGCTGGTTCGCCATCCGCCAGCGCGGCACGTACTTCGTCATGCTGACGCTGGCCTTCTCGCAGATGTTCTATTTCCTGGCCTACACCACGCCGTCGCTCACAGGCGGCGATAACGGCCTGCTCGATATTCCGCGTCCGGCATTTGCGGCGTCGCCGTGGGCGTTCTACGCGTTTGTCGCGGCGCTGTTTCTCGTGGTGTTCTTCCTCGTGCAGCGTGTGACGGAATCGGTGTTTGGCCGCACGCTGCTGGCCATTCGCGACAACGAAGAGCGCGCGCTCGCCGTCGGCTACAACGTGCGCGCATTCAAGCTGCTGGCGTTTGTCATCTCCGGTGCGGTGACAGGGCTGGCCGGCGCCCTGCACGCCATGCTCACGGGCATCGCGCCGCTGGCCAATATCGACTACCACGTCAGCGAAATGATTCTGGTGATGACCGTCATCGGCGGCACGGGCAACGTGTTTGCCTCGGTGTTGGGTGCGGCGTTCTATGTGTTGCTGTCGGATTGGCTCTCAAGCCTGTGGCCGCGCTGGCTCATGTTGCTCGGCTTCCTGCTGATCGCAGTGAGCCTGTTCATGCAGCGCGGGCTGTTCGGGCTCGGGCAGAAGCTGTGGCAGCGTGTGCGCGCACTGCGTCACGCACCGGCGGTGCAGGAGGAGCGCGCATGACCACCACCCCCATCCTCCAGGCCACCGGCATCGTCAAGCAGTACGGCAAATTCACCGCACTGGGCGGCGTCGATCTGCGTGTGATGCCCGGCACGGTCCACTCCGTCATCGGCCCCAACGGCGCAGGCAAGACCACACTGTTCCACATGCTCACGGGCACACGCATGATCACCAGCGGCACCATCGTTTTCGATGGCCACGACGTGACGCGTGAAGCCGACTACCAGCGTGTGCAGCGTGGCATTGCGCGTTCGTTCCAGGTGACGAGCCTGTTCCCGAGCCTTTCCGTGCGTGAGAACCTGCGCCTCGCCGCACTCGGCACCACGCCGCGTCGTGCCCTGCACGGCTGGCGCCTGCCGCAGGGCGAGCTGGCCTGCGCCGACACGGTCGACCGCGTGCTCGATCGGCTTGAATTGCCGCGCCTGGCCGACACGCCGGCCGCCGTCCTTTCGCACGGCCAGCAGCGCCGGCTGGAAGTGGGCATGGCGCTGGCCGCCAACCCGCGCGCGATCTTCCTGGATGAACCCACCTCCGGCATGGGCGTGGACGACCTGCCCGCCATGAAGGCGCTCATTCGCGGCCTGGCGCAGGATCACACGGTCGTGCTGATCGAACACAACATGGACATCGTGATGGACATCTCCGACATGATCACCGTCATGCAGCAGGGCAAGGTGCTCATGGAGGGCACGCCCGATGCCGTGCGGGCGGATCCGCGCGTGCGCGCCGCGTATCTCGGCAACATGATCACGGGAGGCAAGGCATGACGACGACGGCGATTCTCGACGTTGCAGACCTCCACGGCTATTACGGTAAGAGCCACGTGCTGCAGGGCGTGGCGCTCACGGTGGGCGAGGGCGAACTCGTGACGCTGCTCGGCCGCAATGGCGCCGGAAAATCGACCACGCTGAAGACGATTGCCGGCGTCGTCACGCCGCGCGGCGGGCAAGTGCGCTTTCGCGGCAAGGACATCGCTGGGCCGCCGCCGCATCGCATTGCCGCGCAGGGCTTGTGCCTGGTGCCGGAGCATCGCGGCATCTTCAAGCTGCTGACGGTGGAGGAGAACCTGAAGCTCGGCGCGCGGCGGGATTCTCCGTGGCAGCTGGCTGACATCTACCGCATCTTCCCGCGTCTGCATGAGCGGCGGCGCAATGGCGGCGCCAACCTGTCCGGTGGCGAGCAGCAGATGCTGGCCATCGGCCGCGCGCTGATGAACCACCCGCGCCTGCTGATGCTCGACGAGCCGGTCGAAGGTCTGGCCCCCGTCATCGTGGAAGAGATCGTCGCGCAGCTGAAAGTCATCAAGCAGGCGGGCGTGTCCATCCTGCTTGTCGAACAGAATCTTGAAGTCTGCACGCAGCTCGCCGATCGCCACGTGATCATCGAACAGGGCCGCGTGGTCTACAGCGGTACCAACGAAGCCTTCCGCGCCGACGACGCCATCAAGGACCGCTACCTTGGCGTCGGTCTGGCCGCTTAAACGCACACATCATGACGACCACCCAACTCGATACCACTTTGCGCGTCAACGGCGCACGTCTGTGGGACACGCTCATGCAGCAGGCGCGCATCGGCGCCACGCCCAAGGGCGGCGTGCGCCGCCTTGCGCTGACGGATCTCGACCGGCAGGGCCGCGACTTCTTTGTTGCGCAGGCCGAAGCCGCTGGCTGCACCGTACGCGTGGACGCGATCGGCAACCTCTTCGCGCGCCGCCCCGGCCGCAACAATGCACTGCCGCCGGTGATGACCGGCAGCCATATCGACACGCAGCCGACCGGCGGCAAGTTCGACGGCAACTACGGCGTGTTCGCCGGCATCGAGGTGGTGCGCGCGCTCAACGATGCGGGCATCGAAACGGAAGCGCCCATCGAAGTGGCCGTGTGGACCAACGAAGAAGGTTCGCGCTTCGTGCCGGTGATGATGGGCTCCGGCGCGTTCATCGGCGAGTTTGCGCTGGACGCCGTGCTGGCCGCGCAGGACCGCGACGGCGTTGCCGTGGGCGAGGCGCTACGCAGTATCGGCTACGCGGGGAGTGAGCCTGTTGGCGGCCGAGCCGTCGGTGCCTATTTCGAAGCACATATCGAACAAGGGCCGGTGCTGGAGGCGCACGCCACGACGATCGGCGTGGTGACGGGCGCGCTCGGCCAGCGCTGGTACGACGTGGTCTTGACCGGCATGGAAGCGCACGCCGGCCCCACGCCGATGGAGCTGCGCCGCGATGCGTTGCTGCCGGCGGCGGAGCTGGTCGGCATTGCCAACCGCATCGCGCTGGAGCGCCCGCCACACGCGCGGGCCACGGTGGGCTGCCTGAGCGTGCATCCGGATTCGCGCAACGTGATTCCCGGCCAAGTGTCGATGACGATCGACTTTCGCGCCGCTGACGACGCGATGTTGTCCGACATGGATGCGGCACTGCATGAGGCGGTGGCGGAGTTGCGCACACGCAGCGGCATCGACATCGCATTGCGCCAGGTCGTCTACTTCCCGCCGCAGCCGTTTGACGCCACGCTGGTGAACGCGGTGCGCAGCGGCGCGCGGCAGTTGGGGTTGTCGGAGATGGACGTGATCAGCGGCGCAGGCCATGACGCGGTCTATCTGGCGCGTGTGGCCCCCACCGCGATGATCTTCGTGCCGTGCAAGGACGGCATCAGCCACAACGAAATCGAAGACGCCCGCCCCGAACATCTGGAAGCCGGGGCCAACGTGCTGCTGCACGCGATGCTCCAGGCCGCTGGCCGCGTTTGACACCATCACCCGACCGCTCATGCGCATCCTGATCGCCCGCTTCAATCACGAGACGAATACGTTCTCGCCGGTGCCGACGCCGCTGGCATCGTTCCATCCGCACTACGGTGCCGACGCGTACCGCGCCGCCAAGGGCACGCGCACGGCGGCCGGTGCGTTCATCGATCTGGCGGAGGCGGCGGGCGCGGAAATCGTCGTGCCCGTCGTGGCCGGAGCGAACCCCAGCGGACGGGTCGCTGCCGAGGCGTACACCACGCTGTGCGACGCCATCGTCGCGGCTGCACCCGGCTGCGATGCGCTGATGCTCGACCTGCACGGCGCGATGGTCGCCGAGAACAGCGACGACGGCGAAGGCGATCTGCTCGAACGCCTGCGCGCGGTGGCGCCCGGCGTGCCGATTGCCGTCGCGCTGGATCTGCACGGCAATCTCACGCAGAAGTTCATTGACCTGGCCGACATCGCAGTCAGCTTCAAGACGTATCCGCACGTTGACATGTACGAAACCGGCGAGCACGCCGGCCGCCTGCTGTTCGACAAGCTGGCCGGCCGCGCGAACCCCGTGCTCGCGTGGCGCCGCCTGCCGATGGTCACGCACACCCTGCGCAGCCGCACCGACGAAGGGGCGATGCACCGCGCCGTGGCGCTCGCCAAGCAGGCCGAGACTGACGGCATGCTGGCCGTGTCGATCCTGGCCGGATTCGGGCTGGCGGACATTGCCGCCCCGTGCCTTTCCGTCGTGGTGGTCGGCAACGGCGACAAGCATGCCGCCGACGCCGCGGCGCAACGCATCGCCGATGCCATCTGGGCCGACCGCGAAGGGTTCGTCTACCGCTCTGAACCGCTGACCGAATCGATTGCGCGCGCGGCCAAGTTGGCACACGCCCCCGGCAGCGGCCCCGTGCTGCTGCTCGACCACGGCGACAACTGCATGTCAGGCGGCACGTGCGATGACATGCACGTCCTGCACGAAGCGTTGAAGCAAGGCTTGAGCGGCATCGCCGTCGGGCCAGTGTGCGACCCGGAAGCTGTCGCTGCGATGATCGAGGCGGGCGAGGGTGCTACCGTCTCGCTGCCCGTGGGCGACAAGGTGCCGCTCGTGCAGCTGGGTATCTACCCTGTGCCGCGCGCGCTGACGGGCAAGGTTGTCGGCATCAGCGACGGCGAATACACCATCACGGGGCCGACCTATACGGGCCAGCGCATCCGCATGGGCCGCACGGCGCTGCTCGACATCGGCGCGGCGCAGATCGTCGTCACGGAGACGCCGCAGGAGCACTGGGACCTCGGTATCTTCACGCACATCGGCGTGGACCCGCATGCCGCGCGCTTCGTGCTGTTGAAGTCGCGCATGTATTGCCGGCCCGTGTTCGTGCCGATTGCCAAGGCCGTGGTGGAGTGCGATGGCGGCGGCGTGACCAGTTCGGATTACGCGCGCTTTCCGTTTGTGAAGGTGCAGCGGCCCGTGTTTCCGCTCGATGCGGACGCGGTGCCTGCCTAAGCGCTACGCGCTGTCGCGCTCAACGAGGGTGAAACCCACATCGACCGTGCGCCGTTCTTCGTCGCCGTGTTCGATGCGGTTGATCAGCAACGTCGCTGCCAGCTTGCCGATGCCTGTGCCGTCGATGCGGATGGTGGTGAGCGCGGGCGTGGTGTCTTTGGCGAACACCTGGTCGCCGTAGCCGACCACGCGGAGTTGCGCCGGCACGGCAATGCCGCGATGTTCCGCCTCCATCAGCACGCCGAGCGCAAGGATGTCTGCGCCGCAGAAGATGGCGTCGGTGTCCGGATGTTGCTCTAGCAATATGCCCAGTGCGCGCCGGCCGTCGCCGAGGCTGGCGGGGGATTCGGCGGCCATCACGGGAATGTCGGCCTCTGAGCCGAACGCCTTCACGAAGGCTTGCGCGCGGGCCTGTGCACGGCGGTCGCTCGGCGTGATGACGGCGGGGCGCTTTGCGCCGCGTTGTTTCAGATAGCGCGCCGCCGCCTGGCCGACCTTCTGGTGCGAGAAGCCCACCAGCATGTCCAGCGGGTTGCGCGTGATGTCCCAGGTTTCCACTACCGGTACGCCGGCCGCCTGCAACTTCTGCCGCACGCTGGCGGAGTGCACCACGCCCGTCAGCACGATGCCCGCGGGGCGCCGTCCGACGATCGCATCGAGCAGTGCATCTTCGCGTGATTCGTCGTAGCCGCTCTGGCCGATCAGCAATTGATAGCCCGCAGCAGCCAGCTCGGTGGTCAGCGCCGCGACCGTTTCCTGAAACACGCTGCCCGCAATCGTCGGGATGAGCGCGACGATCAACCGGCTGCGGTTGGATGCCAGTGAGCCGGCCACGAGGTCCGGCGTATAGCCGGTCTGCCGCACCGCTTCGCGCACGCGCTCGAGCGTGTCGCCCGACACCAGCTCCGGCGTGTTCAGCGCACGGGACACCGTCACCTTGGTCACACCCACCAGCTTGGCAAGGTCGCTCAGAGTGACGCGCCCGGTGTTCTTGCGCGCACGGCGTGGGGCCGCCGGCGCGGTTTCTACGAGGGACACGGTGGTGGACTTGGTCACGTGATCGATGGGCCGATTGGGGAAACACAGGGAAAAAGGGGCTAGCAATTATCGCAAAACCAGACTACGATTGCGCAAATGTTACCGGTTACATAAACCGGTAACATCAAAACTCACGATCGACTGCGGCTGCACGAGAAGACAGCCCGGAGGAGCAAAGGATGTTGCAGGCAACCCCAGCGTACGCTGGGCCGCTGATTCAGCTGAACGCGGCAGACAACGTGCTGATTGCGCGCGAAGGGCTGTCGCTCGGCGCAAACCTGTCGATCAACGGAACGACGGTGCGCCTGCGCGCGCAGGTGCCGGCCGGCCACAAGATCGCCGCGCGGCGAATCGCCCAGGGCGAAGCCATCCGCAAGTACGACACGATCATCGGGCGCGCCGCACGCGACATCGCGGCGGGCGAACACGTCCACACGCACAACGTCGAGCTGACCGACTACGCACGCGACCCGGGCTTCGGTCTGGATGTGCGCCCGGTCGATTACATCCCAGAGGCGCAGCGCGCTACGTTCAATGGCATCGTCCGCCCCGATGGCCGCGTGGCTACGCGCAACTTCATCGGCATCCTGGCGTCGGTCAACTGCTCGTCGACCGTCATCAAGAACATTGCGGCATGGTTCTCGCCGGAGCGCCTCGCGCTGTTTCCCAATGTGGATGGCGTGGTGGCATTTGCGCAGACGAGCGGCTGCGGGATGTCGTCGCCCTCGGAGCATTTCGATGTGCTGCGCCGCACGCTGGCGGGCTACGCGCGGCATCCGAACCTGGCGGGTGTGCTGATCGTCGGACTGGGCTGCGAGCGCAACCAGGTGGCAGATCTGATGACCAGTCAGGGCCTGAAAACCGGCAACCTGATGCACACGTTGGTGATGCAGGACACCGGCGGCACGCGCGCCACCATCGAGGCGGGCATCGCCGCCATCCAGAAGATGCTGCCGGCGGCCAACGACATCGTTCGCCGCCCGGTATCGGCCAGTCATATCAAGATCGGCCTGGAGTGCGGTGGCTCCGATGGCTTCTCGGGCATTACCGCCAACCCGGCGCTCGGTGCGGCGATGGATTTGCTGGTGCGCCATGGCGGTACGGCCATCCTGTCGGAAACGCCGGAGATCCACGGCGTGGAAACCATGCTCACGCGCCGCGCGGTGTCGCCCGAAGTCGGCCAGAAGCTGCTCGATCGGCTGGCCTGGTGGGAGAACTACACGCGCGGCCACAACGGCCAGTTCAACGGCGTGGTTGGGCCCGGCAACCAGCAGGGCGGTCTGGCCAACATCTTCGAAAAATCACTCGGCTCGGCCATGAAGGGCGGCACCACGCCGCTGCAGGCCGTGTACGAATACGCCGAGCCCATCGACCGCGCGGGCTTTGTCTTCATGGATTCCCCCGGCTACGACCCCGTTGCCGTGACGGGCCAGATTGCCAGCGGCGCCAACCTGATCTGCTTCACCACGGGACGCGGCTCGATGTTCGGCTCGAAACCCGCTCCGACGATCAAGCTCGCCAGCAACACGCCCATGTTCCGCCGGCTTGAAGAAGACATGGACATCAATTGCGGCCGCATTCTCGACGGCGAACGTTCGGTGGAAGAGATGGGTCAGGACATCTTCGAACACATCCTGCGTACCGCCTCGGGCGAGCGCACCAAGAGCGAACTGCTCGGTCTTGGAGACCATGAATTCGTGCCGTGGCACATGGGCATCGTGAGTTAGCGCCTCGACTCGAAGGCACGCATCACCTATTACAAAACAGGAGACAAACCATGCAGGACACGTCACAAGGCGGCCCGCGCTCGAAAGTGCGCTGGGTTGTCGCCGGCCTCATGTGGGCGGCGATTGCCATCAACTACATCGACCGCACCGTGCTGTCGGCCGCCGCGCCGCACATCCAGAAGGAATTCCACCTGAGCGCGGTGGAAATGGGCGTCGTCATGTCGGCGTTCTTCTGGTCGTATGCGCTGCTGCAGTTGCCGGCCGGCATTCTGGCCGACCGCTTCGGGCAAAAGAAGGTGCTCGGGTTTGCGGTGCTGTGGTGGTCTGTTGCGACGGCGTTGACGGGCCTGGCAAACGGTTTCAAGTCGCTGGTGGGCCTGCGTGTGGCGTTGGGCATCGGCGAGGCAGGTGCGTATCCGAGCAGCGCGGGCATCACGGGGCGCTGGTTCCCCAAACAGGAACGCGCCACGGTGGCGGCCATTTTCGATAGCGGCTCAAAGTTGGGGAGCGCCGTCGCCTTGCCCCTTATCGCGTGGCTGTTGGTGATGTTCGATTGGAAGATCACCTTTGCAGTGACAGGCGGGCTGGGCATCGTGTGGGCAGTGGTGTGGTGGGCGGTGTTCAAGGAAACGCCCGAAGCGCACAAAGGCGTGAACGCCGCTGAGTTGGCCCACATCCAACGCGGCCTGCCGCCAGCCCGCAAGGATGAACCCAAGGTGCCCTGGACGAAGCTGCTCACGCACCGGAACATCTGGGCGATGTGCATCGGCTTCTTCATGATCAACTACAACTCGTACTTCTTCATCACGTGGCTGCCGACGTACCTCGTCAAGGAACGCGGCATGGGCCTGATGCAGATGGGCCTCATGGCGTCGCTGCCGCTGTTCGTCTCGATGTTCGTGGAGGTGTTCGCGGGCTGGGCGTCGGACCGCGTGTATGCGTCGGGCAAGCTTTCGCTCACGGCCACGCGCAAGCTGTTCCTTATCATCGGTCTCGTGATGGCGTCGAGCATCGGGCTGGCGGCGTTCGCACAGTCGGCCGTTGTGGCAGTCATCCTGCTGTGCGTCGCGAAGTCTGGCACGACCGTGGCGGCGTCGCAGGTGTGGGCGCTTCCGGCGGATGTGGCGCCGGGCAACAACGTGTCGATGGTGGCGGGCCTGCAGAACAGCGTGTCGAATATGGGAGGCGTGGTCGGCCCGATCGTCACCGGCGCCATCGTGGGTGCCACGGGCTCGTTCATTCCGGCGCTGGTGTTCTCCGCCGCACTGATCGGCCTCGCGATCCTGAATTACCTCTTCCTGCTCGGCAAGGTGGAACCCATCAGCTTCGAGCCCACTCCTGAAACACATCATTCGCATGACCAACGCAATGCAGACGCCCGCGCTTAACCGACCGAACAGTTTCAAGGCCGCGCTGGCCGCCAAGCAACGCCAGATCGGTTTCTGGCTGGCGATGAGCGATCCGTACCTGGCCGAAGTGAGTGCCACGGCCGGCTTCGATTGGCTGCTGATCGACAGCGAGCACGCTCCGAACGACGTGCGCACGATCCTCGCGCAACTGCAGGCCGTGGCGCCGTACCGTGCCGAGCCCATCGTGCGGCCGTACAGCGGCGATCCCGCCCTCATCAAGCGCCTGCTCGACATTGGCGCACGCACGCTGCTGGTGCCGATGGTGGATACGGCGGAACAGGCGCGCGATCTCGTGCGTGCGGTGCGCTACCCGCCGTTCGGCATTCGTGGCGTGGGCAGCGCGGTAGGCCGTGCATCGCGTTGGAGCGCCCGCACCGACTACCTGCAAGTGGCTGATGACGAAGCCTGCTTGCTCGTGCAAGCCGAAACCGTGATCGCCCTGCAGAACCTCGAAGCCATTTGCGCCGTGGATGGCGTGGACGGCGTCTTCATCGGCCCGGCTGATCTGGCCGCGTCGATGGGCCATCGCGGCAATGCCGGCCATCCGGAGGTGCAGGCCGCCATCGACAACGCCATGCGCACGATCATCGCGTCGGGCAAGGCAGCCGGCACGCTCACATCCGACCCCGTGCTCGCACGCCACTACCTCGAACTCGGCTGCACCTTTGTCGCCACCGGCATCGACATCCTCCTGTTCGCCAACGGCGCCCGCAAGCTCGCGCGAGACTTCATCGCGCCGCAAACCGCCTGATCCTTCTTCTCTTTCCAACGGATCTGACATGACCCGCAAGACTTACCGGATCGCCGTGATCCCCGGCGACGGCATTGGCCACGAAGTGATGCCCGAAGGCCTGCGCGTGCTCGAAGCGGCCGCGCGCCGCTTCGGCATCAGCCTCGAGACCCAGCACATCGACTGGGCCAGTTGTGATTACTACCAGCAGCACGGCCAGATGATGCCCGACGACTGGAAGCAGCAACTGCAAGGCATGGACGCCATCCTGTTCGGCGCGGTCGGCTGGCCGGCCACGGTGCCCGATCACATTTCGCTGTGGGGTTCGCTGCTCAAGTTCCGCCGCGAATTCGACCAGTACATCAACCTGCGCCCCGTGCGTTTGTTTGAGGGCGTGCCGTGCCCGCTCGCCAACCGCAAGCCGGGCGACATCGACTACTACGTCGTGCGCGAGAACACCGAAGGCGAATACACATCGCTCGGCGGCATCATGTACGAAGGCACCGACCGCGAAATCGTCATCCAGGAATCGGTCTACTCGCGCAAGGGTGCAGAGCGGCTGCTCAAGTTCGCGTTCGACCTTGCACAGAGCCGCCCGCGCAAGCACGTGACGCTCGCCACCAAGAGCAACGGCATCGCCATCAGCATGCCGTGGTGGGACAAGCGCGCGGATGAAGTCGCGCAAAGCTACCCCGATGTCACGCTCGACAAGCAGCACATCGACATCCTGACCGCACGCTTCGTGCTGCAGCCGGGCCGCTTCGACGTGGTGGCCGCCACCAACCTGTTCGGCGACATCCTGTCCGATCTTGGCCCCGCCACCACCGGCACGATCGGCCTGGCGCCATCGGCCAACCTGAACCCCGATCGCACGTTCCCGTCGCTGTTCGAGCCGGTGCACGGCTCGGCGCCGGACATCTACGGCAAGAACATCGCCAACCCGATCGCGATGATCTGGTCGGGCGCGTTGATGCTGGATTTCCTGACGCAAGGGCAGGGGGCAGGCCGCGCTGCGCACGACGCCATCGTCGCGGCCATCGAAAGCGTCCTGAAAGAAGGCCCGCGCACACCGGACTTGGGCGGCACTGCCAACACCACTCAGGTGGGCGAGGCGATTGCCGCGCACCTCGGTTGAGCGACGAGAAGGAATCGATGATGGCTTTCAGCTTCGACCAACTTCGGCAGACGGGGCTCGTGCGCACCGACAACCTGATCGACGGCCAGTGGGTTGCCGGCACCGACGGCGCACGTTTTGCCGTGACGGACCCGGCCACCGGCAGCCTCATCGCCAACGTGCCCGACAGCAGCGCCGCCGACGCGCGTGCCGCCACCGACGCGGCAGCCCGCGCCTTTCCCGCGTGGCGCGACACGCTGCCTGCCGAGCGCGCTGCCATCTTGCGCCGCTGGCACGCGGCCATCGTTGCCAATGCCGACGCGCTGGGGCGGCTGATTTCTCTGGAGCAGGGCAAGCCGTTTGCCGAAGGGCGCGGCGAGGTCATGTACGGCGCCTCGTACGTCGCCTGGTTTGCCGACGAGGCCACGCGCATCTACGGCGACCTGATCCCGCAGCAGCAGCGCGGCAAGCGCATGAGCGCCGTCAAGGAGCCCGTCGGCATCGTGGCGGCCATCACGCCGTGGAATTTCCCGCTGGCGATGATTGCGCGCAAGATCGCGCCGGCGCTGGCGGCGGGCTGCACCGTGGTCGCCAAGCCGGCGGAAGACACGCCGCTCACGGCGCTCGCGCTGGCGCAGCTTGCGCAGGAGGCCGGGCTGCCGCCGGGCGTGCTGAACATGATCTCGGCCTCGCGTGAGCGCGGCATCGAGGCCGTGGCCGATTGGCTGCACGACAGCCGCGTGCGCAAGATCACCTTCACGGGCTCGACGCCGGTGGGCAAGTATCTGGCGCACGAATCGGCGGGCACGCTAAAGAAGCTGTCGCTGGAGCTGGGCGGCAACGCGCCGTTCATCGTGTTTGACGACGCGGACCTTGATGCGGCCATCACGGGTTTGCTGGCGGCCAAGTTCCGCAACGGCGGCCAGACGTGCGTGTGCCCCAACCGCGTCTACGTGCAGGCCGGCGTGTATGAGCGCTTTGGCGCCATGCTGGCCGAGCGGGTTTCCGCGCTGAAAGTCGCGCCCGCCACCGATCCGGATGCGCAGATCGGCCCGATGATCAACGCCCGCGCCGTCGACAAGATCCAACGCCACGTGCAGGACGCCGTTGCCAACGGTGCGCGCGTGCTGGCCGGTGGCAAGCGCCTGCCGGAAGTTGGCGAACACTTCTATGCGCCCACCGTGCTGGCCGACGCCAACAGCAGCATGGCCCTGTGCGGCGAAGAAACGTTCGGCCCCGTTGCGCCGCTGTTCCGCTTCGTCGATGAAGCCGAAGCCGTGCAGGCCGCCAACGACACGCCGTTTGGGCTCGCCTCGTACTTCTACACGCAGGACATCCGCCGCATCGAGCGTGTATCACGCGCGCTGGAAGCGGGCATCGTCGGCATCAATGAAGGCGCGCTCGCCAGCGAGGCGGCGCCCTTTGGCGGCGTGAAGGAATCGGGCTACGGCCGCGAGGGTTCCAAGTACGGGCTCGACGATTACCTGTCGATCAAGTACCTGTGCCAGGGCGGCCTGAACTAGCGCGCTGAATCCCAGAAGCGTTGTGCACGGAACGGGCGAACATCTACGGTAGGTGTCTCGCCCGTCATCATTTCCGCAATCAATCGCCCGCTAATCGGCCCCAACGTCAGGCCGTGGTGCGCATGGCCGAACGCAAACCACAGGCTTGGATGGTGCGGAGCAGGCCCGATGATCGGCAGCATGTCGGGCGTGCAGGGGCGGGCGCCAAGCCAGGGTTCCGCATCCACACGTTCGGCTAGCGGAAAGAGCTTGCGGGCGATGGGCTCGACGGCGTTGAGCTGCACGGGCGTCTTCGGTGCATCGCGGTGTGCGAGTTCCGCGCCGGTCGTCAGCCGGATGCCGCGCGCCATCGGTGCCAGCACATAACCGCCGTCGGCATCGAGCACGGGATGGTTCAACTGCGCACCGTGCGCGGGCGCGTAGTGCATGTGATACCCGCGCTTGACGGCCAGCGGCAGGCTGTAGCCCAGGCGCGATGTCAGTACATCCGCCCAGGGGCCCATCGCCACGACGACGTTGTCGGCGCGCAGCTCGCCTTCCTTCGTTTGCAGCAGCCACGGCGCGTTGGGCGTCAGCGTGTTGGCATCGGCTTCAAACAGGCGGCCACCGAGTTGCTCGAAATGCTTTGCGTAGGCCGTGACCAGTGCGTTGGGGTCGCTGACGGCGTCGGCTTCCGTATAGCGCAGACCACCCAGCAGCGATGTGTCCAGATGCGGTTCAACCGTATGCAGGCGTGCCGGGTCGAGCGCTTCAAACGCGACGCCGTATTCGCGTTGCCAGCGCTCGACGTTGCGCGTTTCCTTGTCCTGCGTGGCGGCATTGCGGAAGACCTTGATCCAGCCGCTGGGGCGGATCAGATGCATGGCACCGGCGGCTTCGGCCAGTGCGCGGTGCTCGCTCACGCTATGTGCGATGAGCGGCGCATACTCACGCGCAATCGCCGCGTGCCGCGTCGGGTGCGAGTTGCGCCAGTATTGCCACAAGAACGGCAGCAGTCGGGGCAGATCGCCGGGGTGGTAATGCACGTCCGCCGACGTGTTGCCCGCATAACGCAACAGCGTCGACAGATCGCGCGGGAACGCATACGGATACACACCCTCGCGCTGGATCAGCCCGGCATTGCCGAACGACGTCTCAAAGCCCGGCGCCCGGCGGTCCACCAGCGCGACGGCACGCCCGCGTTTCTGCAGATGCACCGCCACCGATACGCCGACAATGCCGGCGCCCAGCACAAGGGTGTCAAAGCGCATGGCGGCTGGCTCCTTAACCCTTGGCCAGCGCCGTGACGGCGATCTCCACGTCAATGCCCGGGCGCATCAGGCCCGACTGCACGCAGGCGCGCGTGGGCGCGTGGCCGGCCGGCACCCAGGCCTCCCACGCGGCGTTCAGCTCGGCGAAGTGCTTGGCGTCGGTCAGCCAGATGTTGGCGGAGATCAGTCGCGTCTTGTCGACACCCGCTTCGGCCAGCAACGTATCGATGCGCGCGAGGATGTTGTTGGTCTGCTCGGTGATCGACTTGAAGTCGATGTCGGGCACTTGTCCGGCCAGATGCACGATGCCGTTGGCGATCACGATCTGGCTCATGCGGGCGTTGGTGTGGAAGCGTTGGATGTCGGGCATGTCGGTTCAGTTATGGATTCAAAGAAGCGAAAGGAGCGTCGATGGTAGCGCTCCTGCGCTTCACTTGCGCAGCGCCCGCCCCGCCAGAACCTCCGGCACCGCCTTGCCATCGGCCACGGCCACCGCGCCGTTGACGAGCACCCACCGCACGCCTACAGGCGGCAGCGCCGGCTGTTCATAGCTCGCGCGGTCGGCGTAGGTGGCTGGGTCGAAGATGACCAAATCGGCAAACTTGCCCGCCTGCACGGTGCCGCGGTCTTTGATGCCGAAGATCTCAGCGGTGCGGGCGCTTGTCTGGCGGACGGCGAACGGCAGCGTTATCACGTGCTTGCGCGTGACGTATTCACCGATGCGGCGTGCGAAGGTACCGGCCTCGCGCGGGTGTCCGGCAATGCCGTCGGAGCCGCCCACAACGAAGTCCTGCTTCATGAACGCTTCCAGATCGGCATCGCTCATGTTGAACGAGACGATGTTCGTGCCGCCGTGCTGGATCACGCTGATGGCCGCATCGACGGGGCTCACGCCGAGCTTCTTGCCCAGCGCCTCGAGCGATTGCCCGTTGTATTCGGGGTTGGTGGAGATCAGCACCTGCGCCGCCGGCCCGTTGCGCTGTTGCATGGCCTTTTCCATGTCGGTGGCAATGCGCGCGCGTGTGGCCGGGTCTTCCAGGCGCTTGAGCAGCGCGTCGTTGCCGCCGTCGCGCGCCCAGCCCGGCACCAGCGCCGGAATGATGTGCGTGCTCGACGCCGTGTACGGATACTGGCTTGCCGATACGTTCATGCCGCCGGCCTGCGCCTGCCGTATCAAGCTGATGATCTCCGCGCTCTTGCCCCAAGAATCCACGCCCAGCGCTTTGATGTGCGAGATGTGGATCGGGATGCCCGACTGCTGGCCGATGTCCAGCGCCTCCTTCACGGCGTTGACGAGGCCCGTGCGGAAGTTGCCCTCGTCGCGCAGGTGCGTGTCGTAGATGCCGCCACGCGCGGCCACGGTCTTGGCCAGCGCCACCACCTCGTCGGTTTTGGCGAACAGCCCGGGTGTGTACACGAGGCCCGTCGACATGCCGAAGGCGCCGTCGCGCATGCCGTCTTCCATCAGGCCCTGCATCGCTTTGAGTTCTTCAGCCGTCGGTGCGCGGGCCACATCGCCCATCACGCGATGGCGTACCGCGTTGTGACCCACCAGTATGGCCACGTTGGTGCCGATGCGGTTGGCGTCCAGCGCCTTGAGCGTCGGGCCGATGCGGTCGAGATCCGGCCCGTCGGCTTCGAGGACAATGCCGTCGTTGCCGATCACCACCGTCGTCACGCCCTGCAGCAGGTACGGCTGGTTCTGGTGCCGATCTTTGGAGATGAGGTTGTGATAGGCGTGCGTATGCGGATCGATAAAGCCCGGCGCCACCACGAGCCCCCTCGCATCGAGCACCGTTTTCGCCTGGACGCCGGTGGCGGAGGGCTGGACCAGCACGATGCGGTCATGGCGGATGCCGACGTCGGCCACGAACGGCACGCCGCCGCTGCCGTCGACCACGGTGCCGTTGCGGATCAGGATGTCGACCGGTTCAGGCTCCGGCGCAGCACCGGCGGGGCCGGCGAGGGCAAGGCTCAGGATGAGGGCGGACAGCAGGCACTGCGGCAGACGGTGTGGGCGCATATCGGCTTCCTTTGAGTTTGCAGCGAGTGTAAGGAGCCTTGTGGCACACATCACATGCAAATGGTTCGGGCTCGTATGCGCGGCGGACATGCTGACCCTTGCCAGCGGACGCGCCCACATTAAGGCGCCGATACAACACTCAGAGATTTCAACATCTGAATTAAGAACAACTAATTGCTCGCAAACCCTTGTCGGCATTGGGCCCGCCCAGACATTAGCAACAATGTGCGGCTGTCCCCACTCCAGAGGGGGCCACCTGCGTTGCCCCGATGACACAATCGCCGAAATTCAGTAATCCATGCTGCGCTACGGCGCGCCGCATGGCGGACCCGGACAAGGAGCTTCATGCAAGGAAGGTGGATTGCGATATCGGCGGCGCGTGCGCGGGCGCACCGGCTTTATGGCGTTCGCGGCTGGCTGGTGACGCTGCTGTGGTTGAGCACGTTGCCGGCGCTGGTGGTGGTTTTGGCGATGGCCATGGTGCTGATGCTGGGCGAGATGGGCGGTGGCGCGGCGCGGCCGGTGCTGGCGCTTGCTGGGCTGGCGTTTCCGTTGGGGCTGGTGGTTGTGGCGTTTTTGCGCGTGCGCTGGTTTCCATGGGTCTGGTTGGGCTATTGCCTGCTGCAATTGCTGGCCACGCTGGGCATGAGCGGTGGGATCAAGGCGTGGGCCGCGCAGGCATCGGGCGGCACGGCGGCGGGGTTACCGCTCGCGCTGTTGCTGGCGGCGGAGGTGCTGGTGCCGCTCGGGACGCTGGCGTATCTCGCCCGGTCGCGCCGCGTGCGCGTGACGTATCGGCATGAGGTGCGCGCGAACGATCCGGCTGCTGCGCCGGCCGTATTCGACAGGCTCAACCCCAACGAAACGGCAAGCGATGCCACCGACCACGCGCGCGAACGTGCTGCACTGCGCCGTGTGACGCACGAGCTGAGTTCCGGCGTGCTCGACACGCAAACCTGGATGTACGTGATGCGCCATCACGCCGAAGCCACCGATGGCGCGCGCACCACCGCCTATGTGCGGGCGCGCATGGCGGTGCTGTGTCCGCCGGCACATGTGCATCCGCCGCTCGTGCGTACGCTCGCATCCGGTTTGGGTGCGCTGCTGGTGAGCCTGGTCGCAGCGGGTGCGCTGATGGCCGCGGTGATTGCGCTGGCGCTGCGCGTGCCCGGCGATGCCACCGCGCTACTCCAGCTGGTCGTTGCCGTGGCGCTGACGTTGAGCTGGTTGGTGGGGCTTTTTGTGGGCGCGCGCTTCCTGCGCGCCGTTGCCTGAGGCTTACCGCTTGGCCGTTGGCGTTGGCGTGGCGATCACGTGGTTCCAGTCGCCGCCCACCGCCTTGACGAGAAACACGCTCGTCGTCATCTGCTGGCCGAGAATCTGCACCGCCGTGCGCTGGTTGTTCAACAGCGACTGCTGCGCGGTGATCACGTCCAACGAGGTTGCGAGCCCGCCCTCGTAGCGCACGCTGGCAATGTCGTAGACCTTGCGAGCGCTTTCCACGGCATGGCGCGCCTGGGTTGCCGCACGGTCCAGCGATTGCAGCCCGGCCAGTCCATCTTCCACTTCCTGCAACGCTCCCAGCACCGTCTGCCGGTAGTTGGCAATCGCGCCCTGGTAGGCCGCATTGGCAAAGTCCACGCGCGCCCGCGTGCGACCCGCGTCAAACACCGTCTGGGCGATCTGCGTGCCGAACGACCACAGCAGCGTCGGCGCAGAAAACAGCAGCGCCAGATCGCGGCTTTCCCAACCGGCGCCGCCGTTGAGCATCACGCTCGGGAAGAAGGCAGCGCGCGCCACGCCCACTTGCGCGTTGGCAGCAGCGGCGCCGCGCTCTGCTGCGGCCACGTCGGGGCGGCGTTCGATCACGTCGGACGGCAGCGCCACCGGAATTTGCGGTGCCGCGCCCTTGAGCGGAATCGGATCGATGTGGAAGGCGGGTGCGGGTGTGCCGACCAGCGTAGCGAGCGCGTGTTCGTACTGCGCGCGTTGCTTGGTCAGCAGTTCGGCCTGCGTGGCCGTGCTGTCGACCAGCGCCTGCTGCTGTGCCAGATCGAGCCCCGACGCAACGCCGTCCTGATGTCGTGAGGTGACGAAATCGAGCGCCTTGCTCTGCAGTGCGAGCCCTTCCTGCACCACGGCGATTTCCGCGTCGGTCTCGCGCAGGTTGTACCAGGTGGTGGCAACCTGCGCGGCAAGCAGCAGGCGGAAGTTCTCGACATTGGCGCCGGCCTGCGCTTCGCTCGCGGCGGCGTTGGCGACGGTGTTGCGCACGCGGCCGAAGAGATCGGCTTCGTAACTCACGTCGGCGCGCAGCACGAAATCGCTCTGCACCGTCGACATCGTCGGGCTTGTGTACGACGAGAGCGGCCGTTCCGAGGATGTGCGCGACCGCGTGTCGTTGTTGGCGGCTGTGATGGTCGGCAGCAGGCTGGCACGGGCCACGCGCGTCTGCGCCTGTGCCTGCACCAGGTTCGACAGTGCCACCTTGAGGGATTGGTTTTCCTGCAGCGCCTGCGTGATCAGCTTGTCGAGCTGCGGATCGTTGAAGCGCTGCCACCACGGGCCTTTGGGTGCTGCATCGGCAGGTTGGGCGGCGCGCCAGGGCGCTTCGGTCTGCCAGTGCGCGGGCATGTCCATGGCCGGGCGCTCGTAGGTCGGCGCGAGCGAGCAACCGGCCAGCGAGACGATCAGCGAAGCCGCCAGCGCTGGGGTTCGCAACCGCGTCATGATGCGTGCGGCGCGGAAGCCGCCGGTGCCGATGCGGGGGCCGGGGCCGGTGTGACGATGGTCACCACTTCGCCTTGCTCGATGGAATCGGCCGGGTTGAGGATCAGCGCGTCGTTTGGCTTGAGGCCCGAGACGATCTCTACCGTGCGGCCGTAGTCGCGGCCAATGGTGACCGGGCGCAGCTCGACTCGGCCGTTGTCTGCGACGGCGATGCGTGGGCCTTCCTTGCGGAAGAGCAGCGTGTTGGTCGGCACCAGATAGGCCCCCTGCGCGTTGGCACCCGCATCGTCGCCGGACGTTTTGCCCTTGATGGCGACTTGCACATACGCGCCCGGCAGCAGGTGGCCGTCCTTGTTGGGCAACTGCACTTCCACCTGCATGGTGCGCGTGGTGGCGTCGATGGCGCCGGAGGCGCGCGCGATGGTGCCGTGGAACGTTTGGCCGGGCAGCTCTGCGAGCGTGACGGCCACATCCTGCCCAACCTTCACCTGCTGCGAATACGCCTGCGGCACATATAGGTAGATGCGCAGCGGATCGGTCTGCGCCAGGGTGAACAGCTCGCGGTTGGCGCCCGCATTGCCGGCGTTGACGAGCGCGCCGACATCGACATTGCGCTTGGTCACCACGCCCGCAAACGGGGCCACTACCCGGCGGAAGCCTTGCAGTTCCTGCAGGCGGCGCACATTGGCTTCGGCAGCGGCCAGGTCGGCCTGGGCCTGATTGGCAGCGCTGGTGCGCTCGTCCAGTTCCTGCTGAGAGACGGCATCTTTCTGGCGCAGGTTCTGCCAGCGCGTAAGCGAGGTCTGCGCCAGCGCCTTGCGTGCGGCGGCCTGGTTGCGTGTGGCTTGCGCCTGGTTCAGTTCCTGGTCGATTTCCGGGGTGTCGAGCAGCGCCAGCACTTCGCCCTTGTCGACGTGGGCGCCGATGTCCTTGAACCAGCGCAGCACGTAGCCGCTGGTGCGCGCATAGATGGGCGATTCAACGTAGCCCTGCAGCGTGCCCGGCAGCGTCAGCTCGCGGTTGGCGCTGGCCGGTTTGGGAGCGGTGGTGGTGACGTAGCGGCTGGTCTGCGCACTCACCTGGCGCTCCAGCGCGTGCGCGTTGTAGTAGCGGCCCACCAGCGTGCGCGCGGCGCCCAGCGCCAACAGCACCGCCACCACAATCACGACCCAGTGTGCGCGCCGCATGGCGGGGCCGCGGTCCACCTGTTCGATCGGGTCGACCGTGACGACGTGGTGCGGCGGGCCGTCCGCGAGGTGCCCAGAATGCGGCCCCGAATGCGCCCCGGAATGGGCACTGGATGTTTGCTCAGACATGTCCTTCGCTTCCCCGCAAATCGTGACTCCGCCGTGCGGCGCGCCGCTGCAATCTGTTGTGCACGCTGGCAAACACCACCGGAACAAAGAAGAGGGTCGAGACGGTTGCAAACAGCAGACCGCCGATCACCGCGCGCCCCAGCGGCGCGTTCTGTTCTGCGCCCTCGCCAAGGCCCAACGCCATGGGCACCATGCCGATGATCATCGCCAGCGCCGTCATCAGCACCGGGCGCAGGCGGGTGGCGCCGGCTTCCAGCGCGGCCTGCACCGGCGCGATGCCTTCGGCCAGGCGCTCCCGGGCAAACGAGATCAACAGAATCGAGTTGGCCGTTGCCACGCCCATCGTCATGATCGCCCCCGTGAGCGACGGCACCGACAGCGTCGTTCCTGTCACGAACAGCATCCACGCAATACCTGCCAGCGCCGCCGGCAGGGCCGTGACGATGACGAGCGGGTCGATCCACGACTGGAAGTTCACGACGATCAACAGGTACACCAGCACGATCGCCATCACCAGTCCAACGCCCAGGCCGACGAACGACGATTCCATCGTCTTCACCTGACCGCGCACCGTGACCTGCGCGCCGCGCGGCAGCCTCGGGCGGATGTCGTCGACGGCTTTCTGCACTTCCTTGGCGACGGCGCCCAGGTCGCGGCCCTGCACGGCGGCGTACACGTCCACCACGGGGGTGATGTCGTAATGCGAGACCACCTGGGGTTGCACCCCGGGGCTGACCTGCACGAGGTTGCCCAGCAACTGCGGCCCCCCTGCCTGTGCCGCGCCACCACGTGAGCCCGCCACCGGGGTGCGCAGTAGCGCGTCGAGGGAGTCGACGCGGTATTGCGGGCTTGTAACGGCCACCTGGTACACCACACCGTTGATCGGGTTCAGCCAGAACGTGGGTGAAGTCTGGAAGCTGGAGCTGAGCGACACCAGCAGGTTCTGCGCCACGTCGCGGCCTTCGAGCCCGACCTGCTGGAGGCGCGTGCGGTCCATGTTCAAGGCCAGCGTGGGCTGGTCGAAGCGCTGGTGTACGTGTGTATCCACGGCGCCCGGTATTTGCTTGATGCGGTTGGCCAGCATGCCCGCGAGCTGCTTGTTGGTGGCCACGTCGGCGCCTGAGAACTGCACGTCGATGGCCGACGGCAGGCCGAAGTTCAGGATCTGGCTGACGATGTCTGCGGGCTGGAAGGCGAATTCCACGCCGGGGAACCGCTTCGGCAGTTCTTCGCGCAGGCGCCGGATGTATTCGGCGCTGGGTTTGCGCTCGCCCTCGTGCAGGGCGATGAGGATTTCGCCGTCCAGCGTGCCGATGGTGCCGGCGTTGCTGTACGACAGGTTGATACCCGAGTTCGGAACACCGAGGTTGTCGAGAATCGTCGACAACTCGTTCTTGGGAATGATCTGCCGGATGGCCGTCTCCACCTCGTCGGCCAGGCGTGCCGTCTCTTCAATGCGCATGCCCGACGGTGCACGCATGTGCAGACGGATCTGGCCCGCATCCACATCGGGGAAGAAGTCTCGGCCGAGCACCAGGAACAGCGCGCACGACGCCACGCAGAAGCCCAGGAACGACAGTGCAAACACGCGGCGGCGCTCCAGCAACCCGCCCAGGACGGCGGCGTAGTTGCCGCGCATGTGCTCGAACTGGCGATTGAATGCCTCGTAGATGCGGCCGAATGTGGTCAAACGTGGGCCAGGCTTCTTTGCGTCGTCGGTGTGGCCGGTCATGAGCATCATCACCAGCGTCGGCACGAGCGTGCGCGAGAGCACATACGACGCCAGCATGGCGAAGATCACCGCTTCGGCCATCGGCACGAACAAATAACGCGCCACGCCCGTGAGGAAGAACATCGGCACGAACACGATGCAGATGCAGAGGGTCGACACGAAGGCCGGCACGGCAATCTCGGCCGCGCCGTCCAGGATGGCGGTGACGGGCGCCTTGCCTTCGTGCAGATGGCGCTCGATGTTCTCGATGGTGACGGTGGCGTCGTCCACCAGAATCCCGACCGCGAGCGCCAGCCCACCGAGCGTCATCAGGTTGATGGTCTCGCCCAGCAGATGCAGCACGATGATCGACGAGAGGATCGACAGCGGAATCGACACCGCAATGATGGCCGTGCTGCGCCAGTTGCCGAGGAACAGCAGGATCATGGCGGCGGTCAGGCACGCGGCGATGATCGCCTCGCGGATCACGCCTTCAATGGCCGCTTTCACGAACAGCGACTGGTCGAACAGCGGCGTGATCTTCAAGTCTTGCGGCAGGGCAGCGGCCGCGGCCGGCAGGAGCTTGTGGATGTTGTTGACAATATCGAGCGTCGACGCGCCGCCATTCTTCAGGATGGACAGCAGCACACCGCGCTGGCCGTCCTGGCGCACCACGTTGGTCTGCGGCGAGAAGCCGTCGCGCACATGGGCCACATCGCCCAGGTAGAGCGTGGCGCCGTTGCTGGTCTTGACCGGAATCGCGTTGAGCGCGGCAATGCTGCCCGGCGTGCCGTTGAGCGTGACGCCGTATTCGGTGGCATCGATCTTTTGCGTGCCGGCGGGCAGGATCAGGTTCTGCGCGCCCACCGCGTTGACGATGTCCACGGGCGTCAGGCCCTGCGCCAACAGTTTCTGCGTATCGAGATCGACCGTGATCTGCCGGCTCTTGCCGCCATACGGGAACGGCACGGCGATGCCGGGCACCGTGATCAGGCGCGGGCGCAGGAAGTTCACCGCCGCATCATTGAGTTCCTGCTCCGATAGCGTGTTGCTCGACAGCCCCAGTTGCAGGATCGGAATGCTCGACGCTGAATACTTGATCACCAGCGGCGGCGTCGTGCCCGGCGGCAACTGCCGCACCTGCGCCTGCGTGCTCGCCACGATCTGCGCGAGTGCGGTCTGGATGTTGGCGTTGGGCTGGAAGAAGACCTTGATGATCGACACGCCGCCCAACGATTGCGACTCGATATGCTCGATGTCGTTGACGGTGGTGGTCAGGCTGCGCTCCGTGACAGACACGATGCGGTCGGCCATCTCCTTGGCGGGCAGGCCGTTGTAGTTCCAGATGATGCTGGCGACCGGAATGTCGATTTCCGGAAAGATGTCCGTTGGCGTACGCATGAGCGTAAACGGCGTCGCCAGCAGGATCAGCAAGGCGAGGACGATGAACGTCAGCGGCCTTCGCAGCGCGAGTTGGACAATCCACATGGAGGCGTTTCAGAACCGCGGTGCGTTGATTGGGGGACGAAGACCGCTCGAACGGCGGTGACCAGTCATTCTATCGCCGAGGGGTGCCGATCAGAATGTTCCTATGATCAGACTTTATTACATTGCATAACGGCGGCTGCCAGGGCAACTGAAGGGCGGCGCCAATCGACGCCGAAAGTGGCTTACGAGAAGGCGGGGCGCAGTCGGAGGCGCCCGACGGGGGGGCGCGATTCAGCGACGGGGGCGGAACCGCGGGTCAAGACCATGGACACTGGGCGGCCCCGGAGGTGGCGGATTGATTTGGCGTTATGCGGCGGGATGTGTTCCCTCACCCGTTGACGATTTCGCCCCCGTTCGGATGCAGCGTCTGCCCCGTCATGTAGCTCGCATCGGCCGACGCGAGAAAGATGTAGCACGGTGCCACTTCATCCGGCTGGCCGGCCCGGCCCAGAGGCTCCTTGCTGCCGAATTTGGCGACGTGCTCGGCGTCGAAGGTGGACGGAATCAGCGGCGTCCAGATCGGCCCGGGCGCCACGGCGTTCACCAGGATGCCTTTCTCCGCCAGTTGCTGCGCGAGCGAGCGCGTGAACGCCACGATAGCGCCCTTGGTGGCGGCGTAGTCCACCAGGTGCCCGCTGCCGCGAAACGCCGTGACCGACGTGGTCGTGATAATGCGTGCGCCTGCATGCAGGTGCGGCAGCGCGGCACGGATCAAATAGAACATCGCAAAGACGTTGGTGCGGAACGTACGTTCCAGTTGCGCCGCATCGATGTCGGCCAGGCTTTGCCGCGGGTGCTGTTCCGCCGCATTGCTCACCACGATGTCGATCTTTCCAAAGGTGGCGACCGCCTGCGTGACGACCGCGCGGGCGTGTGCTTCGTCGCCCAGGTCGCCGGCAATGGCTTCGCAGCGGCGGCCGGTCGCGCGTACGAGGCGGCAGGTCTGGTTGGCGTCGTCGTGTTCGTCCAGGTAGGCGATCAGCACGTCGGCGCCTTCCTTGGCGAAGCCGATGGCGACGGCACGGCCGATGCCGCTGTCGCCGCCGGTGACGATGGCCACCTTGTCTGTGAGCTTGCTGCCGCCGATGTAATTTTCCATCTCGGCTTGCGGGCGCGGCGTCATCTCGCTCTCCGTGCCGGGCTGGCGGTGCTGATGCTGTGGCGGTTGCTGTTGGGGTTGGTCGGGCATGGCGGGCTCCCTATAAAAAAGAGTGGATACCCCGGCTTTCAGCACGCGGTATGCCATTGCGCTCGGACGTAGCGTGAGGTGGAGTCTTGGCCGCATGCACTGCGGCACGCCGCTTGCTCTCCTGGTTGAACAGACTCCACATCGACGACGGGAGGCGCCATGGACACGCTGCTGTTCCTGTTTGGCGAAGGCAAGGATCTCAACCCGCTGCAAACCGCGATGCGCGCGGTGGTGGTGTTCGCCATCGGCCTGGCGCTGGTGCGCTTATCCGGCCGGCGCTCGTTTGGGCAGCGCGCGCCGTTCGATTTCGTTGTCGCCGTGTTGCTTGGGGCAACGCTGAGCCGCGCGATCGTCGGGGCGTCGCCGTTCGTGGCCACGGTGTCGGCGTCGCTCGCCCTGGTAGCGGTGCACCGTCTGCTGGGTTGGGCGTGCGTGCGGCTGCCCAAGCTCGATAGGCTCATTGCTGGCCGCGAACGCGAGGTCTATCGCGAAGGCCGCTTCAACCAGGGCCAGATGGATGCGGCGCTCATCACCGTAGGTGATGTGCAAGAGAGCGTGCGCCAGACCTTGGGCTCACGCACGCTGGACGATGTGGAGGCCGCCATCCTGGAGCGCAACGGACAGGTCAGCCTGATCCGCAAGCGCCGCTGATTTTGCACACCCGCACACGCACACCGGAGCCGACCATGCGAGACAAGCAACACAAGGAAAACCGAGACGCAGAACAACGTCAGGCCGATTGGGAACAGGCCGATTCGCACCGCAAACCGGGCGACCGGCCGGCCAATGCGGAAGTGGGCCGCACCGGCAGCACCGCACCCAAACCGCAGAGCCGGCACGACACGCTGCGCCGCATGCGTCAGAGGGGGGGGCCGCCGGGCATCACGCGAGACAGGCTGCTCGACCCCGGCGAGCAGATGCCAGACGCACCGCCCACCGACAACCGCAGCTAAGCCCAGCGTGCCCGCTGCAAACGACACCCCGTGGTACCGCCGGCTGGGGCCCGGCTTCATCACCGGTGCGGCGGATGACGACCCGAGCGGCATCGCCACGTATGCACAGGCCGGGGCACAGGTCGGCACGGCCATGCTCTGGACGCTGTTGCTCACGCTGCCCCTGATGATCGCCATCCAGCTCGTCAGTGCTCGGCTGGGGCGGGTGTCTGGGCAGGGCGTGGTCGCCAACATTCGGCGGCATCATTCGCCGTGGCTGGCGTATGCGTTCGTGGCGCTCGTCACGGTGGCCAACGTCATCAACGTGGGTGCGGACATTGCGGCCATGGGCGACAGCGTGCGGCTGCTCGTGGGCGGCGCCACGGCGTGGTACGCCTGCCTGTTTGCGGTGGTGACGCTCGTGCTGCAAATCTGGATGCCGTATCGGCGGTATGCGCGCTATCTGCAATGGATTGCGTTGTCGCTGCTCGCGTACGTTGCCACGGCGTTTGTCGTGCAGGTCGACTGGGCGCGTGCACTGCACGACACCGTGGTGCCGCGGATGCGGTGGTCCAAGGACTATGCAATGACGCTTATCGCGGTGTTCGGCACCACCATCAGCCCGTATCTGTTTGTCTGGCAAGCCGCGGGCGAGGTCGAAGAAACACGGCTGGCCGAAGACGAAGCACCCCTCAAGAAAGCGCCGTGGCAGGCGAAGGACCAGCTCGCACGCATCCGCATCGACACCACGGTCGGGATGGCGGTGTCGGCGCTTATCGCCTTCTGCATCATGCTGACGGCCGCCTATGCGCTGCACACACACGGCATCACGCAAATCGAAACCTGTGCGCAGGCCGCCGAAGCGCTCAAGCCGGTGGCCGGCCGCTTTGCGCAGATGTTGTTTGCGGTGGGGGTGATCGGCACGGGGCTGCTGGCGGTGCCGGTGCTGGCGGGGTCTGCCGCCTATGCCGCAGCGGAGGCCTTCAAGTGGCATAGCAGCCTGGAAGCCAAGGTGCACCACGCGCCCAAGTTCTACCTCTTCCTGACACTGGTGATGGCCGCAGCCATGGTGATGGTGTTCCTGCCCATCGAGCCCTTCAAGTTGCTGTATTGGGCCGCCGTGCTCAACGGCGTGGCCGCCACGCCGGTCATGGTGATGCTGCAGTTGATGTCGCGCCGCAAGGCGGTGATGGGGCCGTTTCGCAGCTCGCCGCTGCTGCATGGCACCGCCTGGGTGGCGACGCTGTGCATGTGCGCCAGCACGCTGCTGTTCTTCGTGCTGGCCGCGCGAGGTTCCTGAAAAAACAACCGGCTGCGGCGCAGGCACCGCGGTTGCGTGTCTTGGGCGAAACCGCGCTTCCGGCGCGGTGTCCAGTTCACCAACCAGGGGTCAATCATGAAAGCGGTTGTATTCCACGGCATCGGCGACATTCGTCTGAGAGACGTGCCCGAGCCGACACTGCGCGAGCCCACCGACGCCACCGTGCGCCTGAGGGCCAGCGCCATCTGCGGGACGGATCTGCACTTCGTATGCGGCACCGTGGGCCGCATCCTCGGCCACGAAGGCGTGGGGAGGGTAGTGGAGGCGCTCGGCGACGGTCTGGCGGTGGGCGCGCCGATGGCGGGAGCGCTCGATGCCTGCCTCGCCTTCGATACGCGCGAGCCAGGCCGGTTGAAGGTCAAGCTTGACCCGCACGCGACTGACGGCGCTCGCACGCCCCGCGCCTCCCGCGCATGAGCCGGGCGCTGCACGATCGCGTCGCGAGCCTCGGCCCGGTGCTGGTGATCTCGCCGCACTTTGACGACGCGATCTTCTCGTGCGGTGCGTTGCTGGCGGCGCATCACGGCAGCCGCACGGTCACGGTGTTTGGTGGCGCGCCCGAAACTCCGGTCTCAACGACCTGGGACCAAGAAGCGGGCTTTGCCGATTCCAACCAGGCGGTGGCCGCTCGCCGGCTGGAAGATGCGCAGGCCCACGCGCAGGTCAGCGCCACGGTGCATCACCTCGGTTTTTGCGACAGCCAGTACGGGCAAACGCCCACCGTGGCCGAACTGGAGCGTGCCTTATACCGGCTGGTGGAAAGACGCACGGCAGATGCGGTGTTCGTACCGCTGGGGCTGTTCCACAGCGACCACGTACTTGTGCACGAAGCGGCGCTGATGCTGCTGCGCAAGCTGCCGCAGCGGCTCTGGATCGGCTATGAGGACGCGCTGTACCGGCGTGGGCGCGGTGCCGTGCAGGACCGCATCGTTGCGCTGGCCGCGCAGGACATCGTGGCCACGCCGGTATCGCCCCTCACAGCCGTCGATGGCCGTCAGAAGCGTCGCGCCGTGGCCTGTTACGCCAGTCAGCTGCGCGCGTTCGGCCCCGGCGGCGTGGAGGACCTGCACCAGCCCGAACGTTTCTGGCTACTGGAACCCAAGCAAGGAGAACCCGATCATGCAACCGCTGGATGACGCCCGCAGTGCGCAGGCACCGTGTTCCGTCGTCGTGCTGACGTACAACCGTGCAGCCACCGTGCTTGAAACGCTTGGCAACCTCGCCGCGCTCGATGAACCGTGGCCCATCGTGGTGGTGGACAACGGCTCGACCGACGGCACCGCCGATCAGATCGCCGCGCGCTTTCCCGACATCACACTCGTCCGGGTGCCGCGCAACTACGGTGCGGCGGGTCGCAACTTTGGCGTAGCGAGCATCGATACGCCTTACGTGGCTTTCTGCGATGACGACACCGCGTGGTTGCCCGGTTCGGTGGCACGCGCGGTGGATGTGCTGCAGCGGTATCCGTCGGTGGGCGTGGTAGCGGCGCATGTCGTGGTCGGGCCCACGCGGCGCGACGACACGGCGTGCGAGCCCATGGCCACCAGCACGCTGCCTTCCGACGGCTTGCCGGGTCCCGCACTGCTGGGCTTCATGGCCGGCGCCTGCGTGGTCCGCACACGCGCCTTTACCGAGGCCGGCGGCTACCGGCGCGACCTTTTTATCGGCGGTGAAGAAAGCGTGCTCGCGCTCGACTTGGTCGACGCGGGCTGGCGCATCGTCTACTGCAGGGAGGTGGTCACGCACCACAACCCATCGCCGGTGCGTGATGTGACACAGCGGCGTGCACTGCTGGCGCGCAACGAGTTGCTGAGCGCCTGGCTGCGGTTGCCGCGGGATCTCGCCTGGCGAGTGACGGGCCGCGCCATCCGCGCGATGGCCGAACAGGGCGTGCTGGCGGAGGCGTTGCCCGCCGCGCTGATGCGGCTGCCGCGCACCTTGCTGCATCGGCATACCGTGCAGCCGACGACCGTGGCGCTGTGGCGGCAGATGGATGCTGACCGCCAGCGCCGCCGCGCCATCCCCACACTGTCGATCGGCTAACCCGATTTCAGAAGAGCGCCCGCGAAGGCCGAGGTCAGGCCAGCGCGGGCATCGGCGCCAGGAAGAACTGCTGCCGGAAATACTCCACCGTACGCGCCAGCCCGACTTCAAGCGCCGTGCGGGGCTCCCAGCCAAGCGCCTCGCGGGCGAGGGTGATGTCGGGGCAGCGCTGCGTCGGGTCGTCTTGCGGCAGCGGGTGGAAGACGAGTTCCGACGTCGAGCGCGTGCAAGCCACAATCTGCCGCGCGATGTCGAGCATGCTCATTTCTACCGGGTTGCCCACGTTGACCGGTCCCGAAAAATCCGCCGGCGTGTTCATCAAGCGCACCAGCGCGTCGATCAGATCGTCCACGTAGCAGAAGGCGCGTGTCTGGCGGCCATCGCCGTAGAGCGTGATCGGGTCGCCGGCCAAGGCTTGCATGATGAAGTTGGAGACGACGCGCCCGTCGTTCGGGTGCATGCGCGGGCCGTAGGTGTTGAAGATGCGCGCCACCTTGACGTCCAGGCCATGCTGGCGGCGGTAGTCCATGAACAGTGTCTCAGCGCAGCGCTTGCCTTCGTCGTAGCACGAGCGCACGCCGATCGGGTTGACGTTGCCCCAGTAGCGTTCGGTTTGCGGATGTTCATGCGGGTCGCCGTACACCTCGCTGGTGGAGGCCTGCAGAATGTGTGCGCCTACCCGCTTGGCCAGCCCCAGCATGTTGATCGCACCGTGCACGCTCGTCTTGGTGGTCTGCACGGGGTCGTGCTGGTAGTGGATCGGTGAGGCCGGGCAGGCCAGGTTGTAGATGTCGTCCACTTCCACATACAGCGGAAAGGTCACGTCGTGGCGCAGCACCTCGAAGCGCGGATGGCCAAGCAGGTGGGCGATGTTGCGCTTGGTGCCGGTGTAGAAGTTGTCGACGCACAGCACATCGTGCCCGTCGCGCAGCAGGCGGTCGCACAGGTGCGAGCCGAGAAAGCCCGCGCCGCCGGTGACCAGCACGCGGCGCTGGTCGCGCCAGTGGTGGTGCGGCTCGGGGTGGCCGGGGTGGTGTGCGTCTCCGTGGTGTCTCATGCCGCCTCCTTCTTGTTTTCCATGACGGTGGCAAACGCGTCCAGCCAATCGGCGACGAAGCGGTCGATGCCGAAACGCGTGCGGGCCGTCTCGCGTGCTGCGTCGCCCCAGCGGCGGGCCAGGGCCGGATCGCGCAGCAGCGTCTGCATGACACCGGCCAGCGCTTCGGGGCTGGTATCGACGTAGCCGTTGTGGCCGTTGCGAATGACCGTGCTCATCTCCGTGGTGGCCAGGCCGACAATCGGCATGCCGACGGTCATGGCTTCCACCACCGCCAGGCCCAGGCTGGTGTAGCGGATGGGGTTGAAGAAGAAGCGGTAGCGCGCGCAGAAGGTGGGCAGGTCGAGGTTGCCCACTTCGCCGATCCCGCCCGCCGCTTCCGCGCCCATACCGACCAGGTCAAGCGGCACGTGTTGGCGCAGCGACTGGACCACGTCCGCACCCAGCCGGCGCCCCCGCTTGTGCAGGTGGTTCACGACCACGATGCCGCGCTCCAGCTCGCCGGTGTAGCTGGCCGGCACGGGCAAGTGCACACCGTGCTCGATCACGCGTGCCGGGGTGATGCCGCTGTCCCACATCAACGCATTGAACGGCGTTACATGCACCAGCAGCACGTTCGGGTCTTGCACCCAGTGCCGTGTATTGGTGGGGTGTTCCTGCGGCGGATCGTGTTCGAGATAGATCGTCGGCAGCGCCCGCTGCGCGGCACTGAGCACCGACAGGCGATCGTCTTCCCACTGCGCGCGGGACTGATACAGCACCGCATCGAAGTGCTGCCCGGCAACGGCATCGAACGGTACTTCGTGCACGTTGTCACCCCAGGGCAACACGCCGACCTTGCCCGCATAACCCGGCGGCACGCGGCCTGAGGCATCGGGCGGCCGCGTCACGAGATAGAAGTCGTGCGGCACCTGCGACAGGTAGTACAGGTAGTTGCCGTGCACGTGCCACGTCAGGATGCGCAGGCGTTGTCGCGTGGGGTGGGTCATGAGGTCGAATTCTCGATCGTGTGCGATGCGGTGGGAGCGTCGGCGGCTTGCGGTGCATGCGATGCGCGCAGGTGCAGATCGGGGTCGAACAGCGCGGCATACGCGGCGTCGAGCAGTTCGTGCACCGTCACATCGCGCGCGCATTCGTGCCCGGTGGGGCACGTCCAGTGCATGCAGGGCCGGCATGGCGGATGCGCGGCCAGCACGCGGTGCAGCGTGCGGTCTGCCGGCGCCCAGCGCTCCACGTCGCTGCCGCAGGCAATGACCAGGCTCGGCGCCCGCACCGCCGCCGCCACGTGCGACACGCCGGTGTCGTTGCAGATCAGCAGGCGCGCCAGCCGCAGCAGCGCAGCAAGCCCGCCAAGCGAGGTTTGCCCGACCACCGAGGCCGCACGCTGGCGCATGTGGCTGCGGACCTCTTCAACGAGCGCCGCCTCCGAAGGCGCACCCGTGATCACCACATGAAAACCGCTGACGATGAGCGTGTCGGCCACCGCAGCAAAGCGCTCCGGCCACCAGCGCCGCGTGGGCATGCGGGCGCCGGGGTGCAGGCAGACGAGGCGGTCGCGGTCCAGCGCGTGGTGGCGCAGCAGGGCAAGCGCTTCGGCATAGTCGTCGCGCATGAGCGGAAAGTCGGGCGTGGCCGGCACGGCCGGCGCCCCCAGGTGATTAAGCAACGCCAGCAGGCGCTGCGCCTCAGGCAACTGCGTCGGCCACGGGAGCAACCCCGGATCCGGCTGCCGCGGGATCACGCCATTGGGTTGGAATCCGAACACATGGTGCGCACCAAACTGCCGGACCACTTCCGTCGATTGCGGTCCGCTGCCGTGCAGCTGGATGGCGACATCCAGGCAGCGTGCCCGCATGCCGGCATAGAACGCGTGTGTCGCCTCTGCATCGCCAGGCCCGGCTTCCGGAAAGCCGTCGCCGCCCGGGAACGCGACAAAGTCGTCGAGCAGATCGGCATAGCGCTCTTGGAACTGGCGCGCCCACGGCAGGCCCACGAGCGTGATGTGCGCCTGGGGCGCGGCGGCCCGCAAGGCGTGGAGGGCGGGCACGGCGCACAGCATGTCGCCGAGTTGCAAGGCGCGAAAGACGGCAATGCGGCGCGCGCCGCGCAAAAGTTCAGCAGCGGGCGTCATAGGAACCAGACCCGGAAATGCCACGCACCGCGCAAGCGCCAGTACAGCGCGAGCGGCGGGATGGCGATGGACGTCCAAAACATTTCCAGCACATGCCGCGCGGTGTGTGCGGTGCCCCGCAGCCGCATGGCGGTGAAGCGCAGCGTGAGTGCCAGCCACACCACAGCGGCCGCAGCGGCCACCCAGGGCAGGTGCGCGGCCAGCGCGGCCACTGCAACCACCACGGCAGCCCCCACGCCGTAGTAATGCCACGGCGGCACCGGCCGGATGCGCGTGCGGTAGAGCCGGGAGTGCTTCTTGTAAAGCAGCGCGTCGTAAAACACCTTGCGCTGCTGCGACACGCTCACGCCCCACGGCGCCGGCCGCACGGGGTGGTGCATCAAGGCGCGCGGCGCCTGCACGATGCGCCCCCCTGCATCGAGAATGCGGAACTGCAGGTCGGAATCTTCCCGCCACGCGAGCCGGAAGCGCTCGTCAAAGCCGCCGACACGCTCCAGCATCGCGCGCCGTACAAAGCAGTTGGCGGTGACGAATTCGGCCCGGGTGAGGCCGCTGGCATCGCGCTCGTAGTCCGTCGGACGCTCGGGCAACGGCATGCGGACTGCGCCGGTGGCGGCGTCGGGCGGCTGGTCGCTCTCAGGGCCACTGGCGCCCTCGGCAGTGGTCATGATGCGCCAGCCTTCCGCGAGCCACGTGGGCGCCGGAATGGTGTCGTCGTCGGTGAAGGCGACGATGTGACCGGTGGCGGCGCGCCAGCCGCGGTTGCGTGCGGCGGCGGGGCCCTGCGTTTCGCGCACAGGCACGTACTGCACGCGCCAGCCGGGGGACGCTGCGGCAAAGCCGTCCACGACCGCGCGGGTGGCGTCGTCCGGGCCGTCGTCGGCGACGACCAGTTCCACGCGGCGCGCGTCGAACGTCTGCGCGCGCAGGCCGTCCAGGCAGCGTTGCAGCATCTGCGGCCGTCGCCATGTCGCAATCACGACGGACATGGCTGGCGCCCCTTGCACGGGGGTCACCGACGACACGTCAAACGGCATCGGCTGGTTCATGCGACCCCCGCCAGGCCTGGGACGCGCCGCAGCCCGTCGACATTGCGTACGGCGCCGTCTTCCTGGGTCTGCGATTGCTCCGGGCGCAGGGCCGTCTTGCGCAGCAGGAACGGCCCGATCACCAGCGCGTCGAGCGGCGAGGTCCAGAACGATTCCACCGCATCGCGGGGGCTGCAGACCATGGGCTCGCCGCGCGTATTGAACGACGTGTTCACCAGGATCGGCACGCCGGTGCGCCGCTCGAACGCCGCCAGCAGGTCGTAGTACAGCGGATGCTGGCGCCGGTTGACGGTCTGCACGCGCGCGGTGCCATCAACGTGGCGCACGGCCGGGATCTGCGTGGCGCGGTCTTCCCGCACATCGAAGATGAACAGCATGAACGGTGCGGTTTGCGCACCGACAAACCAGTCGGCGGCGCGTTCTTCCATCACCACCGGAGCGACGGGGCGGAAGTCCTCGCGGTCCTTGATCTCGTTCAGCCGCGCCTGCATGTCGGCGGGGATGGGCGAGGCGAGGATGGACCGCGCACCCAGCGCGCGCGGGCCGAACTCCATGCGCCCCTGGAACCAGCCGATCACCTGGCCCTGCGCCAGCAGCTCGGCGGTCTGCTCGGCGATGTTGTCCAGGCGCTCGAACGGCAGCTTTGACCACGCGAGGAACTGCTCGATCTCTTCATCGGCATACGACGGGCCGAGATAGGCGTGGTCCATTTTCCACAGGCGCTGTTTGTTGCCGCGCGTTTGGTAATCCGTCCACAGCGCGGCACCGAGCGACGTGCCGGCATCGCCGGCTGCCGGCTGCACCCAGACGTTTTCGAACGGGCCGCGGTCGCGGATGCGCGCGTTCATTACGCAGTTGAGCGCCACGCCGCCGGCCATGGCCAGATTGCTTGCGCCGGTGGCCTGATGCAGCCACTGGCTCATCGTCAGCACCGTCTCTTCCAGTACCTGCTGGAGCGAACGCGCAATGTCAAAGTGGCGCGGTTCCATCGGGCCGCCACGCTGTCGCGGCGGGCCGAAACGTTCTTCCAGCCGCAAAGGGGCCACGGTGTAGCGGCCGTCGGTCTCGACCCGCACCATCTCGTGGAATGCGTCGACATAGCGGGGCGCTCCGTACGACGCCAGCGCCATCACCTTGTATTCGTCCGACGAACGCAGAAAGCCCAGGTAGTCCGTCACCTCTTCATAGAGCAGGCCGAGGGAGTGTGGCAGGTCCACCTGCTGCAGGCGTGTGTATTCGCCGTTGCGGAAGAGGCCGTAGGACGTGGTCGCGCGCTCGCCGCGTCCGTCCATCGTGAGCACGGCACAGTCGTCGTAGGGCGCCGCCAAGAATGCGCTGGCCTCGTGCGCCAGGTGGTGCTCGACAAAAGACCAGCGGAACGGCCCGGTGTGCTTCACGTTGGCGAAGCGCGCCCGCAGATGATGCGGCGCGCCGTCGGCCAGCTGGCGCGGGGCGTTCAGCACGTACGACAGAAACAGCGGATCCCACGGCGCGGCGCCGGGCGGCAGATCCATTTGCGCCGACGGCTGCAGTGGCAGCGCGATATGCGTCTGCGCCTGCAGGTCGGTCAGCAAGGCCGGGTCGAGCGAGTAGGCGACCTGGTCCACGCGCGCCAGGTCGATGCCGGCCTCGGCCAGGCAGTAATCGATGGCGTGATACGGCAACTGCCAGGTGGAAAACGGCACCGGCCGCTTGGCGTGCTTGACGTGCGTGAAGCGTTCGTCTTCAGCGGCGGCAATCACCACACCGTCACGCACCAGCGTGGCGGAAGAATCGTGATACGCCGCGTTGATGCCGAGGGTGTAGAGCGGTTTGGCTTCCATGCGGGGGCTCCATCAATCGCGTTAGGCAATACAGGTCAGGGTCATGGGCAAACTCAAGCGACCGGCGTCGGCGCGTTCGACGCCGCTAGCGCAGCGGCAGCGGGTGCGGGCCACAACGCCCGCGCCACGCGCGACGACTGCCATAACGGGTGCGCCGCCGCGACGACTTCCTCTTCCGTCACGCCGGTCAGACACGCCTGATGGCCGAGCGGGCACACGCTGCGGTAGCAATAGCGACACGGCACCTGATGCGAGAGCACCGCGTGCGGCACGGCCCACGGCGTGTGCTGGGGATTCGTCAGCGCGTAGAGATCGACCACCGGTGTTTGCGTGGCCGCCGCCAGATGCACAGGGCCGCTGTTGTTGGACACCAGCAGCGCCGCACCTTCAATGAGCGCCGCCAGTTCCCCCAGCGTGAGCGCTCCGGCCAGGTTCAGCACGCGCTGCCCCGCGATCAGTCCGGGCAGGCACACTTGCTGCACCAGTTCCGCTTCGGCCGGCGCGCCGGTCACCAGCACCGGACACCCATAGCGGTTTGCGAGCGTGCACGCGATGTGCGCGAAGCGATCGGGCGGATAGCGCCGCGACGCGGCGGTCGCGCCCGGATGCAGCACGATCCACGGGGTATCCGTAGTGACGCCTCGCTCGGCCAGCTTGGCGCGCACGGCGTCGCGGTCAGCCGGGCGGACGTCGAAGCGCAGCCGATGCGGCAGATGTGCGGCCTCGTCGGTCACGTGCTGCACGAGGTCCAGCTGGCGGCGCACCTCGTGGCGTACGTCGCCGGGCGCAGTGGCGGCAATACGTGCATCGGGGTCGGCAATCCAGTCGGACAACAGCGCGTACGGGTTCTCTCGGCAGTGCGCAAGGCGCAGCGGAATGGCCGCCAGGAAGCACAGCATGGCGGCCGGCAACGGGTTCTGCGTGTGTACGGTAAAGATGACCGCCGCGTCGAATGCGCCGTCGCGCAGGGTGTCGACCAGCGCGCGGGTCTGCTCGGCGTCTGCCGTGTTGGCGTGCTTGGCCCATGGCACATCGCAGACGATCACGTCGTCGATGTCGGACAGGTGTGGCGCCGCCGTGGCCCCCGAGCGCGAGGTCAGCAACGTGAGATGACGACTCGCGCTGCGGGCGCGCTCGTCGGCCTTGAGCGCGTGAAAGGCCGGCGTGGTCATCACCACGTCACCCAGGTTGTCCGGCCGCACGCACAGAATGCGGCTCGCGTTGGCCCACACCGCGCGGCGCTCGGGAATGCCAGCTGCGATCATGCAACCGCCCTCAGGTGCTGCGCGGACGCTGCGGACGAAGCGGCCGGTGCGGGCGACGCTGGCGATACGTACGAAACGTGCGTAAGGTGCCGCGCCTGCTGCGCAATCACGATGGCGGCAGCCTCGTCAAAGCGGCCGACGATATAGTCCGGCACGCGCAGGGGCCCCGGCTGCCACCGGGTTTCGTTGCCGTTGGCGATGAGGATGGTCTGGCAGCCCGCGCGGCGGCCCGCTTCGACATCGTTGAGGATGTCGCCGATCATCCACGAACCTTCCAGCGCGAGGCCGTGCGCGGCGGCGGCTTGGCGCAACATGCCATCGCCGGGCTTGCGGCAGGCGCAATGGAGGCTGCCGTCAGCGGCCGGCGCATGCGGGCAGAAGTAGAAGCCGCCCAGCGTGGCGCCGTGCAGCGCAAACAGCTCGCCGAGCCGCTGCGCCACGCCGTCCAGCGCATGCTCGGGAAAGTAGCCCAGCGCGACACCCGGTTGATTGCTCACCACGATGAGCGGCAAGCCGGTGGCGGCCAGCAGCCGCAAGCCGTCGCCGGCGCCGGGGGCCAAGGCAATGCGCGCGGGGTCGACGTTGTAGGGCACGTCTTCCAGCAGCGTGCCGTCCTTGTCGAGAAAGACGGCCGGGCTCGGCCGCGCCTGCAAGGGCCCGCACATCACGGCCATGACGTCTCCCGCATCGGCAGCACCATCACTTCCGGGATGACCGTCTCGGGTGGTTGCAGCAGCACGAAGCGCACGGCGGCGGCCACGTTGGCCGGGTCCTGCAGGTTGCTCACATCGATATCGGGAAAGCGGTCGAGCAGGAACGGCGTGCGCATGCCGCCGGCAATCACCGCAGAGACCTTGATGCCGTGCGGGCGCAGCTCGGCATGCAGCGCATGCGACAGCCCCAGCAGCCCCCACTTGGTGGCGTGGTAGACCGACGCATTCGGCCACGCGCGGCGCGATGCGGTGGACGCGATGTTGACGATGGCGCCGCTCGCGCGCTTGCGCATTTGCACGCTGGCGTGCTTGGCCAGCAGGAATGGGCCGCGCAGGTTGGTGCGCACCACGCGGTCCCAGTCTTCGACGTTCAGTTCGTCGATGGGCAGCGTGATATCGATGGCCGCGTTGTTGATGACGGCATCCACGCGGCCAAAGCGGTCGACCACTTCATCGAGCGCGCTGCGTACGGCGGCTTCATCGCCCACGTCCAGCGCAATGGCGTGCGACTGGCTGCCCTCGGCGATCAGCTCGGCGGCGGTGCGATCGGCGGTGCCGGCATCGTAGTCGGTGGCGACCACCGTGGCCCCTTCGGCAGAGAGCACGCGGCTGATGGCGGCGCCCAGCCCACGCCCCGCGCCGGTCACGATGATGACCTGGTCGCGCAGCGTGGGTGTGGTGTTGGGGTTCGAGTTCAAATCGGTCTGGGTCATGGCGGCGTGAAGAGGGAAGGGTGGGAAGAAATCCGGTCAGGCTGCGAGCCCCGCCAGCGCCGCAGCGTTGGCGCTGGGCGCGGCATCGGTCATGCGGCCCACGGCGCGCGCGTGGCTGTCGATGGCCTTGAGGTACGCACGCTCGAGTTGCCCCGCCACGCCCAGCCACGTGTAGAGCATGCGGGCGCGCACCAGCCCGGCCTGCCCCAGCTCGCGGCACAGCTCGGGCTGCTGGATCAGTTGCAGCAGCCGTGCGGCCAGCGCTTGCGGGTCTTTTGGCGGGACGAGGAAGCCGGTGCGCTCATGCCGCACGGTCGAGCGGATCCCGCCCACGTCCGCACCGATCACCGCGCGCCCGCACGCCATGGCCTCCACCGGCGTGATGCCGAACGGCTCGTACCACGGCGTGCTGACGAACACATCACAGGCGCTGTACCAGGTGCGCAGATCGGCGCGGCCGCGCTTGCCGACAAAGGTCGTCTGCGCGTGCACCCCGGCGCGCTCGGCAATGGCTTGCAGGCGGCCGAGCTCAGGTGTGGCGGCCACGTCCGGCACGACGGTGTTGCCGCCCACCACGTACAGGCGCACGCGCTTGCGCGCGTCGGCCGGCAGCTCACCGATGGCCTCGATGACGTTGTCCACGCCCTTGCGCGCCACCATGCGGCCCAGTTGCAGCACGACAAACGCATCGGCTGGCACGCCCAGGCGGCGTCGCGCTTGCGCGCGGTCGATGGGCGCAAATTCTCCGGCGTCAAAGCCGCACGGCACCACGTCGATCTGCTCAGGGCGGGCGCGGTAGAGCGTTTCCAGGTCGGCCTGATCCTTCTGGCATTCCGCGATGACGCGGTCGGCACGCTGTACCAGCGTCTCTTCGATCGCGAATCGCGCATCGGGAAAACCATCGGCGCTGCCCTGATGCAACCGGCGCACGCGGCCCAGCGCGTGGAAGGTCATGACCAGCGGCAGGTTCAACCGCGTGGACGCCGCCAGCGATGCCAGGCCCGACATGAAGAAGTTGGCATGGATGACGTTGTAGGCGTCACCGCTGGCCTGGGCGCGCGCGCAGTGGTTCAGCAGGTGGCGGCCAAAGGCATGCATGTGGGGCAGCAGCGCTTCCTTGGGCAGCACGGCAGCCGGCCCGGCCGGCACGTGGACGACACGGCAGCCGCTATCGAACGGCACCACCTCCGGGTCCCACGGACGCTCGCGGCGCGTGAAGACATCGACACGATGGCCCAGCCGTGCAAGCTGGCGCGCGACATGGCGCACGTAGACGTTCTGTCCGCCGCAGTCGACACCGCCCAGGTCGGCAAGTGGCGATGCGTGTTCACTGACCATGGCGATGCGCATGTCGTTTCTCCTCTTATGGCCGCGGCCTGTGTGGTGAGGTGTTCGGAAGCCACGTGCGAAGACCTACAGCAGCCGGCGTGCCATGGCGTGCAACCTTGTGCGGCGGGGCTTCGCGCTGGTGCGTGCGGAGCCGATGCGGGGAAGCGTCTCTCGCTTGTCCGGACAAGCGTTTGCGGGAGGTTGATGCGAACGTCGCGCGTGACCCGTGCACGCGGCGGGCCGCCATGGCGTCACGCGACAGGTGCAGGCCGCAGCCGAAGCGACCGCGCAATTTTTACGTGGAGCGCAAGGAGAAACGGCGCGGCGACGGCATCACGCCTGACGCGCCGCGCATGAAGAGTGGGGCAGGTCAGGCGAGCCGCAGCGTGCCGCCCGTGGCGACAGCGGCCTGTTTGGCGATGGCGCGCAGGCATGCCGCCACCACATGTGCAAAGGCTTCGTCATAGAACGGCAGCGCGCCGCTCACGCCTACCACGATGCCGTCGAGCACGGCGCTGCCCCACAGGTTGGTGTCGCCTGCACGCAGCACGTGCGGGCGCAACGCGTGCAGCGCATGTGTGCTCATGCCGTGCCGCCAGGCCAGCCGTGCCTTGGCGCGCGCATAGGCGGCGTAGTCCGCATCCCATTGCGCGCGGTCGCCCACCGAGTATTCGTAGAGGATGGCCTCGTCGAAGGCACACTCCGCAGGCGAGCGTGCCGGGTCCATCACCACGATGTGCAGGAAGCCGCTGTCGCCCACTTCCTGTGGACGCGTCATCGCCTGCGTGATGAGCGGCAGTGCCATTTCCACCGCGCGGCGCACAGCGTCGGCGCCGGCAAAGTACGACGTGGTCTGCTGCGGTTGTTTCTGCGGTGTCTGCGGTTCCTGCAGTTGCTGGGTTGAGGCGGAAGGATCGAAATCGGCCAGCATGCTTATGGAGACTCCTGGGCTGATTGGAAGGACACGGATGCGTGGGATTCATGCGCCGGCGCACGCCGTGCACGAATGACGCTGAGGATGGCGGTGACCAGCTCGCCGTGCTCGGTCGGCTTGGCCAGGTGCAGCTGGAAGCCTGCCAGCAGGGCGCGCGTGCGGTCTTCCGGGCGGTCATAGCCGGAGAGCGCAACCGCAGGCAGGCGGGCATCGAGCGGCATGTCGCGTTCGCTCTCCAGCAGGCGCACGTTGCGCAGCAGCGCGTAGCCGTCTTCGTCGTCGCCCAGCGCAATGTCGGAGACGAGCACATCGGGCCACGAGTTGCCGGGCGCCGCGCGTAACGCCGCCAGCGTGGCCTTCGCCGTGCCGTAGGCGGTGACGGTGGCGCCGTAGTCTTCAAGCAGCAACTGGAGCATCTCGCAGGCGTCTTCCTGGTCATCGACGATGAGCACGTGCGCACCGGACAGCGCATCCGGCGGCGGCAGCGCGGTGCGCTCGCCCCGTGGCGCCAGCGGCGCGGCGATGGGCATGGCCTCGCCCGGCGCGGCCGCAAGCGGCGCCACGGCGCGGATCGGGAAGTCCATCACATACGTGGTGCCCTCACCGTGGGGCAGCGGCACGACGGCAAAGCGCCCGCCGTGCTGCTCCACAACCGAGCGAATCCACAACGGGTCAAGCGTGGCTGCAGGCGTGGCGGCCGTGTCCTGTGCGGTCGCCGCCAGCACAGGGTCGAACGCGCGCGGCTCTTGCCGCAGCGGCGCGAGCGGTTCCACCGGGTCCAGCACGTCGAACGGTGCGGGCGCCGGCGGGGTTGCCGACGGCCCAAAAGCCGACAGGGCGGCGTCGGGCTCCATCTCGGCGGGTGTGTGCGAGGCGGTGGGAATGGCAGCAGCTGCCGCAGCCGGTATGGCAATCGTGTCGGTCACGCGCAATTGCGCCATGCCTTCCACGCGCTCCAGCACGATCTCGATGCGGCTGCCCGGGTGGCTGGCCAGCACGGCGTGGCTCAGCACGTCACCCACGATGCCCTGCAGGCGGCTCGGGTCGCCCGTAATGCTCGGCGTTTCCGAGCGGATGACGGAATACACGGTGATGCGGCGTGCATCGATGCCCTCGCGCAGGCCGTCGAGCACGCTCACCACCAGCGCCACCAGGTTGATCGGCTGCTGTGCAAGCCGGTGCTGGGCCTGTTCCAGGTCGGACTGCTGACGCTGCAGCGTCCAGAGTTGGGCGTAGACACCGTTGGTGGCCAGCAGGTCGGTATGGCGGCCGCGCTCGACAATGCGGCCCTTTTCCAGCACGACGATTTCGTGCGCGTCCACCACCGTGGAGAGCCGGTGCGCAATCACCAGCGTCGTGCGATGTGCCGAGAGCCGATCCAGCTCGCGCTGGATGGCGCGTTCGGAGCGTGTATCCAGGGCGGAGGTCGCCTCGTCAAAGATCAGGATCGACGGGTTCTTCAGCAGCGCCCGCGCAATGGCAATGCGCTGCTTTTCACCGCCCGACAGTTTGAGCCCGCGCTCGCCCACCATGGTCTGGTAGCCCTCGGGCAACGCGGCGATGAAGTCGTGCACATAGGCCGCGCGCGCCGCCTCGATCACCTCGGCCATCGTCGCGCCTTCGCGCCCGTAGGCGATGTTGTAGGCGATGGTGTCGTTGAAGAGGATCGTGTCTTGCGGGACGATGCCGATCGCGCGCCGCACGCTGTCCTGCGTGACCACGCGCAGGTCTTGCCCGTCGATGGACACGCGCCCCGCCCACGGGTCGTAGAAGCGCAGCAGCAGCCGCGCCAGCGTCGACTTGCCCGAGCCGCTGCCGCCCACCACCGCCACCGTGTGGCCCGCAGGAATGTGCAGCGACAGCTCGTGCAGGATGGGCCGCGTGTTCTCGTAGCCGAAATCCACGTGGTCGAACTGCACCTCGCCCTGCGTCACGCGCAGCGGTGCGCCGTTGGGCAGGTCCACGACATCGGCGCGCTGCTCAAGCAGTTGGAACAGGCGCTCTGCATTGATGGCGGCGTCTTTGGCCTCGCGGAACATGAAGCCCAGCGCGTTGAGCGGCAGGCACACCTGGATGATGTACGCGTTGATCAGCACGAGATCGCCCACCGACAGCACGCCGCGCGTCACGTCCTGCCCGGCCAGCAGCATGACGGTCGCTACACCGCCGGCAATGACGCCGCTTTGCGACACGTGCAGCAATGACAACGCGCGCTGGTTGGCCACCGCCGTCTCGATGCGCTGGCGCAGGATGTCGCGGTAGCGGTGGGCCTCGAAGCGCTCGCTGGTGTACACCTTCACGGCATCGTGGTTGAGCATGCTGTCGAGCAGCCGGCTGCCGGCCAGCGAGTCGAACTCGTTCATCTGCCGCTGCAGGCGCACGCGGCGGCGCGTGAGCAGCACGGTGGCGGTGCAGTAGGCCGCAAACGTCAGCAGGATGGTGACGAGATACCACCCGCTGTAGCGGCTCATCATGATGATCAGCACGGAGCCGATCTCCACCATGGTCGGCAGGATCGTGAACAGCGCCACACCCAGCAGGAACTCGATGCCGGTGGTGCCGCGCTCCACATCGCGGATCAGCCCGCCCGTCTGCCGGCTCGCATGAAAGCGCGGCCCGAGCTGGTGCAGGTGTTCGAACGCCTGTGCCATGAAGCCCGCCACCGTGGGCTGCGACACGCGCGAGAACACCATGTCGCGCAGCTCGCCGAACAGCGTGCCCCCAAAGCGCAGGACGGCATAGGCCAGCAGCAGGAAGGCCGGAAACACGCGCGCCCGGGTGGCACCGCCAAAGCCGTCGACGATCCACTTGAGCACGATCGGCACGCCCACCGCACACAGCTTGGCCAGCACCAGCAGCCCCACGGCCACCAGCACGCGCTTGCGGTAGCGCCAGATGGCGCGCCACAACGCGCCCACGATCCGCTGCTGCAGGCTCGATGCCTCAGCAGGATGGGAAGGAGGGGAAGATGCAGGAGATGGGCTCGTCACCAGGCTTGGGATCCGGTCGGTCTTGCAACGCGAGGTGCGACGCAAGCCACGTTCCACGCCCGCCCGCGCTCTGGCCCCCAGGTGGCCCCGGAATCGCGCGATAATGCGTGACTTTCCTGCTGTTTCCAGCGCCTCCTAGCTTTTCCCGCCTTTCCGCTGCCCCTGCCATGACCGGACTGACCACCGCCCTTCTGCACGCCGACCGCGAAGCCGGCGTCGAGCACTACGCCATCCACAAGCCGCTGCACACGTCCACCACGTACGGTTATACCGATACGCGCGAGCTGATCGACGTGTTCCAGGGCAAGCCCGGCTACACCTACGCGCGCCAGGGCAACCCGACCACGGCCGCACTCGAAGCCAAGATCACGATGATGGAAGCCGGTGTGGCCACCGCGTGCTTCGCCACCGGCATGGCAGCCATCATGGCGGTGTTCTCGACCATGCTGCGCGCGGGGGACCACGTGGTCTCCAGCGCCTTTCTGTTCGGCAACACCAACAGCGTGTTCGAAACGCTGCGCAACCTGGGCCTAGAGGTGACGTTCGTCGATGCCACGTCGGCCCAGGCGGTGGCCGACGCGGTGCAGCCCAATACGCGCCTCGTCTTTGTGGAAACCATTGCCAACCCCCGCACGCAAGTGGCGGATCTGAAGGGCATTGGCGACGTTTGCAAGGCACGCGGCCTGATCTACGTGGTCGACAGCACGATGACCTCGCCGTGGCTGTTCCGCGCGCGCGACGCGCAGGCGAGCCTGGTGGTGCATTCGCTGTCCAAGTACATCGGCGGGCACGGCAATGCGCTGGGCGGCGCGGTGGTGGATACCGGCCTGTTTGACTGGGCGACGTATCCGAACATCTATCCGGCCTACCGCAAGGCCAAGCCGGAAATGCAGGGCATCCAGCAGATCCGCAAGAAGGGCCTGCGCGATCAGGGCGCGACGTTGATTGCCGATGCCGCGCATCGCATTGCCGTGGGTGCCGAAACGATGGCCCTGCGCGTCGACCGCACCTGCAGCAATGCGCTGGCGCTGGCCCGCACGCTGGCCGCGCACCCGAAGGTGGCACGTGTGTACTACCCCGGCCTGCCGGAGCACCCCCAGCACGCCCGCGCCACCGAGCTGTTCCGCCACTACGGCGGCCTGCTGAGCTTCGAACTGGTGGACGGCGCCGACTACGTCGACATGCTCGACCACCTGCGCTACGCCGTGCGCGCCACGCACCTGGGGGACACGCGCACGCTGGTGATTCCGGTCGCCCCCACCATCTACTGGGAAATGGGTGCCGAGCGCCGCGCGTCGATGGGTATCGCCGATTCGCTGGTGCGTGTGTCGGTCGGCATTGAGGATGAGGCCGATCTGGTGGCGGATTTCACGCAGGCGCTGGACGCGACGGCCGTTGCTTGATGGCGAGCTGAACGGCGCTCAATGGAAAAAGAGGGCGCGCATCCCAAAGGTGTGATGCGCTTCCGCCGCCATCAACACCATCAGCACCAGCAACGCCAGCGGCGGCAGCAGGATCGCGTACACCAGGGCCAGCCGCTCCCACATCATGTGCATGAACACGGAGACGATCAGCCCGGCCTTGGCGATCATGAACACGATGATCAGCGTCCAGCGCATCAGCCCCTGCACGTGGAAATAATCGACCAGGTACGACATCGTGCTCAGCACGAACAACAGGCCCCAGATCTTCAGGTAGATGCCGATGGGGTGTTGTTGCCCGTGGGCAGAGGGTTCCGTGTGGTCCATGACAGGCCTCACCACAGGTAGAACAACGCAAAGATGAACACCCAGACGAGATCGACGAAGTGCCAGTACAGGCCCGCGATCTCCACGATCTGGAAGTTGCCGTGTTCGGCAAAGCCCGGCTGCAGGATCTTGCGGGCAACCAGCAACAGGTAGATCACGCCGCAGGTCACGTGAAAGCCGTGGAAGCCGGTGATCATGAAAAAGCACGCGCCAAACTGCGCTGCGCCCAGCGGGTTGCCCCACGGGCGGATGCCCTCGTGCACGATCAGCTTGGTCCACTCGAACGCCTGCATCGACACGAACGCCGCGCCCAGGATGGCGGTCGCCAGCATGAGCAGCGCCGCCCGCTTTGCCTCACGCCGGTAGCCGAAGTTCACCGCCATGGCCATCGTGCCGCTGCTGCTGATGAGTACGAACGTCATGATGGCGATCAGCAGGAGCGGCACTTCCACTCCGCCCACCGAGAGCCCGAACACCTTGGACGGGTCGGGCCATGGCGCGGTGGTCGACATGCGCACCGTCATGTAGCCGATCAGGAAGCTGCTGAAGACGAAGGTGTCCGACAGCAGGAAGATCCACATCATGGCCTTGCCCCACGGCACCCTGAAGGTTTCGCGGTCGCCCGACCAGTCGTTGACGACGCCGGGCCAGCCTTCGGCAGAGGTGGCCGGTTCGGTGGGAAGCGCGGAGTTGTTCATGGCGTGGCTCCATACAGCGGCCCGCAGATGGCGCTGACGAAGGCGGGCGTGATCCACCACATTGCGGCCAGCAGCACGAGCCACACGGCCAGCAGGAAGTGCCAGTACGTCGCGCAGAGGGCAACGGCACGTTGGGTGCGATCGGCGTTCTTGCGCAGGCGCGCGACCGTCACCGCCCAGACGACAAGGCCACCGATGACATGCGCAGCATGCAGGCCGGTGAACACATACAGAAAACTGTTGGATGGGTTGACTGCCACGCCTTGCCCGGTGGCAGACAGCTGCTGCCATGCTGCCCATTGGCCGAACACGAACAGCGCGGCAAGCGCGCCACCCGCCAGCAGCCAGATTGCGCGGCGGGCGATCGCGCGCCGTGCCAGTTCCATGGCCACGCTGGCCAGCGCCAGCATGCCGGTGTTCCACCACAGCAGTGCCGGGTGCGGGACGGGCATCCAGTCCGGCTCGCGCATGCGCATGGCGTAGGCCAGGATCAGCAGCGCGAACAGCGCCGTCACCACGGCCATGAAGACGCGCAAGCCCATGCGCCCGGCGTGCGGCAATGCAGGAGATGCATCGGGCGCGAAGTGGCGGGGCAGGGTCGTCATGTGCGCACCCCGCTGGCGGGGAGGATGGAGGTTGCCGGCGCCGTTTCCGTTTCCGCTCCCATGTCGGGAGCGCCGGTGGGCGGTTCGTTCTGCGGCACGAAGTCATCCGCACGGCCGGGCGGGCTGTACTCGTATGCCCAGCGATAAACCACGGGCAGCGTCGGGCCCCAGTTGCCGTGCACGGGCGGTGTCTGCGGCGTCTGCCATTCGAGCGTGGTCGCCCGCCACGGGTTGGCCTCGGCCTTCCTGCCGCGCACGAGGCTCCACGCCAGGTTGAAGAGGAACAGCAGCTGCGCCAGCCCCACGATGATGGCGATGACGGTGATGAACGTGTTCAGCGTCTGCGCGGAGGGTGGGATGAAGCTGTAACCCTCATACGCGTAGTACCGGCGCGGCATGCCCAGCACGCCCAGGTAGTGCATCGGGAAGTAGATCAGGTACGTGCCGATGAAGGTGATCCAGAAATGCGCGCGCCCCAGCGTGTCGTTCAGCATGCGGCCCGTCACCTTCGGATACCAGTGATAGAGCCCGCCAAACACCACCAGGATCGGCGAGACGCCCATCACCATGTGGAAATGCGCAACCACGAAGTACGTGTTGGACAGCGGAATGTCTACGCTGACGTTGCCGAGGAACAGCCCCGTCAACCCACCGATCACGAACGTGCTGATGAAGCCGATGGCGAACAGCATCGGTACGGTCAGGTGGATGTCGCCCCGCCACAGTGTCAGCACCCAGTTGTAGACCTTGAGCGCGGTCGGGATGGCGATGATCAGCGTGGTGGTGGCAAAGAAGAAGCCGAAGTACGGGTTCATGCCCGCCACGAACATGTGGTGAGCCCAGACGACAAAGGACAGCACACCGATGATGAGGATGGCCCACACCATCATCCGGTAGCCGAAGATGTTCTTGCGCGCATGCGTGCTGATGAGGTCCGACACGATGCCGAAGGCGGGCAGCGCGACGATGTAGACCTCGGGGTGGCCGAAGAACCAGAACAGGTGCTGGAACAGCAGCGGGCTGCCGCCGCTGTGCTTGAGCTGCTGCCCCATCGACACCACCGCCGGCACGAAGAAGCTGGTGCCCAGCGTCTTGTCGAGCAGCATCATGATGGCCGACACGAACAGCGCTGGAAACGCCAGCAGCGCGAGCACTGTTGCCGTAAAGATGCCCCACACCGTGAGCGGCATGCGCATGAGCGTCATGCCCCGCGTGCGCGCCTGCAGCGTGGTGGTCACGTAGTTCAGCCCGCCCATGGTGGCCGCCACGATGAAGATCGCGAGCGACACCAGCATCAGCACGATGCCCCATTCGGTGCCCGGCGTGCCCGGCAGGATCGCCTGCGGCGGATACAACGTCCAGCCCGCACCGGTGGGCCCGCCTGGTACGAAAAAGCTCGCCACCAGCACCAGCACGGCCAGCAGATACACCCAGTAGCTGAGCATGTTCAGAAACGGAAACACCATGTCGCGCGCGCCCAGCATCAGCGGGATCAGGTAGTTGCCGAAGCCGCCCAGGAACAGCGCCGTGAGCAGGTAGATCACCATGATCATTCCGTGCATGGTGACGAACTGGTAGTAGTGGTTGGCGTCGATAAAGTCGAACTTGCCCGGAAAGCCCAGCTGCAGCCGCATCAGGTTCGACAGCACAAGCCCGACCAGCCCGATGGCGATGGCCGTGAGCGAGTACTGCACCGCGATGACCTTGTGGTCCTGGCTCCAGACATAGCGCGTCCAGAAGCTCTGCGGTGCGTGGCTGTGGTCGCCGTGGTCATTCTTGCCGTAGGACATCGTGCCTCCTCGCTACGGTTTTGCGGCTGTGGCGGGTGCCGGCCCACCTTGCGCCTTGATGTAGGCCACGAGCGCCGAGACTTCCTGCTCGCTCAGGTCGAATATCGGCATGATCGGCGCGAAGCCCTTGACCACGCGCGCTTTCGGATCGCGGATGAAGGCACGCAGATAGGCTTCATCGGCCACGGCGGTCGAGCCGTCGGCCATGATCTGCGTGGAGCCGTACAAACCCTTCCATGTCGGGCCGACGCCAGGGCCGCCATTCACCGAGTGGCAGGCGACGCAGCCCTTGGCCTGGGCGAGCGTCTGGCCTTGCTCGGCCAATGCCTGGCCGCTGCCGCCGGCAACACCTGAGGCGGCCTGCACTTTCGCTTTCTGGCTCTGCTCGAAGGTGGTCTGCTGTGCCAGCCAGCGTGCAAACGATGCCTCGTCTTCCACGACCACCACGCCGCGCATGTTCGAATGCCCGATGCCGCAGAGCTGCGCGCACAGGATGTCGTAGCGGCCTGCCTTGGTGGGTGTGAACCAGAACGTGGTGATCATGCCCGGCACCATGTTCATGCGCGCGCGGAACGGCGGCACATAAAAGTCGTGCAGCACATCGCGCGAGCGCGCCAGCACTTGGATCGGGCGGTTGATCGGCAGGTGCAGTTCGGGTGTTTCGATCAGGTAGTTGTCGCGCCCGTTCGGGTCAGCCGGGTTCATGCCGAACGGGTTGTCGTTGCTCATGTAGCGCACGTCGGTCGTGCCGAGTTTGCCGCCGGGGCCGGCAAAGCGGAAGCGCCATTGCCATTGCTGGCCGAGCACTTCCATCTGCAGGGCGTTTGGCGGGGGGCGTACATAATCGGCATAGACGAACAGGCCGGGCGCGAGCAGCGCTGCCACACCCACGGTGGTGATGCCGATCAGCCACCATTCCAGGCGCTTGTTGTGCGGCTCGTAGGCGGCGCGCCGGTTGGGCTGGCCATCGCGATGGCGATAGCGCAGAAGCGCCGCGACGACGAAGAGGTTGATGGCGACAAACAGCACGCCGGTGATGACGATGGTGATCGTCAGCGTGTCGTCCATGCGCACCCAGTTGGAGGCGATGGGGGTGATCCACCACGGGCTGGCAAAGTGAAACCCCACCGCCAGCACGACGATCAGCACGAGCGCAATCGCAAGGGCCATGGGCACCTCCGGCGAGGGACTCCCTCAACACGCTAAAGACAGGCTAGGTCGCGCACCCGGATCGTGCAAGGCAACGTAAGGACGAGGCGCATCCCGCGTACGGATAGCGCCGATGTGGCATCTGTGTGCTGCGCCGCAATGTAAAACGGCCGCCTCTGGCGTGTGTTGCCAGAGGCGGCCGCTTCCTGATGGCCCCGCTCAGCTTGCGGCGCCGCAGGAAAAAGGTCGATGGTTCAGTGCATGGGTTCGCGCACGCGCCGCTCCAGCATGCCGTAGGTGATGGCCGTCACCACCCCAAACAGCAGGTTCGCCAGGAGTGGCCCCGAGCCGCGCTCCGAAACAAACCACGGAAACACCGCCGTCATGCCGTAGAAGTTGACCACGTACGCCACGATGCCGAAGGCCACGCCGACGGCCGCGAGCATGCCGGGGCTCGAATCGAAGTGGAACGGCGCGATGATGGCCCCGAGGATCATCCCCATGATGGCGCCCAGCACGAAGTGCAGCACGAGCGCCGTGCCCACGATGCTGTAGCTGAACAACGACATCTCTTCCAGTGCGCCCCGGCCCATGATCATGGCGGCGATCTTGTGGGTCGGGCGCCAGGGGCTTTCATTGAGCACCATGGTCGACCAGAAGAACTCGAGCACGATGACCAGTGCCCCGCCCACGAGGCCTGCCACGCTGGCGGCGAGCCAGTCTGGCATGCGGCGCTCCCAATGATGCGATTGCATGTGCAGTTCCATACAAACCTCCTGCTGATGTATCTACGCAAGCACTTAGGAATCGGAAGCGCCACTTGCGGTGCCGCAAAGCGCTGTGCGCCAAGTGCCCTGTGCAGAATCAGTCTGGCAGATACGGGTGCCAACGCAAGGTACAAAATCCATGCGCATCGCACAGCACGACGGCGTTCTGCTCGAACGTGAGCATCAGCGTGTCGGCGATGGCCTCGTCTTCGATGAACAGCAGCAGGCTCGGCTCGGGCGGCCACGTGTTCGAAGGCGCATCCCCCGGCGGGCCGCCTTCGCCAGGCAGCCATGCCATGCCGCGCGCGATGGCCCAGGCAAGCAGCTCGGCCTGCCGCGCAGCGTTTTCATCGGCAGATACCGCGCGGGAGAAAGGCTGATGCGCCGTCACGAAGACGGCCCACGGTGCGTCGGCTTGCGCGAGCAAGGCCGCCACGCATGGGTTGATGGCGTCGACGCGCAGCAGCACGTCGCCTTCCGGCGTGCTGACGCGATACCGCGCGCTGCGGTAAGCGGCAATCAACTCAGGCGTAGGGGCGGGTGGAAGGTGGTGCATTGTTGCGTCGCATGGTCGCGGCCATCTGATCTGGCGCAACGCAAAAGGGCCGTGGATGTCACAGAATAGTGCGTGGGCGGCCATGTTGCTGCCCCGGCACAGTATTCCGACAACCACTCCCCTGCGAGGCTTGAACCATGTACAAGAAGATCCTGGTCGCCATTGATGGCAGCGAAACCAGCAAGCTGGCCCTGGCCGAGGCCGTGCGCCTGGCCAAGGCATTCCAGAGCACCGTCCGCGCCGTCTATATCGTCGACAGCCCCGCCATGCTGTTCGATGTCGGCTATTACGATCCGACCGAGCTGCGCAAGTCGTTTATCCAGGCCGGCACCGCGCTGCTGGCCGACACCGCCGCCACGCTCACCTCTGCCGGTTTGCAGCAGGAAACGGTGCTGGTGGAAACGCAGAGCGTGGGCGAGGATGTGGCGGGCGCCCTGCAGGGCGAAGCGGTGCGCAGCGGCGCCGATGTGGTGGTGATCGGCACGCACGGCCGCCGTGGGTTGGCCCATGTAATGTTGGGTAGCGTGGCTGAGAAGTTCATCCGTCAGGCAACCACGCCGGTGTTGCTGGTGCGCGGTCCGGCCAAGGGCTGAGCTTCGGTTGTTGTTACGCTGGCAGGGCCGCCTGCCTGCGCGCGGCGGATATGATGCTGGGGTCCGATTGGCTCCAACCTGCAGCGTATCCGTCGCCGTCCCATCATGAACATCCATTCCGAGGCTCCACAGCGTCGCGCCATCCGTACCCTGACCGCGCTTGAAGGACGCGTGCTGGGCGTTCTGGTCGAGAAGCAGCACACCGTGCCCGACACCTACCCGCTCACGCTGAACGCGCTGGCGGCCGGCTGCAATCAGAAAACCGCACGTGCGCCTGTCATGTCCGTCACCGAAGCCGAGATCCTCACGGCCATTGATGGGCTGAAATCGCTCAGCCTGGTCATGGAGGGCAGCAGCAGCCGCGTACCGCGCTTCGAGCACAACATGAATCGCGTGCTCGGTGTGCCGAGCCAGTCCATCGCGCTGCTCACCGTGCTGCTGCTGCGCGGCCCGCAGACCGCGGCCGAGCTGCGACTGAACGCGGCGCGGTTCCACGCCTTTGCCGACATCTCATCCGTTGAAGCATTTTTGGAGGAACTGGCTGAGAACGATCCGCCCTACGTCGTGAAGCTGTCGCGTATGCCCGGGGAGCGTGAAAGCCGTTGGATGCACCTGCTGTGCGGCGACGTTGCGCAAGCCGACATGCGGCAGGCCGGCGGCGTTGACGAGTCGATCGTGCCGTCCGAGTTCGAGGCGCTGAAAGCGGAGCAGAAGCAGTTGGCCGACAAGGTGGCCCGGCTGCAGGCGCTTGTCGAGCAGATGGCCGGTGAGCTGGGCATCTCGATCGACAAGTCGATGCTGTAGAGGCAACCGGCCCAGGCATGGGCCTGGACCGGTCGGTCTGGCTTCAGCTTATGCGCCCGCCGAGACGAACAACGTGCAGGCGCCTTCTTCCGCCGGCGACACATTGCGGCGGAAACCCGAGAACAAATCCCGCCCGACGCCTGCGTGGTAGTGCGACAGATCCGGCGCGGTGACCTGGCGGGCATTCCACTCAGCCTCCGGCACGCGCACTTGCAGCGTGCCCGCTTCCGCATCCAGCACGACGATGTCGCCATCGCGCACGCGCGCCAGCGGCCCACCGTTGAGCGCTTCGGGCGTGATGTGAATGGCGGCCGGCACCTTGCCCGACGCGCCCGACATGCGGCCGTCCGTCACCAGCGCCACCTTGAATCCGCGCTCCTGCAGCACCGACAGCGTCGGCGTGAGCTTGTGCAGTTCGGGCATGCCATTGGCGGCCGGGCCCTGGTACGGCAGCACAGCCACAAAATCGCGCTCGAGTTCACCGGCCTTGAAGGCGTTGATCAGATCGTCCTGGGCAAGGAACACGCGCGCCGGCGCTTCCACAAAGCGATGCTCCGGCTTGACCGCCGACACCTTGATGACCGAGCGCCCGATGTTGCCGTCGAGCACGCGCAGGCCGCCGTCCGGCGAGAACGGCTCGGCCACGCCGCGCACGATGTTGGTATCGAGCGAGGCAGCTGCGCCATCGCGCCAGACGAGTTTCTCACCGTCCAGGAACGGCTCCTGCGCATGGCGGCGCAGGCCCTTGCCCATGATCGTTGTCACGTCGTCGTGCAGCAGGCCGGCGTCGATCAGTTCGCGAATGACGATGGAGAGGCCCCCCGCGGCCTGGAACTCGTTCACGTCGGCCTTGCCGTTCGGATACACCCGTGCCAGCAGCGGAATCACGCCCGACAGATCGTTGAAGTCGTCCCACGTGAGCAGGATGCCGGCCGCACGCGCCATCGCAACCAGGTGCAGCGTGTGGTTGGTCGAGCCGCCGGTGGCCAGCAGGCCGACGATGCCGTTGACGAAGGCGCGCTCATCCAGCACGTCGGCAATGGGGGTGTATTGGTCGCCGCTGAAGACGAGCTTGAGCGCCTGGCGAGCCGATTCCCGCGTGAGCGCCTCGCGCAGCGGCGTGTTCGGGTTGATGAACGCGGTGCCCGGCAGGTGCAGGCCCATCACCTCCATCAGCATCTGATTGGAGTTGGCCGTGCCGTAGAACGTGCAGGTGCCGGCCCCGTGGTACGACTTGGACTCGGCTTCCAGCAGGTCGGCGCGCGAGAGTTTGCCTTCTGCGTACAGCTGGCGCGTACGGGCTTTTTCATCGTTGCTGATGCCGGTGGTCATGGGGCCGGCCGGCACGAACACGGCGGGCAGGTGGCCGAACGACAGCGCGCCGATCACCAGCCCCGGCACGATCTTGTCGCACACGCCCAGGTACAGCGCCGCGTCGAACATCTGGTGCGACAGCGCCACGGCCGTCGACAGGGCAATCGTGTCGCGCGAGAACAGCGACAGCTCCATCCCGTCCTGCCCCTGCGTGACGCCATCACACATGGCCGGCACGCCGCCGGCAAACTGCGCGGTGCCGCCGGCGTCCAGCGCCGCCTGCTTGAGCCATGCAGGGAATGCCTCCAGCGGCTGATGCGCCGACAGCATGTCGTTGTACGCCGAGACGATGCCGAGGTTCGGCCGCTCCAGCGCTTTCAGGCGGATCTTCGCTTCGCCTGGCATGGCCGCAAAACCGTGGGCGAGGTTCGTGCACGAGAGCAGCGTACGCTCGACCCTGCGGCCGGCATTCTTGCGGGTGACGTCCAGATAGGCCTGGCGGGGGCCGCGGCTGCGGTCGATGATGCGCTGGGTGACGGCGGCCAATGTGCGGTGCAGGGCCATGCGGGTTCTCCTGGGGGGTAGGTCCGGGCGGGACGGAATGCTGTAATTTTCCTACAAATGCGCCGAATGTGGTGCAGGGTTTTCCACAGGTACCGTATCCGATCAGCGCCAGTCATACCGGCGAGCACGCGAATTGCGTGCCAGAAACCACGCGGAAGGCCACGCTTCCGGGCAAAAGATTCGCGGGAAACGCTTGCCCGGGCAGTTTCAAGAACGCCTTGCTCGCGATGTAGTAATACTACAAAATGAGCTTAAAGCACGTGTTGTCCCGCTAGTCAGCTAGGCTAGCCTAATCAATGGCTCATACACAGGAGATGACGATGTCGGTGCCCGCATTCGACATGGTGTTGTTCGGCGGTACGGGCGATCTTGCCCGCCGCAAGCTGATTCCTGCCTTGTTCGATGCGCATCAGGGCGGCGAACTGCACCCGCGCGGGCGGATCTTCGCCATCGGCACGCAGCCGCTGGAGACAGCCGGCTACCTCGCCCTGCTGGAGCGCGAAACGCGCCCGACCATGCGCCTGTATTCCGGTGCACCCGTCTCCGACGACGCCTGGGCCTCGTTTGCTGAGCGCATCGTTTATCAGCAGGTGGACGCCCGCAAACCCGAGCAGTTCGATGGACTGGCCGCCGCGCTGGGCGAGGACCGCGCCCCGGTCACGGTCTGCTACCTGGCCACGGCGCCGGGCTTCTTCATCGATATCTGCAAGCAGCTTGCCCGTGTCGGGCTGAATACGCCGAATGTGCGGCTGGTGCTGGAAAAGCCGCTGGGCACTGATCTCGCGTCGAACGAGCGCATCAACTCGGCCGTGGCCGAGTTCTTTGCCGAAGACCAGATCTACCGGATCGATCACTACCTCGGGAAAGAGTCCGTCCAGAACCTGATGGCAATCCGCTTCGGCAACGCGCTGTTCGAGCCGCTGTGGCGCCGCGAGTGGATCAAGGACGTGCAGATCACCATTGCCGAGCAGCTCGGCGTGGAAAAGCGCGGCGATTTCTACGACGGCGTCGGCGCGCTGCGCGACATGGTGCAGAACCACCTGCTGCAACTGCTGTGCATCGTCGCCATGGAGCCACCGTCGAGCCTGTCGCAAGATGCCATCCGCGACGAAAAGCTGAAGATCCTCAAGGCGCTCAAGCCGATCCCGCTGCAAGAGGTGCCCGAGAAGACCGTGCGCGGCCAGTACCAGGAAGGTGCCATCGCGGGGCAGCCGGTGCAGGGCTATCTGCATGAGCAGGGTATTCCGCCCGACAGCCGTACCGAAACGTTTGTCGCCATCAAGGCCGAGATTGCCAACTGGCGCTGGGCTGGCGTGCCGTTCTACCTGCGCACCGGCAAGCGCATGCCGCAGCGGCTGGCGGAGATCGTGGTGCGCTTTCATGACGTGCCGCATGCGCTGTTTCCGAAGCCGTTGATCCAGTTTCCGGAGAATCGCCTCGTCATCCGTCTGCAGCCGGAAGAAAGCATCCGCCTGCAGTTCCTGACCAAGACGCCGGGCGCGGCGCTGGGCTTGCAGCCCTCCACGCTGGACCTGGACTTCACCAACCACGGCGGAGTGCGCCATGCTGGCGCGTATGAGCGTCTGCTGATGGACGCTGTCAACGGCAAGCTGGGTCTGTTCGTGCGCCGCGATGAACAGGCCGAAGCCTGGCGCTGGGTCGAACCGATCATTGAAGCGTGGAACGAAGCACGCATCCCGCCCAAGGGCTACACCGCGGGCAGCTGGGGGCCGGCGGCATCGAGCGCGCTGCTCTCGCGCGACAACGCCGCCTGGCACGAGGAGATGTAATGGCAATGCGCTGGCACGCAGTTCCGGACGCCGCCGCGCAGGTGCAGGCGTTGGCCGCGTCCATTGCCAACACGCTCACGCATGTGATCGAGGAACAGGGCAGCGTGTGCCTGGCCGTCTCGGGCGGGCGTTCGCCCATCGCGCTGTTTGCCGCGCTGCGCGTGTTGCCGCTGCGCTGGGCCGATGTGTCGATCACGCTGGTCGACGAGCGTGCCGTGCCGCCCGGGCATGCCGACAGCAACGCGCGCCTCGTTCGCGAGCACCTGTTGCAGGATGCGGCGGCGGCGGCGCGTTTCTTTCCTCTCGTGTTGTCACCGCATGTGCATGGCGAATCGGTTGACGTGGATGCATGTGTGGCGACTGCCAATGATCCGTTTCAGCAACCCGACGTAGTGATTCTCGGCATGGGCGACGATGGGCATACGGCATCGTTGTTTCCCGACGCGCCTGAATTGAACGATGGCATCGACCGCACGCAGGCGCCGGCGTATCTGCCGGTGCGCCCGGGCGCTGCGCCGCATCGGCGTATCAGCCTGAATCTGTCTGCGCTGTGTGCGGCGCGGCGGTTGTTCCTCTCGATCTCGGGGCCGGTCAAGCGCGGCGTGTTCGACGAGGCCGCGCAAGGCGGGGCTCAGCGCGCGCTGCCGGTGAGCTATGTCATTCATCAGCGGGAGGTGCCGCTCGATGTCTATTGGTCTACATGAGGTGAACGCGGGCACCGTGGCCGACACGCTGGCCTACCCGCGGCTGGTGGCCGACGTGGGCGGCACCAACGTGCGCTTTGCGCTCGAGATGGCGCCCATGCGCCTGGCCCACATTGGCGTGCTGGCTGGCGACGACTATCCGTCGCTCGAAGCGGCCATGCGCGCGTACCTCGCATCGTTGCCGCCGGAAATCGCAGCCGCTGGGGTGCGCCATGCCGCGATCGGCATCGCCAACCCGGTGCTGGGCGACCAGATCCGCATGACCAATCGCGATTGGGCGTTCTCGATCGAGGCGATGCGCCAGTCGCTGGGCTTCGACACCTTCGTCGTGCTCAACGACTTCGCGGCGCTGGCGCACGCGTTGCCGTATCTGCCTGCGGACGAACTGGAGCAGGTGGGCGGGGGTGCCAGCCTGGCCGATGCACCGCGTGCGCTGCTCGGCGCCGGCACGGGGTTGGGCGTCGCATCGCTGCTGCCGACGCCGGAAGGCCGCTACATTGCCGTGGCCGGCGAGGGCGGTCATGTCGCCTTTCCGCCGATGAACGACGAGGAAGCCGCGATCTGGCGCTTCGCACGTGAGCGCTTCGGTCATGTGTCAGCCGAGCGGCTGATTTCCGGCATGGGTCTGGAACTGATCTACGAGGCCCTGGGTGCGTGCTTCGACCTCTGGCAGCAAGGCCCCACCTTGCGCCGCGCCGCCGACATCACCGCCATCGCACTCGGCGAGATGGAAGACGACGCCGGCGACCACGCACGCTGCCGCTATGCCGTCGATACGTTCTGCGCGTTCCTCGGCACCATCGCGGCCAACCTGGCGGTTACGCTGGGCGCGCGCGGCGGCGTGTACATCGGCGGCGGCATCGTGCCGCGTCTGGGGCCTGCGTTTGCCAACTCACCGTTCCGGCGGCGCTTTGAAGACAAGGGCCGCTTCTCGGCCTATGTGGCATCAATGCCGGTGTATGTGATTCATTCACCGTACCCGGGGTTGATCGGCCTCTGTGCTGCCATGGACCACGCCGTGGCCCAGGGACACTGACGCCGCTTCAGCGCTACTCGGGTTGATCCGCGTGCTGGAGGGCGCTGCCCTTGCGCAGCGCCACTTCCAGCACCAGCGCATCGAGTAGCGCCAGGTGCAACAGGCGCGCGACCATCGAACGGTCGGCCACGGCATCGTCCACGCCCGCGGGCAGCACGACATCGGCGAGTGCCGCGAGCGGGCTGCCAGGCGTTGTCACGGCAATCACGCGCACGCCGAGTTCGCGCACGCGCTCCACCGCTGTCTGCAGTTCGGGCAACGCGCCCGATTTGGAAATGGCGATCACCACGTCGCCCGCCTGCAGCACGTTCAACGACATCGACACCAGATACGGATCGCTATACGCATTCGCGGGAATGCCGTAGCGGAAGAATTTCGTTTGCGCGTCGAGCGCCACCACGCCCGAGCTGCCGAAGCCGTATAGGTCGATGCGATGTGCGCTGTCGACCAGCGCCACCGCCGCATCGAGCGTGTGCGGGTCGAAGCGGCCCTGCAGCGTGGTGAGCGAATCGATGGCGTTCTGCAGGACGCGCATGCCCGAGGGGGGAGCGACGCGGGCCGGCGCGGTATCGCGGGCGACGTTGCCTTGCGCCAGCCGCAGCTTGAAATCCGACAGGCCGTGGCAGCCCATCGAGCGGCAGAAGCGGATCACCGTAGGTTGGCTGACGCCGGCCTCACGCGCGATGGCCGCTACCGGCAGGCTGAGCACCGTACCGGGCTGGCGCAGCACCCAGTCGGCCACCTGGCGTTCAGCCGGAGAGAGCGACGGACGCGCCGCGCGAATGCGTTCGCGCAGGTCGGTGGGTGTATCGGGGGTGGCGGGGGAAGTGGCTTGCTGGGCGCTCATCTGCGCGCGGGTTCGAATGGCGGATCGCATCACGATAAAGGCAAGCGCAGCCGTGCGCAACCGCTTGGCGAGGGGTTGTTAGACGCAGCGCGCCCCAAGTGCAACTGACTGTTTTTGCACTGTTGAGAGGCGAGCGCCTTGGCTACGGTGAACGACGCCCACGTCGTCACAAGCGGCGTGGTTCTGCAACGTCGTACTCCTCAAAGGGACATCCGATGCTCCGTACTGCTCTCCCCATGCAGCGCGTCTCCATCCTGTGCCGCCATCTGGCGTATGCATGGCCGCTGGTGCTCGCGGCCGGGCCGCTGCATGCCGCCACCGATTGGGTCGACACCCACACCAAGGCTTTCGTGACCGGCCCGCAACTCATGGCGCGCGGCGCCGCCAACGAGGTCGCTCCCGGTCAGACCGCCGACGTGCTGATCAGCCTGAAGCTGCGCAACGAGGCTCAGCTCAAGGCGCTCGCGCACGATGTGAACGATCCGCGCAGCCCGCACTACCGCAGGTACCTGACCAGCGAGCAGTTCCTCGCCGACCACGCGCCCACGCAGGCGCAGGTGGACGCCGTGGTGGGCTATCTGCGGCAGAACGGCTTTATCGATATCGATGTGGCGCCCAACCGGCTGCTGGTGTCGGCGCGCGGTACGGCAGGCACGGTCAAGGCGGCGTTCAACACGCCGCTGGTGCATTACCAGCTGGCCGGCCGCAGCGGGTTTGCGAACAGCGGCAAGGCGCAGGTGCCTCGCGCGCTGGGCGGTATCGTGGGCTCGGTACTGGGCCTGCAGAACGTGGCGCGTGCGCGTCCGCTGCTGCGTATGGGCGATGTGGCCGAAGCGCGCACGCTGGCGGCCGGCACCGCGACGGGCCACTACCCGAAGGAATTCCCAGCGCTGTATGGCGCGACCGGCGTGCCGACGGCGGCGGGCACCACCGTGGGCGTCATCACCATCGGCGGTGTATCGCAAACGTTGCGTGACCTGCGCACGTTCACGAGCAACAACGGCTACGCCGCGGTGTCCACCAACACGATCAAGACCAACGGCACGAGCGGCAACTACACCGATGACCAGGAAGGCCAGGGCGAGTGGAACCTCGACAGCCAATCCATCGTGGGCGCGGCCGGCGGCGCGGTCGGCAAGCTGGCCTTTTACATGGCGGATCTGAATGCGCCGGGCAACACGGGCCTGACCAAGGCTTTCAACAAGGCGGTGACCGACAACACGGCCAAGATCATCAACGTGTCGCTCGGCTGGTGCGAGAACGACGCCAGCGCCGACGGCACGCTCGATGCCGAAGAGGCCATCTTCACCACGGCCGCCGCGCAGGGGCAGACGTTCTCCGTGTCTTCCGGCGACGAGGGCGTCTACGAGTGCAACAACCGCGGCTATCGGGACGGCGGCAACTACAGCGTGTCGTGGCCGGCATCATCGCCGCACGTGCTGGCCATTGGCGGCACCACGCTCTATACGAGCGGATCGAGCTTCGCCAGCGAGACCGTGTGGAACGAAGGCCTCGACGGCAACGGCAAGCTCTGGGCCACGGGCGGCGGCATCAGCCAGATCCTGCCGGCGCCGAGCTGGCAGGGCGGGAATGCGCGGCTGTTGCCCGATGTGTCGTTTGACGCAGCGCAAAGCACCGGTGCCTACATCTACAACTACGGGCAACTGCAGCAGATTGGCGGCACGAGCCTGGCATCGCCCATCTTTGTCGGCTTCTGGGCACGGTTGCTGGCGGCGAACGGCAACCTGGGCTTTCCGGCGGCGCGCCTGTACAGCGGCATTCCGGCCAACGCGTCGCTGCTGCGCTATGACGTGGTCTCGGGCAACAACGGCTACCAGGGCTACGGTTACAACGCCGCCAAGGGTTGGGACTATCCGACGGGTTGGGGCAGCCTGAACATTGGCGCGCTGAATCAGTTGATCAAATCGGGCGGGTTCTGATGCGGAGGTGAGTTTGGGGGCGGCTCTGTACAAAGTGTGGGCCGCCCGCGCGGCAGTTCTACAATGGGTCTTCCCCGGCCTATTTTTGATGCGTCCATGCGCGTACTGCTCGTAGAAGACGACGACATGATCGGCGATAGCGTGCGCAAGGGTTTGCGCCACGACGGTTTCGCCATCGATTGGGTGCGTGACGGCGAGGCTGCCGTGCACGCCGTGACCGCGCCCGGCGCCGCCGGTGCCGCCGGTGCGGAATCCGGCACCACCATGTTCGACCTCATGCTGCTCGACCTCGGCCTGCCCAAGCGCGACGGACTCGACGTGGTGCGCGAGCTGCGCCAGCGCGGCATCGCCATCCCCATCCTGATCCTCACCGCGCGCGATGCTGTGGCCGACCGGGTGGCCGGCCTCAATGCCGGCGCAGACGACTACCTCGTCAAGCCCTTCGACCTGCAGGAACTGGCTGCGCGCATGCACGCGCTGCTGCGCAGACAGGGCGGCCGTGCCGATCCGCTCATGCGCCACGGCGAGCTGCTGCTCAACCCCGTCACCCGCGAGGTGCTGCGCGCCGGTGTGCCGGTCAAGCTGTCGGGCCGTGAGTTTGCGGTGCTGCACGCGCTGCTGGCGCGGCCGGGCAAGGTCTGGTCGATCGCCCAGTTGCAGGACAACCTCTACGGCTGGGATGAAGAGGTCGGCAGCAACACGGTCGAGGTCTACATCCACGCGCTGCGCAAGAAGCTCGGTAGCCATTTCATCCAGAACATCCGCGGCGTGGGGTATGTGATTCCACGTGAGGCGTCAACGTCGCCTGCGGAACCTGCCGACGGCGACGCGCACCAATAAGCCATGCAATCGATCCGTAAAACCCTGCTGTGGTGGCTGGCCGGCGGCCTGCTGGCGGGCATCGTCATCGCCACCGGCCTGATCTACGCGCAGGCGCGCCAGGAAGCCAACGCGCTGTTCGACTACCAGATGCAGCAGGTGGCCGCCGCGCTGCCGAGCCAGTGGATCGACCCGCCGCCGCCAGCGCTGGCCGGCATTGCGCGTGACGACGATGTGGTGATCCGCATCTGGGACGGCACCGGCCGCAGCCTGTATCTCTCTCACGCGCGACCCAATCTGCCGGACCAGGCGGAGCTGGGCTTTTCCGACGCAAATACGCCGGAAGGCCCGTGGCGCATCTACAGCGTCGCCTTCGGGCCTGCCGTAGTGCAGATCGCCCAGCCTTATAGCGCGCGGCACGAGGTGGCGGCGCGCATGGCGTTGCGCACGGTGGCCCCGTTGCTGATCCTGCTGCCGCTGCTGGGCTGGATCGTCTGGCTGGCGGTCGGGCGCGGGCTGGCGCCGCTGGGCTCGGTGGCCAGGCAGGTGCAGGCGCGCGATGCGGCAGCGCTCTCGCCGTTGCCCACGCAGGGGTTGCCTGACGAGATCCGCCCGCTGACGAATGCGTTGAACGATCTGCTGGCGCGACTCGGCACCGCACTTGCGCACCAGCGCGCGTTCGTCGCCGACGCCGCCCACGCGCTGCGTACGCCTCTGGCTGCGCTCAAGCTGCAGCTGCAGGTGGCCGACCGTGCCGAGAACGAAGACGAACGCCGCGCCGCGCACGCCGATCTGCATCGTGGTGTGGAACGCATGATTCGCCTCGTTGGCCAGTTGCTGACGCTCGCGCGGCAGGAGCCGGGCGCTGCCGATACGCAGCGCGCAACGGTTGCGCTCGACGCCGTGGCGGCCGATGTGGTTGCCGAACTTTCACCGGCGGCAGTGCTCAAGGGCATTGACCTGGGGATCGCGGTGGAGTCGCAGCCCGCATCCGTCATCGGTAATGCCGATGCGCTGCGCGTGCTGCTGGTGAACCTTGTCGACAACGCGCTGAACTACTGCCCGCGCGGTGCGCGCGTCGATGTGTCGACCGCACACACGCCCGACGGCGGCGCGCAGCTCGTGGTCGAGGACAACGGCCCGGGCATCCCCGCGGAGGAACGCGAGCGCGTGCTCGATCGGTTCTATCGTCCCGCGCAGGCGCCCACCGGAGGCAGCGGCCTGGGGCTCGCCATCGTTCGGGAGATCGCGCAGGCGCATGACGCTACCCTGGCGCTGGAAGCGCGCGAAGGCGGCGGCTTGCGCGTGGTGCTGCGTTTCCCCTTCAAGGCCAACACGTAGAAACATTTTGTTTCGTGTGATGTCCGCGTACGCCGTCCACGTTTAAGTCTCGTTTAAGTTTGCCCGCCTACGATGCCTTCAACCGATGGGCACGGCCGGCGACTCCGCAGGCCGTGACCCTCGTGCTCAGCAAGAGAGGACACGACAATGACGCGTCAAACCCTGGCACGCAGTGCGGCTGGCCTGGCCGCTGTGGTCGCCGTTGCAGGCGGCTATGCCTATCTTCAGAAAGACATGATTTCACGTGCGGTGGCGGCACCCGTTGCCACCGCAACGGCAACGACCGCGCCCGCTTCCGGCGTGGCGCCGGTGGCCGTGGCAGCGCCCATGGACTTCTCCGGCATCGTCGACCGTTACGGCCCGGCCGTGGTTAACATCAGCACCACCGCGCATGCCCAGCGCACCAGCATGCAGGGCCTGCCGCCCGGCATGAGCCCGGATGATCCGTTCTCCGAATTCTTCAAGCGGTTCATGCCGCAGATGCCGCAGCAGCGTGGCGACCAGATCGTGCGCGGTCTGGGCTCGGGTTTCATCGTCTCGGCAGATGGGCTGATCCTCACCAACGCCCACGTGGTGGATGGCGCGCAGGAGGTCAACGTCAAGCTGACCGACCGCCGCGAGTTCAAGGCCAAGGTGCTGGGGGTCGATAAGCAATCCGACGTGGCAGTGCTGCGCATCTCGGCCAAGAACCTGCCGGTGGTGCAGATCGGCAGCCCCGCCAACACCAAGGTGGGCGAGCCCGTGCTGGCCATCGGTTCGCCGTACGGTTTCGAGAACACCGTCACGGCGGGCATCGTGAGTGCCAAGTCGCGCTCGCTGCCGGACGACACCTATGTGCCCTTCATCCAGACCGATGTGGCCGTGAACCCCGGCAACTCGGGCGGCCCGCTGTTCAACCAGCGCGGCGAGGTGATCGGCATCAACTCGCAGATCTACAGCCAGACCGGCGGCTACCAGGGCCTGTCGTTTGCCGTGCCGATCGATGTGGCGATGAAGGTGGAGCAGCAGCTTGTGTCCACCGGCAAGGTCACGCGTGGCCGCCTGGGCATTGCGGTGCAGGAGGTCGACCAGTCGCTTGCCGATTCCTTCAAGCTGCCCAAGCCGGAAGGCGCATTGGTGAACTCGGTGGAAGACGGCGGCCCCGCAGCCAAGGCCGGCCTGCAACCTGGCGACGTGATCCTGCAGATTGGCGATGCACGTATCGACCGGTCGGGCGATCTGCCCGAACAGGTGGCCGACATCAAGCCGGGCTCTACTGTGCCGCTGCAGATCATCCGCCAGGGCAAGCCGACCACACTGACTGTGACCGTGGGCGCCGCCAAGGATGCCAAAGTGGCGTCCAGTGAAAAGGCGGCGCCGGACCAAGGCCGCCTGGGCCTGGCGGTGCGGCCGCTGCAACCGGAAGAGAAGCGCCAGAACGGCCTGCCCGGCGGCCTGGTGGTGATGGACGTGACCGGCCCGTCGGCCAAGGTCGGCATCCAACCGGGCGACGTGATCCTGTCGCTCAACGGCACGCCAGTGTCGTCGGTGCAGGAGCTGCGCACGCTGGTGGACCGCGCCGGCAAGCATGTCGCCCTGCTGGTGCAGCGTGACGATACGAAGATTTTTGTGCCTGTGGATCTGGGCTGACGCAAATCCTGGCGCCGTTATCGGATTAAAAAATAGTCCTCATAGTTAAAAAAGGGTTTTCATTCGTAAAATATAGAATTCATGTGGAATTTTTGAAGTTCTGGAAGTAGTGTCTTCAGGATGGCCGGTCTTTTGGACCGGCTATTTTTATCGCCAGCGCGTGAGACTGGCGCACACCATTGGGAGATCTTGCGCTGTTGGCACCATGTGTCTGGGATCGATGTCGACGGCTCACCACCGAGGCACACGTGCTGATTTTCTGCTACTTACCGGCCGCAGTTCCACATAGCGTCGGCCGCCGCAAGGTTGGGTAGGACGACCGTTTCGGCAGGAAACGTGTCCGGCGCATCTGGACTAGCGATTCCAATGAACGGGATGCGAAGTGCTTGTGCTGCCCGTAGTTCAGTCATCGAATCGCCGATGGCTAACGCTTGATGCGGAAGCATTTGATCTCCCACGAGGATGGACAAGAAGGCATCTCGCTTTCCGGTGGGGGCGCCGACGATGCTGTCAAAGTCGTGCGTCAATCCTAGCCGTGCGACGATCGTGTCCAGGTCCCTCTGGCGGGTGCCGCAGATCAGATGCAGCGATTGATGACCATGCCGATTTGCAAGGAATGGTTTTGCTCCAGGAAGCAGGGAGCATGTATGAACGCGCTCCAAGAGCCGTCCACCGAATTTTGCGGCCAGCATCTTGACTCGTGCTTCGTCTGGTTTCCGTCCGAAGATGCCGCTGCGGCAAGCGATCGATGTCCCGTCGAAACAGGTACAGGGTGCGCGCGACCAGTTGAAGCGTCACTACGTTCTCACCAACATGATCGATGCAGGCGGATATCGTGAGGTTTGAACTGAGTCGAGAGCCATCCTCCTCATCCGATTCTGGCTCGAAAGAGGCTACCTGTCGTGTTTGATTCCGATAACTTGGTCGGCACTGAGACGATGCGAAGCTCCAAGGTCAAGCAGGCTTGACGCGCTGATGACCCCTCGCTGCATTGTGGGCGAACCAGACAGGTCCTCACCCCAATCCCAGACATCCTGTGGCCACTTTAGGGCCGGATCGCGTGTGTTTTGAAGTCCCCTTAGGACTTACCCTGACTTTCTCCCAGGATTCAGTTTCCGTTCAGGTTCGTGAACCAAGAATGGCGGCATGAACAGTCATCAACCGAGCCGCGCATGACACCCGCTTTCCGGTCCCGCCTCCTTCAGATGCATCGCTATTCCGGCTTGACGGTTGGGCTCGTGATCCTGCTGATGGCCGTGACAGGGGCATCGATCGCATTCCGTCCAGAACTGGAGCCGGTGTTCAATCGCGAACTGCTGACGGTGCCGACCTGCACGGGCCGCGTGCCGGTCGACACGCTCACAGCCAATGCAGCCGCGCTGCGGCCCATCGCAACGCTCGACTACGTCCGGCTGGTTGCTGGCGAGCCCAATGCACCGCGCATGCCGTCTGCGATGGTCCGGTTCACTGATCAGCATTTCGTCTACCTCAATCCATGTACCGGCGCTGTGCTGGGCGAGCGGGCTCGCTATGGCGGTCTGCTCGGCACCATTGAAAAGATTCACCGCTTCCGCTTCATGAAGAACGGCAGCCTCATCACCGGGACAAGCGCGATGGTGTTTGGCGTGCTGCTGGTCTGTGGTGGCGCGATGTTGTGGTGGCCGCGCAGTGGCTGGCGGGATGCGTTCTCGCTCAGATCCGGAACGACGCGCGCGGTGTCGACATATCGCCTGCATCGGACGGCGGGCATCTATGGCAGTCTGATCCTGCTGTCGATGGTGCTGAGCGGCCTGCCGCAGGCGTTCGACTGGTATGCGCATGGTCTGTACACGCTCGTTGGTTCACCTACACCCGCCAAGCCGCCAAAGTCGGAGGTGCCCGCGACCGGCGCAACGCACCTGCCGCTTGAGCGGTTCTGGCAGACAGCGCTGTCGCTTTCGCCCCAGCCGCGCGATGCGCTGATGCACATTCCGGAAAAGCCGCGTGCGCCGGTCGAGATGTACCTGATCGACCGCGATGCGCCGCACGCAAACGCACGCACGATGCTGTACCTGGATGCGTATACGGGGAAGGTGCTGAAGTACGTTCCTTACGCGCAAAGCAGTCTGGGGCACAAGCTCTACTTTTGGCTGCTGTCGTGGCACACCGGCCTGGTCGGCGGCGTGTTCGGTAAATTGCTCCTCATGTTCGGTGCGCTTTGCGTGCCCGTGCTGGCTTACACCGGTATCTGCAACACCCTGCGTCGGATGCGGCGCAGTACGTCGAACCGCTCACGCCTGGTGGTGCGTGTTGCGAAGAAGATGAAGGAAGCGGATGCCGTCTGCGCATTCGAGCTGGTGCACCCGGCCGGGAAAAAGCTGCCGCAGTTCACTGCAGGTGCGCATATCGATGTGCACTTGAGCAACGGTATGGTGCGCCAGTACTCGCTGTGCAATGACCCGCAGGAGCAGCACCGTTATGTGATTGCAGTACTGCGGACCGATCCTTCGCGCGGCGGATCGATTGCGATGCACGAGCACATTCGCGAAGGGGACTTGCTGGAGATCGGCAAGCCCAGCAACCGCTTTGCGCTGGACGAGTCCGCGCCGCATTCGCTGCTGCTTGCGGGTGGCATCGGTATCACGCCCATCGTGAGCATGGCGGAGCGGCTGTCGCGCCGCGCGGCGGAGTTCGAAATGCACTACTGCGCGCGCTCGCGGCCCCGGGCAGCCTTTCTGCAGCGGCTTGCGCAGGCACCGTTTGCACGCCGGGTGACGTATTACTTCAGCGATGCTGGTCCGCTGCCCCGGATCAATGTCGAACAGGTGCTCGACAGGCAGCCGGCCGGTACGCACGTGTATGTGTGCGGACCGTCGGGTTTCGTCCATGCGGTACTGACCGCCGCACGGCAACGTGGCTGGCCGGAGCGGCAACTGCACTGCGAACGCTTCGGGCCCATTCTGGGCAAGCCCTCCACCACGCATGCCTTTGATGTGCAGCTCGCCAGCACCGGCAAGGTCTACCGGGTGCCCCAGCACATGACGGTCACCGCGTTACTGGCCGAGCACGGCGTGAAGATTCCGACCTCTTGCGAGGCGGGCGTCTGCGGCACGTGTGTCACGCGGGTGATTGCCGGAGAGGTGGAACATCTCGATTGCGTGCTCACGGACGCGCAGCGGCAGAGGAGCGGGCACTTCACGCCGTGCTGCTCGCGCGCCAAGGGCGAGCTTCTTGTGCTGGACATCTGACCGCCTCGGGGATGCCCGCACCACGCGGGCCGCAGTTTCTTGTTTTCTTACGATGTCGTCCTGACGGAATACTCATGGCACTCAACTCGATTCGAGCAATCGCGCGCACCGTCGGAGCTGTCGCCGCGCTGATGGGGGCACTTCATGCCGGCGTTTCCGGTGCGGCGGAGCCTGCCGCCAGCGAGGCGCAGTCACTGATCATCACCTACCAGACCACTCCCGCGAACCGGCCGGCGCTTCGTCGGGCGATGGAGCAGTCGACCGCGCTCGAGCTTGCGCGCTGGAAGCGGGACGGACGGATCAAGCAGTACAACCTGCTCTTCAATCGCTACGCCGATTCGGACAACTGGGATGCCTTGGCCGTGCTGACATTCGCTACACCGGACGACCTGTATCGCTGGCGAGACATCGAGCGGACACGACCAGCGGGCCTTCCGAAGGAGGCGGCGACGGTCACGACCTCGATCCACACAACACCGGTCGATATGAAGCGGCTGGCATCGTTGGATGGCAAGTCTGCGCATGCGGTGTACGTGGTCATCCCCTACAAGACGCTGGTGTCGGAGCCCGACTATGAGAAGTACGCAGACGGCTATGTCATTCCGCAGTTCAAGGGATGGATGGAAGAGGGCGTGCTGCAGGGGTATTCGCTCTATACGAGCCGGTTCCCGGCCGGACGCCCGTGGAACGCGATGGTGGTGCTGCAATACAAGGACGAAGCCGCGTTGAGCGCGCGTGAGGCGGTCGTCGCGAAAGTGCGCGCGCGGCTGAAGGCCAACCCGGAATGGAAGGCGATCAGCGACGGCAAGAAAGACGTGCGTACGGAGTTGCAGGTGGTGGTCGCCGATCGTCTCGCCGTGAGCCATGAATAACGCGCTGTTGAGGATTCTCCAATGAAAACCAGAATCGTTGCCCTGACGTTCCTTGGCCTGCTTGCGGGCCGCGCGCTGGCTGCCGAGCCGGCTTTTTCTGATGCCGTTGCTGTGCCGGAGCGCATTGTCCTGCTGGTTGACGAGATCAAGGCGATCCGCAATTTCCCCGTGGTTCTGGCCGAACGCCTCGGCTATCTGAACGATGGACGGACCACCGTGACCGTCATGAACATCCGTGACGACGTATCGACCGCCGAGATGCTTAACGATGGCCGCGTTGACGCCGTGATGGCGTACTACCACCACAACGTGGTCAACCAGTCGCGCGGCATCGCTACCGAGGCGGTGGTCACGCTGGGTGTCACGCCTGGCGCCAAGGTGCTGGTGGCCAACCAAGCAAAAGAGAAGTACCGCAGCGTAGCCGACCTCAAGGGCGCGCGCTTTATTGCCGGCGGGGCTGGCTCGTCGAAGAGCACGCTGGCCAACGCACTGGTGCTGGCAGGCGGACACGGCATCGGCGATTACACGCGTCTCGGGACGGACGGGAAGGAGAGGAACATCGAAGCGCTGCGCGACGGGCGGGCAGAGTTCGTTGTCGCCCCTACCCCCGACGGAGATGCCTATGAGTCGAAAGGCGTTGCCACCGTGTTTGCCGACCTGACCACGGTTGACGGCACGCGCCGGAATCTGGGCGCGCTGTTCCCGTCGAGCACGGTGTACATGTCGAGCGCGCGCGTGCAGGCGCATCCGGAAATCGCTCGCCATCTGGCGCGGGCATTTGTTCGTACGCTGCGCTACATCAACACCCATACGCCTGAAGAGATCCTGGCGGTCATCCCGAAGGAGATCAGCGGGAAGGATCGTGCCGCCTATCTGACGGTGCTCAAGCAAGAGATTCCGATGTTCGCCAACGATGGACGCATGCCGGAAGACGGTGCCGAGAAGGAATGGCGCACCCTGGCGGCAGCCAACCCGAGCTACGGATCGGTGAAGATCGACCGGACCTATACCAACGCATTCGTTGACGAAGCGCTCAAGACCCTGCGCTGATGCGTGCTGCGCTCCGCGAACACTGCGAGGAAGTGATCGATGCCGTTATCGCGCGCTGTGCGTGCCGCCGGGCTTGCTGCCGTGCTTGGCTTGTCCGCTGGGTCGGCCCATGCCGTACTCCCCGATGAAATCCAGGTCTACACCGGCGACATCAATGCGCCGGGCGAATTGGGCTTGGAGTTGCACCTCAACACCACCCCCAGCGGTATCGGGGAACGGTCGTATCAGGGCGAGGTCACGACGCCGCATGGCTGGCGCGCGACCGCCGAGTTCTCCTATGGCTTGACGCCGTCAATCGAGCTTGGGCTGTACGTTCCGACCGCACTCACGCGGGACAGCACCTTCTACGTCACCGGCCCCAAGGTGCGCATGAAGTGGATGCCAGTGCGGACGGAGGACGGCGTTGGCCGCTTCGCTGGTATCAACGTTGAGCTGGCCCACGTCGCATCCCGGCTCGAACAGTCTCAGCAGGCGGGGGAGTTACGCCCCATCTACGGTTATCAGAACGAACAATGTTTGTGGGACTCAACCCCGTACTCGATTGGAACCTGAGCGGGCCAGATCGCAGCGGTGTTCCCGAAGCGGTGCCGGCCTTCAAGGTTACCCGTACGGTGGCGCCCGGTGTGCGCACCGGGCTGGAGTACTACGCGGGCTTGGGACGCATTAACCATCTTGCGCCGTTGCGCGAGCAGCAGCACACCGTCTTCCTTGTATTCGACGTGGATCGCAAACCGTTCGTTTTCAACCTCGGCATCGGCCGCGGCCTGACGCGTGCTACGGACCGCTGGACGATCAAGTGGATTTTCGAGATTCCGTTTCATTGAGCAGGGCCACATCTGGGACGCATGCGAGTGACGGTATGTCGAATTCTGGTGCGCAAGTTTCTTCCTGCAGACTTATGTCACGCATGGATGGGCAGTTTTCGTGCCCTGCGCGTGTTTGGTGTCGTCGGAATCGTCGTGGGAAATCGTTCTCTACGTACCAGTCCTGATTGCAATCAGCTGATAAGCAAGCATCATCTGGAGTTGAGGCGCTGCGTCCGCTTGTGGTGCGCGAAATGCCAGATGGAACTAGCCGAGGATGTGTATGAAGGCACTGATTGTTGAAGATCAAGATCGGTTAGGCCGGTTCCTTCAGCAGGGGCTGACGGAGTGCTCATACACCGTCACGCTGGCCCGGACCTGCGCAGCCGCGACCGATGCCATCGTTGAGTCTGCTTACGATGTCGTGATCCTCGATCTGGGGTTGCCGGACGGCGATGGTCTTGATCTGCTCCGTACTTGGCGCAAGGGCGGGTTCCAAGAGCCGGTGCTGATCCTGAGCGCACGTGATGGCGTACAGGACCGCGTGAAAGGGCTGGATATCGGTGCCGACGATTACCTCGCCAAGCCATTCAGTCTGGAAGAACTGCTTGCGCGCGTGCGATCGCTGGTCCGCCGCCATGCCGCCGTCAAGCAGGTGGTGCTCGAACATGCCGGCATCTGCCTTGATCTGCTCAGCCATACCGTTACCCTCAACGGCAAGGCGGTCGACCTGACCAGCCGGGAGTACGCGCTGCTCGAAGTCTTCATGCAGAACCAGGGGCGGATCCTGCCTCGCACGCTGATCTCAGAAAAGATCTGGTCGGCGCACTACGACGTTGATACCAATCTGCTGGATGTCTACATGAGCCGGCTGCGTGCCAAGCTCGAAGTACCGGGCAAGCCGCTTTTCAAGACCGTGCGCGGAGTCGGATACCAGCTCCTTTGACCCTGCCCTGGGGGGCGCGCCGGCGGCGCCGATTGCATGAAATCAGTCCGGCGCAGACAGCTGCCGCAGTTCTTCGGCACGCTCGCGGGCATTGCTTGCAGCCGCGGTTGCGGAGACCGCGAAAGTCGCACCACAGCGATGATGCATCCCACTTGGCGGTTCCTCTTCCGGACGGGGACTGCATGCATGGGGTTGTCTTCCACCCCGTCCGTGCGCTCGCGGCGCATCCGTTGTGGTTAACGGCTGCGCCGGGCGAATACGGTCGTGTCTTCTTAGTCGAGCTTCTTCAATTCCTCCTTCACCACTTCCGGCTGAAGCGGAATGAAGACGCGTTCGTTGGCCACCGCCTGCTGGCCTTCCTCGCTCAGCACGAGCTTGAGGAACTCCTTGACCTTCGGTTCAAGCGGCTTGCCGGGGGCCTTGTTGACGTAGATGTAGACGTAGCGGCTGAACGGATACTTGTGCGCATAGACGCTCTCCACCGTCGGCGCATAGCAGGTGCCGCCTTGCGTGGAAGAGAGCTTCAGGACCTTCACGTTGGGCGTGACGTTTGCCATCAGCGCGTAGGTCAGGCCCCCCGGGTGCGTGGCCATATCCTCAGCCGCGACGGTGAACGCGTGCGTGAAGCCCTTGCCTTTGACGAACTGGATGTTGTCCTTGTATTCGCCGCCGTGCATCGCGACTTCTTTGAAGTACTGCTCGATGCCGTTGACGGGCTTCAGGCCGTAGAGATGAATCGGGCGTGAAGCCCAATCCCCCGTAGCGCCGAGGTCGCCCCAGGTATTGACTTCCTTGTAGCCGAGCTTGCGCGTCTTCGAGTAGATGGCATCGAGTTGCGGCAGGCTCAGGCAATCGATCGGGTTGTCCTTGTCGACGAGGATGATGCTGGCCGCGGTCTTGCCCAGCGAGCCGACGCTGCCCGTGGCGACTTTGATCTCGAGCGGCTCATAGCCGAACTTGTCGACGAAGGCCTTGCGCTCGGCCGGAAACATTTCGCGGCCGACTGGCGCAAGGTCTCCCTTGCCCGAAACCAGGCCTGGTGCGCCGGCTCCGGAAGCACGCAGGTCCATCGTGAGCGACAGGCGCGGATACTGCTTGCGATAGATCTTGGTCCACTCCATCACCATCTCGTCCATGATGTCGGCGCCGACGATATTCAGCTCCTCTTCGGGTTTGCTCTCGACCGGGCCCGGATTCCATTTCGGAATCGACGGGTCGGCCTTCAGCGAATGCTCCGGCGCTGCGTACTTCAGTGCATGGGCGGGTACGGCACTCAGCGCGCAGATTGCGGCTGCGATACTGACGGCCAGGGTGGCTGTCCTTGTCATGGATGTCTCCTAGTTTGGGTGTCGACGCTCGGTTGGGCGTGATCGTCTCTACCTTAGGTGCCGCACCCGAATGCAGGATGAATGTGACCTGAAAGTTCGTTCAGGATTGGCTCTGGCAAACGTGAAACGTGCGCACGTCTGCCACGGGGCCCCGATTACATGTCGAACTTGACGTTGAACTTGATGGTGCGGTCCATGCCGATGCCGTAGGTGCCGGTCGTCACGGAGTTCCAGTAACGCTTGTTGGCGAGGTTGTCGATCGCGAGCTGGAATGTGGTGCGGCGCCCCTGAATGCGGGTGGTGTAGCTGGCACCGATGTTGTAGAGGCTGTAGCCCGGGATATAGCCCTGGTCCTGCGCGTTGACGGGCCGCTTGGAGATCAATGCAACGCCGCCGCGCAACGTCAGCCCAGGCACCGCAGCAGGGCTGTACGACACGCCAAGGTTGCCGGTCCAGTCCGGTGTGTTCTCCGGTGTCATGCCGTTGATCAGGGGCTGGTTCGGGGCCTCCTGTCGAGCTTTCAGACGCAGCACCGCAGCGTGGATGCGCCAGGCGCGGTTGATCTCATAGGTTGCCGTGGCCTCGACACCCTTGTAAGACAGGTCGCCGCTGTAGCCAAAAATGTTGGTGACCGGGTCGGTCACCGCATTACCGCGCGTGATCTCGAAATACGACGCACTAACCGACAGCCCCTTAAAGAACGAATCGCGGATGCCGAATTCCTTCTGCTTCGAGATGGCCGGTGCCAGGATCACGTTCGCGTTTGCAGCATTCGCGGGCGCTGTGCCGCCAGCTTCGAGCCCCTGCATGTAGCTGGCGAACAGCGTGGTGGTGGGCAGCACGTCGAACAGCACCCCATACGCCGGCGAGAACACATGGTTCTGCGACGTGACGGAGCCGGATTCCTCCGTGTCGAGCACCTGCCGCGCCCCCACCAGCAGCTTCAGGCGCTTGGTGAGTGCGATCGTGTCATAGGCGTACACCGCTGCGTCGGTGCTCGTCTGCGACGGGCTGGTCACCCCGGGCTTGGTGTAGACCGGTGGGTTCAGGACGATCGGGTCGAAGATGTTCTGGCGCTGTGGCAGCGTCATGTTCTGCACGTCGGCGGCCAGCGAATAGCGCGACGTGCGCGAGACGCCCAGGGTGAGATCGTGCGTGATGGGCCCGGTCGCAAAATGGCCCAGCACTTCGGTGCGGATGAAGGTATTGCGATATTCGTTGGTGACCGGCTGCACGTTCACCAGGCCGTTGGCGCCGGTGTTCAGATCGTAGCCGGAGATGCGCACGGTGGTGCGGTGGCGGTGCGAGCCCGAATAGCCGAGTTGGGTGAAGACCTTCCAGTCGTCGCTGATCTGGTAGTCGGCGCGGCCCTGCCAGTTGAAGGTTTCAGGGGTGTACAAGTCCCACCGGCCAGAGAGCAGGTTGCGCGGGTCCGGCACGCGCGTGATCGGTATGACGCCATTGACGGCTGGCTTGAGCGAGATGCCGGCCTGCTCAGGTACCTCGCGGCGGTAGTACTCGAAGTCGCTCTGGAAGGTGAGCCGCGAGGTGGCCTTCAGATCCAGGCCGAGGCTGACGAATTCGCCGTTGCCGCCCAGATCGTGGACGCCGTTCTCGTAGTGCGTGGCTGAGGCGTTCAGCCGCACGCCAAGCTGCTTCTGTGGGCCGTAGCGCCGACCAATGTCGACGCTGCCGCCGTACTGCCCGAACGTGTTGCCCGCCAGGCCGAACGTGGTGACATCTTGCTCGCCCGCGCGCTTGGTGACGAAGTTGATGATGCCGGCCGGGCTGGCGATCCCGAACATCAGCGCGTTGGCGCCCTTGAGCGTTTCAACGCGCTCCTTGTTCTCGATCGGGTTGGTGATGACGCCTGTGATCGGCAGGCCGCCGTCCAGGCGGTAATTAGAGAACAGGTTGAGCTTGATGCCGCGAATGGCGAAGGCATCATTGGCGCTGCCCGCCGAGTTGGTGGACACCACGCCGGCCACGTTCTTGATCGCCTCCGTATAGCCTTCCTGCGTCTGGCTCAGTGCGTGGCCGGAAGACACCTCCTTGGTCATCGGCAGGCTTTGTTCGTTGGCCAGCTCGGGCTTGTTGTATTCCTTGATGGCGTCGCTGCGCGGCGCCACGCCCGCGGCCGCGTACGGCGCATCCAGCCCGGACGCGATCGAAATGCGGCTGCGCAAACGGTCGGCGATGCGCTCGGCCTGCGTGCGTAACGCCTCCGGATCCGTGCGGGAGGAATACGGAAACACCACAGCCAGGACACCGATCGTGGTGCCCACCGCGTCCTTGACCGGCACCTTCCATTCATAGCGGGCGCCACGTGCATCGACGGCCCCGTGGGGTGTTCCGCTTTCAATGACGGCCAGATCACCGGGCTCTGCTGCTTTGCCGTATCGGCCAATGTTGGACGCGATGATGGGATAGCCCGCAACCTTCGCCGTACGCGCGTGCAGCGCCAGAACCTCCACGCCGGGATACTGCTCAAGCGCGTCGTCGATCAGGAACTGCGCATAGGACTCGGTGGGGATGCGTTCGTCGAGCTGCATCGGCGCCGTCAGGCTCTCCGGATCGAGAATGCGGCGGCTAAGGTCATTGCGGTATTGCGCGGCCTGATGCAGCAGGGCGTCTTCATCGGTACCGGGCACATAAGGGAAGGTCAGCTCCGCAATGCCAATGGGCCGCCGGGCGATGTCGAACAGCGGCAGGGTCACCTCGACGTTTTGGTCGCCCTTGCGGTTGATCTCGACCATTGCCCGTCCAGTGCGGAACACGGCCACGTCTTCCGGGCTGGAGGGGGTGCCCACAAGTTCGGGCGTTCTCGAAGCCACGATCGTGCTCTGCCCGCCTGGCAGTGCGGCGTGCAACTCGATGCCGACCAGTTCCGCATGCCGTCGTGCGTAACTGTCGACGAGATACTGCGCATAGGATTGCACCCCGCCCTTGCGATCGACCTGGCTGTCCCGCGCACTCGGCGTTTGTGCATCTGCAGCCAGCGCCCGCATTTGCGGGATCGCCAACAGGATCGCCAGGGCCAGGGTTGTCTTGGCCAGTTTCATATTGTCTCCACCTTTATTGTTGCCCGGCCTGTCATGTCGGCCTGGTGCGTGTTGGTACTGCCCGACAGATGCCGTCGCGGGCATCGGCCTGTGTCAGCAGGTCCGTGGCGTTGTCAGTTGGCGCGGCCCTCCACCAATGCGCGCGCGGTGCTCGCCTGCGATGCTCGTAGCGGCACATAGCGTGCATGGTCGAGTACCACCTGCTGCCCCTCGCGGCTGAGTACGAACTTCAGGAACTCCTCCAGTGCCGGGGGCAGCGGCTTGCCCGGGGTCTTGTTGGTGTTGAAGTAGGTCAGGCGGCTCAACGGATACGTGGCCAGGGCAACGTTCTCATAAGTCGGGGCCTGCGGTGTGTCGCCAGCCTTCTCGACCAGTGGCACGAGCTTGACGGGCGCATCCATGTAGGCCATGCCCGAATACCCAATGGCGTACCGGTCGGTAGCGACGTCCTTGGCCATCGGGAACACGAGCTTCTCGAACTTGATGCCATCGCGCCATTCGCCGCGCTTGCCGTCCGCGCTCAGCACCCGCTGGCGCACGAACTCCTCAAAGCCGTTCCAGGGGCGGATGCCGTACAGGTTGATCGGCTTGTCGGCCCACTCGCCGGTCAGGCCCAGGTCGCCCCACTTGGTAATGGCGGCACCCCCACGGGCATGCGTGGACGAGTACATCTGGTCGAGCTGCTGGAAGGTGATCTGCTCGATCGGATTGTCCTTGTTGACGAAGAAGGCGACGGTGTCGAGTGCGCCGAAGTGCCGGTACGAACCGCCCGAGATTGGCACGCTCAACGGGTCGTAGCCGAACTTGGCCTTGAACTTGCTGATGTCATCGGGCTTCAACTCGCGCGAGACGAAGACGAAATCCAGGTCGCCCTTGATCAGCTCGATGGCCCCCAGGCTGCCCGCATACGGCGGCGAGATCGACAGATTGACGTCTGGGTAGTAGGCCTTGAACTTCTCCATCCACTTCTGAGCGAGGACCACCAGCACGTCGGACGCCGCGCCCTTGAAGGTGCCGCTGATCTTGATGTCGCGCCGCGGCTGATAGGGCGGGAGCTGCGTATCCAGCGTGGGCTGCAGGACTTCCGGCGCCGGCAGGTCTCGGCCGTGCTCCACGCCGGCCTTGGCCTGTGCTTCGGTCTGCGGCGTGTTCGTCGGGGTCGTCGGCGTGACCCACATCAGCATGGGCGTCGCGCTCGGCTGTGCCTGCGCGTGGGCCGGCGCCAGCATCGCCAGCGATGCGGCGGCAGCCAGCGCCGTGGCGGCTAGCGTGATGGATCGGTGCATGGCGGTTATCTCCTCTCGTGTTGTCGTTCTATGCCGGTTCGTTTTCGCCTTCCAGCCTATTCGAGCTTGGCAAGCTCTTCCTTCACCTCTTGCGCGGTCAGGGGGTAGTAGCCGGAGTACAGGATGGGCTCCTGACCTTGGCGACTGAGCACGTAGCGCAGGAACTCCTTGATCGCCGCAGGCACCGGCTCGCCCGGGTTGCGTCGCAGCCGGACGTACATGTAGCGCGTCAGCGGGTAGCGGCCATTCGATGCAGTCTCGTGCGTTCCGTTGATGGCGGGGCTGTCGGCGTCCCGGGCTATCGGAACGGGCTTCACCCCCGGCCCGCCGTCTTCGAAACCGCCGAAGCCCATTGCTCCCGTGTCGGCCGCGATGGTTTTTGCGGTGTCGACCACGGACGCCTCGTGCACGGTGTTGCTCCACGCGCCACCCTTGAGCGCCATGATCTGCATCGACATGGCGTTTGGCGTGACGAGGGGCGGTACGTCGAGCGTGATCGGGCGATCGGCCCATTCGCCCGTCAGGCCGAGCTGGCCCCAGCGCGTGATGGTGGGCGATTGGCCGAAAATCGCGGCCAGCTGCTGCAGCGTGAGCCGCTCGATCGGGTTGACCGCATTGACGAACACCGCCTGCGCCGTGGTGCGCTGCTGGGTGTCGAACCCACCCCGCGCGACGCGGATCTCGAAGGGTTCGCGCCCGGCATTCAGTTGGGCGAACGATGCCGCCTCGTCGGGCCAGAGTTCGCGCCCCATGGGGGCCAGATCGGTTTCGCCGGCCATCAGCGCATGGAAGCCGTTCAGTGTGCCGAGGTGCTCCCAGCGGTCACCTTTGCGAACGCCGGGCTGCAGCGCGTGAAAGTCGTGCATCCAGCGCTCCATCAACGATTTCATGCCGTCGCTGCCGACGCTGCGGATCTCGCCCTTGACCGGCGCACCCGCAACGTAGCGGGGCAGCGCGGGGTCGAGCGTGGCGCGATAGCCATCGAGCCTGGGCAGTTCTTGCGCGATCTGGTTGGCGGGCAACGGTGCAAAGCCGGGCTGGTGTGCGGCGATCTGCTGCCCCTCGGGGCTCAACGCAAACGTAGCGAAATCCTTCACCGCCGGTGGCAGCGGCGCGTCGGGCCGCTTGTTGAACGCCAGGTAGACGGGTTTGCCGTTGCGTTGGGCCACCTGCACGAGCATCGGCGTCTTCATCATGTCGCCGGCGAACTGGTGCGCGTAGGGCGCGAGCTCGGCCGGTAGCGGCGGGCGCGTCATCGGGGCGACGTCCGCGAGTTCAAACATCAGCGCGCCGATTGCCGCGGCATCGCCCACATGCTGCCAGCGCGGGCCCCGGTTGAAGCCGGGCTGCCGCTGGTGCAATGCCTGCAGCCACGCGTCCATCAGCGGGCCCATCTCCCGGCTGCCGATGCTGGACAGCGCCGTGGTGCCGGTGCCCGGTTGTGCGGGCACAGCAGCGGTCGCGCAGGCCGCACCGGTCAGCAGCGTGGCCGCCAGCAGCGGGGCGAACGCCTTCCTGAGCTTGAGCATCACGGGTCGATCTCCTCTAGCGCCGGTGTTGCCGCAATGCGCGTCTGCAGTTCGTCGCGCAGCGCAAGGGCATGGGTTGTGAGGGTTTTCGTGTCCTGACCGCTGCCAAAGGCGTAACCGACGTTGAGTGTCCCGACGGCGATGCCGCTGCGGTTGCGGATCGGGAGGTCGACGCCGAAGCGCTTGCCGTTGGAATACACGCCGGTGATGGGAGCGGTGGTGTCGAGCACCTTCAAGTCGTCTGCATCGGCTTTCTTGCCATGGCGCCCGAAGGTAGAGCCCAGCAGGACAAGCTCGCCTTTGGGCTGCACCTTTGCACGCAGGGCCAGCACCGTCACTTCCGGGTGGCGCTGGAGGGCTTCCTCCACCAGCGTCTGCGCCCTGGATTTCGTGGTCACCAGCGGCGCGAACGGGTAGGGGTCCATCAGGTTCGGCAGGCTGAGGATGCGTCGAGACAGCGCATCGCGGATAACGCCGGCGATGCGCTCGAACTCCGCGTGGTTGCCGCCGACCGGATACCGCCAGACCAGGCCCAGGCTGCCGATGGTCTGCCCGCCCACGTCGTGCAGCGGCAGTTCGATCTCGATGCGCTTGTTGCCCTGGTCCATGGCTATGCGGTTCTTGCCGGTGGCGATCACGTCGAGATCATCGGCATCGGCGGCCTTGCCGATGCGGCCGATGTTAGAGGCAATGATGACGTTGTCCGCCGCGTTGGGCGGGGTCACGTGCATCACGACGGCCCGGAGGTCGGGATGCTGTGCGACGGTGCGGTCAACGAGTTCCTGGGCGTAACTCTTGACGGGAAACGCTGCCGGAACCTGGGCTTGCACAACCGATGCGGCAACGAGTGCCACGGCGGCGATGGCGCATTTTGGTACCCGCTTGGCCAATGCCTGGGCGCTTGTCTTGTGGGTCATCATGATGAAGTGTTCGGGTGGGGCACCGACCGGGAACGAGAGGGAAAGGGTTCGCCGGTTTCCAGCGAACCCGTGCCGACTCAGTGCGTGTCCTGCAGCGGTGCCGGACGCCATTTGGCCAGGCGCATTTCTACCAGCGTCATCAGGTATTCGGCCGCGAGCGCCACCACCATGATGATGACGATCGCCGCATACATCCCGGCTGCATCGAACGAGCCCTTGGCGATGTTGATCAGCAGGCCGATGCCGTATCGCGCGCCCACGAACTCGCCGACGATGGCACCCACGATGGCAAAGCCGAAGCTGACGTGCAGCGAGGCGAAGATCCAGCTCATAGCCGACGGGATGACCACCGAGCGCGTCAGTTGCCAGCCGCGCGCACCCAGGATCTGCGCATTGGCCAGCAGGTTGCGGTCGGCCTCACGCACGCCCTGGAATGCGTTGGCGAACACTACGAAGAACACCATCACGAACGACAGTGCCACCTTGGAGGTCAGGCCCAAGCCGAAGATCATGATGAAGATTGGCGCCAGCACCACGCGTGGCACTGAGTTGATCACCTTGATGTAGACCGAGAAGACATCGGACAGCATCCGATTTCGTCCCAGCGCGATGCCCGCGATGATGCCGGCGACCGCCCCCGTGATGAAGCCCAGCATGGACTCCTCCATGGTCACCCACAGGTGGTACCACAGCGGGCCGTCGGACGTGCCTTCGGTCAACCAGGTGTAGAGGCGCGCGACGATCTCCGACGGCTTGGAGAAGAAGAACTCATCGATCAGCTTCATCCGGACCAGCACTTCCCACCCGCCCAGAAAGACGATGAGAATGAAGTAGCGCCAGAAGTAGACGGTCTGCCGGCGACGCTTTGCACTGCGCGCGGCGGCGGCTTCAATCTCTGCCGCCGATGGAACGGAGACGCCGACCGGGGGTTTGAGGGTGGCTTGATTGTTCACGCGGCCTCCTTTGCCACGCGCGCTTCCTCTTGCGAGGCCCCGCGCTGCACTTCTTCGCGCAGATCGCTCCAGATCGTGCGCGAGATATCGATGAACTGCTGGTCGTACCGGATCTCGCTCGCCACGCGGGGGCGCGGGATATCGATCGTGTAAACCGATTTGACGGTTGCCGGGCCGGAGGTCAGTACGTAGACCTTGTCGGCCAGCGTGATGGCCTCTTCCAGATCGTGCGTGACGAACACCACCGACGCCTTCGATTGCGACCACAAGCGCAGCAGCTCGTCGTGCATCAGCACACGGGTTTGTACGTCGAGCGCCGAGAATGGCTCATCCATCAGCAGGATCTGCGGACCGTTGATGAAGGTCTGCGCCAGCGAAACACGCTTGCGCATGCCGCCCGAGAGCTGGTGCGGGAACTTGCTTTCGTGCCCGGACAGATTGACGCGCGCCAGCCATTGGCGCGCGCTGGCGTAGGCCTCATCGCGCGCAACGCCGCGGAACAGCGGGCCTGCGACGACGTTGTCGATCACGCTGCGCCACGGAAAGAGCGCATCGGTCTGGAAGGCGAAGCCGATGCGGCTGTCGATGCCGTCGATCGGGTTGCCGAACAGCCGCACCTCGCCCGCGGAGGGTTTTGCCAGGCCGGTGATGAGGTTGAGCGTGGTGGACTTGCCGCAGCCGGTCGGGCCGACAACGGCAACGAACTCGCCGCGCTCGACGGTCATCGTGAAATCCCGGATCGCCGTCATCGATTTGCCGTCCGGTGTCAGGAAACGGCGACTGACGTTGATCAGCTCGATGGCCGGATTGGAGGTTGCTGCCGTTGGTGCCATTGCTGCGCCCATGATCACTTCACCTTGGTTACGAACTCGGTCGTGTACGTCTTTGCAAGGTCGATCTTCTTGCCCTTCACGTTCGGCGAGAACGCGCTCAGCACCGACAGCACGGTTTCCGGCCCGCCCTTGGGCATCACGCCGTCTGCCGTGAACATGGCCTTGCCGCTTTCCAGCGCCTTGACGTAACCGTCCTTGTCACCCACGTAGAAATCCTTGGGCATCTTTTCGGCAATCTCTGCCGCGCTGTGCGTGTTGATGTAGCGCAGCGTTTTCACGAAGGCGTTGGTGAGTTTCTGCACGGTGGGCTTGTTCTTCTCGACCCAGTCCGTCGGCATATAGAGCGAGGCGGCCGGATAGGTGCCGCCGAGTGCTTCCTTGGTCTTCTCTGCCGTACGCAGGTCGACCAGGACGCGTGCTTCGCCGGTCTTGAGCAGACGCGTGATCGTGGGCTCGGTTGTCATGCCGGCCTGAATCTTGTCCTGCTGCATGGCCATGATGAACGTCGTGCCTGCGCCCACCGGCAGCGAGGTGAACTGTCCGATCGGCACACCGGCCTTGACCATCAGGTACTGCGTCAGGAAATTGGTCGACGAACCCAGGCCGGTCACGCCCATCGTCTTGCCTTTGAGGTCGGCCATGCTCTTGACCTGCGGCAGCTTGCTCGACACCAGCTCGACCTCGCCCGGTGCATGGGCAAGCTGCACGACCGACTCGATGTACTTGCCCTTTGACTGCAGGTCGACGCAGTGGTCGTAGAAACCCACCACGCCCTGCACAGCACCGGCCAGCATCTCATTCTCTGCATCCACGCCGGCGCCTTCGTTGAGCAGCTCAACGTTCAGGCCTTCTTCCTTGAAGTAGCCCAGGCCTTCGGCCAGCTTGGCGGGCAGATAGATGATCTTCTCGTAGCCCCCAACCATCAGGGTGATCTTGTCGGCCGCCTGTGCGGCAGGAGCTGCGGCCATCATGCCGGCGACGGCGGAACACAGCAGGAGTTTGTCTCGGGTTTTCATCGTTATGCGTCCTAGGTTGCGAGGGATCACGTGGTAGTTGGGTCGTTCCAACCGTGCCCATACACTAGACAGCCAGCCTGTCTCGAACGTGAACTGTTTCTGAAAGCGCGTTCAGGTCACGCCGGATTTCGGGGTGGGTTTTCCCTAGATGCCGGTGCTCTGTGAGGGGTGTGCCCGAGCAACCGTGGAGATGACCAGGCGCTAGCAGCGGGCTCGGTGGTTTTGGAGCGAGTGCCGCGCTGGGACCCGTCACGGCGCGGCCGCGCGCAAGGACACGGATGGCGCGGTATCACTCCAGCGGGATCGATCACTGCTCGCGGCAAACCTTTGCGACGCAACGGCAGGCCGAAGTGTCGATCCTGGTCCTGCCGCAGGTATTACGCCGCGGGTGCGGCGGGAATCTCGATCACCACACGCAGCCCGCGCCCGACGTCGCGGCTGGTGGCCCAGATCTTTCCCTTGTGCATTGCGACAATGCTGCGGCAGATGGCCAGGCCCAAGCCGCTGCCGCGCTGATCCTGTCCGGGCGAGGGAAGGCGTACGAACCGTTCAAAGATGCGTTCGCATTCCTCGGGTGTCAGGCCGGGGCCTTCGTCCACCAGGCTGATGCGCCAAATGCCGGCCGCCAATGTCGAATCGAGGTACACCACACCGCCCTGGGGGCTCACCCGCAAGGCGTTGGTCAGCAGGTTCAGCAGGACTTGCCGGATGCGGGGGCCATCGATGTTGACCTCACCTTCGCCGCGGTGTGACCAGTCGAAGACCTTGCCGCCATGCTCGGCCAGGGCCGAGGCATCCTGGCCGAAGGTGCTCAGGAGCGCGACCGGAGACTGCGGGCGCAGTTCGAGGAGCACGGCGCCGGCATCCGCGCGCGAGAGGAACAGCAGCTCATCGATGATCCGGTTTACGCGGCCGAGCTCCTCCAGGATGACGGCCACCGAATCCATCTGCTGCTGCGTCAGGCCCTCACTGACGAGCAGTCGCTCGGCATGCAGCGCCACCAGCGACATCGGCGTCTTGAGTTCATGCGATGCCTCCGCCGCGAAGCGCCGAATCTCGGCAAACGACATCTCCAGCCGGTCGAACATCTGGTTCAGGAACGCCGACAGCTGTGCGATCTCGTCTTTCACATCACCAACCGGGATGCGTTGGCTGAGGTCGTCGGAGCGGATGCGGTTGGCGGTGGCCTGGATCACGCGCACGGGGTGGAGGATCAGCCGGCTCAGGCCGTAGCCCACCGCAACGCTGATCACCAGCGCGGTGCCGAGCAAGCCAAAGAAGACCAGCCGGTATCCGGCCATCAGATCCTTCACCGGGGCCAGCGGCGTGGCCACGATGACATCGAACGGCGCGAGCTGGAACTCACTGACCCGCACCTCGCCAATCGTGCTCATGTTGATCGAATACGCACGCTCCCCCGCAATGTCGGGAATCGACTGCCCATGCAGGTTGCGCGACTTGAAGAACCGGTTCGCCATCGACGCATGCATGTCGATATAGAACAGCGACGACGCTGACTCCGTGGCCTGGCGGATGCGATCGTCGATCTCCGGCGGCGTCAGCTTGGCGTAGTCCCGGCCGAGGGTGGCCTTGAGGTGCTTGAACTGCGCCTCGTTGAGTTCATCGAGTTGCCGGACGAGATAGCGGTCGAGCAGGAAATGGCCCGCGATGAAGAGGCAAGCCAGCGTTGCCGTGACGGTAATGGCATACCAAAGGGTGATGCGGCTGCCGATCGACTTCATGCGGGGTGCTCCAGTCTCATAGCGCGGCGAGGGTGGTTCTCGTGCGGTGCGTGATCAGGGTGCGTGATCGCGTCCCGTTGATGCTATTCGATCCGGCGCCAGCCTGGCTGAATGAATTTTAAGGATCACTACAGGAAGCGTACAGAGTCCCCCACTAGACTGGGCTCACGCTTCCACAGATCGGATGCGACCAACGACATCTCAAGAACGGAGACACCCATGAACAAGTTCTTCAAGCTGGCACTGGCAACAGCACTGACCGGCATGGCCGCTTTGAGCAGTGCGCCCTCCTGGGCGGACAAGAACTGGACACCGCCGTCCCACAAGATCTACGGCCAGAAGCTGTCTGACGAGACGATGTCCAAGCATCCGGAACTGCTGAGCATCACGCTGCATGGCACGCCGCCGGGCCAGACCGACATCTTCACGATGTTTGCGGGTTCCTACCCGGAGCGTATCGGCAACGCGGACGACCCCGATGACATCGACGTGATCAAGAAGGGCATCACCATTGTCGACCCGCGCTGGAACCGCACCAAGGACAACCCGAAGAAGTTCGTCGTGCTGATGCCCATGCGCGATGCCAAAGGCAACAACATCGGCCTGGTGGTCTACGCGTTCAAGAATCCGCCGGCCAACCCGAACACCAGCAGCCAGGAAATGGCGTACCTGAAGAAGTCGAACGCGCTGCGGGATGCACTGGCCAGGAAGATCCCAAGCTACGACGCCTTGTTCGAGCAGGCCAACTGAAGCGGTGCGCCGCATATGTGAAGGGTGAAGACTCCCATGAAAGTGAACATTCGCACGGTCGCCACCGCCGTGGCGCTCGCAGCATCGACGCTGCTGTCCAACGTTGCCTTGGCGGGCGAGCCTTTGCACCTGCTCAGCCGCACGGATCTGCCCGGGTACGACGGTGATTTCGATCATTTCGGTGCGGACATCAAAGGCAACCGGCTGTTTCTGGCCGGCGAAGACGGCGGAACCTTGGAGGTCTTCGATCTGCGCAGCGGCGCACACCTAAAGACCGTCAAAGGCATGGAGACGCCGCACGCCATCCACTATGAGCCGAAGACCAATCGGCTGTTTGTCAGCAACAGCGGCGCCACCCTGAGCAAGGTGCTCGACGGCAAGAGCTACTCGGTGATCGGCACGATCCAGCTGACGCCGGGCGCTGACGTGATGAGCTACGACCGTTCGTTGCGCCGGCTGTGGTTTGTCACCGGTGGGAAGAACGCGCCTACCAAGATGGCCAAGACCCTGGTGACGCGGGTGGATGTTGACTCGGGCAAGACACTGGGCGAAACCACGTTTGATACCGACTTTACGGAAGGCATCGTGGCCGAGCAGGCCGGATCGCGCGTGTTCGTCAATGTTGCCGGCAAGGGCGAGATTGCCGTGCTCGACAAGAGAACGGGGCAACTGCTGAACACTTGGCAGATCAAGGAAGGGAAGGACAACTCGCAGATCGATCTGGACGAGACGAACAAGCGCTTGTTCGTGATCACCCGCAAGCCGTTCAAGCTCGTGGTCATCAATACGGAGACCGGGCAATCGGTGGCGAGCTTCGATGCGCCGGGCCGCACCAACGGCATGATGTTCGACGCAAAGAACCGCCGCATCTACGCAGCCGGCGACGACTACATTGCCGTGTTCCGTCAGCGCGATGCCGACCACTATGACGAGATCGCGCGGGTGCCTTCGGAAAAGGGCGCAAAGACGGCGTTCCTGGTACCCGAACTCCACCGGCTGTACGTGGCCGTTGGCGGTTCGGCGGACACCAAGGCCGGACTGCTGCGTTACGACGTGCTGCCCGGCAACGCGAAGTAGCGCTGCAGCGTCGGGCGCATCCCTGTGCGACCTGCGTGTCGCCGGGGCGCGCTGCGCCTGCCGCGCCCTTCTCGCACGCTCTCTAACCCTGGGCAATGCTGCTGCGTACGGCACGAGCGTTGTCTGGAGCAAGCCGCTGTATGACGCAAGTGCGAACTTCGCCCGCGAGCGCCTGCATTGGCGCCGGCGCTGAGCTGCGCCAGCCGCTCGGCGTTTCGATCGTGGGCGGCCTGCTGCTCTCGCAGCTGATCACGCTGTTCATCGCGCCGGTGCTTTACCTCGGGTTTGACTCGCTTGGCGCGTCGCGCGCGCGTCCGGAGCCCATGTCCGCCATCTCCTCCCAATCCTGAGCGGACGCATTCATTTCCTACTTCACCCATCAAGAGACGCTTATGCATCAGCCATTTTCGAGCAGCGTGAGAGCACGTCTGCGCCGCACAGCGCGCTGGTTGGCACTCATTGCGAGTGCCGCAATCGCCGGGCCCGCTCTGGCGCAAGGCGGCCCGCCTATGGTGACAGACGACCCCGAAACGCCCGGCGATGGCCATTGGGAGGTCAACCTCGGCTCGATCGCAACCCGTACGCACGGGCGCCTGGAGGTGGCCGCACCCGACGCCGACATCAACTACGGCTGGGGCGATCACATCCAGCTCAAGGCCGACATTCCCTGGACGTTTGTCCGTGACGATGGCCAGCGGTGGAAGTCGGGGCTGGGAACTGGCAACTTCGGCGTGAAATGGCGCTTCATTGATCAGGAGCAGGCGGGGTTCTCGGTGTCGACCTATCCGCAGTACAGCCACAGCATGCTCGATGGATCCACGCGGCGCGGCATTGCGAGCGACGGGCACGAGTTCTTCCTGCCGCTTGAGTTGGCAACCGATGTCGGAGGTTTCGGGGTCTCGACCGAGGTTGGCCGCAACTTCGTTTCGGGCGGCGGCGATAGCCAATGGATTGCGGGCATCGTTGCTGGCCACGCCTGCGGTGAAGGGCGCGAGTGCATTGCCGAGGTGCGCAGGACGCAGGCCCCCGGCGTACACCACACGTTGCTGAACCTCGGCATGCACTGGAAGATCAATGACACCTACACGCTGCTGGGCGCGGTCGGCCGCGAGTTCGGAGCGCCCGCCGAAGATGGGCAGCAACTGCTGGTCTATCTGGGCCTGCAGATCACCCGATAACGTGGTCGATGGTGTGCGCGCAACCCGCATGTGGTGAGACGGAGGAGCACGGCATGGATCGCCCTCCGATCGACGACCGGTGGGCATCGATCGATTTGCTGCCCCGCCGGCGAAGCCATGGCGCTTGCGCTATCCGGGGCGCAAACCGCGTCCGCATCGGGTTGCTCGGGCCGGCATCCTGTTTGTGCTCGGCACGGGCGTCCGCTGAAGCCAGTTGCCGGCGGAAAGGCGGGGCAGGACTCAGTTGCTGGCGCCGGCTGCACGAGCGGCAGCGGGCACGCAGCGGGATTGACTGCTCGGCGCTATGTTCGCGCTGATGGCGGCGCCGAGCGTATCGATGGTTCGCGGGTGGCTTAGGGATACGACACCGGCATAACCGGCATTCAACAGGCGTGAAGCAACGGCAGTTCCATGTGAGCGGGAAAGAACGCCCTATGCCTCATCTATGTTTTGCCACTCAGACTACCCTCGATGGAGGCACCCAACAGGAGGCATGTCTCGTGAATGCGCTCAGATCGTCCCGATTCAAGCGATGGCTTAGCAATGTTCCTAATGTGACTTTCTCATTCTGCGTGCCCAAGAGCCTGTCCCCCACCGTCGGAGAAACTACCGCCGTCTTCCTCGCGGTTTGCGCTGGCCTTGGCCAGGTGTAACCCGTTTGGCAATGGCGTCACTACCGGCTGTTGCCCTGATAGTGCAGTAGCGCACGAAGCGCTGCATCCCATGGATCTACTGATTGTCCGCTGTCCTAGTGAGCGCGATCGGTACCCAGAGCACGGATCTATTGACCGACGGCCCTCCGACTCATCCGCACCGCCAGCCTCGAGGGAACACCCATGCGCCATTCTCATTGCTCAATCGCTCGCTCTGTCGCCGTTGCGGCTGCCGCTGTCTTCGTGTCGCTTGGGGCAGGCTGTTCCAAACCGACAGATGCAAACTCTGCGGGCACGGATAGCGCTTTCGCAGCGCGCTCGGCGTCCAAACTCGGAGACCTGACCTCGTTCCGAATCATCGTCGCCGACGCGGCCAACTTCGTGGATGAGGGAAACCTGGCAGCCGCGAAAACGCGAATCAAGGATCTCGAGGTCGCCTGGGACTCGGCTGAAGCCAGCTTGAGGCCCAGAGCACCGGACGATTGGCAACTTCTGGACAAAGCCATTGACCGCGCATTGGCGGCGCTGCTAGCCGACCCTCAGGACTCTACCGATTGCAACGCGGCCATGGAAGTGTTGCTCGAGACCTTGAATTCGCTCAGCAGAAGTTGACCACCAGGCCTTGCTGGCGGGGTGCAGCGATTGAAGAATGGCTCATCCCACGAATGCGCTACGTTTGAGACGCTGCGAGCGATTTCGGCATTTTCGTTCTTTGTTTTGGAACCGCGAATGAAAACTTTGGCGGGGGAGGCGGATTTCTAGCTGCAGCGCAGGCCTACCGGATGAGAAGTTTGACCCGGCAGGCCCAGGGGGCACGTTTGTCAATCAAGGCGTTGCAAGCGCCGGAAATGAGAACCCTATTTTTGGCCGATAGTCGCGGCGCTGAGAACATCGCCTCTTCTCGCATAGCCGGTCTTCTTGGGCCGGCTTTTTTGTTCTCGTCTGCGGCGCGTGCCCGTTGAGGACCGCGCCGTTTTTTCATGGGATCAGCGGGTGGAGCAGAGCCGTGCCGTTGCACGGTCCAGTGCAATGCGATGCAGGGAATCGAGCGATTTCTCCTGCGCCACACGGCCGGTTTCGTTCGCCACCTGCACGGGGCAGTCCGCCTGGCCGCGTGCCGTGGCAGCCTCGCGCAAGGCTTGCAGGATGGATTTCTGCAGTTCGTCCAGCTTGGGGCGAATCACCTCCGGCAGGCTCTGCCGCTGCGCGGTGGGCGCGGCTCCAGTCCGGCGCCAGTCGTTCAGCAGGGCGTACTGCACTTCCTTGTTCGCCTCGATCTGGTCTGTGAAGACGTCGCTCACGTCCGCCGCCGCCAGGCCGTAGGCGGTCGCCTGCGACGAGGCGTTGGCGATGACCTTGGCTTCGCGCGCGGGGTCGTAGACCGGCTGGCCGCTGTCCCATTTGCTCAGTGCGACCTGATCCGCGGTAACGAGGCGATCGGCCAGATGGCGGAGCAATGGCGCGACGGCGCTTTCCTGCGCGTGAGCCGGGGCGACGCAGCTTGCCGCCAACAACAGGGCGCAAGCAATTCGGGGTGTCATCAACGTGTTAAAGGCGTTCTTCATGCTCGGTACCGGCTGATTGCCGCGTGTCATGAGGTTGGGAGCGGCCATCATACCGAAGCGAGAAGTGTCCGGCGTGCGCAGCGTTGTTCCGATGCGCGCCGCTAGGCCATTTGCACGTGCTGTCTGCCATAAACCCAGGTATCATGCGGGCTGCGCGCCGTTTTTGTCTGCAAAGCCTGCGGCGGCGCGGCTAGCTGAGCATACGACGATGGATTTCTACCCCGATCTGGAAGGTTTGCCGCTGTTTGCCAAACCCGCTTTCGGCTGGGAGGAACCGGCGTCGGCATTGTCCGCCGAAAACTTCCCGACCAAACCCCGCCGCTTGCGCCGATGGCGCGGCCCAATCACGCATTGGGAACGCGGCTACCGCTCCCACTACTACCGCGACAAGCGTGGCAAGAAGCTCGGTGAAATCCACCTGAGCCCCCGCGGTCAGGCGCCGCTGCTTTACCGCTGGCTGGCCGGCACGCTCTCGGGCATCGAGGGGTCGCTCACGCACGCACGCATGCGGGTGGAGGAGGCAATCGGGTTTGGGATGCGGCAGATGGCGCTGTTCTGAGCGGGCGGCCCGGCGTGTTGCTGGGCACGGCCGATGCGTCAACCTTGGGTTCACCACGACGAGGAGAACCCCCATGCCGACCATCGTCCGCATCTTCACAGACCATGCTGCTGCTGAAGCAGCTCGCCAAGCCGTGTTGAACACCGGCCTTACCCGAGAGCACGTCGCGCTGTCGCACCAGGGTGACGAGGCAGGTGCCTTGTGCGGCAACTTCCTGTGCGGCGACTACGAGCCCGGCGGCGAAAGCGCCGGGACCTACGAGCGCAAATTCCAGAACGTCGTGATCGGGGGGCGCTTTGTGCTGACCGTTGACGCCGAGCCTGCCCAGGTGGACGCCGCCGAAGCCGCGTTGCAACCCGCCGGCGGATATGCCGTAGACGACCTCGGACCTAAGCGTTGAGTTTGGCCGCGGTAGCGGCTGCGGTGTGCCCCACCACCCGGTGATGTTCGCAACGCGCGGCTTTTCGTAGAATCCCCGCCACAAAAGACCTTGCGGGAGTGCTCATGCTGGATCCAGGCGTCGCCATTGCCACGTCGGCGCTGATGAGCTTCGTGCTGCTGGGGTTGCTCGGTTCGTTGCTGCGCGCCGGCAAGGCAGGCATCGCCGAATGGTTTGGCGCCAACTTGGCCGTGGTGGTGGCACTGCCGTTGATCCTGCTGCGCGGGAAGATTCCCGATGGCCTGTCGGTTGTCGTGGCCAATGTCCTGTTGGCCTTGGGTGGGGCTGCGTACTACGCAGGCTGTGCGCGTTTTCTCGGCCGCCGGCCGCAGTGGCCCACCCTGCTGGCAGGTGTGACGGCGGTGGGGGTGGCGGTCATCTACTGGCGCTACGCTGTCGACAGCATCCCCATGCGGGTGTTTTCGACCACGCTGTTTTCAGCCGCCTTCTGTACGGCACTGGTGTGGATGCTGTTGCGCCATTCGCCCGCCGGTCGATCGACGTATCCGTATCGGGTCACGGCCATCATTGCCTTCGTGTTCGGCATTTGTCAGCTCGTACGCGGCGTCTACTTCCTGACGCTGCACGCGGCGTCCAGTCCGAGCATGTTTGCCACCGCCGGCAGCGTGCTGTTGCTCGTGGTGGCAGCGGCCATCATGCCCATCCTGTCGATGTCGGCCATGCTGATGGTGCATGACGCCCTGCTGGCCGACGCGCGCGATGCGGCCAACCGCGATTTCCTGACCGGTGCGCTGTCGCGCCAGGGCTTCGAGGCGCTGGCGCGCCGTCATGTTGGCCGTGTGCTGAGGGACGCGAGGCCGCTGGCATTGCTGATTCTCGATCTGGATCATTTCAAGCGCATCAACGACACCCTCGGCCATGCTGCTGGCGATGCCGTGTTGCGCGCGTTCGTGCAGATGGCGCAAGCACAGTTGCGGCCCACCGACGTACTCGGGCGCATTGGCGGCGAAGAGTTTGCGTTGCTGCTGCCCGACACGGACAGCAGCAGCGCCATGCACCTGGCAGAACGCTTGCGCAAGGCCGCTGCCGCGCACGTTGTCACGGCCGGAGCGCAGTCTTGCAGCTACAGCATCAGCGGTGGCGTGGCGGCGTGGCAGCCCGGCGAATCGTTCGATCGGCTGAGCGCACGCGCAGACCGCGCGCTGTACGACGCCAAGCATCAGGGGCGCGATCGCATCTGCGTGGCCGATGTGGTCAACGTGGGTGCGGTGGCGTAGCGTCGCGCGCAAGGCAACGGCAATCCGCGCGGCTGCCTGTCGCGGTGCCGTACAAGATCGTGCCGATGCCTTACGAAGTCCGGCGGATGTGTGCCTTGGTCGCGCTGCCCGAGAGGCGCAAGGTATGCGAGCTACGATCCCAGGTCATACGGCCGCGTCATGATCTCCAGAAAATGCCCATCCGGATCGTCGAAGTACAGGCCGCGCCCGCCGTTGTGTTCGTAGGTTTCACCCAGGCGCTTCTTCGCGGGGTCTGCCCAGTACGCCAGTCCCTTCGCCTGGATGCGTGCGAACGCCTGCTCGAATTCGGCATCGCTGACGAGAAAGGCGTAGTGCTGCATGGCGATGGGCGCATCGCTGTCGAAAAAGTCGAGCGATACGCCGTTCGATAGCGGCACGACCAGCATCTGCCCGAACGGGATTGGCTCGGGCAGGTCGAGGATGTCGCGCAGAAAGCGCGTGGACTTCTGCTTGTCGCGGCACCAGACGATGGTGTGGTTCAGTTCGATACGCATGCGGGTTCCCAGGCGTGGCGTGCGATGCAATCGTGCTGATGACACGATAGGCGACGCATGCCCGCATGCGCAACCGCGCCGCGCATCAGCAAGTTCCTTGCCCGCAGAGCCCGATATGGCGCCATTTCAGCCGCTTCGGCACGCCGGCGTTTTGCGCAAAGCCTGTCGATTTGACAACGCTGTCGGCGTCTCCTTTTCTGCACTGGCTTTCCGCGACGTCCGCGAAGAAGCCGTCCAATCCATCCAGCGCTACTTCACCGAGCAGTTGGACGAGCGCATCGGCAACATCCAGGCCGGCGCGCTGCTCGGTTTCTTTCTTGAAGAGATCGGCCCCACGGTCTACAACCTCGCCGTGCAGGAGGCGCAGGAACGTCTGTAGACGCGCGTAGCCGAGCTGGACTATGAGTGCCACCGGGAGCCGTTCCAGTACTGGAAGAAATTCGACAAGCGCCGATAGTTCCCGGCTAACATGCCCGGATTCCATCCCGGCCGCTTCGTTTCCATGTCTTCCTTGCGCGCATTCTTCGGCACCGCCTTTCGCTGGCAGCGCGGCCGCCAGGGCACGGGCTACGACAAGATGCTGCTGGCCACCGCGCCGTGGCCCATCCCGTTCGACAGCTACCTGATCCGCTATCCGGACGGCTCGGAAATTCCACCGCATACCGACCCCGTCACCAACGGCCGGCACTATCGGCTGAACATCGTGCTGAAGTCGCCACGCGCGGGCGGCGAGTTTGTCTGCGCGAAACCGATCTTCCAGACACGGCGTATCAAGCTGTTCCGCCCCGACGCGTGCGAGCACAGCGTGACGCGCGTGGTAGCCGGCAGCCGGTACGTGCTGTCGGTCGGATGGGTGTTAGGGCGCCGAGGCTCAGTGCCGGAAACTGAATCGTGATGAACGCATTTGCCGCCAACCCCTGGTTCCGGAGCCTCGCGCCGCACGTTGCCGACGCGCTGTTCGAAGCCACGGTGCCCGTGCAAATCGCCGCCGGCGCATTTCTCTTTCGTCAGGGCGATCCGATGGATGCCGGTTCGCATGCGTTCTTTGGCGTGGCCAGCGGCGCGCTCAAGCTCTCCATCTTCAATGCCGACGGAGATGAAGCCATCCTCACGTTGGTGGAGCCAGGCAACTGGTTTGGCGGGGTCTCGACGCTCGATCAACAACCGCGCGGCCATTGCGCCATCGCACTGGAAGATTCGGAAGTGCTGGCGGTGAGCGTGGCGCGCTTTGAAGCATTGATGCGTGATGCCGCATTTGCCGGGGCGATTGCGCGGCTGGTGGCGACGCGCCTGCGCCTGGCGTATGGCTCGCTGGCGAGTGCGGCACTGCACGGTACGCGGGCGCGTGTGGCGCGGCGCATTGCCTCGCTGGCGCACGGCGATGTGTCTCAATCGGCAGAGGGGCGTGCGAGCATATCCACCTCGCAAGACGCGTTGGCGATGATGCTCGGCATCAGCCGGCAGACGCTCAGCAAGGAGCTGCAAGCGCTGGTCAAGCTCGGTGCGATCCGCCTGCGCTATGGCCATATCGAGATTCAGGATATGGCGCTGTTGCTTGGCGCGAGCGAAGCTGGCGCCGACTAACCCGCCGCGCCTAGCTCGGCGCCCCCAAGGCCGCCAGCAGATCGTTGCCCGACCAGCTCGGGCGCGCGGCGGCAGATTCGGCGGCATGCACCATCGCACACAGCTGCGCATTGATGGGGGCGCGTTGCCCGAGGCGCTCCGCCAGGTGAACCACTTCGCCGTTGATCCAGTCGACTTCAGTCGTGCGCCCGGCGGCCAGATCGTCAGACATGGACGAACGTGCGAGCGGGTCCATGGCGAGCATCTTGCCGCCCAGTCGCGCAAACACCGCATCGGGCGTGGCAAGCAGGCGTGGAATCCACGTCGGCGGTATCGGCGTCAGCTTGGCGGGCCGGATGCCCGCACGCGACAGCAGCCGGAGTGCCTCCGTTTGTGCCAGTGCCAAGCAACGCCGGTACGCACGCTGGGACAGCTCTTCCTTCAGCGGCCGGTTGGCCAGCGCATTGATGGCGTTGTTCAGGTTGAGCAGCAGCTTGGCCCATTGCACGGCCGCCATGTCGGTGCGTTCCGTGAGCGGCAGACCCGCGCGGCGGAAGTCATCAACAAACGGTTGCAGCGCGGGGGACGCCGCCACTTCCAAGTCACCGGCCGTGCCCTGATGAAAGGCGCCCGGGCCAGGCTGCATCACGTTGAAGGGCACCATGCCGGCCAGCACGATCTGCTGCGGCAGGGCGGCGCGCAGGACGTCGGCATTGCGCAGACCGTTCTGGAAGCTGACGACAATGGCGCCCGCGCGCAGCACGGGCTTCAGTTCATCGGCCACGGATTGCGTGGCAGCGGACTTCACGGTCACCAGCACGAGATCGGCATCGGCGGCCGCGCTGGGATCGGCCATGTAGCGCACCTCAGCCGGCGGCACGTGCCAGCGCCCATTGCGGTAGTCCGTCAAGGTGAGGCTGTGCGCGCTCAGTTCGTTGCCGATGCGTGCGCGGCCCACGAGCGAGACATCGGCGCCGGCCGCCAGCAGACGGCCACCCAGATAACAGCCGATCGAGCCGGCCCCCACGATGCAGATCTTCGCCATGCGTCTCCTTGTTGTTGTGTGCTGGCATCTCAAGCCAGGCGCGGCACCTCGTACACCAGGGCCGGCTGCAGCGTATCGATGGCGTCCACCGGCTCGGGCGGGCGCCACATGAACAGCGAGAAGGTCATCTTCTCGGGCGTCACGTCGATGATGGTAAAGCCGTTTTTCTCCGTCGGGCGTAGCGCCTCCTGCATGGCGACGGATAGTGCCGGCGTGGTCTCGATGCTGCGGAATGCTGAAGGGAAGGCGAGGTCGCCAGTGCCAAGCGTGCCAGTCATGACCGTATGCACCGGTTGCGCGAGCGCCAGATCACCCGAACGCGACATCGACCCGGCCGCCGATGCATGGAAGTCGCCCTGCACGATGACGGCTGCGCGTTGTGTCTGCTGGGCTAGCGCAGCCACCAAGCGTTGATGCTGTGCATGCCAACCGCTCTGCCAGCCAGCTTTGGGCTGGTTGGCCACGAGGCGGCCGGTCTTCCGATCGAGCAGGTCCGGATACCAGTCGCCCAGCTTGCCCGACGAATACGCAAACGGCAGCGAGGGCACGTGGAAGAAGTGCGCGGTGTCTTCAGCGCGTGTGCGCGCCACGAGCCAATCTTCCACCCACTGCGGCACGACGCGTGCGTGGATGCCCTTGTTGTCGAGAAAGCGCCGGCAGTCGTACAGCACAGCTTCGAGCAGCGCGCCGTAGCGCAGCGTGCCGAAGGCGCTGTTGGTGTCGGTGGGCATGCCGGCCTTGTCTCCACCGGGCAGCCACACGGGGCGGTTGGCGTCGGGCAGAAACTCGGGGTAGTAGCGGCGCTGCGTCAGCTCTGCGCCGACCAGCCCGTAAGGCTCCGGCGGCAGGGTGGCGACCTTGTCGTCGAACTCGTCGTTCTCGAAGGTGTCGTGGTCGTCGGTCAGGAAATACGCGGGTGTGGAGCGCAGTGTGGTGCCGTACAGCCCGCGGATCTGGTAGTCGCACACGCGCGTAAAGATGGCTTCGTTCTTCGGGTGCGACATCGGCACCGATGTGTCGATCGCGCCGCCAAACTTCGCCCACATCAGTTCGCGCACCTGGCGTGCGAAGGGCTTGTTCTGCGAGGTCTGCAGATCCCAATAGATGTGGTCGCCGTTGGCGATGACGGTGTCGGGCGCGAACGACATACCGCGTGCCAGCAGCCGGCGGCGTGCGTTCATGTCGAGCCACGCGGTCTTGCCGGCCACCGGGGGGCCGTCATAACCGCCAGCGCAGGTGTAGGCCAGGATGCGCAGGCGCGCGGGGGCGGCATCGGGCGCCGGAAAGGTGCGCAGCGGCCACGCGTCGGCCAGCGGCTTGCCGCCGGCATCGACAATGCGCAGCGTGTATTGCGTGGCAGGCTGCAGACCGCGCGCATCGAAGCGCCAGAAGCGGCCGGCGGCATCGGTTTGCTCGCCGGCGACGCGCGTGCCGTTGACCATCAGCCACGGCGCACGTGCAAGCGGTGCGTGGAACGATGCCTTGATGAGAAAGCGTTCGTGGCTGGCTGCCGGGATCAGGTGCGCGAGCTGGCCCGCATGCCAGTTGGCGTCGGCGGCATGCGCGCCTTCCGGCAGGGTCAGGCCCAGCGCGCCAAGGCCGGCGGCGGCAGTGCTGAGCGTCAGGAAATCGCGCCGGCTCATGCCGTGCGCAGGGGGGTGCGGCGATTTGTGGGTGGGCATCGTCGATCCTCTGGCGTGGTGCGGAGACGCCATCGTGCCGAGTCGTGCCCAGGCTGAATGTTCAGCTTTTGACAATCTAGGGGTAGGTCCCAATGCGGGTCGCTCATCGACCCCATGACCAATGACAAACGCCCCGATGGCCGAAGCCACCGGGGCGTTTGTCATGTCAGACGATGCTGATGCGGATACCGCGGCTTAGTAGCCCCACACCTGCATTTCATCCAGCGAGTAACCCCACTGCGTGGCGCGCTGCGTGCCGTACATGCGCACATAGCGACCGCTGCCCTTGAGGTTGGCCAGCGCTGTGTGACCCCACGAAGCGCCGCTCGAGGTCGAGTAGATGTTCGTCCAGGTCAAGCCGTCGTTCGAGGTCTGGATGTAGTACACCTTGGCGCCCGCGTCCCAGTACAGGTCGACACCGGTGATGGTGCGGGTCGAACCCAGATCGACCATCAGCCATTGTGCGCCGGCAACGCCTTCCACCGAATCCCAGCGCGTGTTGGTCGTGTCGCCGTCGAACGCGTAGGCCGGGCCGAGGCTGGCGCTGTAGCTGGACGACGCCCTGGCCGGCTTGCCCTGCGAGAGCAGCGTCACCGCCTGCGCGGCGACCGTCGGCGTGCCAGCGTAGTAGTTCGAACCGAGCTTCGCCTTGGTCGTGTCCGAGTTCACACCAAACTGCGACAGGCTCCAGCGCTGACCGGTGCTCGCATCGCCCAGGTAGAGCTGATAGCCACCGGCGCTGGTCGACGAGAAGAACACGTAGTTCGTGTTGTTCACGGGCGATGGGTCGGAGTTGTTGCTGTTGCAATCGTTGAGCGTGAGCTGGTTTGGCGTGTCGCTCGGGTTGACCTTGGTGTAGATCTGGTCAGCCTGGCTGGTGGCGTCGAGCCAGCGGGCGTAGAAGACGGTGCCGTCGCCGCGCACGATCGGGTAGTACGTCGCCAGGCCGGCGGGCGTGTCGAACGCCACCTTGGCGGTGCTGCCCACGGTCTGCTTGTACAGCCCCATGTCCGAGCCCGTCCCGGTGGTGTAGTAGATGGCCGTGCCGTCCGGCGTTGCAAACGGCATCGAGTTTTCCAGCGTCGGTGCCGTGCGCGTCAGGTTCACAGTCGAGGTGAAGACCGGGCCCGAGCTGGTGTACGACAGCGCGGCTTGCATCACATCGCCGTTCTGCTTGAAGAACAGCGATTTTCCATCGGTGCTGAACTTCGGGTCTTCATTGCGCGTCTGGCCGGTGCTATTGGTGAGGTTGATCGGCATGCTAGTCGAGCCGACTTGCCAGAAGAACACATTCCACGCGTTATTGGTGATGCCCATGAAGGCGATCCACTTGCCGTCAGGGCTGAACACGGCATTCATCGGGTCCTGGATGCCCCAGGCCGCCTTCGACACCTGTTGCAGCGTGCGGGCCGAAAAGTCGTAGATGAAGATCTGGCTGGTGCCGTCGCCGTAGCTGACGTAGCTGTGATACGCGAGCTTGCCGGTCAGGCTGGCGGGGAAGGTCGTGTTGGATTGCGTGGGCGGATTGGCAACGCAGTTGGCCTGGGCGCCGGCAGAGAACAGGCCGAGAGCGGCGCTGGCGACAAGACCAAGTGAAATCAGAGTGGAGCGCATGAAACGGAACTTCCTAAACAAGTGGGTGAGTGGAGCGGGCAACCGCCGCATTAAGTCCGCGCCACATTTCTGGATTTGGGCAAAGCTCCGCCAATTCCGGGCAATCCGGATTTGAAAAAGCGCCACAAACCGGGGAAGTGACGAGGATGAAGACGCGCCAAAAACCCTGTTGCTTCGTACCGTCGTGTTTTTGTCGGGGTCTCGACTACATCGAGAGGGCGAGTCGCGGACCAGACTGTAAGGGTTTCGCTGACAGAGCGAAACCCCAATAAGAAAGCCGTTCTTGCCTTAATTCTCCGCTGTGGGAGCAAATCGCCACACGTGTGTGTAAATCTGACACGTCAATTTTCCCGAACGTTGATTAACCTGCACGTACGACGTCGAGATTGTTATTTTTACTGCGGCGTTTTGTCGCGGAAGAGGGGTGCGCTCCTTGCTGGGTGTCGCGTTATCGCACCACCCCAATGTGGCGCTGGCGCACGCTTTGCGGCGTTTTCGACAGCGCGATGCGCCAACGCGCCCAGAGGCGCACCTGGGGTGCCAGGGGGCTGGCAATGATGGAAGCCGATGATACGAATTTCGCCTACCGGTAGCTTGTAAGAAACACACCCGCGCAAACAGTGGTGGGGGAATGTGGGCATGCCGCGGCTAAAAGTCAGATTCAAATAATGGGCGTGTTTTTGCGCAAAGCCGTTTGGCTATCCATGTATTTATCTCTGTATTGCGCTATTCCAATATTCGAGAAATTCTACTAATTGCATCGGTTATGCACGGCGCGCAATTCGTTTCGGATTATGTATAGTTTAAAAACGCCAGCGATTGCGCTCAGCAAAACACAAGGCCGATCACGCTTTCCGTCCGTTTGAAATGAGGAAGGCCGGTTAGCGGGATGCGCATGGCGATTCAGTGTGTGTTCTGGAGGCCGATGGGATGGGCGCTCACGATCAATTGCCGCATGACCGCGCAACAGCCTGGCGTGCAGCATTGCTGCATCAGTTGAACGGCCTGCGCGATGCCGATGCAGTCATCCGCTGTCTGCAACCGGCGGTGGCACTACTCGGTTTCGACTATTGCGCCTATGCCCTGCGTGCAGCGATTCCGATCACGCGCTTCAACACCCTCTGCTGGAGCACTTACCCGGAGCCCTGGCGCGAGCACTACCGTGTGAACCGCTATTTGGCCATCGACCCGGTGTTGCAGTTTGGGCAGCGCTGCGTCAAGCCCGTGCTGTGGTCCGGCATCGCCACGGCAGACGCGCCGTTCTGGGCGGACGCGCGCCAGCACGGGCTTAACCACGGGTGGTCACACACCATTCGCGACCACACCGGCATCTTCGGCACCTTCAGCCTGGTGCGCCGCGCCACGCCCATCACCGAAGACGAACTGGCCGCCAGCGAGCCCGAAATGATCTGGCTGAGCCAGCGCGCACACGCCAGCATCGGCACGCTCATGGCCGAGAAGGTCTTGCCCGATGCCGCCACGCGCCTGAAAGAGGTTGAACGCCAGACGCTGCACTGGACGGCCGAAGGCAAGACGGCGGCGGAAGTTGCGGCCATCCTGGAGATGACCGAGCGCAACGTGAACTTCCACATCCGCAATGCCGTCACCAAGCTCAATGCCGCCAACAAGACGCATGCCGTGGTGAAGGCCGCGCTACTCGGGCTGATTCCAGCGACGCTGTAGCGTTGTCCGAGATGTGTCAGCCCATGGCCCGCACGGGTTGCGTGGGGCGCATGGCTTCCAGATGGAAACCGCTGTCGCTTTGCTTGGCGCGCCGCTTGGCGAGGGCGGCGGCGGTGCCGATGTCGTCGCTGTTATGTGCGGCGCCGGGCAGCACGTGCAGCGCGCCCACCGCCATGGTCACGAAGCGGAAGAACGCCGGCAGCCCCTTGCGGTCTTCTGCATGCATGCCGCCCGCGGCGCGGTCAGCCGGCGTGTACATGGCGAGCGCGTTGGTGTTGAATGCCGCCATGGCCTGCGTGATGCGCGCCTGCCAGTCGGCGCTCTGGAACAGGATCAGGAAATCGTCCCCGCCCACGTGGCCGAGAAAATCCCGCGTGGGTTCGCATGCGTTGGCCAGCACGGCGGCGGCCATCTTCAGCATCTCGTCGCCCTGCCAATAGCCGTACTGGTCGTTGAAGGGTTTGAAGTGGTTCAGATCCACATAGCAGGCATAGAACTCCGCCCGCGCTTCCAGCAAACGTTCAATATGCAGGTTCAACGGAATATTGCCCGGCAGGAACGTAAGCGGGTTGGCGTAGCGCGCGGCCTCGATGCGGATTTCGGTCACGGTGCGCACCAGTTCTTCGCCGGTGCCCAGGCCCAGGTAGCGGCCATGCTCGGTGATGATGAAGCCGTCGGTCAGGTAGCGCTGGTCTTCGCTCATCAGCAGCGCCGACATGTCTTCCAGCGATGCGGATTTTTCCACCAGAACCGGCTGCCGGTTGGCAAATGCCAGCGCCGGCTTCTTGCCGTACAGCTCGCGGTGGTACGGCATCGCATAGCGGTCGATGAATGCACGGCGCGCGATAAGCGCGAGCGGGCGTTTGTCTTCATCGAGCAGCGCCACGGTGTGCAGATCGGGGTGGCGGTTGAACAGGTGCAGCACGTCGTCGTTGCTGCTGCGCAGGGGCAGGGTGGGTGCCATTCGCAAGAGCTTGCTGGCCGTGATGGCGCGCCAGCCAACGCGCACGGCCTGCGGAAACACCGCAATCTGCGAAGACTGCAGCACGCGCGCCGCCTGGCTCGACATGTCGCTCGTGGGCTTGTCCTGGGGGCGTGCAAGGAAGAAACCCTGTCCGAAGCGGATGCCCAGGTCGCGCACCACGCCCAGTTCGTCCTCGGTTTCCAGCCCTTCGGCAATGATGCTGGTGGCGCCGCCCTTGAGCGTCTGCTGCAGCGTGCGCGCGATGTCCAGCTTGGCTGGATGCTTGGCAATGTCACGCAGGAAATATTTGTCGAGCTTGATGAAGTCGGGCGTGAGTTCGATCAGCAGGTTCAGATTGGCATTGCCGGTGCCGAAATCGTCCAGCGCGCACTGCAGGCCAAAATCGCGTCCCACCGACAGCGCCTCGGCAAAGCTGGCCAGATCATCAATGGGCGTCTGCTCGGTCAGTTCGATGACGATCCGCGACGGATGCAGATCGTGATCGGCAATAGCGTGTAGCAGGCGCGCATGGTCTTGCAGCAACTGCCGCACGCCTTGCGCACTGAAGTTCAGGAACAGCTTGCCCGGCAGACGCATGGCCGAGAAATTGGCGATGGCCAGACGCGCGGCGGTCGTCTCCAGCGCAATCGTGCCCGCGGTGTCCGATGCCGCGGCAAACAGCGCAGCGGGCGACTCCATGGCGGAGCCTGCCGGCCCGCGCAGCAGTGCTTCGTAGCCGAGCACCTCGGTGGTCGACAGGCGGAAGATCGGTTGAAACACCGTGCGCAGCATCTCGGGCGCAATGCCCGCGGGCAAGGGAGTCGGTGAGAAAGTCATGACGTTGGCAGCAGACGCTAGATCGGACATTCTGCTAAACGACCCGCTGAACACAGAGTTGAATGAACTTTTTGTGACGCACGCAGCGGCGCGGGTTCGCGGGACATGGTCCCCACCACAGAGGGGCCCGGTTCAGAATGCCGGAAGCGCCTGCGTCTTCACGGGGCACTGTCCATTGCGATCCATCCACACCGGGCTTGACCCTCACATTGTGTGAGGTCCTAGCCTGTGTCCAAGCCAGAAGACAGGAGCCACCATGTTGTTGAAAGTGGGCGATCTCGCCAAACGCTGCGGCCTCTCGGTGCGCATGCTGCATCACTACGACACCATCGGCCTGCTCACGCCTTCGGCCCGCTCCGACAGCGGTTACCGGCTGTACGACAAGGCTGACGTCGCGCGCCTGCTCCAGATCCAGGCGTTGCGGCGCTTCGGCATGTCGCTGGCCGATGTCGGGGCTTTTCTGGCCAATCCGGACATCCCCTTCACCACGATCGTGGAACGGCAGATCGCGATGCTCGATCAGCAGATCACGCAAGCCAGCGTGCTGCGCGATCGGCTGTTGCGCCTGCACGGCCAGCTCGTGCGCGAGGAGGAGCCCGAATTGACCGAGTGGCTCACGACCTTGGAATGGATGACCATGTACGACAAATATCTTTCGCAGGAAGAACGTGCCCGCGCCGAACGCATGGACGCCGATATGGCCCGTCATGAGCGGTGGGCGGCGCTGGTGTCGACCGTGCAGGATGCGATGAAGCGCCAGGTGGCCTCACGCAGCAGCGAGGCGCAGGCGCTCGCCAAACAATGGATGGCGCTGCTCGCGCAGGATGCGGCGCTGGACCCAATCCTCACGGCCAAGCTGCACACGATGCACATCAACGAGCCGGCGTTGCAGGCGCGCACCGGTATCAGCCTGGCGATGCTCGACTTCATCATGGAGGCGGCCAACGAGACCAAGCTGGCGATCTACGCGAAGTATCTGTCGGCGCAAGAGTTGCAGTTCATGCGTGAGAACTTCGGCAAGCGTGCCAATGAGTGGCCGACCCTCATTGCCGAGGTGCGGCAGCATCTGGCCAAGGGCACGCCGGCGCATGCACCTGCCATGCAGGAGCTTGCGCGGCATTGGATCGCGTTGTTCCGCTCGTATGCAGGGAACGATCCGCAGACGCAGGCCAAGGTGCGCCTGGCGATGGAGCGGGAGCCGGAGCTTTCCGCCAGCCCGTGGATGGGGCCGGACCTGATTGCCTATGTGCGTGAGGCGATGGAGGGACTGATGAAGGCGGCATAGTGGCGCCGCTGCAGACGGCGGGGCGGGTTCCATCGCGTTTCCGTGATGACAGAGGGGCCCGTCAGTCGTTTGCACAATCCACATAGCATGCCGCCGGCCTGTGGCGTGCGGCTGCCAGTGCTACACCTGCGCCTGCGCGTAGCTCCATTCGAAACCGTTTCTTGAACGCTGCACCTTGCCCGCCGATGTTTCCGGAAAATGGGCGGCGAAGACGATTGCATCCGTTTCGGCCGCCCGGTCCAACAGCCAGCGCCGCGAATCACGCGCCTGCGCCTGATCCAGGCAGAACACCGAGTTCCATTCCGGCTGGTGCACCTGGATCGCGCTGTGCATGACGTCGCCAGAGAACAGCGCCGTTTCGCCGCGTGAGCGCATCTCGATCGCCATATGGCCGAAGCTGTGCCCAAACGTGGGCACGAAGCGAATGTCGTCAACGATCTCTTCCCCCGCGTTGCTCACTGCGCGGGCCTGCCCCGCTTCAATCAGCGGCAGCACGCTGTCTTCGAAGACCATGCGCCGCGGTTCGCCTTCAGGCATCGCGAAGAAGTCCCGCTCGCGCTGTCCGAACACATACGTCGCGTTGGGAAAGACCGGCGTCCACCGCCCGTTCTGCCAATGCGTGTTCCAGCCGACATGGTCCACGTGCAGGTGCGTCAGCAGGACGTAATCGACCTGTTCCGGCCGAAAGCCGGCGGCCCCAAAACGCTCGAGCACAGGATTGTCGAGCCGGTCGAACAACGCGCTGAACGGACGCGATTTGCCGTTGCCGATGCCGGTATCGACGACGACGGTGAGCCCGTCGGCCTGCACCACCCACAGATGCGTTTTCAGTGGCACGCGGCGGTTGGTCAGATCAAGGCTCGCGGTGGCAAAGCGCTCGTCGAGCGCGTGGCCCGCTTCTTCGTTCCAGAGCGGGAACAGGCGTTCCGGCGGCAGCGCAAAATCGGTCTCGTCAACGCGTGTGATGGTTGCCGCGCCAACGTGATGGACGGGGGAAGCAGATTTCACCAGCATGACGGTTCTCCAAAAGTCATCGGGCGTTGGCAGCGGGCACCCGCCGTGTCGCAATTGTGTAAAGCACCGCGCTGACCAGCGCAGACACACCGCCCACCACTGCAAGTGCCATTCCCAGGCTGGTGCCAGTTTGCCCCATGCGCTCGTTCAGGTAGCCGACAGACAGCGGGCCGACACCGCCGCTGATTGCATTGGTCATGAACACCAGCAAGGCGAGCGACCGGCCGCGCATGCGATTTGGCATGGCGATCTGCAGCGGCACGGGTGCCAGGCCCATCGCAATGCTGGCGGCAAATGCGCAGACGCCGTAGAGCAGCACCGCAACGCCGCTTTGCACCACCAGCGGCATCGCAATGGCTGCGGGCACCAACACGGCGGCAGCGCACGCCGAGAAGCCCAACACGCGCCGTAATGCCGTCTCGTCGGTGACGCGTGCGGCCAGTATGCCGGCGCATGCGACGCCGAGCATGCCGCCAATCATGTAAGCGGGTGCTGCCATTTGGCCGACCACATTCGGTGCAAGATCAAACCGGCGCATTAACAGCGTCGGAAACCACGCCGCGTGTGAGTAGAACAGCGTGATGAGCGCGACATACGCTGCAAAGTACGCGAGGCAAAAGCGGTTGCGCACGAACAGCTCACTCAGCACGTCTTTGAGCGGTGGCACATCGTCTTCGGCGCGCGCCGCGTGGGCGAGCACTTCACGCCGCTGCGGCTCGCGCACGGTCAGGGCAACGAGCGCGGCCAGCACCAGTCCGGGCAGGCCCACCGCAATGAACACCGCTTGCCAAGGTGCGATGTGGTGCGCGGCAAGCCAGGCATTTGCGCCGCCCGCCGCCGCCGCAGACAACAACATGCCGCCACCGAACAGCGCCAGGCCCCCGCCTACGTACGGCCCGAGCATGAAGACGCTGCTTGCACGCGCGACCCGGCGCGGCGCAAAGATGTCGCTGAAGATCGACAGTGCAGCGGGGCTTAACGCCGCTTCGGCAATGGCAGTGCCGGCACGCGCCACGAGCAGCTCCGGAAAGTTCGTCGCGAATCCGCACGCGGTAGTCGAGATCGCCCAGATGGCGATGCACGCTGCGATCAACTTGACGCGATTGGCCCGATCGACGAGCCGCGCGACAAACACGCCCGCCGTCGCATAGCACATCGTGAAAGAGAAGCCTTGCAGCAAACCGATCTGCGTGTCGCTCAGCGCAAGCGACTGTTTGATCGGCTGCACGAGGATGCTGACGACCTGCCGGTCCAGGTAAGAGAACGCAAAGCACACAAAGAACAGCAGGACGATGTAGACGGGGTGGCCGACATTGCCGGTAACAGGCAGCGGCGCAACGTCATCGGGCGGCTCCGTTGAAAGGGTTTGGGTACGCATCGTGGTCTCCGTATTGTTATGTGGCGAGGTCAACCGAATGGCTGCCCGCTCAGTCGAGATGGGCTTCCGAGGCGAGCAGGGCGATGCAGTCACCCGGCTCCACACGTGCAAACGTACGCATGCACATGACCGTGCCGTCGCCGCGGAACGGGATGTTCTCGGGGGCTGCCCAGGGGCGGTGCGGGTCGAAAAGCCGCCCGGCGAGTTGACCGGCGCGGACTTGGTCGCCCAGGGCGAAGGTCGGCTCGAAGACGCCCGCATGCGCTGCGTACACGTAATGGCGCGCGCCTTCCACGCGCAGAAAGCGCGTCTGTTTTGGCGCTGGCACTGCCGGCTCCGGCATCACGCCAAGCCGATGCAGCACGCGCTGCAGGCCGGCTTCGACAATCGCGAGGTTGTCGGCGTCGCAGCCGGCATGGCCGCCAAACTCTCCGCAGAAGAACAACTTGCCGTGACGCTCGGCGGCAGCCGCGAAGGTCCGGTCTTCGCCAAGCAGATCCATGATCGTGGTGTGCGGTGCGCCAAAGTCGCGCACCAGTTCCAGGTACAGCGCGCGTTGTTCACCGTGCGCCGGTGGGGACGCCAGCAGCGTTGGCAGGTGATCGAACGATGCGCCGCCCGCATGAAGGTCGATCACGACATCTGCCCGCGGCAGCAGTTCGGTCTCGACATAGTGCGCAATCATTTCGGTCGGCTGCCCGTTGCGTACACCGGGAAACATGCGGTTCAGGTTGCCTCGGTCGATGGGGGACGTGCGCGAGCCATTGAGGAAAGCCGGGAAATTCAGCCCCGGGATCACGATCAGTCGGCCGCGCGTCGCCATGGACGGCAGCCGCTGGAGCAGCTTCATCAGGGCGACGGGGCCTTCGTATTCGTCTCCATGATTTCCGCCGGTCAGCAGCACAGTCGGGCCGGTCCCTGCGCCGGCATTGCACACCGCAATGGGGATCGGAATATGCCCGTAGGCGGAGCGGTCATGTGACCACGGCAGGCGCAGCGTCCCGGTCTGGAAGCCGACGCGTTCGAAGTCGATGTCAGTGGCGATGAGCGAGGCAGACGTTGTCATGGCGGCAAGCGTGAAGACGAGGTGTCTTCACTATCGCCGACGCCAAAAAGCGCGGCCAATGCCGATTTCTGCGGCGGCCGATGCCTTGCAGGCATCGCGCTCGGAACGCGCCCGGGTCTACTGCAACTGCGCGATAAAACGCTGGAGTGCCGCGTTGGTGTGCGCCGAAAGGAAACAGAATTCCAGCGGCAGCGGTACCGACAGATCGCGCAGTTCGACAAAGCGCACGCGGGCGGGTGGCCGATGGCGATTGGCGGCGTTGACGATGGCCGCACCCATGCCGGCAGATACGAGCGACAGGATGGCGGTTTCCGTCGATGCTTCCTGCCGGATATCGAGCGTGAGCCCGCGTTCGGCACAGGCTGACAGGAGCCGGTCGTAGTAGGCGGGATAAATGCGGCGCGGAAACGCGATGAAGGGCGTACCGACAAGCTCGCTGGCGAGGACCGCGTGCTCGCTGCCAAGAGACCACGACTGCGGCACCGCCAGCACGACGTTCTGTTCCAGCACGGGCACGCCGGCGATGCTCTGCGGCAACGTGCCGAGGCGGTAACAGAAGCCGCCGTCGAGCTGGCCCGCTGCAATCGCCTCAAATTGCTCCGGCGTATTCATCGGCGTGAGTTCGAGCGCGACGTCGGGCGCGGTCTGCTGGAAGGCGCTGAATGCCTGCGAGACGATGCCGATCCACGCGGCGTTCTCGACAAAGCCGAGCCGCAGCTGGCCATGCACACCGTCTGCAATGCGCCGCGCCAGACGGTTTGCCGCATCGACGCGCGTGAGAATGTCGCGCGCTTCATCAAGGTATGCAGTGCCTGCCGCCGTCAGCTTCAGGCCGCGTGGCGTGCGCTCGAACAGCGCTGCGCCGATGGCGTCTTCAAGGTCCTGGATCTGGCGCGAGATGGCCGGCTGCGTGACGTGCAACTGCTCTGAAGCGGCCCGCACGCTGCGCAGCTCGGCCACAGCGATGAAATACCGAAGATGCCGAAGCTCCATGATGGTCCCGCGCAGTCAGGTCGTCGGCAATGATAGTGCAGCACCTGAGCCAAATCGACGGGGTGCTGCTGGCATGGCGCGGCGCCGTCATGCGCAGTATCACGCCGCCTGGTGCGAGGCATGTGCGACGGCGTCGAGTTCGCGCATCACGTCTTCCGGCAACGTCATCGCCGCTGCGCCCAGGTTCTCGCGCAGGTGGGCGACCGACGAGGTGCCCGGGATCACCAGGATGTTCGGCGACCGGTGCAGCAGCCAGGCGAGTGCGGTCTGCATGGGTGTTGCACCCAGCCGCGCCGCGACATCGTTGAGCGTGGACGACTGCAGCGGGCTGAACCCACCCAGCGGGAAGTACGGGACATACGCAATGCCGTCGCGGGCCAGTGCATCGATCAGCGCGTCGTCGTTTCTGTGGGCGAGGTTGTAGTGGTTCTGCACGCAGACGATCTCGCAGATCCGCCGTCCTTCTGCGATCTGGTTGGCCGTGACGTTGCTCAGCCCGATATGCCGCACCAGCCCCTGCCGTTGCAGTTCGGCCAGGGCCGTGAGGGGCGCCTCGATCGACCCTTCGGCGGGGCCGTGCGTGTCGAACATGATTCGCAGGTTCACCACGTCCAGCACCTCCACGCCGAGGTTGCGCAGGTTGTCGTGCACCGCTTCGGTCAGCGCCTGCGCAGAAAACGCCGGCAGCCACGCACCCTTCGAGTCACGCCGGGCACCGATCTTGGTGACGATGAGCAGGTCGTCGCGATACGGATGCAACGCTTCGCGGATCAATTGATTCGTGATGTGCGGGCCGTAGAAATCGCTCGTGTCGATGTGGTTGATGCCCGAGGCAACGGCTTCACGCAATACGGCCAGCGCGGCGTCGCGGTCCTTGGGTGGGCCGAAGACGCCGGGGCCGGCGAGCTGCATGGCGCCATAGCCGAGGCGGCGCACCTGGTGGCCGCCGATGGAAAACGTGCCGGACTGAACGATGAGAGACATGGTCACACTCCTGTGTCGAAGATCGAAGAAGAAAGGGTGACAGCAGATTAGGTGCAAGCGCGGTGCGCGATAAGGGGACATAATCCGCACGGGTTGTGCGAAAAGGCGAACAATGAAAATCGATCTGGGTGATCTGAATGCCTTCGCGGCGGTGGCGCAGGCCAAGGGCTTCCGCGAAGGTGCAAGACTGATGGGCGCGAGCGCATCCGGGCTCAGCGAGGCGGTGCGGCGGCTGGAGACGCAGCTCGGTGTGCGCCTGCTGAACCGCACCACGCGCAGCGTCTCACCCACCGAAGCGGGGCAGCGTCTGCTGAGCCGCCTGCGGCCGGCCTTGAGCGAGGTGGAAGCCGCGCTCGATGTCGTCAACAGTTTCCGCGAAAGGCCGGCCGGCACGCTAAAGCTCAATGTGCCGATGAGCGCCGCGCGGCTCGTGTTGCCCGCCATCATCCCGGGCTTTCTCGACGCCTATCCCGAGATACAGCTGGAGGTCGTGGCGGAAGAGAGCTTTGTTGACATCCTGGCTGCGGGTTTCGACGCAGGCATCCGTTATGACGAGCGGCTCGAACAGGACATGATCGCCGTTCCGATCGGCCCGCGATCGCAGCGCTTCGCAACGGCAGCGGCACCCGGCTATCTCGATCGACGCGGCCGCCCAAACCATCCGCGCGACCCGCTGGACCACGCTTGCCTGCGTGGGCGATTTGCGAGCGGCGCCATGCCGCCGTGGGAGTTCGAGCGCGACGGTGAAGTGGTCAATGTTGACCCATCGGGCCCGCTGCTCGTCCGTATTGGGGGCGCGATCGATCTTGTCGTGGACGCCGCTGTTGCCGGCGTCGGCGTCGTGCATCTCTACGAAGACTGGCTGCGTCCACATTTGGCCAGCGGGGCGCTCGAGCCAGTGCTCGAGGCATGGTGGCGTCCGTTCCCAGGGCCGTATCTCTACTATCCGGGGCGGCGGCTTGTGCCGGCTCCGCTCAGGGCGTTCATTGATTTCGTCAAGGCCGGTTCGGACTAGGACGCGATCCCAGCTTTAGCGGCCGTGGCTCTCGCTGCGGCATCACCGCAACAGTGCAAGAAAAAACGCCCGCCGGCAGAACCGGTCGGGCGTTTTTCTCCAGCGTGCAACAACGGTGTCAGACGCCTTGCGGGACTTCGCGCGGTGCACGCTTGCGGCTGCGCACCTCGGTCTGCTCTTCGTGCACGCTGTCCACCTCATCCAGGTAGCGCGTGTGCCAGCCGCTGGCCACGCCCCAGTGGTAGAAGAACAACGAGAGCACCGCCACGATGCCCATGTCCCAGCCGTACGGGATGTAGCCGTGGCCGCCGAACTCCGTGCTGCCGCAGTACGACAGCGCGGCGATGGTCGGCAGGTAGGCGATCATCCACCACGCGCCCTTGAGTTCGGTCTTGAAGTCGGGCCAGCCGGCCTTGGCCTGGTAATAGAAGTACACGGGCAGGGCCACCAGCATCAGCACGATGATCTCTCCGGTCAGCGGCCACTTGGCCCAGTACAGGATGAGCGATGCGCACACAAACGCAAACGGCGCGATGAGCGACAGCCCCGGCAGACGCAGCGGACGATGCAGCTGCGGCGAAGTGCGGCGCAGTGACATCACGCTGATCGGGCCGGTCAGGTACGAGATGACCGTCGCCACCGAGATGACAGCAGCCAGCGCGCCCCAGCCGCGGAAGAAAAACAGGAAGATGAACGACACCGCCAGGTTGAACCACATGGCCGGACGCGACACGCCAAACAGCGGATGCACGCGGCCGAAGACGGCCGGCATGGTGTTGTTGCGCTCCATCGCGTAGATCATGCGCGTGGTGGTGGCCATGTACGTGCTGCCGGTGCCCGACGGGCTGACGAAGGCATCGATATACAGCACGATGGCCAGCCAGTTCAGGTTCAGCGCAATCGCCAACTGTGCGAACGGCGAGTGGTAGTCAATGCCGTGCCAGCCGCCCACCAGCGCCTCAGGCGGCACCGCACCCAGGAAGGCCACCTGCAGCGCCACGTAAATCACTGCGGCCAGCAGGATCGACCCGATCACCGCGATGGGCACGTTGCGGCCCGGGTTGCGTGCCTCGCCCGCCAGGTTGATCGGGCTCTGGAAACCGTTGAACGCAAACACGATGCCGCTGGTGGCAATGGCGGTCAGCACGGCAGACCAGCCGTACGGCGCAAAGCCCTGTCCTGCCACATTCGCGCCCGTGCTCATGCCAAAGTTGCCTGGGTGGAAGCCCGCGGCAACCAGCGCCACCGCCGTCGCGGCCGGAATGATGAACTTGAAGATCGTGATGGCGTTGTTCGCCTTGGCAAATACCTTCACGCCCCAGTAGTTGAGCAGGAAGTACACGACGACGAGCACTGCCGACAGCACTAGCCCAGGCGGCGTCAGCTCACCGTGCTGGAACAGCGACTGCGCCCAGGGCCACGGCCAGCTGCTCATGTACTGGATGGACGCCTCGGCTTCGATGGGGATGACGGTGACGATGGCGATCCAGTTGGCCCAGGCCGCCACGAAGCCTACCAGCGAGCCATGCGAGTAGCGTGCATAGCGCACCATGCCGCCCGATTCCGGAAACATTGCGCCCAGTTCGGAATACGTCAGGGCAATGGCCAGGATGACGATGGCGCCGATGATCCAGGTAAAGATGGCTGCGGGGCCCGCGACCTTTGCAGCGTGGCCGGCGCCGAACAGCCAGCCGGAGCCGATGATCGAGCCCAACCCGGTCAACATCAATGCCCAGGCGCCGAGATTGCGTTGTACGTTTTTTTCCAAGAGGAGTCTCCGCCCCGGCGAGTCGGAAGTTCGACAGGGCACCGCGGTTTGCTTACCAGTCCGCTTAGTTCTACCGAGGCGACGCTGTTTGGGCGCCGCCCGCCGTCCCATGTGGTGGGTCTCACCAGCCCAGGACATGCGTGTGCTGGGTGACGCGTAGCATCAACCGCACCTGTCCGGCCGCGATGAAAGGCAAAACACGGTGTCTGCCTTCCGGGGGGATTCGCGTATAGTCATCGGCGACGTTGTGCGGGGTACCACACTTGCCGCCCGATTCCGGAGCCCGCAATGGGGCGCAATGATAGCGAAATCGTGAGCGGTTGCACCGCCTTTTTCATCGTTCCTCGCAGTTTTTCCTCCCTATGGAGTCCTCTTTCGCCCCTTCGGTTGCACCTGCGTCACCCGCGCGGTGGCACCGGCGCGTGCTGACGCTGGCGTTTCCCATCGTGCTGGCCAATCTGACGCAGCCGATCCTGTCGGCCGTGGATACCGCCGTGGCGGGGCACTTGCCGGGGCCGGAATACATCGGCGGCGTGGCGCTGGACGGGGTCTTCTTCAACTTCGTGTTCTGGGGGTTTGGCTTCTTGCGCATGGGCACCACGGGGCTGGTGTCGCAGGCACACGGCGCGGGCGACACACAGGCGTTGCGGGCGAGCGTGGTGCGCGCGCTGCTACTGGCCTTTGCCATTGGAGCGGTATTGCTGGTGCTGCAGGTGCCGGCGATCCGGATCACGCTGGCGCTGCTCGGTGCGAGCGAATCCGTCACCCGCATGGCCGAGGTGTATTGCCACACACGCATCTGGTCGGCGCCGTTTGCACTGGCCAACTACGTGGTGCTCGGTACGCTGCTCGGGCGACAGCAGGTGCGGCGGGCGTTGCTGCTGCAGGTGTTCATCAACACCGTCAACATGTTGGCCGTGCTGACCCTCGTGCTGGGTGCCCGCATGGGCGTCGGCGGTATTGGCGCCGCAACGGCGCTGGCTGATATCGCAGGGTTTGGGCTCGGCATGCTGCTGCTCTGGCTGCAACGGCCCACTGGTCTGCCGCCGCTCACGCGCGCCGAACTGCTTGCCCGCAACGCTTGGCGCCGCCTGATGGGGCTGAACACCGACATTTTCCTGCGCACGCTTTGCCTTTTGGCTGCCTTCGGCTGGTTTGCCCACGCAGGGGCCAAGCAGGGCGATGTCGTGCTGGCCGCCAACGCGCTGCTGCTCAACTTCCTGACCTTCATGGCTTACGGGCTGGACGGCTTTGCGCACGCGGCCGAAGCCCTGGTGGGCGCCGCCATAGGCGCGCGGGACCGTGCTGCGCTGCGCATGGCGGTTCAGGTGTCGACGTTCTGGTCATTGCTGGGCGCGGCGCTCTTTGCCGCCGTGTACGCGCTGGCGGGCGCCGGCATCATCGGCGTGCTGACCGATCAGGCCGCCGTGCGTGAAGCCGCGCGCCACTATTTGGTGTGGGCAGCGTTGCTGCCGATCGTGTCGGTATGGGGCTTCCAGTTTGACGGGGTGTTCATCGGCGCGACGCGCACGCGTGAACTGTTGGTGACGATGGCCGTGGCGGCTGCCGCGTTCTTGGGCTTGTCAGTCACGCTGCAGCCGCTGTGGGGCAACCACGGGCTGTGGTTGTCGATGCTGGGGTTCATGGCGCTGCGCGGGCTGATGCTCGGGGTGCTGCTGCCGCGCGTGTGGCGCGCGCCTGAACTGCAGGCAGCCTAGGCAGCAGCCGATCTGCAGCGCTTACTGCGCGTATTCCACCACCAGCAACGCCGTCGCCACCGTCTTGCCGGCGTTTGAGATGGCGTGCTGCACATCCCCCGGATAGCGCGCCGATTCCCCATGCCGCACCTTCTTCTCGCTCGGGCCGGATTGCACCGTCACCGTGCCGCTCAGCACCGAGATGTGCTCCTTCGAGCCCAGCTCGTGCGGCTCTGACGCCAGCACGCCGCCGGGCTGGATCGCCAGTTCATACCATTCAAAGCGCGCTGCCAGGTCGACGGGGCCAAGAATCTTCAATTCGCACTTGCCATCCGGGCTTTTGATGACTGGGATGGAGTGAGCGGGGATGACCGTTACCGCGGGCGCCGCATCGGCCGTGCCTTCGGGCGACAGAAAATCGGCCAGCCCCACGCCAAGCGCGGTGGCCAGGCGCCACAGCACGGCGACAGTCGGGTTGGCCAGGTTGCGCTCCACCTGCGAGAGCATGGATTTGGACACACCTGCGCGCCGCGACAGTTCATCGAGCGACAGCTTGCGTGCCTGACGCAGCGCCTGCAGCTTGGCGCCAACGGCGGGCGGGCCGTTGGCAAGGACTTCGGTGGCGGGGGCTTGTGCCATCGGGTGGTATCTTGTAAATTGAACAAATTATTCGATATATCGAACATGTTCGATTTATCGATCAACGCAGTCTACAGGAGCAGCACCATGGGGACAACGCAGGCCAGCGCTACGACCGACGCCTTCTACGCGCACATCCGCCGTGAACTGGACGCCATCGAGGAAGCCGGTCTCTACAAGACCGAGCGCATCATCACCTCGCCGCAGGGCGCTGTGATCCGCACGGCGGACGGCAAGGAGGTCATCAACCTCTGCGCCAACAACTACCTCGGCTTGTCGTCGCACCCGGAGGTGCTCAAGGCGGCGCACGAGGCGCTCGACACGCACGGCTTTGGCCTCAGCTCGGTGCGCTTCATTTGCGGCACGCAAGACCTGCACAAGACGCTGGAAGCGCGGCTGGCGAAGTTTCTCGGCACCGAAGACACGATCCTCTACGGCTCGGCGTTCGACGCCAACGGCGGGCTGTTCGAAACGCTGCTCGGCGCTGAAGACGCGGTCATCAGCGACGAGCTGAACCACGCGTCCATCATCGATGGCATCCGCCTGTGCAAGGCGCAGCGCTATCGCTACAAGCACAACGATCTGGACGACCTGCGCTCGCAATTGCAGGCCGCTGACGCGGCGGGCGCGCGCTTCAAGCTTGTGTTTACCGACGGCGTGTTCTCGATGGACGGCACCATCGCCCGGCTGGATGAGATCCGCGCCATCTGCGATGAATTCGGTGCGCTGCTGGGCATTGATGAATGCCATGCCACGGGCTTTCTCGGCAAGCGGGGGCGCGGCTCGCACGAACACCGCGGCGTGTTTGGCAAGATCGACATCATCACCGGCACGCTGGGCAAGGGCCTGGGCGGTGCATCGGGCGGCTTCACGAGTGCGCGCAAGGAAGTGGTGGCACTGCTGCGCCAGCGTTCGCGGCCGTATCTGTTCTCGAACACGGTGGCGCCGTGCATTGTCGGGGCCACCATCAAGGTGCTCGATCTGCTGGAAGCCGACACCGCGCTGCGCGACAAGCTGGAAGACAGCGCGCTGTATTTCCGCCGCAAGATCGTCGAACTAGGCTTCGATATCAAGCCGGGCGACCATCCCATCGTGCCGATCATGGTGTACGACGCACAGAAGGCGCAGGCATTGTCCAAACGCCTGCTCGAGTTGGGCGTCTACGTGGTCGGCTTCTTCTACCCGGTGGTGCCCAAGGGGCAGGCGCGCATCCGCGTGCAGATCAGCGCAGTGCACGAGCGCGTGCAACTCGATGCGGCGCTCAAGGCGTTTGAAACCGCCGGCAAGGAACTGGGGATTATCTGATGAGCACCGGTATCAGCGCGAATGTTGGAACGGCGCCGCGCATCCTCATCATCGGCGCCAACGGGCAATTGGGGACGGAGCTGGCCGCTGCGTTGGCCGAGCGCTACGGCAACGGCAACGTGGTGACCAGCGACATGGTGCCCCGGGGCCGCCACCCGCAGATCCGCCACGAAACGCTGGATGTGACCGATCGCGGCCAGCTGCGCGAGATCATCGAGCGCCACGGCATCACGCAGATCTATCACCTGGCGGCGGCGCTGTCGGCCGCGGCAGAGCAATCGCCCACGTGGGGCTGGGCGCTCAATATGAATGGCTTGCTGAACGTGCTGGAAGCGGCGCGCAATCATCAGCTTGAGCGGATCTTCTGGCCCAGCTCGATCGCCGCGTTCGGGCCCACCACCCCTGCGGACAACACGCCGCAGAGCACGATCATGGAGCCCAGGACCGTCTACGGCATTTCGAAGCTGGCGGGAGAAGGCTGGTGCCGCTGGTATTTCGAGCACCACGGCGTGGACGTGCGCAGCCTGCGTTATCCGGGCCTGATCTCGTACAAGACCGCGCCGGGCGGCGGCACGACGGACTACGCCATCGACATCTTCCACTCGGCCGTCAAGGGCGAGCGTTATACGTGCTTCCTTGAGCACGACGAGGCGCTCCCCATGATGTACATGCCCGACGCCGTGCGCGCCACGATCGAGTTGATGGAGGCGCCCGCCGAACGCATCAGCGAGCGCGGTAGCTACAACCTGGCAGGCGTGAGCTTTACGCCGGCGCAGCTGGCTGCGGAGATCCGCCGGCACCGTCCGTCGTTCGAGGTGGCTTACGCGCCGGATTTCCGCCAGGCGATTGCGGCCAGCTGGCCCAATTCCATCGACGACTCGGTTGCCCGGCGCGATTGGGGCTGGAAGCCCGAATACGGTGTGGCAGAGATGACGGCCGACATGCTGCAGAACCTGGGGCACTTGGCTGCGCACCCCGCCTAGCCAGTTTCAGTCAGCGGAATTGCGGGCATTGCACGGCGCTGTTTTCTGTTTCGCTTCGATCGGTTGTGTTCAACAATGCAGCATGGCCATCACTTCTCGTCCCTGCCGCATGCCCCGTTCGACGCCCGACCCCGCGCCGCGCCATCGCGACGATCCGCCCGCCAAGCGCACATGGTGGGTGCCGGTGCTGCGCATGTCGGTGGCCGCGGGCGTGGTGGCGGCGATTCCGCACACTTCGATCCAACTGCCGTTCGCCGACGGGGCCTGGATGCTGCATACGGCTGCTGGCCTCATCTTCGTGGTGGGCGCCATCGACAGCCTCTTCCTCTTTGCCATGCGCCATAAGCCCTGAAGAGGCGCATCGGTCATCTATCCGCCTGCGGTCCCGCCAATGATGTGGCGAATGCGGCGCTCACTCGGTAAGTTTTAAAACAGGTTGTAAAAACGTTCAGTGGACAACCGGCGGGATGATCCGGCCTGTCGTCACACGCCTCCGATTCGTAACCAAATCGTTACAGAAATGGAGTGGATTTGCGGCGTCGCACCAATCGCTGCTGCTGGCCGCCAATCCTTTGCCACAGTGGGTTTCCACCGCCCTCTGCACGACGTCATTTGTGCTCCAAGTGTAAGCAGATGTTGCGCTGCACGTAGGTGGCCCGATGCTTGCTCTATGTCCTGCGGTCACTCTGTATGTGCAAGGCAGTTCCGCCACATGCAGACAGGTTTTTCCAATAAGCGAATCCGGAACCGGATTGGTCCCCACGGTCCCCACGGCATTCGCACTTCGCTTCTCCAGAGCCGGCACATCGCCGGCGGCAGGGCGCTTCTTTTGGACGGTCCCGGGGTTTCGACGGTCATATGCGTGCTCGCTCGCAGCTGCAGGCGTGTGCGCGCTTGACCGGAATCGCTTCACAAGAAAACGAGGAAACCATGAAAGCAGTCCTGCTGGAGAATCATCCGTTGCTACGAGCCGGACTTGCGCAGTTGCTCGCGCATCCCACCCTCGGCCTGGAGGTCATCGCCCCGGCATTGCCCGCTGGCGTCCCTGGCGAACTGCATGCTTGCGATGAACGCGCCGACCTGCTCGTCATCGGTTTGGACGAGGCCGATGGCCCGACTGACGCCGGCCAACTCGCTGCCCAATTGCGCGAGGCCATCGACAGCAGCGAGGCCAGCCGGGTGGTGCTGCTCGCGGCCAGCCTGTCTGCCGACGAGGCGCACGTTGCCATGACGTGCGGTGTGGACGCTTACTGCGCCAAATCGCAACCGCAGGAAGTCTTGCTGGCCATGCTGCGGCTCGTGCTGGCCGGCGGCCAGTCGTATCCGGCGCTGATGCCACGTGCGGCCAGCGCGGCCTTGCCGATGCTCTCGATGGAGGCGTCCGAAGCGGCGCAGCGGCTGAATGTTTCGCTGCGACAGTACGAAGTGCTCGTGTTGCTGTCGCGCGGCCACTCCGTCAAGGGTGTCGGTCGCCTGCTGGGCATTTCGGAAGCCACCGTCAAGACGCACGCGTGCACGCTGTATCGACGCCTGAACGTGCGCAACAAGAGCGAGGCCGTGTACGCCGCCATGCGCCTGGGGATTCCGCTGGAACTGCAGGGCGGGGCTGCCGCCACCATCGGCGCTGCATCTGCACAGACATCGGTCCAGGTGTCTGGCGATGCACAAGACGCAGACCTGTTCGTGCAAACCGCTGCACGCACACCGACTCCGCTCCAGGCCAGCGCACCGGCCCGAGACGCGGTGATGGCGTCTTCCTCCCCCCAGATGGGGGCGCCCGAGCGGACGAATGCATCGGTGAACGCATCGGTCACTGAACTGGGCGCCGAATCCCGCTGGGCCGCCATGACGCGGGCCTTTGGCGGCGTGACCGGCGGTGTAGCTCCTGCCAAGCCGATGCGCGCCCCGGTGCGCACCGCCAACGGTACGGCCCGCCTCGGCTGACGCAGCCCAGGCACCTCTTCATGCAATGCGGATGACGTGCGCCTGCACGGGCCGCCCACTGGACATGACAACAATGACACCCCACGAGCCACTCTCCTGGAGCCTGCCAGCCGAGCGCACCCGCGCGGCTGTGGCATGGCATCCCCGCCGCTGCGCAATTGCTGCCGCCACCGTTGTGGTGGTCGGTACGGTGCCCATGATCGCGCACGCCGCGACCGACGCTGCTTCCAGCGCGGCCACGCGTCGCCTGATCGACACGCAGTTGGCCGACGCGGCGGGCAAGGGCCCGGCCACCTCTGCATCTACCACCGTCATCGTCGGCGGTGACGATCTGCCGGTGTCTCCGGCCAGCACGCTGCTGGTTGCACAACAGGCGGTGCCGCCCGCAGAGTCGTCCGTCACGACATCGCCCGCGGCAACCACGCAGGCCCCCGCATCGTCGATGCCTGCTGGCCAGGCAGCCCCCCCGGCGCCTCCGTCTGCACCGCCGTCGCCTACGGTGATCCTGCCGCCGGGCGCTCCGACACCGGAACCGGCGGCACGGGCGCCGGCCATGCCGTCGGGCCCGAGCGCTCAGGGTCCGGGTGCCCTGGAACCGCTACAGGTGTCGCCGGAAGCCGCCAATGCCGCCGCCACACATGCCGCCGGCAATGCCCCCGACAACGCGCCTGTCGGCCCGATGCCGACCGACCGCCAGGCCTTTCACGATGAGGTCATGCGGGAGTCGCGCGAGGGCGCAGCCACGCTGGCGCAAGAGCATCTGCGCGAGCACCCGGACTGGTTCAAGGAGAGCGAATCGTGGCACGTCGACCATGCGGCCGCCGCACAGCGCATCCGCTGGGGGCGCCAGCAGTTGAAGGTCATCAACGGGCCGGAACGCTTCGTCATCATCGATCAGGCCGTGGCCGAGATCGAGGTGCTGCTCAAGAAGGTGCCCGATACGCCAGAGAACGCAGAGTTCCGCCAGGAGATTGTGGCCGATGAAGTGGTGGCTCTGGCCTCGCGCGGGCGCATGAAAGACGCCGTCAAGCGCTACCAGTCCATGTCGCAGGCGGGCAAGGTGCCAGCGTACACGCGTGTGGCCGCAGGTGATGCGTATGCGTATCTCGATACGCCCGACAAGGCTGCCGATGCCTACGCCCGTGCGCTCAAGGATGCGAGCCCCGGCGAAATCGAAACCGGTGACGTTCAGGAAGGCCTGTTCTACGCCATGCTGGATACGGGCCGCTTTGAAGACGCCCGCGCGCTGCTCGACAAGATGAAGGCGGACAACCCGGAATACGTGCGCCTGGCGCCGGAAGCCGGCACGCCCAACCCCGATTACTCGCGCATCAAGCGGCTGGAAGCGCAGTACCTGATCCTGACGGGCCGCACGCACCAGGGCATTGCCGAGCTGGACAAGTGGCGCCACGAAGCGCCGTTCGCCGCCTCGCTCGTCAGCGCTCGTGCCGACGGCGCGATGGTGCAGACCGAGCCGTACCGCTCGCGCGACATGTACAAGACGGCGCTTGCCGAGCACCCGGATGACCTGAGCGTGGTGGCTGGCTATGGCCGCGCGTCGCTGGCGGTGGACGACCTGAAGACGGCCAAGGATGTCGCCAACGGACTGGACGAGCGCTTTCCGGAGAACGGCTCCGTGCACGCGCTGCGCAAGGATCTGGACGTCTATCAGAGCCCACAGCTCATCATCGAATCCACGGCGGACAAGGGCAATTCAGTGTTCGCCAACAACGAATTCGGCATCAGCACCAAGGCTTACAGCGGCCCGTTTGCCGATCACTACCGCCTGTTCTTCCACAATTTTGCCGGCCGTGCGCAGTTTGACGGCGCATCGCAAAGCCGCGTGCGCAACGGCGCTGGCCTGCAGTGGTTCGACACCGGCGTCGAAGTGAATGGCGAGGTGCACCAGTCGGTGGGTGCGGCGGGCAAGACCGGCGGCACGCTTGATGCCGCGTGGATCCCGAGCGATCACTGGAAGGTGTCGGGCATGGTCACCAACGATGACCTGGAGGTGCCCTACAAGGCGTACCAGGTGGGCGTGACCGGCAAGACCCTCAGCGGGAACGTGCGCTACACCTGGGATGAAACGCGCTACGCGTCGTTGACGTACGGCGTGTCGCGTTACACCGACAACAACCTTCGCAAGCGCTGGGCGGCGAACTTCTACCAGCAGGTGTTCACCTCGCCGCGCCACACCGTCGGCGTGCTGCTGGGGGCCGATACCAGCACCAACACCATGACCGGCCTGAACTACTTCACGCCGTCGCGCGACTACAGCGGAACGGCCACCGCCATCTGGTCGTGGACGCCCTGGCGCTATGCCGACAAGTCGTTCACGCAGCGCCTGTACCTGACTGGCGGCGTGTACAACCAGCAGTCGTTCGGCAACAGCCCGATGGTCGAAGCGCGGCTGGAACATGTCTGGCAGATCAATCGCAAGACGCAGGTTTCCTACGGCATCGGCTTTGGCCGCCATCGTTACGACGGCCAGCCCGAGAACCGCAAGTTCCTGTACCTGAACCTCAACATTCCGCTGTGATGCCCATGCAAGCTCTCCGACAACCGTCATTGCGACGATTCATCGCCTGGATGGCCCTGGCCGTGGTGCTGGCACTCGTGGCCGCCGTTCGCCCTGCTGCCGCCGTCCAGGTCGACTTTCTGCCCAAGCCCGATCCGGACGACGGCAAGACCTTCCGCGTGCTGTGCTTTCACGACATCCGCGACAACCTGCGCGCCAGCTTCGAGACGCTGCCCGACGGGTTTGCCGTCGATACCAAGATGCTGACGAACATGTTCAGCTGGATCCAGGCCAACGGGTACCACCCGGTCACGCTCGCGCAGATCGATGCGGCGCGCCGTGGCGGCAAGCCGCTGCCCAAGCGCCCGATCCTGCTGACGTTCGATGACGGCTATGAAAGCCACTACACGAAGGTCTTCCCGCTGCTCAAGCAGTTCCGGTTCCCCGCAGTGTTCGGTCTGGTGACGGAGTGGACCAACGCCCCACCCGGCGCGAAGATCAAGCTGTCGGACAAGCAGATCGTGCCGCGGGACTTCTTCATGAACTGGAACCAGATCCGCGAGATGCAGGCCTCGGGCCTGGCCGAGTTCGCCACCCACACGCAGGACATGCACCACGGCGCGCTGGGTAACCCGCAGGGCAACGAGATGCCGGCGGCCAGCACGCACGAATACCTGCGCAACCTGGGTCGGTACGAAACCGATGATGAGTACCGCAAGCGCGTGCGCGACGACCTGCAGCGCAGCGTTGACATCATCCAGAAGAACGTGGGCACCAAGGTGCAGACCGTGGTGTGGCCGTATGGCGCGCACAACCTGATGCTTGACCAGGAGGCCGCCAACGTGGGCCTGAAGTACATGCTCACGCTGGAGCCGGGCCCAAACACGCCCGACGTGCCGCTGACCGCCATCCGCCGAAGCCTGATGGGCTACGACACCAACACCGGCGATCTTGAGCGTTCGCTGCGCGAGCCCGTGACCCACCACGGCGAGATCAACCCTGTGCAGCGGGTGGTGCAGGTCGACATGGATTACATCTATGACCCGGACCCGAAGCAGCAGGAAGCCAACCTCGGCAAGCTGATCGACCGCATCAAGGACCTCGCGCCGCGCGTGGTCTACCTGCAGGCCTTCGCCGATCCGAAGGGCAACGGCGCCGTGGACGCGGTGTACTTCCCGAACCGGCACATGCCGGTGCGTGCGGACCTGTTCTCGCGCGTGTCGTGGCAGCTGAAGACGCGGGCCAAGGTGGAGGTGTACGCCTGGCTGCCGATGCTGTCGTACAAGCTGCCGGCCAACAACCCGGCCGCCACGCACCTCGTGCAGTCGTTGCCGGGTGCGCCGCAGAAGCCGGGCACGGTCAAGCCGCCACGGCTGTCACCGTTCGATCCGCAGGCGCGCCAGATGATCCGCGACATCTATGAGGATCTGGCCAAGAACTCGATCATCGACGGTGTGCTGTTCCACGACGATGGCGTGCTCGATGACTACGAAGATGCCAGCCCCGCTGCGCTCAAGGCCTACGAGGCCATGGGCCTGCCCGGTGACATCAACCAGATCCGCCAGTCGCCCGAGCTGATGCGCAAGTGGTCGCGGGCCAAGACCGCTGCGCTGATCTCGTTCTCGAAAGAGTTGATCGCGGTGGCGCAGGGCTATCAGAACGGCCGCGACATGCTGACTGCGCGCAACATCTTTTCGGGCCCGGTGCTCGATCCGAAGGCTGAAACGTGGACGGCGCAAAACTATGACGACTTCCTGGAAGCGTACGACTACGTGGCGCTCGAAGCCATGCCGTATATGGAAGAGGCCAAGGACCCGAAGGACTGGATGAAGAAGCTGACCGCCGCCGTGGCCAAGCACAAGGATGGCTTGAAGAAGACCATCTTCGAGCTGCAGGCGGTGGACTGGCGCAACCAGGACAAGCCGATCCCGACGACCGAACTGCGTGACCAGATGCGCGCGCTGCGTGCGGCCGGTGCGCTCAACTACGGCTACTACCCGGATGACTTCATTGCCGGTCGGCCCGATACCGAGGTGCTGCGCGATGTGATGTCGCTCAAGACGTATATCGAGACGCGCAAGCCGCCGGGCGGCAATGCGGCAAGCGTCGAGAAGCTCAACAGCAGCGCTGCGCCGCAGAGCCAGCCGCCAAAGGCCGGCGAGGCGGCTGCAGACAAGAAGCCCGCGACGACGGAAGCGGCCGCGCCGTCCCACACCAACAAGGCGGGAGGCTGAGATGGTGGACGCACTCGCCGCCAAGCGCTGGATCTCCGGCTTTGTCTTCTACTACCCGTTCTTCATGTCGTATTTCTGGATGATCGGCGGGCTGCTGCATTACTTCCTGCTCGAACGGGGCACGCAGAATGTGCGGCATCCGCTGGCGCTGCTGGGGGTTAAGAGCTACCCCAAGGTGTCGATCATCGTGCCTTGCTACAACGAGGAGGCGAACGTGCGCGAGGTGATCAGCCACCTCGTGCGCATGCGGTATCCGAACTACGACATCATCGCCGTGAACGACGGCAGTTCCGACCGCACTGGTGAACGCCTGAACGAACTCGCTGCGGAATACCCGCAGCTGGTGGTGATCCACCAGTCGTCAAACCAGGGCAAGGCGATCGGCCTCACCACCGCCGCGCAGGTGACCGACGCCGAGTACCTGATGTGCATTGATGGCGATTCGATCCTGGATGTGGATGCGATTGCCTGGATGATCCGCCACCTGATGGAGAACCCGACCATTGGTGCGGTGACCGGCAACCCGCGCATCCGCACGCGTTCCACCTTGCTCGGGCGCATGCAGGTGGGCGAATTCTCGTCGATCGTGGGGCTCATCAAGCGGACGCAGCAGATCTATGGGCGGCTGCTGACGGTGTCGGGCGTGGTCGTGATGTTCCGCAAGCACGCCATCGAGGATGTCGGCTACTGGAGCAACGACATGCTCACCGAAGACATCGACATCAGCTGGAAGCTGCAGGTGGGTGGCTGGATGATCCGTTACGAGCCGCGCGCGCTGTCGTGGATCCTGATGCCCGAGACCTTCCGCGGCCTGTACAAGCAGCGCCTGCGCTGGGCCAAGGGCGGTATCCAGGCGCTGATCAAGTACGCGCCGGCGATGGCGAGCCTGCGGCAGTCGATGATGTGGCCGATCTTCTTCGAGTACGCACTGTCGGTGGTGTGGGCGTACAACATGCTGATCGTTATCACGTGGTCGGTGCTCGGTTTCTTCATTACCCTGCCGCCCGAATGGCGTATGGAAGCGCTCCCGCGCTGGCACGGCACGCTGCTCTTCATCACCTGTGTGCTGCAGTTGCTGGTTGGTTGCTTTATCGATCGCCGCTACGACGACAACATCCTGCGCTATTTCATCGACACGGTCTGGTATCCGGTTGCGTTCTGGATCCTGAACCTTGTCACCACGGTGGTCGGCTTTCCGGCCGTCGCCTTCCAGCGTACGCGTGCCCGTGCCCGCTGGACCAGCCCTGACCGGGGCATCCAACAACAACAGGGGAATTCGCCATGACCATGCTCGTCATTGATGTTTCGCGAAACTCGATCCGACAGTCGTTTTCGGACAAGGGTGTCGTCGGTACCTTGCACCACGTGCTGTGGTTCCGCATCTTCCGGCCGGTGCTCGTGATCTCGATCTGGGGCCTGCTGGGCCTGTACGTGGGCTACTCCATCAGCAGCGTGGGCCCGAGCGGCCTGCCGTTCGAGCAACTGCGCATGTACGGCAACATCATCGCCGGCATGGGCGAGGTGCTCGTGGTGTGGATGGTGCTGTCGCGGCTGGACCGCGCCATTCGCCGCAAGATCGCCCGTGCGCCGGCAGCGCCGGCTGCCTCCGCCGGTGCTGCCGCTCGCGCGTCGCGTGGGGGGCTGCATGGGCAGCAGCAACCCGCCTGGCAGCGTCCGCGCAATACGCGCCTGCTGGTGGTCGACCACGACGATGACGGCGATATCACCCACGTGCGCTCGTGGCAGGAGTGGGCGGGCCGCCCCGCACCTGCCGGCACCGCCACACCGCCCACGCCGTTTACCCGCAGCCCGGAATACAACCCGGACGAGCCGGTGCTCGGCTCCCGCCCTGTCGGCGAGGCGATCGTTCTGAAGAACCTCGACCGCGAAGAGCCCTCGCTGGCACGCGTTGATGCGCCTGCACAGCAACCGCGCGACGTCGTGAAGGCTGTGGATGCGGTGACAGCCGATGCCGCGGGCTTCCACCGGTTTGGCTATCGCGGCCGCCTGGGCCGCAGCGATTGGGTCGAGCCGCAATCGCCCGACTCGCCGGCGCAGACGTACGCGATTCGGCCCGGCATGGCCCGCCATTACGGCAGCGTGACCGCCGTGGTGCATGGCCGTGCTGCAGTGCAGGCAGCGGACCGTGCCACGGAACGCCATCGCGCACTCCATGCATTTGGTGCGCATGCACAATTGGACGACCCCTACGCGCGACTCCAGCGCGTCGAACGCGTTGACCCGCTGCATGGCTTTGGCCGCCGCGCCAACGTCGTCGCCGACGACGTGTAAGGTCAACCCAGAGCGCAGTGCTCAGCGCCCCGGTGATGCGAGTCACCGGGGCGCATTCTTTTGTGCAATTGACTTAGCGCAAACGGAGGAGGGCGGACTTTTCTGCAATGCGCAATCGTTGCCGCCTGTGCGCTGTACGGCACGGCAAACGGTTGGCGGACCACCATCGACCAAGGGGTCGCAGATCTCCTCGCACGACGCACGGGATTTGCCCTCTTGAATGCGGCTGCGCACGTGCCTATGCTGGCTTCTCCTGCAAACCCAGCTGCTCTCTCCCGGTGTTCTCGGCGGCTCTTGCAGTGCTCATGGTGTCAGTGAAAACCACGCCCGCCCACCCGCACCGATTGCGTGCGACGGCCAACAGACAAGCTGGAGCCGACTGTGCTGAGTCCCCATGAATTTGCTGTCTTGCTTCTCGTCAACGATGGTGCCGAATCCGACGACCTCGACCGCGCCGACGTCGAAGCGCTCATCGAACGTCAGCTCGTGACGCTGGAGCGCCGTGGCCCGGATCATTGCTATGCCCGGGTGACTCTCCAGGGCTACGCGCTACTCAAGGCATCCGGACACGTTCGCACCAGCGGCCGCCGAACGGTCGGCGTGTCTCACTAGGCCATCCTCCTCATGGCAGTGCAGCCAGTCGCCGCCTGGGCGCAAAGTCCAGGCGTCAAGTGACGTGCCTGCGGTCGATACAAACAGAAACACACCGTCGGTGGCCCGGGCGCAGCTTATGCGCGCGCCTGCGCGCCACGGGGCCGGCTTCTTGCTGAATTGCAGAGGCCTATCCTGAAATTTCGACGCACCAGCCGTCGGGGGTAGGCACGCATGACAACTCAAGAGGAGCCACCCCATGAAAACCAAACACACCTTGCTCGCTGCGTTGTTTGCAGTCGCCGGTACTGCTGCCCTTGCGCAGCCCATGCCGCCAACACATCCGGAAGACCATGGTCATGAACGTGCCGAACGCATGGAGCGCCGCGAGGCGCACCGTGAACTCCGTGCCGAGCATCGCAACATCCGGCGTGACCGCGAAGCCCTGAAGCTCCGTGAGAACGAGGCACGCGAGCGTGCGCACGACGTCCACGAAGATATGGAACATCGGTGATCGAGCGTCATCCCATACGGGTCTTTTCGAACCTGCCCATCAGAAAATCCACGAACAGCCGGATGCGAGATGAAAGCTGATGGCGTTGGTGGTACACCGCATAGACGTCCGCCTCGGGCGTTGCGTATTGCGGCAACACCTGCACGAGCCGGCCGCTCTTGAGATAGCGCTCGATATCCCATTCGGCGCGCATGACAATGCCGTGCCCCTCCAGCGCCCAGTTCACCGCGATCTCGCCGTCATTGGTGGTGAGATTGCCGCGCACGTGCACGGTTTCGGTCCGGCGCTTGGCACCTTTGCCGGATGCCAGCCTCCACACACCATAGGCATCGCTGCCCTGGCGGATACCGATGCAGTTATGGCGCGCCAGCTCGGCCGGCGTTGTGGGCGTTCCGCGCTCGCGCAGGTAGGCGGGCGACGCGCAGAGCAGGCGCCGGTTGGATGCCACCTTGCGCGCGACGATGCGTGCATCGGGTGGCTCGCCAAAGCGCACACACACATCAAACAGGTCCTCATTCAGTGGGGGCGGGTCGGCAGAGAGTTGCAGTTGCACGTCCACGTCTGGATACGCCTTTACATACTCCGAGATGGCCGGCGCGATGTGCATGCGCCCGAAGCCGAGCGTGGCGTTGACGCGGAGCAGGCCGCTGGGGCGGCCCTTGGCCTGTGTGAGCAGTTGGTCCAGGTCGTCGATCTCGCCCAGGATGCGACGCGCACGTTCCAGGAGGACCTCGCCTTCCGGGGTGAGGCTCATGCGCCGGGTCGTGCGCGTCACGAGGGGCATGCCGATGCGCGCTTCCATCTGCGCCAGGCGCTTGCTGACTGCGGGCGTGGTGATGCCCAGATTACGCGCCGCCGCGCTCAGGCTGCCGGCGGTCGCCAGCGCTACGAAAAAGCCGAGTTCTGCAGGTTGGACGCCAGGAGCCGACACCGTTTTACCTTTAACTCATAGTTAAGAATGGATTAACTTTAGAGCCGATCAGCAACCGTGTCCACGCCTGAGAATCGCTGCACACCCCACGGCGACGCACCGCCGGTTCCATTCAGGAGACACCCCATGAAGACATACCGTATTGCAACCATCCCAGGCGACGGCATTGGGAAGGAGGTCGTGCCGGCCGGTCGGGAAGTCATGGAAGCGCTGGCTGCCGCGGGCGCCGGCTTCGGCTTCGAGTTCGAGAACTTCGAGTGGGGCGGTGACTATTACCGCCAGCATGGCGCGATGATGCCGGAGGACGGCCTGGACGCCCTGCGCGACAAGGACGCCATCCTGTTCGGCTCGGCCGGTGACGCGCAGATTCCCGACCACATCACGCTGTGGGGGCTGCGCCTGAAGATCTGCCAGGGTTTCGATCAGTACGCCAACGTGCGCCCGACACGGATCCTGCCCGGCATCGACGCGCCGCTAAAGCGCTGCGGCCCGAAGGATCTCGACTGGGTGATCGTTCGTGAAAACTCCGAAGGCGAATACGCCGGCGTGGGCGGTCGTGTGCACCAGGGCCACCCGATCGAGGCTGCCACCGACGTGTCGATGATGACCCGAGCCGGTGTCGAACGGATCATGCGCTTCGCCTTCAAGCTGGCGCAGTCGCGTCCGCGCAAGCTCCTGACTGTCATCACCAAGTCCAACGCCCAGCGCCATGCCATGGTGATGTGGGACGAAATCGCCGTGCAGATTGCCAAGGAATTCCCAGACGTGAAGTGGGACAAGGAACTCGTGGACGCCGCCACCGCGCGCATGGTCAACCGCCCGGCCACGCTCGACACCATCGTTGCAACCAACCTGCACGCCGACATCCTGAGTGATCTGGCCGCCGCGCTGGCCGGCAGCCTGGGTATCGCGCCCACCGGAAACATCGATCCGGAGCGCCGGTACCCGTCCATGTTCGAGCCGATCCACGGTTCGGCCTTCGACATCATGGGCAAGGGGCTGGCCAATCCAGTCGGCACCTTCTGGTCGGTCGTGATGCTGCTTGAACACCTCGGCGAGACCGAGGCCGCGCGTCAGGTCATGGCTGCCATTGAAGCGGTGACCGGCAACCCGGCACTGCACACCGGCGATTTGGGGGGCAAGGCGACCACTGCGCAGGTGACCCAGGCCGTCTGCCAATACCTCGCTACGAACCGAACAGCCAAAGCCGCATGACAGCGGGGCGGGCCAGGAGGCTCGCCCATGAGACCGTCCCCGCACGAAAAGCACGTAATCACTGAAGCAGACGAAAAAGAGCTGCAGGCGTGTGTCAACTACAAGGCAGATAGGAGACAGCAATGACTCGACGCGTGTTCGGCGAGCCTTGTGCCTGCTCGGTGGTAAAGCGCACCCGGCAAGCTCGGCATCCCGCAGTGCCATCTCTGCGCCAGCGCGCTGCTGGCTAACCCGATGAGACATGACATGCGCGACGACACCGCCCGCAAGCTGCTGCGCGATATGTTTGACGCTGCTATCGCCGCCGCGCAGCCGGCACTGACGTTGCCCACGTATCTGCCGGAACGCCCGAAAGGCCGCACGATCGTGATTGGAGCGGGGAAGGCGTCGGCCGCGATGGCGCACGTTTTCGAACAGGCGTGGGGCACATCGGTGAACGGGCTTGTCGTGACGCGTTACGGATATGCCGTCCCGTGCAAACAGATTCGCATTGTCGAAGCGGCACATCCCGTGCCGGACGCCGCTGGCCTTCTGGCCGCCCGCGAGATGCTCGACCTGGTGTCGGGGCTCACGGAGGATGACCTGGTGGTCTGCCTGATCTCGGGCGGCGGCTCATCACTCCTGCCGCTACCCCTGCCGGGTATTTCGCTTGCCGACAAGCAGGCCGTGAACCGTGCGCTGCTGGCCTCCGGCGCGACCATCACCGAAATGAACTGCGTGCGGCGCCATCTTTCTGCCATCAAGGGCGGACGCCTGGCTGCGGCCTGTTATCCGGCGCGCGTCTGCAATCTGCTGCTGTCCGACGTGCCAGGCGATGATCCGGTCGATATCGCGTCCGGGCCTACCGTTCCCGATACGTCCACGCTGACCGATGCGCTCGACATCATCCGCCGTTACGACATTGCGATCCCTCCGCCGGTGCGCAATGTCCTCACCTCTAAAGACGCGGAGACCATCAAGCCGGGCGACACACGCCTGCCGCGCATCGAAACCCGGTTGATCGCTACACCACGCATGGCGTTACAGGCTGCCGCGCGTGTGGCCCGCGAAGCCGGCTTCGCCGCATACGTTCTGGGTGACGCCATCGAAGGTGAAGCGCGCGACGTCGGCAAGGTGTTAGGCAGCATGGCACTGGAGGTGGCGCGCCACGCTGAACCGTTCCCGGTCCCGTGCGTGTTGCTCTCGGGCGGCGAGACAACGGTCACCGTTCGCGGCAAGGGCAGGGGCGGGCGCAATGTTGAATTCCTCTTGTCACTCGCGCTCGCATTGCGCGGGCAGCCTGGGGTTCACGCGATTGCGGGCGATACCGATGGCGTCGATGGGTTGGAGGAGATCGCCGGCGCCATCGTCACACCGGACACATTGCAGCGCGCCTGGCAGCTCGGCCTCCGTGCGCAGGACGCGCTGGCTTGCAACGATGGACACGGCTTCTTCGAGGCGCTGGGCGACGCGGTTGTGACCGGCCCCACGATGACCAACGTGAACGACTTCCGCGCGATCCTGATCGCGCCTGATCTGGAGCAACTCCCATGAGACGCCTGCGCAACGCGAAGATCGTCGCCACCCTGGGCCCGGCGAGTACCACCCCGGAGGTTATTGACGCCCTGTTCGAGGCGGGGGCCGATGTCTTCCGGCTGAACTTCAGCCATGGCACACACGACGACCACCGGCGGCGCCTGGATACGATCCGCGTGATCGAGCGCGAGCGCGGCCGGCCCATCGGTGTCCTGCTGGACCTGCAGGGTCCGAAGCTGCGCATCGGTACCTTCGAGAATGGTCCCGTCAAACTGACTTCCGGCGATGCATTCCGACTCGATCTCGACCGCGATGCACCCGGCTCGCACCAGCGTGTCGGCATGCCGCACCCGGAGATCTTCGCCGCTCTGCACAAGGGCACGGAGCTGCTACTCGACGACGGCAAGATCCGGTTGCGCGTAGACACCTGCGGCGCTGATTTTGCAGACACCACCGTTGTCAACGGCGGCACGTTGTCGGATCGCAAAGGTGTGAACGTGCCGGGCGTCGTGCTGCCTCTGTCGGCGTTGACCGAGAAGGACCGCCGCGACCTCGATTTCGGTCTGACACTCGGCATCGACTGGATTGCGCTGTCGTTCGTCCAGCGGCCCGAAGACATCCGGGAGCTCAAGGCGATCGTCCAAGGGCGCGCCAGCATCGTCGCCAAGCTCGAGAAGCCTGCCGCCATTCAAAGCCTGGAAGCGATCATTGACGAAGCGGATGCCGTGATGGTGGCCCGCGGTGACCTTGGCGTGGAGATGCCTGCCGAGCAGGTGCCTTCCATCCAGAAGCAGATCGTGCGTGTTTGCCGCAAGGCGGGCAAACCGGTGATCGTTGCCACGCAGATGCTCGAGTCGATGATCACGGCTCCGGTGCCCACGCGCGCCGAGGCATCCGACGTTGCTACCGCTGTCTACGATGGCGCTGATGCGGTCATGTTGTCGGCGGAATCGGCATCCGGCCGCTATCCGATTGAAGCCGTGACGATGATGGACAGCATCATCCGACGGACCGAATCCGATCCGCTCTATCACGACGCCATCCAGGCCTACCATACGCCTCCGCGCGCAGACGCCGCTGATGCCATCGGCTATGCGGTGCGGCATGTGGCGGGGCTGCTCAAGGTGCCCGCCACCGTCGCCTACACCAGCTCCGGATACTCCGCGCTGCGCATGGCGCGGGAGCGCCCCGAAGTGCCGATCCTCGGCATGACGCCACGCATGGCCACTGCGCGCCGGCTGGCGCTTGCCTGGGGCGTGCATGCGGTGTTGTGCCACGAAGTGGTCGACGTGCTGGAGATGACAGAGCTGGCCAGCCGGACCGTCCTCGACGAGCACTTCGGCGAGCGTGGCCAGTCCATCGTGATCTCTGCGGGGCTGCCCTTCACGGTCGCCGGCACGACCAACCTACTGCGCATCGCGCAGGTTCAGTGATGAAGCATGCAGGAACGTGACCAGCGAAGTGCGATGAGAACTCGATAAAGAAAGAGCCCGCACCGAGCTTGGGATTGTATGGAGCACCAAGGAGACAAAAATGGAACTAGATATCGAAAAGCGTACGCTGCGCAAGATCAGTTGGCGCATCGTGCCGTTCATCATGCTGCTGTACTTCATCGCCTACATCGACCGGGTGAACATCGGCTTTGCAGCCCTGACGATGAAGGCGGACCTCGGCTTTACGGCGTCGATTCTTGGCTTTGGAGCGGGCATTTTCTTCTGGGGCTATTTCCTGTTTGAAGTGCCCTCCAACATCGTGCTGCACAAGATCGGGGCGCGCATTTGGATTGCCCGCGTCATGGTCACGTGGGGGATCATCTCGGCAGCGATGGCCTTTGTCCAGGGGGCAACCAGCTTCTACATCATCCGGTTCCTGCTTGGCGCCGCAGAGGCTGGATTCTTCCCCGGCATCATCCTGTATCTCAGCTATTGGTTTCCGGCGCGTCACCGGGCAGGGGTCACCGCATTCTTCATGGCTGCCGCGCCACTGTCCACCGCACTGGGCTCGCCGATATCTGCCGCATTGCTGGAAATGCAAGGTGTGATGGGGCTGGCCGGCTGGCAGTGGATGTTCATTCTCGAAGCCATTCCGGCATTCATTCTCGGCGTGGTGGTGTTCTTCTACATGACGGATCGCCCGGAACAGGCGTCCTGGCTGAAAGAAGACGAACGCGCCTGGCTGGTCAAAGTCATGCACGAGGAATCCAGCAGCAACACAGCGAGCGCCAATCACAGCATTCTCCGTGGCCTGGCTGATCTGCGGGTGATCGCGTTGGCGCTGATCTATTTCGGCACCTCCGCCGGCCTCTACACGCTCGGCATCTGGGCGCCCCAGATCATCAAGCAGTTGGGCATGTCGTCCATGAGGGTTGGTCTGCTGAACGCCATTCCGCCAATTGTCTCGGTGGTCGCGATGGTCTTCTGGTCTCGCCATTCCGATCGGAGTGGGGAACGTACGTGGCACGTCGTGATTGCGTGCGTGGCTGCCGCCGTGGGTCTGGTGGTGGCCGGCAGTGCCAGCGGTGTGATTGGCCTCATTGCGGCACTCACGCTTGTGAACGTCGGGATTAGCTGCGCCAAGCCGCCGCTCTGGAGCATGCCCACGATGTTCCTGTCCGGGGCGGCCGCCGCCACTGGCATCGCCACCATCAACTCAATCGGCAACCTTGGCGGTTTCTTTGGCCCCGCGATGATCGGCTGGATCAAAGACCGAACCGGTAGCTTCGCAGGCGGACTCTATTTCGTCGCCGGCCTGCTCATGCTCTCGGCTGTGCTCACGCTGGTGATGTCATGCACGCAGAAGTCGAAGGCGGCTGCAGCGCAGGCCGTGGCTCACTAAACCGGCCTTCACCTCAGCTCTTTCCCACACGCCAATTGGAAGCGCCCCCGTGCTTGAACGCATCAACAAGCAGCTCAGCTTCATCAAGTAACGCAGTATCCCGAGTCTGTCGCGCATCGCGCGCACACGCCGAGGAGGTTGGTGCTCACCCTCCGCCAATCCCCTGAATGATCTTGCCGCTGCCCTCGCAAGACGGGCACGGGCTGCCGTCGTCGCGTTGGCCCGTCCCGTTGCACTCCGGGCAGATCGCTTCGCCGCTGCCGGGCGCTCCGGGCGCCGCTTCGTCGCCGGGTGCGGCGGGCGCGGGCGGCGTGCCAGGGATGGGATTTTCATTGTTCATGAAGTGCTCCTGCGTGGCGCGGTACGTGTCGCTTCAAGGCTGCGTTGCAGGCGTGTTCGCCGGGCTGGCCGGCGGCCGCTCCCGCCCCTGTGGGCTGCCGCCGGTTGATCTGTCCTTGACCACGTTGCCATTCCTGTCTTGATGCGAAGTGGAACCCGTGCGCGGTACGTATTCGCCGGAAGGATTGGCGCGGTCGTTGCGGGTGTGGTTGCGTGTGGCATCACGCCCCGTGAGACTGTCGGTACGGCTCGTGGTGCCAGTCGCGGTGGTGCTGTCTGCGCGGGCTGCGCGTGCGTTGTCGCTGCTGCCGGATTGGCCGCCCGTTGCTTGTGCGAATACCGCGCCGCCGCCCAGTGACATGAACATTGCGGCCGCCGCGCACAATGCACGTGCCGGATAGGTGGTGCGATGCATCATCGTCCTCTCGTGAAGTGTCAGTGTCGGTGCCACCGACGCAACTCGCGGGCCCGTGCGGCTACTTGCCGGCGGCCAGCCGCCGCGCATCTTTGAGGGCAGTCACGATGTCGAGATAGGCGCGCGCGGCCGGGTCCGGGGCGCGAAGTGCGTAGGAAGGATGCCAAGTTGCCAACACCGTACGCCCTTCATGTCGCACCGGCCTGTTGAAGTGGTCTTGCAGGCGTGCGCGTGCATCGCCAAGCGACGCCGGCTGGTGCGGGTCGGTCTCATCGGACTCGGGGAGGTGGGCGGCGGCGCTTTCATCGGCGGGAATCCTGCGGGAGGAATTCTCAGCAACGTCAATGCCACCGCCGCTGCTGGAACGCGGGTTGCGTGGGGTCTCGGCCTGCACATGTGTATCGCAATCTCCGTGGAGCCGGCCCATGCGCGAGCCATTTGAGTCGTACCTGATGTACTTCCTGATCCCGTTATGGGTGGCGGCCGGGGTGGCCGACTGGTGCTGCCACCGGGCCACGCGCATTGAAAGAACCTCCGGCGCCAAGGAATCGATGCTGCACCTGCTGATGCTCGCCGAGATGGGCGTGCCTGTGCTGGCGGCCTTGTTCCTGCGGATCAATGCCCTGGTGCTGGTGGCAATGACCGTTGCCTATGTCGTGCATCAGGCCACTGCAATGTGGGACGTCAGCTATGCCGTGGCGCATCGCACCGTGAAGCCGTTCGAGCAGCACGTGCACAGCTTTCTGGAGATGATCCCGCTCATGGCCCTGTCCGTTGTCGTGCTGTTGCATTGGGATGAGGTGCTCGGCTTGTTCGGTATGGGGTCTGTATCGCCCGATTTTTCGCTGCGCTGGAAAGATCCGCCCCTGCCGTGGGGCTACGTGGCGGCCGTCGTGTCGGTTTTCGTGGTGCTTGAGTTGTTGCCGTATGCGGAAGAGCTGGTGCGTTGCCTGCGGCAACGGCGCGCTCGGCCTCTGCTTGCGGGGCAGCGGCGGGTTTAAGGAGGCCTCTTCTTTGAAAGCAGTATCGAATGTTCTGTTGGACCGGCGCCGCCGGCTCGGCCACTGGTTGCCCGAAGGCGAGGCGCAGCTGGCGGCGTTTCGCACCGAGCTTGTCGCACAAGCACTGTCACGTCCGTCAAAGACACCCTCGGTGGCTGCCGTGCGCGTACTCGCCAGCCTGATCGATGGCGAGCCCGCATTGCGCATGCACCTTGCTCGGGCCATCGACGAAGCGACGGACCTCGGATACGAACTTGGCTACAAGGACAGCTCAGAATTGCTGCTTGCCATCGACCACATCGTCACGTGCGCGCCGCGCTTCAGCCAAAAAGCCCTGGTGATCTGTCCGCTCAACGCGTTGCTCGACTGGCCGATGTGCATGCCTTCCGGTTATGCGCTGTTCCGTGATCGACGCTTCAACGATGCGCTCAAGGCGGTGCTCAATGGCTGGAGCGCTTTCCTCGGCGGCCCGCATTCGCGTGCGTACCTGAACACGCACGAGCCGGACGGCTGGTTCAGCCCCGAAGCGACACGGCGTATCGGCATGGAGCAGTTTCTGTGTGATCCGTCGCTGCCGTATTGGGGCTTCACCTCGTGGAACGACTTCTTCACGCGCCGCTTTCGTGCCGGCGTGCGGCCGGTCGCGGGCGAGGACGACAACAAGCTGATCGTCAGCGCCTGCGAGGCAGCGCCCTACAACATCAGCCACGACACACGCTATGAAGATGCGTTCTGGATCAAGGCGCAACCGTACTCATTGCGCGACATCTTCGGGCCGGACAAGGCGCAGTTGGCGGAACGCTACGCCGGCGGCAGCGTGTATCAGGCGTTCCTGAGCGCCTACAACTACCACCGCTGGCACGCGCCCGTCGCCGGTACCATCGTTGATACCTATCATGTGGACGGCACGTACTACTCGTGCGTGGAATCCGAGGGCGCCGACCCGGAAGGGCTGAACGATTCGCAAGGCTACAGCGCGGCCATGGCCGCCCGCGCCATCATCACCATCGCCTGCGACGACCCGGACATGGGCACCGTGGGTTGCGTGTTCATCGGCATGGCCGAGGTGTCGTCGTGCATGGTCGACGTGACGCCGGGCCAGCATGTACGCAAGGGCGAGGAGCTTGGCTTCTTCCAGTACGGCGGCTCGACGTACTGCCTGTTCTTCGAGCCCGGCGTGGTGGATGCCTTCGTTGTGCAGCCGCCGTTTTCGCACGACACGCCGCCGGTGCGCGTCAATGCGGCACTGGCACGCGCCCGATAGCGGACTGCATCAGGCATCGACCTCGGCCAGTGCCCGGAGCCCCACCGACAGCATCGCCAGGTCAGGCGAGCCGGTAGCCACCTGGTCGGCGATGACGCGGTTATAGCGCGCCAGCGCTTCCTGCCGTGTTGCCCGCCAGGTCTCGATGAGGGCGTCGGCGCTTGCGCCGGGCGCCGCATCTTGCAACACCGACTGCGTAAGCCGCCGTCGCAGTTGCCCCAGTTCTTCGAGCAGCGTTGCACGCGCCAGCATCTGCCAATGCGTTTGCGTCGGCAGGCCGAGGATGCCGCCTTGCAGCCATCCGTAACCCAGCGGCTGGTCGAGGGCAAAGTACACGCGGGCGGCGAGCCGTGCATCGCAGCCGCGGGTGGTTGCAACTTCGGCAATGTCGAGCAACGACACGCGCGCCGGCACACCGGTCGCCACACGCGCCAGCGTTTCCGGCACACCGGCTTCGCTGAACACCTGCTGCTGTTGCGCGGCGGCCTGCGCGGATTCCTCCGTTTGCAGCGCGCTGATTTCGGGAGCGAGCGCATCCACCGCAGCCCGGAACCGTTCCACCGCGGTCGGCACGTCCGACACGCGCCGCCGCAGGAACCACAGGGTGGCGCGCTCGTGCAGTTGCGCGAGTGAGGTGAACAGGGCGGTTTGCGTCTCGTGCGGCACCTGCGCATCGAGGGCATCGACTTCTTCCCAGAGCCCGTCGAGCCGGTAGACAGCGCGCGCAACAAGGCTTGCCCACACCACTGCAAGCGGTTCCGCGCCGGTTTCTTCGGCCATCCGGTGCACGAACGTCACGCCGGCTCGGTTGACGAGCGCGTTCGCATGCATCGTCGCCAGGATCTCGCGCCGCAGCGTGTGCCGGGGGATCGACGTGGCGCAGCGCGTGTGCAGGGGCCGTGGAAAGTACGCCGGCAAACCATCGGCCACGAACGGTTGATCGGGCAGATCGCTGCCTAGCAGCACGTCGTACAGCCACATCTTGCTGTAGGCCATCAGCACCGCGCGTTCGGGCGTGGTCAAACCACCGCCGCTGGCCCGGCGGGCGTCGATCTCTTCATCGGCGGGCAGGAATTCGATCGCACGGTTCAGGCGACCGCTGCGTTCCAGATGCCGCATCAGCCGTGCTTCCGGGTCGAGCCACAGCGCCGTGCGCGTACGCGCCAGTGACAGCGCTTGCGTCTGGAAGTAGTTGTCGCGCAGCACCAGTTCGCCCACCTCGTCGGTCATCTCGGCCAGCAGCGTGTTGCGTTGCTTGAGCGTCATCTCGCCGTCGGCCACGACCAGGCCCAGCAGGATCTTGATGTTGACTTCGTGATCGGAGCAGTCCACCCCGGCCGAGTTGTCGATGGCATCGGTGTTGATGCGCCCGCCATGCTGCGCGTACTCGATGCGGCCGAGTTGCGTGCAGCCCAGGTTGCCGCCCTCGGCCACGACCTTGCAGCGCAGCTCGGCGCCGTTCACACGCAGGCCATCGTTGGCGCGGTCGCCCACCTGGGCATGCGTTTCGGTGCTGGCCTTGATGTACGTGCCGATGCCGCCGTTGTAGAGCAGATCGGCGGGCGCCTTGAGGATGGCGTGCAGCAGGTCGTTCGGTGCCATCTCGGTCGCCGTTACGTCCAGCATGGCGCGCACTTCTGGGGTGAGCGCAATCGACTTGACCGTGCGCGGGAAGATGCCGCCGCCGGGGCTGATCAGCGCCCGCTCGTAATCGGCCCAGCTTGAACGCGGCAGGTTGAACAGGCGCTCGCGCTCTGCAAAGCTCGTGGCGGCATCGGGCGACGGGTCGAGAAAGATGTGGCGATGGTCGAACGCCGCGAGCAGGCGGATATGGCGCGAGAGCAGCATGCCGTTGCCGAACACATCGCCCGACATGTCGCCCACGCCCACGACGGTGAAGTCCTGCGTCTGCGTATCGACGCCCATCTCGCTGAAGTGGCGCTTGACCGATTCCCATGCGCCACGCGCGGTGATGGCCATTTTCTTGTGGTCGTAGCCCACCGAGCCGCCGGAGGCGAACGCATCGCCCAGCCAGAAGCCGTATTCGGCCGAGATGGCGTTGGCGTAGTCGGAGAAGGTGGCCGTGCCCTTGTCGGCGGCAACGACCAGGTAGGGGTCGTCTTCGTCATAGCGCACGACATCGCGCGGCGGCACGACGCGGCCGTCGACGTAGTTGTCGGTCAGGTCGAGCAGCCCGCGCAGGAAGGTCTGGTAGCACGCCACGCCCTCGGCCAGATACGCATCGCGGTCGGCGGCCGGCGGCGGTTGCTTGACGACAAAGCCGCCCTTGGAACCCACCGGCACAATCACCGTGTTCTTGACCATCTGGGCCTTGACCAGGCCCAGCACCTCGGTGCGGAAATCCTCGCGCCGGTCAGACCAGCGCAAGCCGCCGCGCGCGACCTTGCCGCCGCGCAGGTGCACGCCTTCCACGCGCGGTGAATACACCCAGATTTCGAACATCGGCTTGGGCTCGGGCAGGCCGGGCACGCGCGCCGGGTCGAATTTGAACGAGAGATACGGCTTGGGCTGCCCCTGTCCCTGGCCGTGTGCCGTGTCCGGCGGGCTCTGGAAGTAGTTCGTGCGCAGCGTGGCTTCCAGCACGCCCAGGAACTGCCGCAGGATGCGGTCTTCATCCAGGTTGGGTACGTCTTCGAGCGCCTCGTCGATCTGCTTGCGCAGCGTTTCGCTCGCACGCGAGCGCTCGGCCTCGGCAAGCGTGGGGTCGAAGCGCACCAGGAACAGCCGCACCAGCGCCCGCGCAATCGAAGGATTGCCGTTCAGCGCGCTTTCCATATACGCGTTGCTGAAGGTCGAACCGATCTGGCGGATGTAGCGCGCATACGCGCGCAGGATGCGCACCTCGCGCCAGGTCAGACCAGCCTGCAGCACGAGGCGGTTGAGATCGTCGTTCTCCAGCTCGCCGCTCCAGATGCGCGCGAATGCGTCTTCAAAGCGTGCACGGGCTTCGTCCAGATCGACTTCGCTGCCGTCGATGGTCTCCATGCCGAAGTCGTGCATCCAGATGGGGGCGGCGTCGGCGGGTTCGATGCAGTAGGGCCGCTCTTCGTTGACGCGCACGCCCAGGTGTTCAAGCATCGGCAGGCTGTGCGACAGCGAAGTCGGCTGGCCGGCGCGGTAGATCTTGAAACGCAGTGCACCGGGCGGCGCTTCGAGCGGCCGGTAGAGCTGCATGGTCAGCAGGTTATCCGCCGCATTGGCGGCGAGCAGCGGCTCCATCAGTTCGATGTCGCGCACGGCCAGGCGTGCGGCATAGTCCTCGCGGAAACCGGCGGGAAACGCGCTGGCATAGCGGCGCAACAGGCGGTTGCCCCGCTCTTCACCGCCGCGTTCGAGCAGCGCGTCGGCCAGGTCGTCCTGCCAGCGCCGGGCGGCCTGCACGATGCGGTCTTCCAACTCGGCCACGTCCACCTCGGGCACGTTGCCCGGCTGGGTGCGCACGGTGATATGGATGCGCGCCAGCATCGACTCCGACAGCTGCGGCGTGAACTCCACGGCGGTGCCGCGATACGCCGCCTGCAGCAGGCCCTGGATGCGCACGCGCAGGTCGGTGTTGAACTTCTCGCGCGGCACAAACACGAGGCACGACACGAAGCGGTCAAACGGATCGCGCCGCACGAAAAGGCGCGTGCGCTGGCGCTCCTGCAACCGCAGGATGCCCAGTGCGATGTCGTGCAGCGCTTCGGCGTCTATCTGAAACAGTTCGTCGCGGGGGTATTGCTCCAGGATCGTGACCAGTGTCTTGGCCAGATGTCCGTCGGGAAGGAAGCCCGTGCGTCGGATGACGTCGGCCACCTTGCGGCGCACCAGCGGAATGTCCTCGGCCGGGACCATGTAGACGTTCGACGTGTACATGCCCAGGAAACGCCGCTGCCCACAGACACGCCCCTGCGCGTCGAACAGCTTGATGCCGATGTAGTCGAGATACCCGGGCCGGTGCACGGTCGCCCGCGAATTGGCCTTGGTGAGGAAGATGGGCTCGGGCGCGTCGATGAATTTTGCGGCCCCCGGTGCCAGGCGCGTCGTGTCCGGCGTGGAGGTGTCGCGCAGCGCTTCACGCAGCACGCCCAGGCCTGTGCCGGGTATGCCGCGCAGGTAATGGCCATCGTCTTGCGTAATCAGTTCGTAGTCACGGTAGCCAAGGAAGGTGAAGTGCCGCTCGAGCATCCAACTGAGGAAGGCCTGTGTTTCGGCAATCTCGGCGCGTTCCACGTCGCCGGTCGAGGGCTGTGCGGCACGTGCGGCCAGCGCGTCGATGGCGGTCTGGGCGGCAGCCTGCATGGGATTCCAGTCTTCCACCGCGGCGCGCACGTCGCCCAGCACACGCATCAGGCCGTCGTGCAAAGCCTGCAGGCGGTCCGCCTCGGAGAACCGGTCGACCTCGATGTGGATGGCCGACTCGAAGCGAGCAACGCCGTGAGCTTCTTTGTCCGCATCGGCGGGCGTGTCGGGCATGTCGCCCGCGAGTGCCGCCGGGCGCTGTACGCCGCCGCCGGCCTCGACCGCCACGCGCATGCCTGCGCCATCGCGCTGTACGCGGTAGACCGGGTGGAAGGCGGAATGCAGCGCCAGCCCCTGCCGGTTGATCTCCATTGTCACGGAGTCGAACAGGAACGGCATGTCGTCGTTGACGATTTCAACGACCGTGTGGCTGCAGTACCAGCCGTGCTGTTCGAGGCTCGGGTTGTAGACGCGTACGCGCGGTTGCCCCGACACGAATTTCTGACCCAGCTGCCAGTGCGCCATCGCTGCGCCGTAGAGGTCGGCCACGCTGCGCGAGATCACGTCTTCGGGGTCTGCCAGACCGTAGTAGTGCCGCAGGAACGGCTCGAACAGGTCGGCAATATCGGGCGCACGTTCGCGCGCCAGGGCCACGGCATCCGCCATGTGCTGGCGGACCTTGTCTTCGTGCTGGGCAGACATGAGGCGGCTCCCGAAGAAGGGCTGCCTCATGCTACGCCGCGTGCCCATGGCTGGCAATCAGCGTCGGCGGCGCTCCACTTTGTTGATGCGGCTGTGTGCAGTGCAGCGAGAAAACGGGTGGTTCACTCGCTACTTGTAGCGGGCATCAGCGATGCGTCGTCAGGCCTTCACGACGTTGATGCGCAGTGCGGGTTCACCGGCCGCGATGGACAGCAGGCGGTCCACATTCGGGTGGGCGCCGGGGCGGTTGCGCGCGTCGATGGTGTGCTCGGCAAACACGGCGAGGCCGTGCTCGGCGGCCTTGGCATCAAGCTGGCCGAACGCCTGCTGCAGGTAGTGGTACACCGCCACCGAACCTTGTTTGCCCGGCTTGTTTTCGATGTCGGCGACCACGGCGCCCTGGCCGTCGACCAGATCGATGCGCTCGATGCCGTCAATGGCGGGCAGTTGGGCGAGGTTGTCCTTGAATACGCTGGTCGGTTGAATCACTGCGGTTGCTCCGTTGGTTGATCAGGCGGGCCGTATGTTAACGGCTCCGGCCCGACCCGCGCGAGCTTGCACGTTCTTCAACGCTTGGCGCCGGCCTGGTTCACGGCAATGGCCGCCTGGATGAGCGCTTTCAACGCTTTTTCGTTCACCTTGTCGCCCTCGCGTAAGTCGATGGCGCGGCGCGTGTTGCCGTCCAGGCTGGAATTGAAGAGGCCAGACGGGTCAGGCACGGAGGCGCCCTTGGCGAACGTCATCTTGACCGTCTGCTTATAGGCCTCGCCGGTGCAGATCAGGCCATCGTGCGACCACACGGGCACGCTCCATTTCCATTCTTCCACCACGTCGGGGTCGGCCGCGCGGATGACGGCGCGCAGGCGGGCGAGCATCTCGCCGCGCCAGTCGTCCAGCTCTGCAATGCGTGCGTCGATCAGCTCGGATGCGGGTGTGGCGGTGTCCTGCGTGCTTTTCTTCATGTGTCTGCCTCGGTGGAGGGGCCAAGCAGAACATTCTGGCAGGAACATGGGCCGGTAGCCAATTCGCAACAGTGGGCGAGACGCCCCATCAGGCTGCATGCCGGGAAACTGAGAAATACCTTTTTTCTATTTTTGGAATCAACGCGAAAGAATCATTCGCGAAATAAAAAAGAAAAATAAAAAGGCAATTAATTAACGGCGACTGGGAAAATAACTTTAGCGCTTTCGCACAATTCCCCACTTGAGTAGGGGTGCCAAACGATTTCGCTGGTAACGAAGTGGCGAGCGGATACGCGCCGCAACCCCATCATCATCGGAAACGCAATGCCGAAATGCCCGGATGGTTGATGTGGCAGTCATCGAGTGGTCATCTTCCGACTTCAATAATTACGTCTCCGATGTTTAGGAAAGCATATTGGACCGCCCCCTTCTTTCAGGGGGAGCGGTTGAATCGAGAGAATTTCAAATGACCATTCGTCATCGCATTACATTGCTGGTGGTGTTGATGTTTGTCGCGCTGGCGGCCATCGGCGGATACGCGGTCTACCAGACCCGCAGCAGCGCTGCAGAGGTCCGCCAGGTGACCGAAGGTGTGGTGCCGAGCGCGCTGGCGTCGGCCGACCTGGTATCGCTCGTCAAGGACGTGCAGTTGGCGACGATGGTGTTGGTGTATGCACCGGACGCCAACATCGTCGCGCAGGCCAAGGACGACCTGAAGGCGAAAGAAGCCGCCCTGCGTGCGGCATTGGATGTACAGGCCAAACGCGCCAACAGCCACGCGCAGGAAGGTCTGGTTGCCCAGGCCAAAGAGGCCGTCGACAGCTACGTCGACGCCATCCAGCAGACCACCGACATGAAGCTCGCGGGCAAGGACGAGTTGGCACAGGCCTTCCTGTTTGCCAACGTGGCCAGCTACCGCGACGTGCTGGAAAAGATTGTCGAGACGCTGCGCATCGAGAAGAACCGCGAGAAGGATGAAGCCATTGCCGGCCTGAACGGCAAGCTTGCGAGCACGGCCACCACCATTGGCGTGGTGAGCGGCGTGGCCATTGTGCTGCTCACCGCCATCGGCATGCTGCTGTATCGCCAGATCACCCGACCGCTCACGCGCATGCAGGCCGAAATGAGCGAGATCGCCAGCAGCCAGGATTTCACGCGCCGTGTGCCGGTGGGACGCATGGACGAGATCGGCCACTCGGTCGTCGCGTTCAACCAGATGATCGAGAAGATCCAGGAGAACGCCGCGCTGCTCAAGCAGAAGACGGCCGACATCCAGGCGATGCTGCAGAACATGCAGCAGGGCATCCTGACCGTGGTGGATGGCGGTGTGGTGCACGAGGAATACTCGGTCTACCTCGAATCGATCTTTGAGACGCAGGAGATCGCGGGCCGCAAGTTGATGGAGCTGATCTTTGCCGATACCAGCCTGGGCGCCGATACGCTGTCGCAGGTGGAAGCGGCGGTCGATGCCTGCCTCGGGCAGGACATCATCAACTTCGCGTTCAACCAGCATCTGCTGGCGAGCGAGGTGGAAAAGCGCATGCCGGATGGGCGCGTGAAGACGCTCGACCTGTCGTGGTCGGCGATCACCGATGAGAGCGACACGATCCTGCGCCTGATGCTGTGCGTGCGCGATGTGACCGAACTGCGCAAGCTGGCCGCCGAGGCCAGCGAGCAGCGCCGCAACCTCGAGATGATTGGCGAGATACTGGCGGTGAGCCAGGAGAAGTTCCAGCACTTCATCGACAGCTCTACGACCTTCGTGCACGAGAACGAACGGATCATCCGCCAGTATTCGCAGGCGGACAGCGCAGCCATTGCGGCACTGTTCCGCAACATGCACACCATCAAGGGCAACGCGCGCACATACAACCTGCAGCACCTGACCAACGTGGTGCACGAGACCGAGCAGACCTACCACGCGCTGCGCGAACCCGACAGCGAGCACGCTTGGGATCAGGACTGGCTGATGCAAGAGCTGTCGCGCGTGCGCGAGGCCATCGAGAACTACGCCCGCATCAACGAGGTGAAGCTGGGCCGCAAGGGGGACGCGGCGCAGGGCAATGCCACGCATGCCGCGCCCGATGTGATGGCACGCATTCAGGAAAGTCTGCGCCTGGTGGAATCGGCCAACCCGGGTAGCCTGAACGAACTCCTGGCGATGCGCGATTCCGTCCATCAACTGCTGCGCCTGCTGGGCAGCGAGACGGTGGACACGCTGTTGTCCGGCGCGCTGCAATCGCTACCGTCGCTGGCGCAGGAGCTGGGCAAGGAGCCGGTGGCTGTGCGCATCGACGACAACGGCTACCGTGTACGCGCCGAGGCGCGCGGCATCCTGCAGAACGTGTTCATGCACCTGCTTCGCAACTCCATCGACCACGGCATCGAACCGGCCGAAGAGCGTATCGCCCACGGCAAGCCGGCCGCAGGCAAGGTCGACATCGAAGTTGGTGTTGACCAGGGCATGCTGCAGATCACCCTGTGCGATGACGGCCGCGGCCTGGCGCTCGAGCGCATCCGCAGTATCGCCGTGGAGCGCGGCTGGCTCGGCGCAGACCAGCACGCCACCGACGAAGACATCGCGCAGTGCATCTTCCGCCCGGGTTTCTCGACTGCCGACAAGGTGACGGAAGTGTCAGGGCGCGGCGTTGGCATGGATGCCGTGCTGGAGTTCCTCAAGCGCGAGCATGGCCGCATTGAGCTGCGCTTCACCGACGAGCACAAGGGCGCAGCGTTCCGCCAGTTCCAGACGGTGGTGTGCCTGCCCGAACGCTTTGCCGTTGACAGCGTGAACGCGACGCTCGGCGTGGCACCGGCAGTACGCGTGGATCTTGATAAGGAAGCATCGTGATGGGGACGATTGTTATGGCCGTCATCGCTGGCGGCTTGGTTGCCGGTGTGCTGATGTGGGTGATCCGGCAGCGGAAGGTGAATGCGCTCGTGCGCACCTTGGGCGATGCCGATCGCCGCATTGCTGATCTGTCAGCGGATCTTTCGAAGCACGCCGCGCTGGTCGAAACGGGCATGCAGGAAGTTGCTGCACTGGAAACCACGGTCGGCCAGATGCGCGATGCCGCTGCCGATCAGCTGGAGGTCATCGAGCAACTGCGTACCGAGCTGCAGTCGGCCACGGCTGCCAAGGAGCACTGGGCGAGCCGCGCGGGGCAGATTGCCGAAGAAGCGGTGCGCCTGCGCGGCCTGGCGCTGACGTTTGAGCGCTGGCACGAGCAGATGATCTCGCTCATGGAGCAGAACCACGACATGCACGCGAAGAACGAGGAACTGCAGTCCATCGTCCGGCATGTGGTGATCGTCTCGCTCAACGCGTCCATCGAGGCGGCGCGTGCGGGGACGGCGGGCCGCGGTTTTGCGGTGGTGGCCAGTGAGGTGCGTTCGCTGGCTGCGCGTTCGGAAGAATTGTCAAAGAGCTATCGCAACAGCTTGCACCTGAATGATCTGACCACCACCGCCACGTTTCAGGACATCCAGGCCGGCGGCAAGATGATCACTGCATCGCTGTCGAGCGTCGAGGCGCTGGCCAGCCAGTTTCAACACCAGCTTCACTAGGCAGGTCTGACGTGATCCGCAGCAACGCACAAGAGAGTTTCGATCGCATCTTCCGCAAGGCCGCGCGTACGCGGCTTGTGCGGCAGGCCGAAGACATGTGCCAGATCGGCACCGCAGCCGAAGGCGACTCCATCAACGGCGAAGAGGCGCTGATCCTCACCATCTCGTCCATCGCCTTCCGTCTTCTGTTGGTGCTGCGATTTGATGAATCCGACGCCACGCGCACGTACTTCACGGGCGAAGGCGCCGGGCGTTCTTTTGAAGAAGCGCGTCTGGAAATCGGCAACCTGTGCTGCGGCGCACTGAACCAGGAACTGCTGCAGGTGTTTCCCGACCTTGGCATGTCCACGCCCTATGTGGTGAGCGCGCGCTGCCTGCCGTATCTGGATGTGCTCAAGCCAGGCTACGTGGCCACCTACGCGGTCACCATCAACGACACGGTGCGCGTGGACGCCACCGTGTGCGTGTGTGCCCATGCTCCCCTGGATTTCGTGGCCGATGTGAGCGACGAAGTGGAATCCGGTGGCGAGCTGGAATTGTTTTGATTTGGAAGTTTGAGAACGAGGAAAGCGTCATGAGCAAGATTCTGGTTGTCGACGATTCGAGCACCGTCCGTGATGAGGTGGCCGGCTTTCTGAAGAAGCACGGTCTGGCGGTGGATACCGCCGTGGACGGCAAGGACGGCCTGGCCAAGATCAAGGCCAACCCCGGCGTCAAGCTCGTCATCAGTGACGTGAACATGCCCAACATGGACGGTTTGACCATGGTTGAGAAGGTGCGCGGCGAGCTGGGCAACAAGACGGTCAACGTCATCATGCTCACCACCGAAAGCAGCCCTGCCATGAAAGACCGTGGCAAGGCCGCCGGCGTGAAGGGCTGGATCGTCAAGCCGTTCAAGGGCGACGCGGTGCTTGAGACGTTCAAGAAGCTGGCAAGCTGAGAGGCGAGGCAATGCAGCCGGGTGCGCCATGCTCAACCCGGCGCTGCAGGGCATGGCGCCCGCGCGATTTTGGAGCCAAACTTGCTTGCCTGAAGCTCGTTTGGCCGAGGGAGCCATCATGCAAGAGCTCGCCTTTCGCACGCTGCTGTACCGCTACTTCTTCTTCGGCTGGCTGTTCAAGGATGCCAGCCGCGGCAACCTGTTCGAACGGTCGGCCGCTTGGCGTTTCAACCAGGCGCACGCGCACTGGCTGCTGGCCTATATGCGACGCTGGCTGTGGTGCGGATTGCTCTGCTACACGCTGGGCGGCGTACTGGAGCTGGGGCTCAACACGCCGGGGCTGTCGGTGCTGTTCTATGTGCCCAGCGCGTTGAGCGTGCCAGTCAACGTAGTCATCGGGGTGCTGTGGATCGGCCTGAAAGCGCTGCCCGGGCCGCTGCGCGAGCGGTAGGCGCGTGCGCGGCTAAACCGTCGCCAGCAGCAATTCTTCTGCGTTGCGCGGCGGGCGCAGGCCATCGGTCCGGCCGGAGAAATAGCGTTCCGTCAATGTGTCAGCCGAAATGTGCTGGGCATCGCGAAAGCCGTTTTCGCGGGCCAGCGCGAGCATCTCTGGCGGCGTGAAGAAGCTGATGAATGGTGTGCCGCTCGCGCGTGCACCTTTCTCCGCCATCTCAAGGCCGGGGCGGACGTCCGGGTCCGCCATCTCCAGCGGCAGCAGGAATGTCATCGCCAGCATCGATCCCGGCGCCATCGACGCCACCTGCCGCAGCGTCGCCGCATTGGCTTCCTTCGACAGATACATGCTCACACCCGTGGAGACCACGATGGCCGGCCTGCGCGTATCAAACCCGGCTGCGCCCAGCGCATCCTGCCAGGATTCGCGCGCCTCGAAATCCACCGGCACGAAGCGCAGCCAACGCGGAATGCCGAAGCCCAGCGCTTGCAGACGCTGGCGCTTCCAGGCCTGCGGGCCGGGCTGATCGACTTCAAACACCGTCATGCGCGATGCCACATCGGGTCGGCGTTGCGCAAAGCTGTCCAGCCCCGCCCCGAGAATCACGTACTGGCTCAAGCCACGGCCCGCTTGTTCGATGACGAGGTCTTCGATAAAACGTGCGCGCGCCACAATGGACGCGCGAAACGGACGCGTGAACTGCGGGTCCATGTCGCCGCGTCGTTGCCAGCCGGGCTCCGGGGCGAGCAGCTTCAAGCCTACTGCGTCTTCCAGCACGTGCGGCGGTGCATCGCTGTGCATGTGCAAGGCGCGCCACAACGCGACGCGTGCTGCGGTGCTGTCGGGGGATGCTGTCTGTGGTTCGTCCATTGCTTACACGCCTCCATCGGTGGATCAGTCGGTCAGTCGGTCACTGGATCAATCCAGATGCTGATACTCGGGAAACACGGCAATGGCCTGCACGGGTTGCTTCGTCATGCAGACCTCGAACAGGTGGCTGGTGAGCCACCCGGCCAGCCAGGCCTGTACTGCGGGCAGCGGCTGGCGGGCAAACCAGTCCGGCTCCACCGCCGCAAACTGCCGCACGAACGGAAAGATCGCCAGATCCGTCGCGCACGGCGTTGGGCCGCCAAGATAGCGTTGATCTAGCAAGCGCGATTCCAGCGGCATCAGCAGCGTTTCTGTTGCCCGGGCACGCGCCGTCTCGCGCGGCGTTGCCTCTTGCGGATAGCGATCGGGGTACTTGTAGCGATCGAGCTGGCGTTTGAATTCGCCGTCGTTGGTGCGCAGCAGGGCGAGGTTGTCGTCGGATTGCGCGCGGCTCCACCAGCCTTCCGGGTCGCGTGCTTCGAAGGCCCAGCGCATGATGTCGAGGCTTTCTTCCAGCACGCTGCCATCGGTCAAACGCAAGACGGGAACGGTGCCTTTGGGAGACAGCGCCAGCAGTTCGGCAGGCTTGTCGCGCATGACGATCTCGAACGTCTGGAAGCGTCGATTGGCTTGCAGCATAGCCAGGCGCGCACGCATGGCGTAGGGGCATCGGCGATAGCTGTAGAGCAGGGGCAAGACTGGATTGTCGGACATCGGTGCGAATGCGAGGCTACGGATTTCAGGCGCGCCAGGGTAGCGGATGCATGGCGCGGCGCGCTAGGCCACCAGGCGTGTGTGCCCCGGTCGTCCTGACCGCCCCGAGCGCCGCACCGATTGCGGCGGCTGGCCGAACACGCGGATGAACGCCCGCCGCATGCGTTCGGGGTCGGCAAAGCCCACGGCGCGCGCGACTTGTTCCAGCGATTCGTCACCCGCTTCCACGCGCGGCCGCGCGATTTCGGCACGGAGCTTTTCGATGGCCTTGGCGGGCGTCTGGCCGGTTTCGGCCACAAAGGCGCGGTCGAACTGGCGGCGGCTCAGATGGGCAACTTCGGCCAGCCGGTCGACGTCCAGGGCTTCGTGAAGGTGCTCGCGCGCATAGCCCAGCGCGCGCGCGATGCGGCTCGATGCCGGGTCCAGCTCCAGCAAGGTGGAGAATTGCGACTGCCCGCCGGGGCGCCGGTGATAGACCACCAGCTCGCGGGCCACGGCGCGTGACAAGTCGACGCCCAGGTCTTCTTCGATGAGCGCCAGCGCCAGGTCGATGCCCGACGAGATGCCGGCCGACGTCCACACCGGCCCGTCGTGGGTGAAGATGTGGTCGCTCTGCACCTGCACGCGCGGATAGCGCCGCTGCAGCAGCGCTGCCATGCGCCAATGTGTGGTGGCGCGGCGGCCATCGAGCAGGCCTGCCGCCGCCAGCGCAAACGCGCCGGAACACACGCTCGTCATGCGCCGCGAGTGGTCTGCCGCTTCCCGCACGAAGGCGATCAGCCGCGGCGAGAACGCATCTTCGCGCGGGCCGTTGCCGCCCGAGATGACCAACGTATCGAAGGCCGGATCGTCCAGGCCCTGCGTCTGCATGACGAGGCCGGGCGCGCTCTGCACCTGCGCGCCGCCTTCGGACAGCACGTCGATCCGGTACTCCGGCTGGGCCGCGAGCCGGTTCGCCACGTCAAAGGCTGTCAGCGGGCCGGTGAAATCGAGCAGGCTGCAGCCCGGAAACACCAAAAAGCCAATTCTGCGCATGATGTCTTGAAATGAGGGATTAAAGTCATTTAGGCCTGATGTTGCTCCGCCAGACTGCTGCTGTCAAACGCATTTCTGGAGAGACGATCATGACAACCGCGATGGGCTTGCCGGCCACGTCGACGCCCATGTCGCGCCATCACCGCTGGAAGGTGCTGGGCGTGGGTGTGGCGGCCAATGCAAGTTTTTCGGCCGCGTTTTCGGGCATCCCGACGACTGCCGTGTTCATCCGCTCGGCGTATCACCTAGGCAATGCGGAGCTGGGCGTGGCGTTGGGCGCGCTGGGGCTCGGCATCGCCATCAGCGAGTTGCCCTGGGGTTTGCTGACCGACCGCTGGGGCGATCGCACGGTGCTGCTGACGGGGCTTGGGCTGACCGCGATGGCACTGTTCGTGATGGCATGTTGCGTGGTGCCGCTGCATGGCAACGTGCCGCCGCTTGCGTGGCTGGTGGGCGGCATGCTCAGCGTCGGCCTGCTGGGCGGCAGCGTGAACGGATCGAGCGGCCGCGCCGTCATGGGCTGGTTTCGCGAAGGCGAGCGCGGGCTGGCCATGAGCATCCGCCAGACCGCCGTACCGCTGGGCGGCGGCATTGGCGCGCTCGTGCTGCCGACTATCGCCGCGCACGCCGGGTTTGCCGCCGTCTATGGCGTGCTGGCGGCGGCATGTGCGTTGACTGCGGTACTGACGTGGCTGTGGGTGCATGACGCGCCGGACACGGTGAATGCGGTTGCGCAAGCAGCCCCGCCCGGGGGCACTGGCCCGCTGCGCGATCCAACGCTGTTGCGCATGGCCCTGGCCATTGGGCTGCTGTGCGTGCCGCAAGGCGCGGTGGTTGCTTTTGCCACGGTGTTCCTGCGCGACTTCGCACACGCCAATGTGCTCACACTCAGCCTGACCATGGCAGCGGTGCAGGGCGGGGCGGCCGTCATGCGCGTATGGAGCGGGCGCTGGACCGACCGCCACGGCAATCGCCGCGCCTATCTGCTCGCGTGTGCGCGGTTGAGCGTTGCGCTGTTCGTTGGGCTGGCCGGCGTGGCGTGGATGACGTCGGCGCTGTCGATCGATCTGTCGGTCATGCGCGTTGCGCTGGTGGCGGCCGTGGTGGCGGGCGGCATCTGCGTATCAGCGTGGCATGGCGTGGGCTATACCGAATTGGCCACGCTGGCCGGTGCGCAGCGCGCCGGCACGGCGCTGGGGCTCGGCAACACGGGCGCGTTTGCGGCACTCGGGCTGACGTCGCTGTGCCTGCCGCAGGTGTTGGCGTGGTCGTCGTGGCCGGTGGTGTGGCTGGTGGCGGCCGGCAGCGCGCTGATTGCATGGCGAGTGCTGCCGGCGGTACGTCAGTAGACGCGCGCAACGCCAATCCCCTCGTTTCTTCCTATAGTGCCCCGCAGAACAACGCAACGAAACGAGGGGGCCACCATGGCAGGCTTGAATGCAATCGAGCACGTGGTCGTGCTGATGTTGGAGAACCGGTCGTTCGACAACCTGTTCGGCACGCTGTATTCAAAGAGCGCGGAGTTCGACGGGCTGTCGGGCGAAGAGACCAACCCGGATGGCGGCGGCCAGGCCATCCGCGTGTGGACGACGCCCGCACCGCCCAACGTGATGACGCTGCCCAACCCCGACCCGGGCGAACTCTTCACCGACATCAACCAGCAGCTCTTCGGCCAGCAGATGCCGCTGGGGCAGACGCCCACCATGCAGGGTTTCACCACCAACTACGCCAAGAACGGTGGCGACCCGCGCGACATCATGCATTTCTTCACGGCGGACCAAGTGCCAGCACTGAGCACGCTGGCGCGCAACTACGCCGTGTGCGATGCGTGGTTTGCCTCGGCGCCGTGCCAGACGTGGCCCAACCGGTTCTTTGTGCACACCGGCACCGCGCACGGTTATCCGAACAACTCGCCGGTGCACTTTCCGTACTTGATGCCGACGCTGTTCAATGCGCTTGACGGCGTGGTGCCCGACGATTGGGCTGTCTATTACCACGACTTCGCGCAGTCGCTCACGCTGACGCGGCTATGGCTGCACCTGGATCACTTTCACCTGTTCGACGATTTTCTCGACGATGCGTCCAGCGGAAAGCTGCCCTCGTACAGCTTTATCGAGCCACGTTACTTTGCGGATCTCGACTGGCCCAACGATATGCATCCGCCGCACGATGTCGGCTACGGCGATGCGCTGGTCGCGCAGGTGTACAACGCGCTGCGCAGTTCGCCGCAGTGGCATCAGACCCTGCTCGTCATCACCTTTGACGAGCACGGTGGCTGCTTCGACCACGTGCCGCCGCCTGCCGTGGTGCCGCCCAGCCCGCCGCAACCGGGGCAACTCTTCGCGTTCGACCGGCTGGGCGTGCGCGTGCCGGCGGTAGTGGTGTCGCCGTGGATTGCCAAGGGCACGATCTTCCGCTCGACCGTGGCGCAGCCGTACGATCACACCGCCATCATCAAGACGCTGCGCGTGCGCTACAACATCCAGACGCCGCTTACCGCGCGCGATGCCAGCGCGCCCGACCTTGGCCACGTGTTGGAGCTGAGCGTGCCCGACGACAACCGCGAGCCCGTCGTCGCCCGTACCATGGCAGCGAACCCGGCCGGTTTGCAGGCGGCACGCAACGCACCGCTCAACGACTTCCAATGGGCAATGCACGAATCGGCGGCGATGCTGGCGCCGCTGGGTACCGGTATCAGCATTGATGACCACGTGCGCAACTTGTCGACCGATCAACAGCCGCCCGTGCCCGCCGCACAGAATGCCCAGCAGGCAGCGCAGCACATCAAGGATGTGCTGGCGTCGATGGATCTGCCGCATGCGGGGCAATGATCATGAACGCACCGCTTCAGCACTCGCCCGTTGTCATCCGCGCCTTCAGACCTGGCGACGAGCCGCTCTTGCACGCCGTCTTCCATTGCGCTGTGCACGGCATCGCCGCTCGCCGGTACGCCCCCGAGCAATGCGAAGCCTGGGCACCTACCGACTACGACGTCGCCCAGTGGCATGAGCGCATCCGCCGCATCCAGCCGTTCGTGGCGGAACTCGACGCGCAGCCCGTCGCTTATGCCGATTTGCAGGCGAATGGATAGATCGATCACTTCTTCGTATCCGGCGACCATGCGCGACAAGGCATCGGGCAACAACTCATGAGCCACATCTTCGGGTTGGCAGCGCAGCGCGACATGCCGCGTGTGCAAGCGCACGTGAGCTTGAGCGCCGAGCCCTTCTTTGCCTGCAATGGGTTTGAAGTGATCGCACGCCAGGCAGTGACGGTGCGCGGTGTCTTGCTCGATAACGCGTTGATGGTGCGCATGCAGGCGTGAGCCAAGAGTGGCACGAGGCTTTGTTCTTCGGGGAAACCCTCGGAATGGAGTTAAAGATCGTCAGCAACAAGCCCGAGCTGGTGAAGGCCGAGTTCGGCATCAACGAAGGCGGCGGTGGCGAGTTGCGCAACGGCAAGCCGGTGCTCCACCGCATTCAGGTGGCCGAGAAGATGTACTCGACGTACGAGCTGGAAGTGCGTGACGTGGGCGGCCACAGCGCGGTGCCCACGAAGACAAACCCGATCTATGCGTTGTCAGCCGCGCTGGATCGGCTGGGGGCGTATCAGTTTCCCGTCAAGCTGGTCGACGTCACGCAGACTTACTTTGCCCGCAGCGCGCCTCTGGCCACGGGGCAACTGGCGGACGATATGCGTTCGGTGGGCACCGGCAAGCCGGACCAGGCCGCGATCGATCGGCTCTCGGCCATTCCGTTCTACAACGCACAGTTGCGCACGACGTGCGTGGCGACCATGGTCAACGCCGGCCACGCCGAGAACGCGCTGCCGCAATCGGCCAAGGCGACCGTCAATTGCCGCATCCTGCCGCACGATGATCTGGCGGATATCGATCGTCAGCTGAAGCAGGTGATCAGCAACGAGAAGATCAGCGTGCGTTACGTCAACAAGCCGCTGGCGAGTCCCGCGTCGCCGCTCAACGGCGACTTGATGAAGACGGTGGAAGCGCTGACGCAGCAGATGTGGAATGTGCCGGTGATTCCGGCGATGAGCACGGGCGCGACCGACAGCCGGTTCATGCGCAATGCGGGCATTCCGATGTATGGCGTGTCGGGGTTGTTTACCGAGCCGGCTGACCTGCGCACGCATGGTCTGGATGAGCGTATCGAGATTGCACGGTTGTATGACGGGCGGGAGTTTCTTTATCGGCTTGTGAAGCGGTCGGCCGAGTAAATTGTTGGGCGCTGCGCTCGTGTTTGTCTTCGGGCGCGGCTTGTTAGTGCTGGTTTGTGTTGGGTTTCGTCCCCTGCAGGGGACGACCTACTTTCTTTGTCTTGCCAAAGAAAGGTAGGCAATGAAAGGCGCGCCCGAGATGGCGACTTCCCCTTGGATTTGTGTCACGGGAGGGAGGGGAGGCAAACTCGCTGCGCTCAGACAGTCTCCCCTCTTTTGCCTCCCCGTGACAAAAATCCAAGGCGCCATCTAGGGCAGGGTACGGCCACACCCTCTGCGTGCAGGAGTTGGCGGCGCGGCGCGTGTTCTGGGTGGGTACTTCTCAGATGAAGCCGCCGTCGGTCATCAAGGTGCGGCCGGTAATCCAGCGGCCGTCGTCCGAGGCCAGGAAGGCGATGGCGTCGGCGATATCGTCCGGTTCGGCCAGGCGTCCCATCGGTGTCGATTCGCGCATGCGCGCTTTGACTTCATCGGGAATCGGGGCGGTCGTGTCAGTGCGTGTAAGCGCCGGTGCCACGGCGTTGACGGTGATGTTGCGCGGGCCCAGTTCTACGGCAAACGCGTGGGTGAGGGCGCTGACGGCGGCCTTGCTTGCCGCGTACACCGCCAGCCCTGCGCGGGGCCGGTACACCAGGCTGGAAGACACGTTCACGATATGCCCGCCGCGCGCCGGCACATGCGGCAGCACCGCTTGCGTGACGAGAATCGTCGAGAAGGCATTGGTGCGGAACTGCGCGTCGAACGATGCGAGATCGATGCTGCCGACCGGCTGGTTTTCCAGAATGCCGGCATTGTTGACGAGGATGTCGATGGCGCCGAAGGCCTCGCGCACGGTGCTCACCATCGCGTCGACGGAAGTGGCATCGCTCACGTCGGCCTGCACGGCAATGGCTTGGCCGCCGGTGCTGCGGATGCTGTTGACCACGGCGTCGGCTTCTGCGGCGTTGCTGCGATAGACCACGGCCACGCGGGCGCCGTCGGCGACCAGTCGATGCGCCACGGCGGCGCCGATGCCGCGCGAGCCTCCGGTAACGATGGCGGTGCGGCCTGCCAGGCGTTGGGGCGTGGACTGGGTGGTTTGAGTTGCGGACATGCTGTTCTCCTGAATGGGTGCGATGTTTCCGGAGAACAGGTTACGAACGAGCGGGCTTGTGCGCAGCCCGTTCGGCCGCGACGCGGCGTTCCAGCATTGGAACGACCGGGGCCGCGATCAGCCCTGCTGGCGTTTGCGGTATTCGGCCACCTTATGCCGGTTGCCGCAGACGGCCATGCTGCACCAGCGGCGCTTGTGCGACTTGGTGCGGTCGTAAAACCACAGCGTGCATTCGGGGTGTTCGCACACGCGCACGAGCTGGAAATCGCCCTCGGCGAGCAGATGCGCAGCGGCTTCGGCCAGCGGCGCCAGACATTGCTCGACCGAATCGTTGGGGCGCAGGCGTTCGACGCGCGGGGTGCCGTTTTCCCACACCAGCACGGGATGGCTTGGCGCCTGCCGCAGGAACACATTCAGCGCATCGGCGCTGGCCGCACGGCCCGACTTGCGTGCCTCCACCAAGGTGCGAATCACTTCGCGCAGGTGCCGCGCCACGGCCAGCAGCACGCCAGGCGGATAACGGCCTGCCACAGGCTCCGCGAGCCAGCCGGCGCGCACCAGCCAATCGGAGACATCGACGTCGCTCTGCCAGAAATCGTGGGGCTGGCCGTTGACGTTGGCCACGGTATTGAGCATGTCCAGCACCGGATCGTCGGCGATCAGCAGGGGAGCATCGGTGGCAGCTGCGAGTGCGGGCATGGCGATTTTCAAAAAGACAGTTGGTTGAATTGTAACCAATTTAATAGGCTATGACAGTTACGCGTTGCACGCGTGTTTCAACGGATCAATCCGGTGAAAAGCCGCCGCATTACCATGTCTGATCCAAGTAACTTGCCGGAGATGATCATGAGCGCATGGCCCGATGCACGCGTGCTGGCGTTGTTCAATATCGAAGTGCCCATCGTATTGGGGCCGATGGCGGGGGTGGCGGGCGTGGAGCTGGCGATTGCCGTGGCGCGTGGCGGCGGGCTTGGTTCGTTGCCGTGTGCGATGCTCAGCGTCGAACAGATCCGGCAGCAGGTCGGGCAGTTTCGGGCGGCCGTGCGTGGCCCCGTCAACCTGAACTTCTTCTGCCACACGCCGCCGCAGCCGGATCCCGAGCGCGATGCCAGATGGCGAGCCCATCTGGCGCCGTACTACGCCGAGTTCGGTATCGACCTGAATGCGCAAGCGCCGGCCGCAAACCGCGCGCCGTTTGACGAGACAACGTGCGCGCTGGTTGAGGAACTGAGGCCGGAGGTGGTGAGCTTTCACTTCGGGTTGCCCGCGCCGGAGTTGCAGGCCCGCGTGAAGGCCACGGGGGCGAAGATCATCTCCGCCGCCACCACGGTGGAAGAGGCGCGCTGGCTGGAAGCGCGCGGCGTAGACGCCATCATCGCCATGGGCAACGAGGCAGGCGGCCATCGCGGCATGTTCCTCGCCAAGACGATCGAATCGCAGGTCGGCACGTTCGCGCTGGTGCCGCAGGTGGCCGATGCGGTGAAGGTGCCGGTCATTGCGGCCGGCGGCATCGGCGATGCGCGCGGTGTGGTGGCGGCGTTGGCGCTGGGGGCATCGGCGGTGCAGATCGGCACGGCCTACATGCTGTCGCCGGAGGCCAAGACATCGGCCATTCATCGCGCGGCGCTCAAGCAGGCTACAGACGCCGACACCGCGCTCACCAACCTGTTTACCGGCCGACCGGCGCGCGGCATCGTCAACCGGCTGATGCGTGAGATTGGCCCGATGAGCACGTTTGCGCCGGCCTTCCCGACAGCCGGCGGCGCGTTGGCGCCGCTGCGCGCCAAGACGGAGCCGACCGGCTCAGGCGATTTCATCAACCTGTGGTCCGGCCAAGCGGGCCGGCTGGCCACGGAAGACTCGGCCGAAGCCATCACGCGGCGCATTGCCGCCCAGGCGCTCGAGCGGCTCACCTGAGTTTTCCTGCTGCATTGTTTCCCGCGCGGGCACGCCAGACGGCGTGCCCGTTTTGTTTCGCATCTCAAATCGTCATGCGAGCGATGTGAAAATTTTATGTAACTTGAAAAATAGTATTTACATGGTTACGATGGTTTCGTTGCTCTTTCTCGAAACCCATCCGGAGCCTTGCCATGAACGCCCCTGCCCGAACCGCTGATCTGGCTGTCGATGCGTATGCCCCCACCGCTGTGCGTCATCGCACGGTGGATGTCGAAGGTGTGCGCGTGTTCCATCGGGAGGCCGGCCCAAGCGATGCCCCGACCGTGCTGTTGCTGCATGGCTTTCCGAGCGCATCGCATATGTTCCGCAACCTGATTCCGCAGTTAGCCGGGCGCTATCACGTGGTGGCGCCGGACTTTCCCGGCTTTGGCCTGACGCAGGTGCCGAGCGATTTCCGCTACACGTTCGACAACCTCGCGCATGTGGTGGACGGCTTTACGCAGGCGGTCGGCCTGTCGCGCTACGCCATCTATGTGTTCGACTACGGCGCGCCGGTCGGCTGGCGCCTGGCGATGGCGCACCCGGAGCGCATCAGCGCCATCGTCACGCAAAACGGCAACGGCTATGAGGAAGGGCTGGGCGAAGGTCCGTGGGCGCCAGTCAAGGCGTATTGGGACAACCCGGACGAAGCGCATCGCCGTGAGCTGCATCCGATCGTTTCAGACGAGATGACGCAGTGGCAATACCTGGATGGTGTGCCCGACCCGACGCGCGTCGCGCCGGATGGCTATCTGCTCGATCAATATTTCCTGAGCCGTCCGGGCCAGCTCGACATCCAGATGGATCTGTTCCTGGATTACGCGAGCAACGTGGCGCTGTATCCGGCGCTGCATGCGTACTTCCGCGCGCATCGTCCGCCGCTGCTCGCGGTATGGGGTCGCAATGACACCATTTTCATTCCGCCCGGCGCGGAGGCCTTCAAGCGCGACCTGCCCGATGCGGAGGTCCACTTTGTCGATAGCGGCCACTTTGCGCTGGAGACGCACCATGCGGAAATTGGTGCGCGCATGCTCGACTTTCTTGGCCGCGTGGTGAAGTAACGCGCGGTTCAGGTCAACGGTTGCATGGTGGCTTCCGCGGCAAAGCGCTCGCGCAGGAACGCCACCAGCGCCTTCACCGACGGCGGTACGCCTGCACGCGATGGATAGAGTGCGTGCAGGTCGGCCGGCTCGGGTGTCCAACCCCGCAGCACCGTACGCAGGCTGCCGCTGCCGAGCGCGGCATGACAGCAATGCTGCGGCAGGATGGCCAGCCCGAGCCCTGCGATGGCAGCTTCGCGCAGGGCGATGATGTTGTCGCTGGCAAAGCGCGGGCGAATCGGCAGCGACCGCCGGTGCCCGCGCGCATCGTGCAGTACCCAATCGCGGCTGCGGGTGAGCGAGCCTTGCCCCAGGCAGGAAAAGTCTTCCAGCGCGGCCGGCGTGTCGGGTTCACCCACGCGGGCAAGCAACGCGGGACTTGCCACCAGCACGCGCGGCGAGACCGCGAGATGCCGCGCTACCACGTCGCGCGAGGGCAGTGGCCCCGTGGCCGCGCGGATCGCCACGTCAATGCGCTGCTCGATCAGGTCGACGTACGTGTTCGACAAGTCCAGTTCGATGCGCAGCTTCGGATGTGCATCGGCAAATTCGGCCAGCCAGCCGGCCACCAGCGTTTCTGCCAGTAGCGTCGACGTGCCGACGCGCAGGACGCCAGCCGGTTCACTGCGTGCCGCGCCGGCCAGCGCTTCAATGGCTGCCGACGCATCGGCCATGTCGCGCGCATGCCGATATATCGCCTCGCCCACCGGCGTGACCGATACGCGATGGCTTGAGCGCTGCAGCAGCCGCGTGCCGAGCTGCACCTCCAATTCGGCAATGCGACGGCTCAGGCGTGACTTGGGAATGCCCGTGGCGCGCTCGGCAGCGGAAAAGCCACCGGCTTCCACCACGCGCGTGAAGAGGTACAGGTCGTCGAAGCGCTTCATGTTGGGACGGGGTTGCGGTCGAACTGCATTGAAGCATAGGCGCTGGCAGGGCGCTCTCGCGGCCAATGATTCGGCGCTGTACAGTGTCGCTGGTCGGGCTGCGCGCGTCAGAATCGGCGCAGGCTGGATCGGAGTCGGGATCAATGCAAGGAGAAAGCATGGACAGGCAAGGCACGCAAACGCAGGGGATGTCCCGCGATCGGCTCGAACGGGTCGAGCGCTTCATCGATGACGCCTACATTGCCACCGGCAAGCTGCCCGGCGCGCTGGTCCAGGTGTGGCGGCGTGGCGAGCTGGCCTTGAACTCCGTGCTGGGCCTGGCCGACCGCGAGCGCCAGGTGCCGCTGGCTGAGGATTCGATCTTCCGCATCTACTCGATGACCAAGCCGATCACGTCGGTGGCGTTCATGATGCTGGTGGAAGAATGCAAGGTCGCGCTGGACGATCCGGTCAGCAAATTCATCCCCGCATGGGCGAACCTGGGCGTGCACGCCGGCGGCTTCATGGAAGGCTTCCAGTCGCGGCCGGTCAAACGTGCCATGCGCATGGTCGACCTGCTGCGGCACACCTCGGGCCTGACCTATGGCTTCCACCAGAACACGAATGTCGACGCCGCGTACCGCCGGCTGAAGCTGGGCGACATCGCGACCGATGGCACGCTCGACGAGATGATCGAAAAGCTGGCCGGCGTGCCGCTGGAGTTTTCGCCCGGTGAGGCTTGGAACTACTCCGTTTCCACCGACGTGCTCGGCTACCTCGTCGGCAAGATCAGCGGCATGCCGTTCGAGACCTTCCTGAAGGAACGGATTTTCGATCCGCTGGGCATGGTCGATACCGCCTTCCATGTGCCGGAGGAGAAAGCATCGCGCTTCTGCGCGTGCTATGCCGTGGGCGCGCTGGGCTCGAAGGCGGTGTCTGAACGTGGACCGGTCTTGCAGGACGATCCGCGCACCAGCCCCTACCTGAAGCCGCCCAGCTTCATCTCAGGCGGCGGTGGTCTGGTTTCCACGGCGGCGGACTACCTGCGTTTTTCGCGCATGCTGCTGCAGGGCGGCGAGCTGGATGGCGTTCGCCTGCTGGCGCCGAAAACGCTGGCGCTGATGACTGCCAACCATCTGCCGGGCGGGCGCGACATGTCTAGCCTGTCGTCGCCTTCGATGTTCAGCGAGGCCGCGTATGACGGCGTCGGGTTCGGACTGGGCTTCGCGACCACGATCTCGCAGGCCGCCACGTTGATTCCAGGCAGCACGGGCGATTTCTTCTGGGGCGGCGCGGCCGGCACCTTCTTCTGGGTGGATCCGCAGGAGGATCTGATCGGCCTGTTCCTGACACAGGTGCTGCCTTCGTCCGCCTACCCTGTGCGCCGGCAATTGCGCACGCTGGTCTACAGCGCGATCACCGATGTGGGTGGTGCGGCGCGATGAGCATCGGGGCGGTGGAGCGTTCTGCGCCGCCGCCCGAACATCACGTCGATCGGGCGCTGATCAAACGTCGAACCGGACGCCCTGCGCCAGCGGCAGCGCGCCGCTGTAGTTGACGGTGTTGGTGGCGCGGCGCATGTAGCCCTTCCACGCGTCCGAGCCGGATTCCCGCCCGCCGCCGGTTTCCTTCTCGCCGCCGAATGCGCCGCCGATCTCGGCGCCCGACGTGCCGATGTTGACGTTGGCGATGCCGCAGTCGCTGCCCGCCGACGACATGAAGCGCTCGGCATCGCTCAGGTTTGCCGTGAAGATGGCGGACGACAGGCCTTGCGGCACGCCGTTCTGGACCGCGATGGCCTGCTCGGTGTCGCCGTCGTACGTCACGACATAGAGGATGGGCGCGAAGGTCTCGCTTTCCATCACCTTGGTCGGCTTCGGCATCTTGACCAGCGCAGGACGCACGTACCAGGCGTCGGCGCCGAGGTCTTCACGCACGCGCTCGCCGCCCAGCACTTCGCCGCCTTCAGCGCGAGCCTGCGCGAGTGCCTGTTGCATGCCGTCGAAGGCAGCCTGGTCGATCAACGGGCCGACCAGCGTGCCGTCAGCCAGCGGGTCGCCAATGGCGATGCTCTGGTAGATCTTTTCCAGGCGAGCCAGCAGCGTGTCGGCCACCGAGCGGTGCACGATCAGGCGACGCAACGACGTGCAGCGTTGGCCCGCCGTGCCGACGGCGGCAAAGGTGATGGCGCGCGCGGCCAATTCCAGATCCGCCGAAGGCGTGACGATCATTGCGTTGTTGCCGCCCAGCTCCAGGATGGAGCGGCCGAAGCGCTCTGCCACCTTCACGCCCACCTGGCGGCCCATGCGCGTCGAGCCCGTGGCGCTGACCACCGGCACCAGGTGGCTGGCCACCAGCGCTTCGCCCACGTCGCGCCCGCCGATCAGCAGTTGGCTCAGTCCGGCAGGAATGGCGCCCGGCTTCTCTGCATTGAACGCGTCGACCACCTGTTGCATCAGGTGCTGGCATGCAATGGCGGTGAGCGGCGTCTTCTCCGACGGCTTCCACACGATGGCGTTGCCGCACACCAGGGCGAGCGCGGCGTTCCACGACCACACCGCCACCGGAAAATTGAACGCCGAGATGATGCCCACCACGCCCATCGGATGCCACGTTTCCATCATCCGGTGCCCAGGGCGCTCGCTGGCGATGGTCAGGCCATGCAGTTGCCGCGACAGACCGACGGCGAAGTCGCAGATGTCGATCATCTCCTGCACTTCGCCCAGGCCCTCGGAGGTGATCTTGCCCGCCTCCAGCGACACCATTTCACCCAGCGCCGCCTTGTGCGTGCGCAGTACCTCGCCCAGGCGGCGCACGAGTTCGCCGCGCACGGGTGCCGGCACGACGCGCCACGCCAGATACGCCTGATGCGCACTCTGGATGGCCGCCTCGGCCTGGCTGGCGGTATGCGATTTCACGGTCGCCAATACCGTGCCATCGCGCGGGGCGCGGCTCGTCCAGTCCGTGCCTTCATAGGCCTTCAGGTTCAGGCCGAGGGCCTTCAGTACGGTCTGCAATCGTGTTCGGGAATCTGACATGGCGCGAATCCTTGCTGTTCTCTCGTGTTCAATCGAAAAACTGTTGCGGTGCGGCGGTGCTGACGCTCAACGCTCGACGATGCGGTTCCAGCGCTTGCTCCATTCCGGGCGCTCGGCGTTGATCACGTCCCAGTCCAGCGCAACGGCCGTCTTCAGGATGGTGTTCATCTTGTTCTGCTCTTCCGCCGCCTTGCCCTTGAGCGGGGCCTTGGGGTTAACTGGATTGTAGGAGCCGTTTTCCATGGCGAGTGCCTGCGCCTCGGGGCTGATCAGGTAGTCCGCGAGCTTCTGCGCCAGCTCGGCATCCGGGTTGTTGGCCAGCACGCACTGCGCCGTCAGCAGAACGACAGCGCCTTCCTTGGGTGCGACAAATTCCATGGGGATGCCCTTCGATTTCATCAGCTCCACCTGCGTGAGCGTGTAGGGGAACAGCGCCGCATCACCCGCCTGCATCATCTCCACCACCTTCGACGAGTTGGGGATGTACTCGACCACGTTCGGGCCGATGGTCGTGGGCCATGCCTTGAAAGCCGGGTCGACGTTCTTTTCGGTGCCGCCCTTCAGCCGGTTGAACATCAGGAAAGCGTCCAGCCCGAACGACGAAGCCGGCATGGATTGCACGACCACCTTGCCCTTGTATTTCGGGTCAGCCAGATCGCCCCACGAGGTGGGCGACGTCCAGCCCTTGTCGGCGAAGATCTTGGTGCTGTAGGCGAGGCCGGTCAGCCCCATCGACAGGCCCACCGCGTAGTCCCCCTTGAGGTGCGCAATGGCGGGCACGGCCGACAGGTTGGCCGAGGGCTTGAGTTTTTCGCACAGCCCCATGCCGATCGCGCGGAACATGACACCGTCGTCCAGCGTCATCACGTGCATCTGTGCCTTGCCTTTGGTCGCCTGCGCCTTGGCGAGGATGTCGGTCGAGGTGCCCGGCACGACGACGACCTTGACGTTGTTGGCCTTCTCGAACGGCGGGAACACGAACTGCGTGTAGGTGCGTTCCATGTTGCCGCCGTTCATGCCGATGTACAGCGTCTTGGTTTCCGCATGGGCGGCGCCGGCGGCGAGCAGCGCGGTTCCGGCAGCCGCAGCAATGATGGACGTGAACGAGGTTTTCGCGTGTTTCACAAGCATGGTGGTCTCCTGGGGCATCAAGTGCATCAAGCTGCAGGTGGTAGAAAGCGTTGGATGGAAAAGGGCTCGATCGGCGTGGAAGTGCGACCCTCGGCAATCAGTTCGGCCATGACATCGCCCACGCCGGGGCCGAGCTGGAAGCCCGCACCGGCAAAGCCGAACGCGTGGAACAGGCCGGGGCGGCGGGCACTGGGGCCAATCACGGGCTGGTCGTCGGGCAGATTGCCTTCCGTGCCGCTCCAGGTGCGGATGATGTGGGCGCCCGTGAGTTGCGGCAGCAGGGCAGCCAACTGCGGCAGCTGACGCAGGATCGCCACGTGCGACGAGCGTGCTCGCTGGTCGTCCAGCACGTAGCCGCGCCCGCCGCCGAACACCACATTGCCGCGCCGCACCTGGCGGCAGTAGATGCCGCCGCCTTCCACGCCCAGGCTCCAGGGCAGGAAGAACGGCAGCGGCTCGGTCACGCCCATGGTGGGCGGGATGGTGAACATGGGCACGGGCTCGCCCCATTGCGCGGCAAACTGGGCTGCCCAGGCTCCGGCGCAGTTGACCAGCGCGGAGGCTTTGACCTCCAGATCGCGGTCATGTTGACGAGCATGGATGACGAAGCGTGTGCCATCGTGCTCGACCGATTGCACCGGCGCGTGCTCGCGCACATCGGCGCCGGCAGCCTGCGCGGCGCGAGCGAACGCGGGCGACAGCAGGCGCGGATTGGCTTGTCCATCTTCCGGGCACAGCGAGCCGCCGACGATCTGCTCGCCGCCCATCGGAAAAACTTTCTGCAGCGCAGCCCGGCCTTCGATGAGCTGCAGCCCCAGGCCAAACCCCTCGCTGCGCGCTGCATAGCTGGCCAGCGATTCCATGTCGGCCACGCTGCGCGCGATCTTGAAGTGCCCGCTGCGCTCGTACTCGGCCTCGGTACCGATCAGCTCGGTCAGGCGCCCCCAGATATGGTGCGAACGCTGGGCCAGCGGCAGCTGCTCGATGGAGCGCCCCTGGCGCCGTACACCGCCAAAATTGACGCCGCTGGAGCGCGAGCCGCACAGGTCGCGTTCGAGCAAGGTGACGGCCAGCCCGCGCCGCCGCAGGAACAGTGCCGTGGCGCTGCCCATGATGCCGCCGCCGATGATGGCCACGTCGCATGCAAGCTGCTCACGCATGGTGGTCCTCCGGTTCGATCACCTCGGTCACATCCAGCGGCAGCGGCTTGATCGGGGCCTGCCCGCGCAATCGGCCCACCTGTGCCGGCGGAACGGACTGCGCATGCGCCAGGATTTCCGCCGCCGCGGCGCCGCACATCCGGCCCTGGCAGCGGCCCATGCCGATTCGGCACAGCGCCTTCAGCCGGTTCAGTTCATGCACGCCGCATTCGGCGGCCGTCTGGCGAAGGGTGCCGGCGGTGACGTTTTCGCAGCGACACACCACCAGATCGTCGCTGGCGTGCGCGGCCCAGTCATCGGGAAACGGGAAGGCGATTTCCAGCGCGTGGCGGAACCGCTCGATCTTCTGCAGGCGCTGGCGCAGCGCGGCCAAGCGATCGGCGTCGACGGTGATTTGCCGATCCTGCAACAGGGCGAGCGCGGCCAATTCGCCGGAGTACTCGGCTGCGTCGGCGCCCATGATGCCCGCGCCATCGCCCGCCAGATAGACGCCCGCGACGGAGCTGCGCCGCATGGCGTCGATGCCCGGCACATGGCAGCGGTGCAGCGCAGAAAACTCGAACACGCAGCCCAGCAGATCGGCGAGTTGTGTTTCGGGCCGCAGCGCGTAGCCCATGCCCACCGCGGAACAAGCCGTGCGTTGTTCGCGGCCGGCGCTGTCTTGCCAGACGAGTCGCTCGACCCCGGCGTCGCCCTCTGCGCGCAACAAACGCACGCCGTGATGCATGGGGATGCCGTGCAGCTTGAGCCAGCCCACCAGCGCCATGCCCTTGGCCATGACGGCAGGCTGGCCCAACATGGCCGGCGCCGCCTTGTAGCGCGCGGAAGCCGGAGCAGTGTCGAGCACCGCCACGACATTCGCGCCGGCCTTCGCGTACTGGCAGGCCACCAGATACAGCAGCGGGCCCGTGCCGGCAAACACCACGGCATCGCCAATCGCGCAGCCTTGGTACTTGAGCGCGACTTGCGCGCCGCCGAGCGTATAGACGCCCGGCAGCGTCCAACCCGGGATCGGCAGCACACGGTCTGTGGCGCCCGTGGCGACGATCACATCGCGCCAGGGCAGGCTGCTGACTGCGCGCGTTGGAACGTGCAGCAGGTCGAGCAGATCGGGCTGGGCATTCCAGACCAGGGTCTGCGGGTGGTAGTCGATCTGTGGCTGGAGCTGGTCAAAGGCGGCATGTACGGCCTGCGCTCGCGCGGCTTCGGTGCCATACAAATCTGCGGCACTCCGGGCGAAGCCATCCGGCTGCCGGCGATAGATCTGGCCGCCGGCGCGCGGGGCTTCGTCCAGCACGATGGGCTTGAGGCCGTGTGCCAGCAGCGTCTGCGCTGCACGCACACCTGCCGGCCCGGCACCGATGATGACGGGCGGCAGATCCTCCTGCGACTGGCGCTGCAGCGTGGGGGCGGGTTGCGTCATCACGCGGCTCCCTCGTTGCCGGTCGGTTGCGTGCAGATGTGCATGCCTGGTTCGATCATGGTCTGGCAGGCACGCAGCGATTTGCCGTCGGCCAGACGCACCCAGCAATCCTGGCAGGCGCCCATCAGGCAGAAGCCGGCGCGCGGCTGCTGGCTGAATTCGTTGATGCGCAACTGGCGTGTGTGCGTGAGCACGGCCGTCAGGACAGTGTCCCCGGCAAGGGCTTCAGCGGGCTGGCCGTCGAGCACGAAGGCCACTGTGGGGCGATTGCGCTCTTTGAGGCGCTGGAGCTGCGCGCGGGCAGAGCGGTTTGCAGGAGCGTTCATCGTGATCTGTATCTCAATGCTTGCCGATCAGAATCCGGTCCAGGCCGTAGACCTTGTCCAGCAGCAGCATCAGCGCGAGCGTGAGGAAGACGATCAGCGCCGAGACGGCGGCCATCATCGGGTCGAGCGATTCCGTGGCGTACATGTACATGCGCACCGGCAGCGTGACGGTGGCGGGCGACACCACGAAGATCGACATGGTCAGTTCATCAAAGCTGTTGATGAAGGCCAGCAGCCAGCCGCCCGTGATGCCCGGCAGGATCATCGGCAGCGTCATGCGGCGGAACACCGTCAAGCTGCTTGCGCCCAGCGAATAGGCCGCGTGCTCGACCGAGTGGTCAAAGCCCACCAGCGCAGCCATCACCAGCCGCATGGTGTACGGCGTAACGATCAGCGCATGCGCGAAGATCAGCCAGCCGAAGCTGCCTTGCCCGCCCACCAGCGAGAACATGCGCAGCAGCGCCACGCCCAGCACAAGGTGCGGAATGATCAGCGGCGACAGGAACACGCCCTGCAAATACTGCAGCCCCGGCGCGCGGAAGCGGACGATGGCCATGGCGGCCGGCACGGCCAGCGCGGTCGACAGCGTGGCCGCTGCCAAGCCCAGCCACAGGCTGTTCCAGAACGACTGCACGAAGTCGGGGTGATGCAGCACCTGGTCGAACCAGCGCAGCGAGAAATGACTGGTTGGCAGCGTGAGCGTTTCTTCGGGCGTGAAGGCGACGATGCACACGATCACCAGCGGTGCCAGCATGAAGGTGATGACGAGCGCATTGAAGATGAGCGCGAGCGGTCCGTTCTTTTGCATGTGCGCTCCTTCAGCCCAACGTCTTCTTGTAGCGGCCTTCGATCATGCGGTTCCAGCCCAGCATGATGACGAGGTTGGCCGCCAGCAGGATCAGCGCGATGGCAGCGCCCAGCGGCCAGTTCAGTTCGTTCAGGTATTCGTCGTAGATGAGCGTGGCGACCATCTTCACGCGGCGCCCGCCCAGTAGCCCCGGAATGGCGAATGAGCTGGCCGCCAGGCCGAACACGATGAGGCTGCCCGACAGAATGCCCGGCATGACCTGCGGCAGCACCACGCGGCGCAACGTCGTGAAGTGCGAGGCGGACAACGACAGCGCGGCGTTTTCCACCCACGGGTCGAGCTTTTGCAGTGATGTCCACACCGGAATCACCATGAACGGCAGCATCACGTGCACCAGCGCAATCACCACGGCCGTCTCGTTGTACAGCAGCTTGACCGAGCCGATGCCAACGGCCTTGAACGCGGCGTTGATCAGGCCTTCGGGCCCGAGCAGCATGCTCCAGCCGAATGCGCGCACCACGACGGAGATCAGCAGCGGCGCCAGGATGATGAGGAGAAAGATCGAGCGCCAGGGCTTGCGCATCCGGCTCAGGATGTAGGCCTCGGGCGCGCCGATCAGTATGCAGATCAGCGTCACGAAGGCCGACACGCGCAGCGTGCGCCAGAAGATCTCGTAGTAGTACGGGTCTTGCACCACGTGCAGGTAGTGCGCAAACGTGAAGGTGCCCGCAATGGGGCCTTTGTCGGCGTCGAACGCGTTGAACGACAGCATCACGCTCAGCGCCAGCGGCACGAACAACATCACGCCGAAGAGCGCCAGCGCCGGGCCGGTCATGCTCCACGGCACCCAGATCGGTCTGCGGCTCATGCTGCGTTACCCTCGGTGCCGATCACGCGCACATAGCGGTCTTGCCAATCCACGCCCACGGTCTGGCCCACTTCGCGCGGGGCGTCGCCATCGTTCACGGCGGATACCAGCATCGCGCCCAGCGGCGTGTCGACGGTGTACATCCACTGGTTGCCGAGGAAGAAGCGTTCGGTCACGCGGCCTTCGCAGCGGCCGTTGCCGTCGGCGTTGCACGTCATTTTTTCGGGGCGCAGCGCCAGCACGACCTTGCTGCTCACGGGTGTGCCCGGCGGCAGAGTCAGGTGCACGGAACCGACCGATGCGCGAAGTTCGCCATTGGCGCCCGACTCCACCGCTGCATGCAGCAGGTTGGCCTTGCCGACAAAGGTGGAGATGAATGCATTGCTCGGATGCTCATACACCGCCAGCGGCGTATCCACCTGCGTGATGCGGCCTGCCTCCATGACGACCACGCGGTCGCTGATCGACATGGCTTCGGCCTGGTCGTGGGTGACCATGATGGTGGTCGTGCCGACCTTGCGCTGGATTTCACGCAGCTCGAACTGCATCTCTTCGCGCAGCTTGGCGTCCAGGTTCGACAGCGGCTCGTCCAGCAGCAGCACCGGCGGTTTGATGACCAGCGCGCGTGCCAGGGCCACGCGCTGGCGCTGGCCGCCCGACAGCTCACGCGGGTAGCGGTCGATATGTTTGTCCAGATGCACGAGCGCCAGCGTCTGCATGGCGCGCTCGCGGCGCTCTGCTGCGGGGCACTTGCGCATCTCCAGCCCGAACTCCACGTTCTCGCGCACCGTCATGTGCGGAAACAGCGCGTAGGTCTGGAACACGATCCCCAGGCCGCGCGCGTTGGCTTTCGCACGGGTGATGTCCTTGCCGTCCAGCTCGATCGAGCCCTCGGTCACCTCTGCGAAGCCCGCAATCATCTGCAGCGTCGTCGTCTTGCCGCAGCCGGACGGGCCCAGCAGCGAGACGAATTCGCCCTTGTGCACGTTCAGGTTGAAGTCCTGAACGACCCGGAGGTCGCCGTACTGCTTGGAGACATGGTTCAGGCGCAGAAAACTCATCGGTGATCCTTTGCGACTGGGGGCGTCGCCAGACTCTTCCAATTGAACAATATGGATATGCTATTGCAACAGGTGTGCCAAAACATCGATTTAGCCTAGGTGTATACGCTGTAATTGGAATTTTTATCGTATTTATTCCGTTCATCGGAATACAATCGATCCACCAAATTCAGTCCATTCCAGCTTTATGTCTGTCGATTCCGAAGACGACGCGCATCAGCGCAGCGCCATGCACCGCACCTTCCAGATCCTGCGCACCATGGCGGAGCAGCAGCACCAAGGTGTGCGCGTCACCTACCTGGCCAAGACCCTGGGAATGACCCCCGCCACCACCCACCGCCTGCTGCAGGGGCTCACGCAGGAAGGCATGGTCGAGCAGGACCAGCAGAACAAGCTGTACCGGCTGAGCCTGGACCTCTTCTGCCTGGCGGCCCAGGCGGGCGCGGTGAACGACTTGCGCTCCGTCGCCCGGCCGGCCTTGTTGCGGCTGAATGCCAGCCTGGGCGACACGGTGCTGCTGCTGGTGCGCTCGGGCTTCGATGCGGTGTGCCTGGATCGCGTGGAAGGGCAGTACCCCATTCGCACCTTCACCGGCGATGTGGGCGGCCGGATCGAACTCGGCGTCGGCCAGGGCGCGCTGGTGATCCTTGCGCACCTGCCCGACGCCGAGCAGGAGGAAGTGCTGCGCTACAACCTGCCGCGCATCCGGCACTACAGCGTCTACGACGAGGTCTATCTGCGCTCCGAGGTCAGGAAGGCACGCGAGCGCGGCTACAGCGCCAAAACAGACGGGCTGCTCGAAGGCATGGCCGGTATTGCCGTGCCCGTGTTCGATCGCAACGGCAACGTCGTCGCCGCGCTTTCCGTCGGTACGCTCGCCAACCGCCTGAGCGCCGATCGCCTGCCCATCGTCTACGACATGCTGCTGCGCGAGGCCAATCGGCTGACCACGCAGATCAATCCGTTCGATCCGACGCTGCGCCGCCCGATGCAATCAATGGCTGTGAGCGATACCTATCGCGCCATCTGACCCGGCGGCCGTTCGAGCACGCGCCCCGGGTTCAGCAGGCATTGCGGGTCGAGTGCCTGCTTGATCGTCCGCATCAACTGCAGGGCCACAGGCGCCTTGTAGTGCGGAAGGTGATCGCGCTTGAGCGCGCCGATGCCGTGCTCGGCCGAGATCGAACCGCCAAAGCGGTGGACGGACTGGTACACCGCATCGCCAATCGCAGCCTCATGCGCAGCAACGAACGCCGCAGCGTCCGCACCGGCCGGCGGCTGTACGTTGTAATGCAGGTTGCCGTCGCCCAGGTGCCCGAAGTTGATGAGCCGCAGCCCCGGCGCGAGCGCCTGCAGTTGCGCATCGGTCTGCGCCACGAACTCGGGGATGCGCGAGATCGGCACCGAGACATCGTGTTTGATGTTGGGCCCTTCGGCGGCCTGGGCCAGGGTGATGCTTTCGCGGATGTGCCACAGGTCGTGCGCTTGCCGGATGTTTTCGGCAATGATCGCGTCGGTCACGATGCCGTCTTCCATCGCGGTTTCCAGCAGGTGTTCGAACTGCGCGCGGGCATGCGCCTCGGATTCACTGTCGGACGCTTCCAGCAGCACGCACCACATCGTTTCGCGCCACATCGGCACGCGCAGATGCGGATAGTGCGTGTTGACCAACCTGAGCCCTTCCTGGCTCATCACCTCAAAACCCGTGAGCGCCGCAGACAGATGCCGGTGCGACAACGCCAGCAATGCCGTGGCGGCTTGCAGCGAAGGCACCGCGGCCCACGCCGTCAATTGCGCGGCCGGTTGCGGATACAGCCGCAGCGTGGCCGCCGTGATGATGCCCAGCGTGCCCTCGCTGCCGATGAACAGATTGCGCAGGTCATAGCCGGTGTTGTCCTTGCGCAGGCCTTGCAGGCTCTCCCAGACTTGGCCGTCGGGCAGCACGACTTCCAGCCCCAGGCACAGCTCGCGCGCGTTGCCATAGCGCAGCACCTGCGTGCCGCCCGCGTTGGTCGCCAGGTTGCCGCCGATGGTGCAGCTGCCTTCCGCACCCAGGCTCAGCGGGAACAGCATGCCGGCCTCGCTCGCCACGTCCTGCAGCGACTGGAGTACGCAACCGGCGTCCACCGTTATCGTCATGTTGGCGGCGTCGATGGCGCGCACGGTCTGCATGCGGCGCAGGCTCAGGATGATTTGCTCGCCGCTGGCGTCGGGCACCGAGCCTTCCACCAGCCCTGTATTGCCACCCTGCGGCACGATGGACACACCGGCTTGTGCGCACGCGCGCACGACCGCGGCCACTTCGGCCGTGCAGCCGGGCCGCACCACGCACAGCGCCTTGCCGCGCACGCGCTGGCGCCAATCAGATTCGTATTCGGCGCAGTCGTCGCCGGTCAGAACATTGGCGGCCCCCACGATGTCGCGCAAGGCCGGAATCAGGTTGTCGGGTGTCATGGCAATGCGATGAAGGTTGTCTCTGTCTGAGGAGGCGTCAACGCATGACTAGCGCCACGGCTGCGGCCAGCCTCTGCACGGCCTGTTCCATCTGCGGCACCTCGGGCGCGGCAAACGACAGGCGCATGGTGTTGAGTTGCGCGTTGTCCGGGTAGAACGCCTTGCCGGGCACATAGAGCACCTGCTGCGACACGGCGGCATCAAAAAGTGCCTGCGGGTCGATCGACGGCGCGAAGGTGGCCCAGACAAACATGCCGCCCGCCGGCGTGGCGCACTGCACACGGCCATCCAGCTGCGTGGTGATACCTTGCACCAGGGCCAGCATGCGCCGCTGATACTCGATGCGGGCGCGCTGCACCGTAGCCGGATAGCGGCCGCTTTCCAGATAGTGGGCCGCCACCATCTGCGCCAGCGGAGACGTACACAGATCCACCGTCTGTTTGGCGATGGCGCAGCGGCGCAGCAGGCTGGCATCGGCCAGCATCCAGCCGATCCGCAGCGCAGGTGCGACGGTCTTGGAAAGGCTGGAGAGATATACCACCGGGTTCATGCCGCCCACGGCCTGCCGATCGCCCACCGCGCGCAGCGTGGGTGGCATGGCAGCGGCGTCGCCCTCTGCCGTATCAAAGCGCAGCTCGCCGTAGGGATCGTCTTCCACCGCCCAGAAGCCGTGCGCGCAGGCCAGCTGCACCAGGGCTTCGCGCCGCTGGGCGGCGAGCAGCGTGCCGCGCGGGTTGGAAAAATTCGGGACGGTGTAGAGCAGCTTGGGGCGCTGCGTGGCAGGCAGTTGATGCAGCAGGTCGGCCAGTGCATCGGTCTGCAGGCCGTGTTCGTCCATCGGTATCGGAACGATGCGGGCCTGCGCCAGGCGCAAGGCTTGCAGCGTGGCAGGGTAGGCCGGCACTTCCACCAGCACCGTATCCCCCGGTTCGATCAACGCCCGCACCAGCAGGTCGAAGGCTTGCTGCGAGCCGGTGGTGACCATCATCTGTTCGGTGCTGGCCTGGATGCCGCGTGCGTCCATCAATGCGGCGAGCGCCGTGCGGAGGACGGGCAGTCCTTCAGTCGCGCCGTACTGCAAGGCCTGCGTATCGCCCGTCATGGCTTGGCCGGCGGCGTGCGCCAGGCCTTCAGCGTCGAACAGGCTCGGCGACGGATAGCCGCCCGCCAGCGAGATCATCCCCGGCTGGCTGAGGTACGGAAACAGTTCACGGATGGGCGAGCCGGCAGGGTTCGCGAACGGGGCGGCAAAGCCCGGCATGGCGGCTGGCGTGTGCGGGCCGGTCATTCGGCATCCACCACGGGCGTGCCGCGCAGCACGGCGCGCACCTGATCGATGGAGCGCTGCTGCGCTGCCTCGTACAGCGCGATTTCGTCATGCACGCGTGCGCCCAGCGCGGTCTCAAAGGCCTGCTGCGCGGCGTGGGCCTGATACTGCTTCTGCTCCTCACCGCCCAGGTTGGATTGGAAGATGCCCGCCGCGCTCACTGGCAAGAAATCTTCATACGTGATGGGGTCCGCTTGCACCCAGCCCTTGACCAGAAGTTCATCCAACGACGCATCAGCTGCCGCGGCTGCGTCGGCCTGTGCATGGCCCGACGGCGTGAGCGTGTAACGATAGAACGCCAGCCCTTGCGCACGCAGCGCGTCATGGCTATCGGGAAAGGCGCTGAACGCCTGGGCCAACCGGCTTCCGTAGTTGGGTGCGGCACTGCCGGCATTGCCCATGTTGCGCACCTCCGCCAGCAGTTGGTCGTAGAGCGCGCGGCCCTTGCGCGTGAGGGCCACGCCGCGCTGCTCGATTTCGCCAAAGCGTGCCGTGTGGGCGCCTGCATCGTCGGTAAAGAGCACCGCTTCCTGCAGCGCCTTGAAGCTGGTCTGGCGCAGCAGGATGGGGCAGTCGCGGCGCGGCGGACCTTCCACCACATCCTTGGCGTCCATGCCGCGTGTGGGCATGGCGGCCTGTGCGGCGTCGATGTCGAGCGTGCGCGGTGTCAGGTGGTTGATGTGGGGGCCGCGGAAGCACACCACGTCCGCCACCAGGCGGTGAGCGGCTTGCAGCGCGCGATACGTCTCGGCGTCAACCGTGGCGGTGATGTGCCAGCGGAAGGTCTCCAGCGCTTCGCGTACGAACGCGTCGGCATCTGCGTCGGCCAGGCCGCCGTCGGCTTCGCATTGGGCGATCAATTCGAGCACGCGCGGGGTAAAGATCTGGCGGCGCGCCAGGATGGCAGCGGCCTTCTCGCGCAGGGTGGCGTCGGCAATCAACTCAAGCCGCAGCAGCGAGGTGAACACGCGAAACGGGTTGGCCAGCAACGCGGCATCGGTTACAGGGCGAAACGCCGTCGAATGCACGGGCACGCCGGCCACCGACAGATCGTAGTAACCCACCGGTTCCATGCCCATGACGGCAAACAGCCGGCGCAGCGTGGCCAGCTCGGCCGCCGTGCCGACACGGATGGCGCCGTGGCGCTCGATATCCAGCCGCTCCAGTTCGCCGGACTGCGCCATCTGCGCGCGCAGCGCGGGCTGAGCGTCCAGCGTGCTGGCGTTGATGTCTGCCACCAACTCGACCAGCGTGCCGTATTGCGGCACCTCCTCGCGGTACATGGCCGACATGGCGCGCGAAAAGCGCGAGCGGATTTCGTTTGCGTGGACGAACTTGGAGGCCGAAGGTTGATGCGCTGCGCTCATGATTGGATTGCGGTTTGGCAGGGGTGGGAGCGATACTAGGGTGGCGAATGAAGGCCGGTCAAACGATAATCCGGGCGTAGGTCATTCCAAAACAGAATGAACGTTGCGACTTCCGCACCGCACAGCTCACACGCTCCCATGTTCCTGTCCCGCCGCTTCCTGCCGCCGATGTCCTTGCTATGCGCGTTCGAGGCCGCCGCGCGCCACCAGAGCTTCACGGCCGCCGCCGCCGAGCTGCACCTGACGCAAAGTGCCGTCAGTCGCCAGATTCGCGCGCTGGAAGAGCGTCTTGGCGCAGAACTGTTCGTGCGTGAACGCCAGACCGTGCGCCTGAGCGCAGCGGGCCAGGCGTATGCGGAGGAAATCCGCGGCGCGTTGATGCGCATCTCGAGCGCCACGGTGGGGTTCCGAGCCAATCCGCAGGGCGGCAGTCTGAATCTGGCCATCCTCCCGACCTTCGGCACCCGTTGGCTGGCGCCGCGCCTGCCGGCGTTTTTTGACCAGCACCCCGGCATCACCATCAATCTGACGACGCGGTTGTCGCAGTTCGACTTTCAACTTGAAGCGGTGGATGCGGCGATCCATTTCGGTACGCCGCACTGGCCGGGGGCGGAACTCGCCCTGCTGATGAGCGAAACCGTCGTCCCCGCCTGCAGCCCGGCGCTGCTGGCCCGCTACGACTTTGCGCAGCCGCGCGATCTGCTGCATGCGCCGCTATTGCATCTGGCCTCGCGTCCCGATGCCTGGCCGCGCTGGCTGGCAAGCCATCACGTGGCGGGTGCAGAACCCCAAGGCATGCTGTTCGACCAATTTGCCACCGCCGCACAAGCGGCCGTCGCGGGGCTGGGCGTGGCGTTACTGCCGCGTTTTCTGATTACCCACGAGCTGCAGCAGGGCGATCTGGTGCAGGCGCTGCCGCATGTGCCCGAGATGGAAAGTGCCGAGCGCTACTACCTCGCCTGGCCCACCAGCCGCGCTGACTATCCGCCGCTCCAGGCGCTGCGGACATGGCTTGTAAAGGCGGCACAAGACTTCATGCCAACGCAGGCAGCCGAGTGAGACGCAACGCTTTCGCACAGCACAGGCACGCGCGAGTTCGGCACCAAACCAACGGTGGCCAAGCAGGGCATGACGCATCCACCGGGCTTCTGTAGAGTTCGCAGATCGAATCGGTTGGATCGGGTCAGCGGTGCTCAAAACCCGGTCGACGCCAAACAAAACTGACGTTATCTCTGCCCATGTCCATCCAACACGCACTGCTGACATCCCTGCTGGAAAAGCCCTCGTCGGGCTACGAGCTTGCTCGACGCTTTGACAAGTCGATGGGATATTTCTGGAGCGCCACGCATCAGCAGATCTACCGCGAACTCGGGCGCATGGCCGAAGCCGGCTGGGTGAGCATGGAAGAAGAGGAAGACAGCCGCAAGAAGACGTATACCGTCCTGCCGCCGGGCCGGGACGAACTCGCGCGCTGGGTGCTGGAGCCGACCGTGTCGTCGGACAACCGCGAAGAAGTGCTGGTGAAGCTGCGTGCCGACGCCGTGATCGGCCCGCTCGGTTTTGCCGACGAGATGCAGCGCCTGATCGAGCAGCACCGCACGCGGCTGAACACCTTCCGCGAAATCGAGCAGCGCGATTTTGCGCGGCCCGATCTCACGCGTGCGCAGCAGTTGCAGCACGCGGTGCTGCAGCGCGGCATCGTTTACGAAGAAGGCTGGCTCGCGTGGGCAGACGATGTGCTGCCGTTGCTGGAGCCAGCCTCAGTGACCGCGTAAGCCTTAAGCCGTCGCCTTACTATCGGCCGCGGTGCGCAGCGCTTCGATGTTGTTCAGGCGCCGGCGTGCCACCTCGAACTCCTCGGCAAAGCGCTTGACGAGTTCCGCCGCCGGCACCACGCGCTTGACCGCGCCCACGCCCTGGCCGGCGCCCCAGATGTCTTTCCACGCCTTGGCCTTTGCGCCGCCGCCCGAGCCGAAGTTCATCTTGCTCGGGTCCGATTCCGGCAGAGCGTCCGGGTCCAGGCCGGCGCCTTCGATGCTCTTGCGCAGGTAGTTGCCGTGCACGCCAGTGAACAGGTTCGTGTAGACGATATCGCTGGCGGTGCTTTCCACGATCGCTTGCTTGTAGCCCTCGATCGCATTCGCTTCTTCGGTGGCGATGAACGCCGAACCGACATAGGCCAGATCCGCGCCGGCCGCCAGCGCTGCCAGGATGGCGTTGCCGTTGGCGATGGCGCCCGACAGCAGCAGCGGGCCATCGAACCATTCGCGAATTTCGTGGATCAGCGCAAACGGCGAGGTTGTGCCGGCATGGCCGCCTGCGCCCGCCGCCACGGCGATCAGGCCATCCGCGCCTTTCTCGATCGCCTTCTTGGCGAATTTATTGTTGATGACGTCGTGCAGCACGATGCCGCCGTAGCTGTGCACCGCCTGGTTCACGTCTTCACGCGCGCCCAGCGACGTGATGACGATGGGCACCTTGTACTTCACGCACAGCTCCAGGTCGTGCTCCAGGCGGTCGTTCGACTTGTGCACGATCTGGTTGACGGCAAATGGCGCCGACGGCTTGTCAGGGTGCTGGGCGTCGTATTCGGCCAGCTCCCTGGTGATGCGCTGCAGCCACGTTTCCAGCAGCTCGGCCGGGCGTGCGTTGAGCGCCGGGAACGAGCCAACCACGCCCGCCTTGCACTGCGCGATCACGAGGTCGGGGTTGGAAATGATGAACAGCGGCGAGCCCACTACGGGCACGGACAGGCGGTTTTGCAGAATTGGCGGCAGCGACATATGGCAGTCTCCGTTGGAATCGTTATGGAATGAGGGGAAGGGCGCGAGCGGGTGTCAGGCTTCGGCCTTGAGCAGCGCGAGCTTGTCGCCCAGCTTGGCGCCCATGGCCGCGCCGAGAGCCTGCAGGCCGCTGGCCGGGCGCACCATGACTTCAAACTCGACGATCTTGCCTTCAGCGTTGAAGCGCACCATGTCAATGCCCTTGAGGGCCTTGCCGCTCACGTTGGCACTGAATTCCAGCACCACGCTGGCGCCGTCGCCGGTGACGAAGCTGCGGTGGTATTTGAAGTCTTCAAAGACGGTGTTGACGGTGCGAAGCACCAGCGTGGTCGCCGTGCGGCCCGGGTAAGGCGTGTGCGCCACGGGTGAGCGGAAGACCACTTCATCGGCGAACAGCCGGTCGAGATCGTCCATGTTGCCGCTCTCGAGCATGGTGTGCCAAGCCTCGAGCGTGGCCTGCGCGGGGGCGTTCAGTGTCTGGGGAATCGGCTGCGGCATGCTGGCTCCTGGGCAGAAAGTGCAACGGATTGCATCAACGTGGCATGCAACATAGCACAGCCAACTTTCTCTATGCAACAAGTTGCATAGTGGAGCCATTCGACTTCAGCCGAGGTCAGCCGACAGCGCTTTGTGGGTGCTGTGCACGTACCACGATGACGGTGCGGTGCGACAGGCGCGCCGTGCGCTCGGCCACGCTGCCCAGCAGAATGCGCGCGAGTCCGTGCTTGCCTTGCGAGCCCACGACGATGGTGTCGGCCTGCCAGCGTTCGGCTTCGTGCTCCAGCGCGTTGCCGATGTCGTCGTCGGTGGCGTCGAGTATCAGCACGCCGGTTTCAGCAGCGGTGCCGTCTGCGTCGAACTGGCGCTGCAGTTCGACCAGCGATGCGCTGGCCGTCCGGTGGGCCTCTTCGCGCAACGTGTCGACGCTGTAGATTTCGCGCGATTCCGGCATGGCCGGCGAGCCGATCGCCCAGACGATCCGGACCCGGCCGTTGAACGCGCGGGCGAGGGCGGCCGCTTCTTCGACCGCCAAGTGGGATTCATGTGTGCCGTCGAAAGCGGCAAGAATGCGTTGATGCATGGGGCGCTCCGCAGAATCGGAATGGGAATGCCACACTGTAGCAGCGCAGGTGGGCGATGCTGCACCCCGGATGTGCCCGGGTTGTGCAGCGTCAAACGGGCGCCGTCGTGCGCACGGGGTGCGCCAGCAGCAAGTCCAGCAACCCCTGGGCCGCGACCGACAGGCTGCGCCCGTCGCGCCGGATGACATACAGCGTGCGCACCAGCCCCGGCAGTGGCAGCTGCCGCACCACCAGCTCGGGCAGGCGGAACTGGAACAACGCCAGCGCCGGAATGACGGTGATGCCGAGGTTGGCCGCCACGAGCGCGGCCGCCGTGGCCAGATGTTCGACTTCCATGCCGCTGCGGAGCTTGGTTGGGTGCAGCGCCGCATCGAGGTACTGCCGGATGCTCGTGTTGCGCGCAAGGTGGATGAACGGCGTATCGATAAGATCCCCCACGGCCAGCGCCGGCTTGCGCGAAAGCGGGTGCTCCTGATGGCAGACGAGGTGGAAGTCGTCGGTGCAGAACTGCTGGGCGGCTAGGCCCGCCATGTCGGCGCCCATGGCCGCGATGGCGAAGTCCGCCGCCCCGCGCCGGACCATGTCGATGCAGGGGTCGGACAGTTGATCGTGCAGCGCCAGCTGAATGCCCGGATGCTGCGCGGAGAACGCGGCCAGCACACCCGGCAGGATGCCCGCGGCAATCGACGGCAGCGCGGCCACCGTCACGCGTCCGGTGCGTGTCGAGGCGCGATCGCGCAGCTCGGAAAACGTCGCCTCGAAATCGGCCAGCAGGCGCAGCGCCGATTCCGCAAAGGCTTCGCCCTCTGGGGTCAGTTCAACATGGCGCGTATTGCGGTCGAACAGGCGCACGCCGGCATCGGCCTCCAGGTTCTGGATCAGCGCGCTGAAAGCCGATTGCGACAAGTGGCATGTCTGTGCCGCCTGCGTGAAGTTCTTGTGCGCGCGCAGCGCGGCAAAGGCGCGGAGCTGTTTGACGGAGAGGTTCATGGCGATGCCGGGCGTGATGCGCCAGCTTAGCCTGGAATCTCCAGCGTGAGCAGCGCGCTGGACAGCGATTTGCCATGCGCATCCAGCGCCAGCGATCGCGTCACGCCGCCGGCCAGCGCGCCGTGCAGCACGAAGTTCAGCGCGCCCAGTTGCGGGAGCACGTAGCGCTCGACTTCGCCGTGGACGAGTTCAGCGAAATGCGCACGCACGCGCTCGGCCGTCACGTGTTGTTCGAGCATGGCAAATTCTTCGGCGCATTCCGGACGAAGGGCGATGACGGAGATGCACGAGATGTCGCCCTTGTCGCCGGCGCGGGTGTGGGCGAGATCGCGGAGGGTGCGGGGCATGTCAGCTCTCCAGAATGTGCACGGCGTGCGGGGCGAGTTCAGCGGGAATCAACGTCGAGGCCACGGCGATGATCTCGCGCGCGCTCTTGGTCGCGCCGCCGCCGCCGGACGGCCCGCAGGTCAGCAGGGTTTCCACTTCGTTGCCGATGCGCACGGCTTCGGCCATCGACTCAGTGCGCGCGGCCACGCGCACGCGCACTTCGTACGGTTCGGCATCGGTGCGGGAAAGGGCTGCGCCATGCAGCGCATCCACGCCAATCAGCTCGAAGCGCGTTTCCGTCATCTGTACGCCGGTGAGCGCAAGCCGCTCGCGCACGATGTCGAGCGCCAGCTTGCCGCGGGCCACCGCGTTGGGGCCGGCATAGCTGATCTGGCCTTCACCGATATAGCTGTCGAGATAGCCGATCGAAACCTTCAACTGGCCCGTGCGCGGTGTGCCGGTGGCCCCTTCAATGACGACGCGGTCTTTGCCGTCGGCGTGCATGCGCACGTTGGAGAAGTCCGCTACCACGTCAGGCGTGAGGTAGCGCGCCGGGTCGTGGATCTCGTACAGCAACTGCTCCTTGCACGTGGCTTCGGTGACAAGGCCGCCTGCCGTGGCGACTTTGGTGATGCGCACCGAGCCGTCTTCACCCACCTCGCCAATGGGGAAGCCCAGGCGTGCGAGGTTAGGTACGTCCTTGATGCCGGGGTCGGCAAAGTAGCCGCCGGTGATTTGTCCGGCGCATTCAAGCAGATGGCCGGCCAGCGTGCCGCAGCCCAGGCGGTGCCAGTCGTCCATGCGCCATCCAAACGCATGGATGAGCGGCCCAAGCGCCAGCGCCGGATCGGCCACGCGCCCGGTGATGACGACGTCCGCGCCCTGCGCCAGCGCATCGACAATGCCCTGCGCGCCGAGGTACGCATTGGCCGACACCATGCGCGTGTGCAGCGATGCGACTGGCGCGCCGCCATCCATCAGCGTGAAGTCCTGGCCGCGGGCTTGCAGCAGGTCGAACACGTCGTCGCCCGTCACGGCCGCCACGCGCAGCTTGGGGCCCAGCTCGCGGGCGATGTCGCGCGTGCGCTCCGCCGCCGCCTGCGGGTTGGCCGCGCCCATGTTGGTGACGATGCGGATGCCGCGTGCCGCGCAGGCCGGCAGTACTGCCCGCATGCGCGCTTCGAGCAGCGGGTCGTAGCCATGCGACGGATCTTTGCGTCGCACCTGCTGTGCGAGCGCAATGGTGCGCTCGGCCAGGCATTCGAACATCAGCACGTCGATGTCGCCGTGCTCGGCCAATTCCAGCGCCGGTTCGATGCGGTCGCCTGAGTAACCGGCGCCGCCGCCGATGCGGAGTGTTTTCAACGCGGTCTTCATGCCATCACCACGGAAGCACGCCCAGCACCACGGCCACTGCGGTCATCAGCAGCGAGGCACCGAACAGGAAGGGGATCGAGAATTTCTGGTGGTCGGCCAGATCGATGCCGCACAGGCCCACCACGAGAAAGGTCGCCGGTGTGAGCGGGCTGACCGGAAAGCCGGTGGTCATCTGGCCGAGCACGGCGGCCTGTGCCACATGCACCGGCGCAACGCCCAGCATCTTCGACGCTTCGGCCACGACGGGCAGCACACCGAAGTAGAACGAATCCGGATCGAACAGCAGAGACAGCGGCATCGACAGCACGCCCAGCACCACCGGGATGTGGTGCGCCATGCCGGGCGGAATGAAATCGACCGCCGTCTTCGCCATGGCGGTGAGCATGCCGGATTTGCTCATGATGCCGGTGAACACGCCTGCCGCCAGCAGGATGCTCGCCATCATCAGCGCGGCCTTGGCGTGGGCGTCCACGCGCTGGCGTTGCTGATCGACGTTCGGGTAGTTGATCAGCAGCGCGGCCACCACGCCCAGCATGAACATCACCACCGGGTCCACCTTGCCGCTCACCATCACGCCCATCACCACGACGGTGAGGATGAGGTTGATCCAGAAATTGCGCGGGCGGCGCAACGCCTGCTCTGCATCCGTCAGGGGGCGCGCGACGACCTGCGTGCCGCCGGCGTGGTTGGCCAGGCCCAGGCGCTTCTCTTCACGCTTGCCGAGCAGCCATGCGCACGCGAACACGAAAACGAGCCCGGCAATCTGCACCGGGATCAGCGGGTTGAAGATGTCCGTGACGGGCATATGCAGGGATGCGGACGCGCGGATCATCGGCCCCGTCCACGGCAGGAAGTTCACGCCGCACGCCATCGACGTCACGCACGCCAGGATGCGGCGGTCCATGCCGAGGCGGTCATAAAGCGGCAGCATGGCCGGAATGGTGATGAGGAACGCCACCGCGCCCGAGCCGTCCAGGTGAATCAGCAGCGCCAGCAGGGCAGAACCCACCACGATGCGCGGCGGACGGCTGCCCACGGTGCGCAGGATGCGGTCGATGATCGGGTCCAGCATGCCGGCGTCGGTCACGATGCCGAAGTACAGGATGGCGAAGATGAACATCCCCGCCACGGGCGCGACGTCCTTGATGCCGCCGATGATGAACTTGCTGGTGTTGAGCCCAAACCCGCCTACGAGCGCGGCGATGACGGGAATGGCGATGAGCGCGACCAGCGGCGACATGCGTTTGGTCAGGATGACGACAAACAGCGCGACGATGGTCAGCAGCCCGAGCATTGCGAGCATGGTCTCCTCCGAGTTTTTTGGATTCGGAACCCCTGTTGGCGGGATTTAGGAGCGACTGTAGAAGTTGGTGATCTGCCTGTGAAACAGAATATTTGGATTGATTGTGCGGATTCGCCGATGAGTGGCGCCGACGCCGCCCGCCAAATCCCGGCAGAATGTCTCGCATTCCAATCCGCCATTCACTGCCGGAGACACCGTGAGCGCTACCCCGACCGTCCTGATCCTGCCCGGCTGGCAGAACTCCGGCCCCGAGCATTGGCAATCGTGTTGGGAACGCCGGCATGGTGATCGCCGTGTCGAACAGCGCGACTGGTGTGCGCCGAAGCGTGCGGATTGGATGGCTGCGCTGGAGGCCGAAGTGAGCGCAGCCCCTGGCGACGTCGTATTGGTGGCGCACAGCCTCGGTTGCGTGCTGACGGCGCATTGGGCGGCCACCTCGGCCCGTGCAGTGCGCGTGCGCGGCGCTTTGCTGGTTGCGCCGCCGCAGCTCGATCGCGCTGACATGCCGTCGGAGTTGGCGGATTTTCGGCCCATTCCGCAGCAGCGTTTGCCGTTTCCCGCTGTGCTCGTGTTCAGTACCAACGATCCGTTCAGCGACGCTGGCTGGAGCCACGGCCAAGCCGAAGTGTGGGGAGCGGAGCCCGTCGATATGGGTGCGCGCGGCCATATCAACGCCGAATCGGGTTTGGGTGAATGGCCGGAAGCCCGCGCCATCGTCACAAAGTGGACGAAAGACCTTATCTAGCGATGCCGGAACGTGGGGCTTGACCCTGAAGCTTCTTCAGGGTTTTGAATGGAGGCATGAAACCTGATCTCGCCTCCAGCCTGCCTGTCCACGACCACGCCAAGCCGGAAGCCTCCGGCTGTGGGGGTTGCTGCGGTCACGCACAACCGGTCGCCAGGGACACCACCCAACCTGCGCATGATCATCACGATCACGACCATCACGATCACGACCATCACGATCACGACCATCACGTTCATGATCACGGCCACGCGCCCGAAGTTGCGGCGCCCGCCAATGCGGCGGCACGCGCAGCCGCCACCGGCCGCACCGTCGTGCGCGTCGAGCAGATGGATTGCCCCACCGAAGAGCGCATGATCCGCGCCAGGCTGGGTAGCGCGGATGGCGTCGTCGCGCTGGATTTCAATTTGCTCGAGCGCCATCTCACCATCCACCACACCGTTGACGATGTGGCGCCCTTCCTGGAGGCGCTGCGGGCCATCGGCATGGATGGCGAGGTGCTTGAACAGCGCGAGCGCGAGCGCCTGTCCGCAGCATCTGCGGAGCCCACCCGGATCTCGCGCCGCACGTGGCTGCTCGGTATCGGCGGCGTGACTGCCTTCGGTGCGGAAGCCATCGCCTGGTCGCTGGGCGATCACGCCTGGCCGGTGTTGGCGTTGGCACTGGCTTCCATCGCATTGGCCGGCGGTCCCACGCTGCGCAAGGGCTGGATTGCCGTGCGCGCGCTCACGTTCAATATCAACTTCCTGATGGCGGTGGCCGTCATCGGCGCGCTGCTGATCGGCAAGTGGGCCGAAGCCGCCATGGTGATCTTTCTGTTTGCCGTGGCCGAAGCCATCGAAGCGCGCGCGCTGGTGCGTGCCCGCGATGCCGTACGCGCCCTGACCGCCATCGCGCCGGACACCGCAGAGTTGGCCGATGGCGCGGGCGGCTGGCGCGATGTGGCGGTCGACAGCGTTTTCGTTGGCGCGCGCCTGCGTGTGCGCACCGGCAGCCGCGTGCCAGTCGACGCGCGCATCGTGAGCGGCCGCGCCGCGCTGGACGAATCGCCGGTCACGGGCGAAAGCCTGCCGGTGGAAAAAGCCATTGGAGACACCATCCTTGCCGGCACGATCGTCACCGACGGCTTGGTCGAGGCGCAAGCCACGGCGCTGGCTGCGGATAGTACGCTGGCGCGTATCGCCGGGGCCATCCAGCAAGCGCAATCGCAGCGTGCGCCGACGCAGCGCTTTGTCGACAAGTTCTCTTCCATCTACACGCCCGCGATGATGTTGCTGGCGTTGGCGGTGGCCGTCATCGGCCCGCTGGTCACGGCCGACGGTTGGCTGGCGTGGACCTATCGCGCACTCGTGCTGCTGGTGATTGCCTGCCCGTGCGCGTTGGTGATCTCCACGCCGGTCACGGTGGTCAGCGGCCTGGCTGCCGCCGCACGCCGTGGCATCGTCGTCAAGGGCGGCGTGTATCTGGAAAGCGGCCGGCGCCTGCGCGCGCTGGCGCTGGACAAGACCGGCACGCTCACCGCAGGCCGGCCGCTGCTCGACGCGGTGATGTTGCCCGACGGCGCACGCCGCGCCGTCGCGGATCTGAACGCCGCGACCGACGCGACACAGTTGCATGCGCTGGCAGTGGCCGCGGCGCTCGATGCCAACACCACGCACCCGATTGCCGTAGCCATCGTGCAGGCCGCTGCGGCGCACGGCGCGGTCGATGCGAATTCAGTGGAAAACTTGTCGGTGCTGCCGGGCCGCGGTGTGGCGGGCACGCTGGGCGGCGTGCGTTGGCATCTGGGCAACGCGGCGCTTGTTGCAGAGCGAGGCTTCGATACCTCCGTCTGGCGGGCCGCTGCAGAGTCGTTGCAAGCCGAAGGCATGTCTGCCGTCACGCTATGCGATGCGAACGGCGCCGTGGCGCTCTTTGGCGTGCGCGACCGCGAGCGCGCGGAAAGCGCCGAGGCCATCGCCGCATTGCGCGCGCTGGACGTGACGCCCGTCATGCTCACCGGCGACGACCGCCGCGCCGCACAGGCCATCGCCAAGACGGTCGGCATCGACAACGTGCACGCAGAGCAGCTCCCCGCCGATAAGCAGCGCGTGGTGGGCGAGCTTGCTACCCAACACGGCTTGGTCGGCATGGTCGGCGACGGCATCAACGACGCGCCGGCGCTGGCGCGCGCCGACATCGGTTTCGCCATGGGCGCCGCCGGTACCGCCACCGCGCTGGAAGCTGCCGACGTGGCCATCATGGACGACGACCCGCGCAAGCTCGCGAGCTTCATCCGCATCAGCCGCCGTACGGTAGCCTTGCTGCGTCAGAACATCGTGCTGGCACTCGGCATCAAGGCCGTGTTTCTGGCGCTGGCCGTGATGGGCGACGCGACGTTGTGGATGGCCATCTTCGCCGATGTGGGCGCGAGCCTGCTGGTGGTGTTCAACGGCCTGCGGGTGATGCGCGTGCGCGCGTGATGTGCCGGCGCGCGAGGTCACTCGATCAGCCCAGACAGGCGATGAGGTCGTCAGCCGAGCAGCGCGCGCTTTCGCCGGCCGGAATCGTCTGCTCCCATGCGATGACGCCGGGGTGGCGTTCTCTATTGCGCTAGGCAGGTACCGGCGAGCGTCCAGAATCTGCACATCGCTCAGCGATGCACGCCGCGAATATGCCGGTGCGCGTGTTCGCCCTCGCCATGTTCGTGACTGTGGCCTTGAGGATGGGCGGCGACGGGCTCTTCGTGCAGCGATTGCAGCACGCCGCACTCAGCCACGGACGCGGCCGTCGTGCAGCGTTGCCCGATCGCCTCGATCTGGCCCTTCAGATCGGTCAGCTCGGCGATACGCGCTTCAACGTGGCGCAGGTGCTCGTCCAGCAGGTTGTTGATCTCTTCGCACGAGGCCTGCGGGTTGGCCTGCAGTTCGAGCAGACGGCGGATTTCGGTGTGCGCCATGTCGAGCGACCGGCACTTCGCAATGAAGGCCAACTGCTCGACATGCTCCGGGGTGTAGACGCGATAGTTGTTGGCGGCGCGTGCAGCCGGGGGCAGCAGGCCCTGCGCTTCATAGAAGCGGATGGTCTCGATGCTGATGCCCGTGCGCTGGGCGAGTTCGCCAATTTTCATACGCGTTGAAAAAACAATCAGAAGACAGTCGGCTCGGCGGTGATGGCTTCGACGCCGGCGACTTTCAAGCAGGCGTCCAGGCAGGCGCGGCAGGCCGTTGCACAGCCGCTGCAATGGCCTTGGCCGTGATGATCGCATTCTTCCGCGCATTGGGAACAGATCTCGGCGCAGTCTTCCAGAAGCAATTCTGCGAATTCGCTGTTGCGCTCCAGGAATTTGCGCGTGAGGGCGCAGTACTCGGCGCAATCCGTGCACGCGCTGATGCAGCGCGCCATGGCTTCAGCGTGGCCATTCTTGCCGGATTCCGTCGCGCAATGAGTGCAAGCGGCCTCGCATGCCTGCAGCGCCTGGATCACACTGGCAAAACGCTTGGCATTCTCTTTCGCGGTCGGACGAGTGGTCATGTCGGTTCTCCTGTGGCAGTGGATGTGCACGCTGGCGCGCTTGGGAAGGGATGAGCCCGGGCGCGGCCCGGGCGTCGTCTCTCCAATTTAGCAACTCGCGCTCCACTGCGTGAGCCCGACTTGCGCGTTACACCGCTTGTGCCTCGCTCTTGCCGCTGCGCAGCATGCCGTTGCCGGCACGTGCGATGAGTCGATTGACGCCGCCCACCACGGCGCGAATCGACGCCGTTGTCAGGTTGGCATCGACGCCCACGCCGAAGACGCTGCCCGCCACGCCCTGCGCGGCCATTTCTGCAAACGCGATGGCATCGGCATTGGCGCCCTGGCCCAGCGCGCGCTCTTCGTAGTGATGGATCGACACGGGGGCCGTCAGCACGTGCGACAGCGCGTGCACCAGCGCATCCAGCGGCCCGTTGCCGGCGCCTTCGCAGATGTGCTCGCGGTCAGCAATGTTCACCACCAGGCGGATGTGCTGACTGCCGTCGTCCCGCTCGGTCAGGCGGTGCGATACGTAGCCGATCACGCCATCGCCGCGCAGATACGTCTGCTGGAAGAGCGCCCAGATGTCGGCGCCCGTGGCTTCGCGGCCGCTCTCATCGGTCAGCTGCTGAACGGTGCTGCTGAACTCCACCTGCAGGCGGCGCGGCATGGCCACGCCATAGCCGGATTCCAGCAGATAGGCGATGCCGCCCTTGCCCGACTGGCTGTTCACGCGAATGATCGAGTCATACGTGCGGCCCACGTCGGCGGGGTCGATCGGCAGGTAAGGCATTTCCCACAGCGCATCGGGCTTCTGCACCGCAAAGCCTTTCTTGATCGCATCCTGGTGCGAGCCCGAGAATGCCGTGAACACCAGATCGCCGACGTACGGATGGCGCGGATGCACCGGCAGTTGCGTGCAGTCTTCGCAGGTCCGTGCCACGTCATTGATGTGCGAGAAATCCAGTTCCGGATCCACGCCCTGTGAGTACAGGTTCAACGCAAGCGTGACGAGGTCCACGTTGCCGGTGCGCTCGCCATTGCCGAACAGGCAACCTTCCACGCGATCGGCGCCGGCCATCACGGCCAGCTCAGCGGCTGCCACGGCCGTGCCGCGGTCGTTGTGCGGATGCACGGAGAGGATGATCGAATCACGGCGCGCGAGGTTGCGATGCATCCATTCGATCTGGTCGGCGTAGATGTTTGGCGTGGCCATTTCCACCGTGGCCGGCAGATTGAAGATGATCTTGTGCTCGGGCGTCGGCTCCCAGACTTCGGTCACCGCGTTGCAAACCTCCAGCGCGAAATCCAGTTCCGTGCCGCTGAAGACTTCCGGGCTGTATTGGTACGTCCACTGCGTCTCGGGCATCGTTTCCGCAATCTCGCGGATCAGCTTGGCGCTTTGCACGGCAATGCGCTTGACGCCGTCGCGGTCGGTGTTGAACACCGTGCGGCGGAACACCGGCGCCGTTGCGTTGTAGACGTGGATGATGGCGCGTTTGGCGCCGCGCAGCGATTCCATCGTGCGGCGAATCAGGTCTTCGCGCGCCTGCGTGAGGACTTCGATGGCCACGCCGTCGGGGATGTGTCCGCCTTCGATCAGCTCGCGCACAAAATCAAAATCGGTTTGGGAGGCGGCGGGGAAAGCGGCTTCGATTTCCTTGAAGCCGATCTGCACGAGCATCTTGAACATGCGCATCTTGCGCTCGGCGTTCATGGGCTCGAACAGGGCCTGGTTGCCGTCACGCAGATCCGTGCTCATCCAGATCGGGGCACGGGTGATGGTCTTGTTGGGCCAGGTGCGATCGGCGAGGGCGATGGCGGGGAAGGGGCGGTACTTGGTGGCGGGGTTCTTCAACATGGTGTGTGCGTCCTGTGAGATCGAGATCGGTTTCGTACAACGGGGACGGCCGCGCGGGCGGCGTCCAGGGTGGCCGGAATCGGGTTCGGGATGTGGCGGCCAGACAGCCACGGGCGCGTGGTCTGGCAACCGGTCGGTAGTCGTAGCGAAAGCGGGATCGAGGCGTGCATGAGAGGCTCCAACGATTCGGCGCACAAACTGCGCCACACTCAAGGCCCGTCGCCGCTTACGGCACGGACCGGTCAAACACCGGAACGAGGGGAAAGAGAGGTCTACGCGCTTACACGCGTAGTAGGGAAGCGGATAGCAGACCGCGCACGCACGAGAGGGTGCGGGCAGGAGCGGTACGGAGGGTGGTCTGCTGAGAATGCATTTGGCGATAGTGATGGGGAAGGCCGGGGGCTGTCAAGTTGCTTGGGCGAATTTTGGGGAGGTTGTTGGCGGGAGAGGAGACACCCCATCCTGGCCCGGCAAAAAAGGCCGCCCGCCAGCCAGAAACCATGTGACGTGGGCGCCAGCAGAACCCATCCGAACCTGCTTTAATACACCCCGTCCATGCCGCCCGCCCGCTATATCAGCGGGTTTATAGCGGCAAGACCCCTCACGCCCCACAAGGAGAATCCCCCAATGGTCACGTTGAACATCAACGGCAAACCGGTGGAAGTTGATGCTGATCCATCGACGCCGCTGCTCTGGGCGTTGCGCGACAACCTCGGTCTGACAGGCACGAAGTTCGGTTGCGGTGTCGCCTCGTGCGGCGCCTGCACGGTGCACCTGAACGGCCAGCCCACGCGCAGCTGCGTGCTGCCGATCTCTGCGGTGGCCGGCCAGCAGATCACCACGTCTGAACACATCGCCGACGACAAGGTCGGCAAGGCCGTGCTCGATGCCTGGGTCAAGCACGACGTGGCGCAATGCGGCTACTGCCAAAGCGGCCAGATGATGAGCGCGGTGGGTTTGCTGCGCACCAAGAAGAAGCCGACCGACGCCGACATCGACAGCGCGATGGCTGGCAACCTGTGCCGCTGCGCGACGTACCAACGCATTCGCGCGGCCATTCACGACGCAGCGAAATCGCTCGCCTGAGCCCACCGGAGAATTCACGATGCGTATTCGAAATCTTGAAGCGCTGGCCGGTGGCGGCGCGCAACATCAACCCGCCTCTGCGGAGGCCGGGTCGGCAACGCTTGATCGCCGCAGCTTTCTAAAGCTCACGACGCTGGCCGGCGGCGGCCTGGCCCTGGGCGTGGCACCGGTGCTGGCTGGCGCGCAGGACGCAAAGGCCAAGCCGCCATCGCCGCCGCAGGCGTTCATCATCATCGCGCCGGACAACACCGTCACCGTGGCGGTGAACCGGCTGGAGTTCGGTCAGGGCGTGCACACGGCATTGCCGATGGCGCTGGCTGAAGAACTCGATGTCGATTGGCGCAATGTGCGCGGCATGTTGGCGCCCGCGGGCGACCCATACAAGGACCCGGGCTTCGGTATCCAGATGACGGGCGGCTCGACGGCGCTCAATCACTCGTTCCAGCAATACCGCGAACTGGGCGGCCGCGCGCGTGCCATGTTGATCTCGGCGGCGGCCGAGCGCTGGAAGGTCGATCCGTCGACATGCCGCACCGCCAATGGTGTGGTCACGGCGGGCAGCCACCGCGCCACGTACGGCGAGCTTGCTCAGGCCGCGATGGCGCTGCCGGTGCCGGCGCAGGTCACGCTGAAAACCCCGTCGCAGTTCCGCATTGTCGGCAAGCCGACGCCGCGCCTCGATGCGCGCGCGAAGCTCGACAGCTCGCTCAAGTTTGGCCTCGACACGCGCCTGCCCAACATGAAGGTGGCCGTGCTGGCCCGCCCGCCGCGCTTTGGCGGCAAGGTGGCCAAGTACGACGTGGCTGCGGCCAAGGCGGTGAAGGGCGTGGTCGATGTGCTGCAGATCCCGACCGATCGTGGCGGCACGGGTGTGGCCGTGATTGCCGACGGGTACTGGCCGGCCAAGCAGGGCCGCGACGCGCTGCAGGTCACGTGGGAAGACACCGGCTCGACGGTGTCAACGCCGGCGCTGATGGCGGAGTACAAGAAGCTCGCCGGCCAGCCCGGCACTGTGGCCAAGGCCGCCGACATGAGCGCAATCCAATCTGCCGCGACGCGCATCCAGGCCGACTACGAGTTTCCTTACCTCGCGCATGCGCCAATGGAGCCTCTGAACTGCACGATCGATTTGCAGAAAGACGGTGGCAAGACTACGGGCGCGAAGGTGTGGGTCGGCTCGCAGTTCCAGACCATTGACCAGGGTGCCATCGCCAAGGTGCTCGGCGTATCGCCCGAGAAGATCGAGCTGAACACGATGATGGCGGGCGGCGGTTTTGGCCGGCGCGCGATCGTCACGTCGGACTACGTGGTTGAAGCGGCCAACGTGGCAAAGGCCTATGCGGCAGCTGGGCACAACGGCCCCGTCAAGGTGATCTGGAGCCGCGAAGACGACATCCGCGGCGGCTACTACCGCCCGATGCACCTGCACCGCGTCAACGTGGGCGTGGACAACAGCGGCAAGGTCGTCGGCTGGGACCACGTGATCGTCGGTCAGTCAATCCTCAAGGGCACGCCGTTCGAAGCCTTCATGGTCAAGAACGGTGTGGACGAGACCATGGTCGAGGGCGTGATCGAAAACGACTACGGCTTCCCGATGCAGTTGACGGTGCACCATCCGGACGTGAACGTGCCGGTGCTGTGGTGGCGTTCCGTGGGCCACACGCATACGGCCTACGTGATGGAGACGATGGTTGACGAGGTTGCGCACGCGGCCAAGCAAGACCCCGTCGCTTTCCGCCTCGCGCGCTTTACGGGCAAGGAACATGAACGCCATCGTTCGGCGCTGCAGCTCGCCGTCGACAAGTCCGGCTACGGCAAGCGCAAGCTACCCAAGGGTCAGGCCTGGGGCGTGGCGGTGCATGCGTCGTTCGAATCGGTGGTGGCGTACGTGGTTGAGGTGTCGGTCGACCAGGGCAAGCCGCGCGTGCATCGCGTCACGGCCGGCGTGCATGCCAACCGCGTGGTCAACCCGATGGGCGCGGAAGCGCAGATCCAGGGTGCGTGCGTGTTCGGTCTGGCGATGATTCAACCCGGCTTTGCCATCGACATCGAAAACGGCGCCACCAAGAACAGCAACTTCACCGATTTCCCACCCGTGCGCATGCCCGACGCGCCGCCGGTGAACGTGTTCTTCGTGCCGTCGGAAGACAACCCGACCGGTCTGGGCGAGCCCGGCACGCCGCCGATTGCACCGGCGGTAGCCAATGCGCTGTTCACCCTGACCGGCAAGCGTCAGCGCAAGCTGCCGTTTGACACGGTTTAGTTTCTAGTTGTCATCATCGCGTGATGTGATGGAAGCCGGCATGCAGTCCTGTGTGCCGGCTTTCTTGTTCTTGCAGCCTCGTATCCCCCCAGTTTTGCGGACCGATTCTTGCGTCCGCGATTGCGTCGTTCACCCACCGGAGGAGCATGTCATGGCATTGAATATCCTGTACACCGCCCACGCCAAGGCCACAGGCGGCCGCAACGGCCACACGCAAACCGAAGACGGCCAGGTCTCGCACGACCTGTCGGTGCCCAAGGCCATGGGCGGCCCCGGCAAGCCCAACACCACCACGCCCGAAGACCTATTTGCCGCCGGCTATGCCGCGTGCTTCGGTTCGGCGTGCGACTTTGTCGCCAAGAGCATGCTCAAGCTCAACCCGAGCAATATCGAAATCCATTGCGATGTGGGCATCGGCACGCGCGATGAAGGCGGTTTTGGCCTGAAGGTGGGGCTCACCGCGCGGATCGGCGGGCTCTCGCAAGCTGATGCCGAGAAGCTGGTGGCCCAGGCGCATCAGGTGTGCCCGTATTCGAACGCCACGCGCAACAACGTGGAAGTCACCCTCAAGACCGAGGTGGTCTGATGCCGCAGCGGCCTGTTGTTGGTGTGTTGCTGGCCGCAGGCCGTGGCAGCCGGTTTGATGCGGCGGGCGTGGCCAACAAGCTGCTTGCTCCGCTGCCCGATGGAACCCCCGTGGCGGTGCAGGCCGCGCGGCACCTGATGCAGGCCTTGGGCGATGTGGTGGCAGTGGTGCCCGCCGCCGCCACGCATGGCGCGCAGGTCGATCAACTGGCAACGCTGTTGGCCGAGGCCGGCTGCGAAGTCTTGCGCTGTCCCGATGCTGCACGCGGTATGGGCGCCAGCCTGGCTGCCGGCGTAGCCGAACGCCCGCAAGCCGGCGGGTGGATCATCGCCCTGGCCGACATGCCGTGGATTGCCCCCGAGACCATCACCCAAGTCGCCAACGCAGTGGATCCACACGGTTGCGTTGCGCCCTTTCATGCCGGGCAGCGGGGCCACCCGATCGGCTTCGGGGCCGACTTCTTCGCGGGCCTGACAGCGCTCGACGGCGACGAGGGCGCGCGGCGGCTGATCGATCCTGCCAAGCTCATCCGAATCGAGACCGATGACGCCGGCATCCTGCGCGACGTCGACACGCCGGCCGATCTGGCCCGCTGATCGAACGTTTGCCCGTGGGCATGGGGTGTTCGGGGCTGATGCAGGCGGTCCTGCGAAGATTGGCTAACAAAAGCCGCGTTTTCGGCCAATCCCACTTGTCCACAGCAGCGCGCACACCGCTTGCAAAACCCCCCGCAAGCAGTTGACGGAAAAGGGTTTGTTGCACGATGTAACAGGGCTGCCGAATGTGGATAACTTTGTGCGGGTGCACAGGTTTTACGTGCGCTGCATGTTTGCCCAAACCCGTCAAGCCCTTTTGTGGTTTGGGTCTCGGCAGGCGGCGCCGGTTATGCACAGAACATGTGGATAAGTCTGTGGGAAACACCATCCGAGCGGCGTGGCGACGGCTTTTGGTCGGCGCTGCTTGCGAATGCGGCACGGCCTCTCAGACGCGCCCGCCCTGCACATTGCAACGATTGATTACAACTTGAAACAGCAAGTCCGGCACCCGTTGGCCAAACTTCCGATACGCGATGGCTTGATCGCGACCGACGCATTCAAGGAGAAAAACATGGTTCGGGTACTGACGATTCTGCTGGCCGGTGCGACGTTGCTGACCGCAACCGGCTGTGCCGACATGACGGCACGTCAACGCAATACCGCCATTGGTGCGGGTGTGGGCGGGTTGGCCGGCGCTGCTTTGATTGGCGGCCCGGGTGCCACGCTGGGCGGTGCCGCACTGGGCGGCCTGGTGGGCAACGTATCGACGCGTTGATTTCGGTTCGACCTGCGCGTCGACTCAAAAAGAAACGGACCCGGGGTTAAACCTTCGGGTCCGTTTTTTTATACCTGTGCGCGGCTTCGGGTGCGCAGCAATTCTTCCAGTGCCGACACTTCCAGCGGCCGCCCAAACAGGAAGCCCTGCACTTCGTCGCACGCATGTGCGGTCAGGAAAGCCGTTTGCTCCGGGGTTTCCACACCTTCGGCCGTGACCGTCATGTTCAGCGCGCGGGCCATCGCGATGATGGTCTTGGTGAGCGCCACGCAGTCGGGCACCCCAGGCACGCCGCTGATGAACGAACGATCGATCTTGATGTTGTGGATCGGCAAGCTGCGCAGATACGACAGCGACGAGAATCCGATGCCGAAATCATCGAGCGAGATGCGCACGCCCCGCGCGGCCAGGCTCATGAGCAGGCGCTGTGTCGATTGCCGGTCGGCCAGCAGCACGCTTTCCGTCAGTTCCAGTTCCAGCCGGCCGGGCGCCATGCCCGAAGCCTTGAGCGCTTCATCGACGTCGCGCTCGATCACGCCCGCATCGCATTGCCGCGCGGACACATTCACCGCCATGCGCCCCGTGAAGCCGAACTTTCGTGCCCATGCCTCGCCCTGCGCGCAGGCTTGCATGAGTGCCCAGCGGCCGAGTTCGAGGATGTAGCCCGACTCTTCTGCCACGTCGATGAACTCGGAGGGCGACACTGCGCCCAGTTCGGGGTCGGGCCACCGCATCAGCGCTTCAACCGCCACCAGTTCGCCTGAGTCGAGTGCGTACTTCGGCTGATACACCAGCCGCACCTGACCGCGCGCCAGCGCACGCCGCATGCGCTCGTTGAGTGTGAAGCGGCGCAGCATCTGTGTTTCCAGCGCGCGCGAATACCGCGTGATGCGGTTGCGCCCGTTTTCCTTGGCGCGGTACATGGCGGCTTCGGCATGGCTGACCAGCGTGGCCGCATCGCCGCCGTCTTCCGGGTAGGCCGCCACACCGATGCTGGCCGACAGATGCACTTCACGTTCGCCACCGGTAAAGGGGCGGGCCAGCGCGTCGAGCACCTGTTGTGCAAGCGTGTCGGCAGCGTTCGGGTCATCGATGGCCACGCAGAACTGGTCGCCACCGAGGCGGGCCAGCAGCGCGCGCTGGCCCGCCTGGCCGCGGATGCGCTGCGCCGCCATGTTCAGCACCTGGTTGCCCATGTGGTGCCCCATCGCCTCGTTCACGGTCTTGAAGTGGTCCAGCCCGATATACAGCAGTGCGGATTCCCCGGTGGACGGCAGCGCCAGCCGCGCGTCGAGCCGCTCGATGAACGCCGCGCGATTGGGCAGGCCGGTGAGCGAATCCTTGGTCTCCAGCAGGCGCAGCTGCTCGTAGGCGGAACGCTCGGCCGTGATGTCGGTAAAGATGACCAGCACCGCGTGCGGGGATGCGCTGTCCGGCGAGAACATCGGCAGCACCGATTCACGCAGCCACACGATCTGCCCATTGCCGGCCGGCACGCCCACGACGACGTTGCTGATCGCTCGCCCCGTGCGAGCCGCCAGGGTGGAGGGCCATGCGGCGCGGGGCAGGATGGCGCCGTCTTCACCCAACATCATGTCGTTCAATGCCACACGCGGGCGGCCTTTCCATGACGCGCCCGACATGCGCAAGATGTCCGCCGCGCTGCGGTTGTACGAAAGCACGCGGCCGTCGGTGGACAGCGTCAGCACGCCTTCGCTCAGATGATTGACGACCAGCCGGTACTGATCACGCAGCTCGCGGGACTGGCGATATTCATTCTCCAGGCGCAGCAGCTTGACCAAGGCGGCGATGTAGCGGCCGCAGTCTGCGCGCAGCGTTGTGTCGTCGGGCGGGTTGGCAGTTGGGAAGAAGAGGCAGAGCAGATCATCGGCGACGGCCATGCCGCCATGTTGAGCCGGGATGCGGCACAGCCATGTCGGATGCGCGGTGTCTAACACGCGGACAAGTGCTTCGTGCAGAGCCGTGGGCGCATTGGCTTCGTGAACCAGTTCGATGGGCGCTAGCTCATTGAGCAGCGGCGCGATGCGGGCCAGTTCGATATCGAACTCACCCTGTGCCGCGGTGGGCAGGTGCGCCGCGTGGTCGTCGCGCAATGCCAGCTTCGCCCGGGCGCGCTGTGTGCCATAGAGCCTTGCCCGCCCGGAGACGACACGCACCACGACGCACAGCGCCGACGGCAAGGCAGCCTCCAGCGCCCGCAGCGCAGCATGCAGCCGCTCGCCGAGCGAGGCGGCGGACGGCAGCGTGGAAAGCAGATGATCAAGATGCTCGTGCGGCAGCGCTGCACCGATGGCTTCGGCGCTCAGCACGCGCTCGCCGGCCTTGCCCGGCAATTGCGCATCGAGCGGCAGCGGCAACCCGTGCACGACCACCTGCTGCGCTGGCAGCCCATCAAAGCGGGTTGGCGTCACCGTCAGCCTGACGCTGACCACCTCGTTGGAATCGCCGGCAGAAAGGGCGGAGACGAGCTGTGCTGCCGGAATGGCCCGAGCATCGGGCTGCGTCGCATCGGCGTCTTCTCCGGTACGGGCCTCCAGCCATGCGGGAATGTCCTGGAAGAAGCGCGAGAAGGGCTCGCCGAGCAGTTGGTCGGAGGACAGCGCCCGCACCATGCAAACACCGGCTGCATTGGCAAAGACGATGCGGCCTTCAAGCACCACATAGAGCGGAACCGGAAGGCTTTGCGCCGACAACGGGTAGGAAATTTCGTCTGGCATCCCACGCTCCAACTGAGGCATTGCCCGGCATCTCACTCAGCATGGACTTCGGCCGACACTGGCCGCGAGAACGCCGGCTACCGGAAGTCGGGGGCAATGCTATTCATGATGCGCAAAAGTCGTGCGCGGCGCAAAGTCTAGTTTGTGGTCGATACAACACATTCTGAATGCGTTTTGTCAGACGCGCAGTTGTTCGTTTGTCGCGCGGGTTTCAAAACGATTGGCTGCGGGTCTGGTGCGAGCGACGGTTCCATTTGGGCATGCGGGCCATGTCCACTCTCCTGCGCGGCGAAATGCTGATCGATCCAGTGATGCGTCAGTGTCAACCCGATTGCACACATCAACATGCATGTTCCCATTGTCAGGATGAAATAAGCGCTGATCCGTTCGACTGAACGTTCTGGAAAGAAAACGGTCGCGGCGACAAACAGGGTGCCTGCCAGTACGCCAAAGACCAAAAGCAGATAGTAAAAACGACGCGGCAAGGGCGAATTCATCGTTGTCTCATCCAACTGCAACCAAGAGGGTGGTGCTTTGAATCGTTTTACCGCCCCCTCAAATGGGCATGCCATGACGGGGCCATCGCGGTGCAATGGCATGCCTGGCCGGAGGCTTGCGCATCAATTGATATTGCGTTTGCTGTACTGCTGCGATGCTGCAGATTGCCGCTTGCGCCGAAAGCCGGAATTGCGGGACCCGGCAGCGCTTGCTATGGTGGTGGCACTGAAATGAAGCGCGATACCAGTTTGCTGCCTTGCATGATCGCGTACGCTAATCCGATGCGTCAATTCGACTTTCCGGTTGAAACTGAGCATCTGGTGTGCCACGAGTTGATTCCTGGCTTAGTGGAGCGGTTTGAAGGGCCACGATCAAAAACGTTGAAATTTGATTTCAGTTATGAATACAATTGATCTAATATCTGATCCACACCAGACTTCACACCGGAATTTATTGGGAGCGCATATGGCGACATACAAGGAATTGGTTGCACAAAAGGCCAAACTGGAAGAGCAGATCGAAACTGCGCGTGCCAAGGAACTGGAAGCGGTTATCCAGCAAGTGCGCCAGACGGTTGCCGAATATGGCCTGACGGCTGAAGACCTGGGCTTGGCTCAGCGTCGCGGTCGCCGTGCCGGTGCGAAGGCGCCGGTGCCGGCGAAGTATCGTGACCCGAAGACAGGCGCAACGTGGTCCGGCCGCGGCCGTGCTCCGGCCTGGATCGGCAAGAACCGCGATAAATTCCTGATCGCCTGATTCGTCAGGCCCTGCCTGACGCGCAAGTGCAGCAATGCAAATGGCCCACCTGCCCGGTGGGCCATTTGCGTTGCTGCGCGTGATGAGCGTTCCTGTATAAGGAAGGCATGACGCCCCGCCTGCCCAAATACCTCGAACTGGCCGACTGCATTCGGCTCGACATCCTGCATGGAACGCTGCCGGCCGGCAGTGTCGCGCCCAGCGAGAACGAAGTCGCCCAGCGCTACGGCGTATCTCGTTTGACGGCGCGCCGGACACTGAACGAACTGGCGGCGCGCGGGCTGCTCAGGCGCTCGCGGGGGCAGCGCAGCGTGGTGCTCGACCGCGTGGGGCCACATCGGCCGGTGCTGTACGCGCCGGGCCAGTCCGATGCTGCGTTGGAATACGTGCCGGGCGCCGTCTATACGGTCAGTGCATTTCGACTGGAGCAGGCCGACGAAACCGTGGCCGCCGCGCTTGACCTGGCGGTGGGCGGGCAGGTCGCGTTTGTCGAGCGCCGCGCTCAGGTGGATGGCCAGCCCATCATGCTGCTGCGCACGTGGCTGACGTCCCGACTCGCGGCGATGCTTGAGGCGCGCGACTTCGAAGATCGTCTGTTCGTGCAGGTCTTCCAGCGCGCCAACCTGACCATCGCGCGCTCGCGCGAGGCGCCGCTGGCCTGTGTGGCCGATGCCCACCAAGCCGCGCAGCTCGGCGTGCAAGCGGGCGTGCCGCTGGTGCGTGTGCGCCGCATCGGCTACAGCCTCGCCGACGTGCCGATCTCCATCACGTACTGCGATTTTTCTCCTGAACGCTATACGCGTGAAGTCGATATCCGCGTGCTTCAAAACGACTGAAAGCGCACTGCGCCACACCGGTGCAGAAACGGCGCCACACACCCCGCAATGGGGACTTGTCCCCCTAGGGTATTCAAGCTAGTCTGCGCCCCTTCCCAGGAAAACGCATTCATTTGTGAAGCGACGCTTTGCCAACAACGTATTGGCACGGCAGTTGCATTCACGGCGCCATCTCAGCGGCGGCGGGTTGAGCCACCTGCCGCCTCGAAGCTGATTCAGTCGATTCAACACACCGGAACCACAAGAGGGAGAACTCAACAATGCAACTCAAGCGACGTTTTTCGCTGGCCGTGCTGGCTGCCGCCGCCGGTTTGACCGCAGGCGCAGCGCAGGCCCAATCGTCTGTGACGCTGTACGGCCAGGTGGATGCCTGGGCGGGCGCCACCAAGAACCTGGGCCAGGACCGCGCATGGGGTGTCAACTCGGGCGGCATGTCGACGTCGTACTGGGGCCTGAAGGGCAGTGAAGATCTGGGCAACGGCCTGAAGGCGATCTTCACGCTGGAAGCGTTCTTCCGCCCTGATACGGGCAAGTCCGGCCGCTTTGATGGCGACCACTTCTTCGCACGTAATTCGTTTGTCGGCCTGCAGTCGAACACCTGGGGCTCGATCAAGCTCGGCCGCAACACGCCGCCGTACTTCGTTTCGACGATCCTGTTTAACCCGTTCATCGATTCGTACACCTTCTCGCCGATGGTGTTCCACACCTACCTCGGCAACGGCCGTTCGGGCGTCGCGGGCATCTCGGGCCTGGTGGGCGATTCGGGCTGGGACAACTCGATCATGTATTCCACGCCGGACATGGGCGGCCTGACAGGTACCCTGATCTACGGCGCTGGCGAGCAGGCTGGTCACAACGGTCAGAACAAGTGGGGCGGCAGCCTGCTGTTCTTCCGCGGCAATTTTGCGGCCACGGCGGCGTTCCAGCAGGTGCGCTACGACGGCGCGCCGGGCGATCTGAACAGCCTGGTGGCGGGCTTTGCGCGCCAGACGGCAGGGCAACTGGGCGCGACGTATGACTTTGGCGTGGTCAAGCTGTACGGCCAATACCAGTACATCAAGAACACGATCAGCACCGGCGACGCCAAGAGCAACGGCGGCCAGCTGGGTGTGTCGATTCCGGTGGGCCCGGGCAGCGTTCTGGCGTCGTATGCCTACACCAAGACCTCGGGTGCAGCCGACGTGAAGCGCAACACCTGGGCGATCGGTTACGACTATTCGCTGTCCAAGCGCACCGATGTGTATGCGGCGTATTTCCGCGACAAGGTGTCGGACCTCTCGACGGCCGACACCTTCGGCGTAGGCATCCGCGCAAAGTTCTAAGCCTTTCGCGTTCTGCTTTCCTTGTCGCCGCCCGCGTCTCGACAGCGTGGGCGGGCATTTGCAACGGCGTCCGGATTCCGGGCGCCGTTTTTTGTTGTGTGGAAGATGGGTAAGAGCGGAGCGTCAGCCCGTGCGCGCCAGGCGCAGCGGTGGCGAGGGCAGCGACGAGGGCTGCGCTCCAATGTGTGGCTGATTCAGCAGCATGGCGCCGCGCTGCGTGGCAACGAAGACGGCCTCGGTACGGCTGCGCACTTCCAGCCGGCGATACAGCGCGTTGATATGCGCCTTGGTTGTCGCCTCGGAAATACTCAGCATGCGGCTGATGGTTTTGACCGGATGCCCGCGCGAGAGCAGTACGAGAATCTCATATTGACGCTGCGTCAGGCCGAGCAACGCGCCATCGTCATGGCCATTGGCCGAACCTGCCGCAATGGCTTCAGACCGCGCCAGCACGATCGAGGCCGGCACATAACGGCCGCCGGCGAGCACCAATTCCAATGCCGCTGCAATCAATTTGCCGGAATAGCTTTTCAGCAGATATGCCGAGACATTCAATTGCATCAGCGTACGCACGTGCGCAGCGGAATCGGTTTCGCCCAGTATGGCGATATGTCGGGGATGCGGCTGTTGCAATAGCCGGGAGAGGGCCGGCAGATCGTCGATGCCGGGTAAGGGCAGTCCGATCAAAGCCAGTTCGGCGTCCGCATGCGCCGCGAGACTTTCAAAGAGGGTTTCGTCCGGCTCGACGCTGACCACCTCGGTAATGGCCGGCAAGGATTGCAACACATGGGTCGCGCCGGCACGCACCAAAGGGTGTGCCTCCACTACAATTGATTTCACTGCGCCGCCTGTCTGGTTATGGTTTGTTTGCCCATTTCCGGAATCAGCTTGTTGCCGCGTCTATTTGGACCAGACGGTCCAAAATCAATGGGGCCGTGCTTGTGGAAATGCTTCTGGCGCGCGGTCTCGGTATATTTCCCCGTTCAACCGGCAGTCACCGCAATGCGGTGCCACCGGGCCGAAACCTTGCACGCCATTCAGGCGCAACTTCCTTCCGGTTTTTCTTGTTTATGTCGCCAGGCGCGGAGGATTAACCCCGCCAAAATCGCAGAATAAATCCCCAGCATGCTTGTTGCACCCATCAATGGGATGTAAACCTTTTTGTCTACCCCGATCGGTGGTGCGCTAGACCCCCTATACATAGCAGGATCAGGCAGCAGCAGCTAGCCCCACTTCACGCCCATTGACGTGAGCGTAAAGCAAGGCTTTTGTACCGAAAAAACGTGTTCTGGTGGCTTATTGCGCGACGACCGAGAAGCGCGGCATCGACAGCGGTTGTTTGCCGTCGCGGCCGTAGGGTGTGCCGCCGCCGTTGTTGGCGGCATGCAGGACGGACAGCGCGTTCTGCGTGGCGCGCAGGCGCAGGTCGATCAGGGTGCCGTTGTCGATGTTGCGCTGGCGCAGCAGGCGGGCCAGGGCCAGGTTCTCGTCGAACAGGCGGCTGGCCGTTTCGTCGGTGCGCAGATATTTGACCAGCCCGTACGGATCGGCGCCGCCGTGCTGCGCCCACCACAGGCGGCGGTCACGGTCGGCTTCGCCCAGCGCGGCGAGCTGCTTCTGCTTGGTCTGTGTGATGCGCTCGAGTTCAACCATGTCGCCATCGCGCAACGCCTGCGCTTCGGCATCCAGGGTGAGGGTGGCGGCGCGCAGCAGTTCCTGCTCGTCGGCAAGGGTGCGGATCAGCAGTGTGTTGTCCATGGTGACTACCTCAGGCTTGGAAGCTTGGGCAGCCGCCGGCCGGCACGCCGCCCCGCCGCGTGCGGTCGAGAGTCGGAAACCCTCGGACCGGCGGCGTCAGAAAATACGGGGGACGGACGACGGGAAACCCCCGTCAGACCTTCTTGGAGCGCGTGGAGAGCAGCGATTGCGCGTCGGAAAGCGCCGCATCGGCGATCTTGCCGGCGTCCATCTTGAGCGTGCCGTTCTGAATGGCACTGCGGATCTGCTCGACGCGTGCGGCGTCGAAGTCGCCGCTGCCCACCTGGCGCGAGACTTGTTGGACCGACAGCGACGGCGAATCGCCGGTGTGGCGCGGGGTGCCCGAAGCCGTCGTAGCGGCCGGGGACGAGCCGGTCGCGCGCGTCGACCCGGACGCAGCGTCCTTGGTCGGCGCAACGGCCGGCGTGTTGTTCACGATATGGTTGATTTTCACGGGTGTCTCCGAAGAGCGCGTTCATCCTAACACCCATATCGGCCAACCCCGGCCCAAACTTTAGCGGCAGGTATCGATTACGCATCACAGTAGAAAAGTGATCCGCCGTTATCAATTTGGACTTAAAACTGGATCGCTACGACACCGACGGACTGTGCAATGCCGGAGACGACATTGCCGTTGGCGGTGCGCACCTGCGCCACCTGGCCCACGGCTGCCTGGTTCAAGGCCCGGCCGTCGCTGCTGACCTGGAAGCCACCGCCCTCGGCGATGAGCTTGACGGTCTGGCCGGCCTGCACGGCAACCGGCAGGCGCAGGCTTTCGGCGCGCAGCGGCTGGTTGGCGGCCACGCTCGTGAGCAGTACACGCCCCACCACATCGGCTGGCTGCTGCACGACCGAGGCCGGCAGCGTCGACAGATCGCCCGTGCGGGCTTCCAGGTCGCCCATATCGAGCGTCTTGCCCGGCGGCAACTGGTGCGAGGCGACGTAATACGTCCCGGTAATCTGGATTGTGGCCGGCACCCAGGCCGCCCAGGCGTGCGGCGAGCGGCAGCGCACTCCCACTTGTATACGGCCGCGCAGGCGGTTGGCCGCTGGCAGCATCAGGTCGATCTGGTCGCAGGGCTGGTTGGCCACACGTGCATCCACCGGACCGACCTCCACCGACGCACGTGGCGCCCCCGTCTCGTTCGTGCCGCCCAGGATGTCCAGTTGGGATTGCAGTTGTTGCTGGATCTGCATCTGGATGGCGTTCGGCCCCTGAATGGTGGTGGGCTGCGCGGGCTGTTGCACGGCTTGGGCAGGCGGATAGCCCACCCGCACCATGCCCTGTGCATGCGCCAGGATCGGGTGCACGACGCTGGCCAGCAGGCCCAGCGCCAGGATCAGCAGCAGCTTGCGCTGGCGCCCCGCCAGCGGCATGGCCGTGGTGGCAGGTCGGATCGGGTGGTGCGCGCTGCGTGCAAACCGCGTGGACATGGAGAGCCCCTTCATCAAAAGTCCGGTGAAGTGTAGCTACGCGTGCGCGAGCGCCAAATGCGGAAATGTCGGCCAATCCCCCCCTTATTCGGACGAATGGTCTTGCACACCGGCCCCTAGACTTTGCAACGTGGTGAAGTCCCTGGCGTTGTGCGGTTCCTGGCCGTACAGCCTGCCCCGGTGGAAGGTTTCCCGGCCAACCTCTGGATTCGCAGACAGGTCTTTTCCACTGAGGCTGCATGACGGCAACTCAGCAAGACAAGCGGTTCAGCGGTTTTGGAGACGGCATCGGCGGTTTTTGAAGGGGCCGCTGATGCCGAGTTCTCCGGCCGAAGGGAACGCGCAACACGCAAACGCAAGACAGAACGCAAACCCCGGCGGGTGGCAGCAATCACCAGGACGCCACGCGCGAGGAATGACAGACATGGTCGACAAGCTGGATCAGTTGTTCGGTTTTCAGGAGCAGGCGCTGCACTTGCGCTCGCAGCGTCACCAGATCCTGGCCTCGAACATCGCCAACGCCGATACGCCCAACTACAAGGCGCGCGACTTCGATTTTCAGTCGGCGCTGCAGAAGGCGGTCGGCCAGCAAAGCGGTAACAGCCTGCCGATGACGGCAACGGCTGCAGGTCACCTGAGCGTGGATGGCGCACCGGCCGGCGATGTGTCGCTAATGCAGGCGTCGCTGTCGCAGCAGACCAAGGCGCTGCAGGGCGAGGTGCAGTACCGCACGTCGCAGCAGCCGTCCATCGATGGCAACACGGTGGACATGGACGGCGAGCGCATGCGCTTTGCCGACAACACCGTGCGCTACGAGGCCGATCTGAGCATCGTGACGCAGAAGATCAAGTCGATGCTGGCGGCGATTCAGAACAGCTAGCGCGACGTAGCAAGAGCAGCAAGAGCAGCAGACAGGCATTAAGACGACCGCGCAGCAATCACGCGCGGCGAAAGAGGGGCGGGAACTGTGTGGCGCTCCGGGCCCGGAAAGATCGGTCCGGAGCAAGCCGCCATGCAGAACACCGGATCGGTCCGGCAGCCGCGCCGGCAACAGTGTTTGAAGACATCGGAATCAACATGTCGCTATTCAAGGTGATGGATGTAGCTGGCAGCGCGCTCACCGCGCAGTCCAAGCGCATGAACGTGGTCGCCTCCAACCTGGCCAACGCCGAAAGCGTGACGGGCCCGGACGGCAAGGCGTACCGCGCCAAGCAGGTGGTGTTCTCGCCCGCGCAGGAGTCTGACGACTACGCCACCGGCGTGTCGGTCGACCGCGTGGTGGAAGACACCGTCACCCCCATGAAGCGCATGCACCAGCCGGGCAACCCGCTGGCCGATGCCGACGGCTACGTGACCATGCCGAACGTCGATGTGGTGGACGAAATGGTCAACATGATTTCTGCGTCGCGCTCGTACCAGGCCAACGTGGAAGTCGCCAACACCACCAAGACGATGGCCTCCAAGGCTCTGACCCTGGGCCAGTAAACGGCACATTCCCAGCGAGACACGAACATGACCGTCAGCTCAACCGGCAGCACGACCAGCACCTCGAGCACGACCTCCGGCAACCAGCTTGCCATCACCAACGGCAGCGACCTGCAGAACACGTTCATGAAACTGCTCGTGGCGCAGTTGAAGAACCAGGATCCGCTCAACCCGATGGACAACTCGCAGATGACCTCGCAGCTTGCGCAGATCAACACTGTGAACGGCATCCAGCAGTTGAACACCACGATGTCGAGCATGCTCACGCAGAACGCGACCACGCAGGCGTCGTCGATGATCGGCCGCTCGGTGCAGGTGCCGACCAACAACCTGACGCTGGCCTCGGGGGCTGCCAACTTCGGCGTCTCGGTGCCCAACGGCGCCGACGACGTCGTCGTCACGATCACGAACGCTGCGGGCGTGGCCGTGCGCACCGTCGATCTCGGCCAGATGGGGGGCGGCAGCGGCAACTACACCTGGAACGGCAAGGACGACAAGGGCAATCAGCTTGCCGACGGCGCCTACTCCATCAAGGTGTCGGCCACGCAGGGTGGAAAGGTCGTTACGGCCAATGCGCTGGGCACCGACAAGGTGGCCGGCGTCACGATCAACAACGGCACGATGCAGCTGGTGTTGGCGTCTGGCGGAACCGCCAAGCTGTCCGACGTTGCATCGATTCAGTAATCACAGGTCAACTGCGGGCAGACCCCGCGCTTCTATCTTCTACGGGAGAACACTATGGGATTCCAGCAAGGCCTGAGCGGTCTCGACGCCGCCTCTGCAAACCTGGACGTGATCGGCAGCAACGTGGCAAACGCCAACACTGTCGGCTACAAGAAATCGACCGCCGAGTTTGGCGACGTGTACGCGCGCTCGCTGGTGGGTGCATCCGACAACCAGATCGGCCAGGGCGTGAGCGTGACCAAGGTGTCGCAGTCGTTCACGCAGGGCAACGTGACCATCACCGGCAACCCGCTGGACATCGCGATCAACGGCACGGGCTTCTACCGCATGGTCGACCCGTCGAGCGGCCAGGTGTCGTACACGCGTAACGGCCAGTTCCAGACCGACAAGAACGGCTTCATCATCTCGGCTACCGGCCAGAACCTGACCGGCTACGGCGTGGATTCGACCGGCAAGGTCAACACTGCCGTGCTGACCAACCTGAAGATTCCCGTCAACGACCTGGCGCCGCTTGCCACCACCAACACCGCGTTCGGCGTGAACCTGGATGCCGCCGCCACGGTGCCGACCACCACGCCGTTCTCGGCCACCAACTCGGCCACGTTCAACCACTCCGTTTCGGAGCAGGTGTACGACGGGACGGGCACGGCACACATGCTGACCAACTACTACGTGCGTACCGCCGCAGGCTGGGATGTGTACTCGCAAGTGGACGGCAACAATCCGACCGGCGGCAACCCGGTGACGGCGCTCACGTTCAACAGCAGCGGCCAACTCACCTCATCGCCGAGCAAGATCAACGTGGCCTTTGGCGGCATGAGCATCGCCACCATGGATTTCACGGGCACCACGCAGTATGGCGGCGGCTACAACGACACAGCCCCGGGCGTGACGCAAGACGGTTACGCCACCGGCCGCCTGGCCAGCTACGCGGTCGGTACCGATGGCACCGTCACCGCGCGCTACTCCAATGGCCGCACGTCGACGCTGGGCCAGATCGCCATGGCCAACTTCAAGGCTCCGGCAGGCCTGCAGAACATCGGCGGCAATCAGTGGGTGGAAACGTCCAACTCGGGCGCTCCGAACCTGGGCACGCCGGGCATGGGTTCGTTCGGCCTGCTGCAGTCGTCGGCGGTGGAGCAGTCCAACGTGGATCTGAGTCAAGAGCTGGTCAACATGATCGTTGCCCAGCGTTCGTATCAGGCCAATGCGCAGACCATCAAGACGGAGGACACCATCCTCCAGACGCTGGTCAGCATGCGCTAACGGGTAGCAGGAGCCCAGCATGGACCGCTCGATTTACGTGTCGATGACCGGCGTGAAGCACCTGTTCGACCAGCAGGCTGCCAGCGCCAACAACCTCGCCAACGCCAGCACCACCGGGTTCAAGGCGCAGATCGACGCGTTCCATACGGTGGGTGTGCAAGGCGAGGGCTCGCCCACGCGCAGCTACGTCATGGCCTCGGCCATCGGTACGGACCTCGCGCCCGGCCCGATCGAGACCACTGGCCGCAGCCTGGACGTGGCCATCGACGGACAAGGCTTCTTTGCCGTGCAGACGCCGGATGGCGGTGAGGCTTACACCCGCGCCGGTACGTTCCAGCTCGGTGCCGACGGCACGATCCAGACGCTCTCGGGCCAGCCCGTGCTGGGCGACGGCGGCCCGATCACGTTGCCGCCCGACACCACGGTGCAGTTTGCCAAGGACGGTACGGTCAACGCGATCAGCGCCGACAGCCGTACGCCGCCCGTGTCGCTGGGCCGTCTGAAGCTGGTGAGCATCGACCCGTCGAACATCGATCGCGGCGCCGACGGCCTGTTCCGCCAGCGCGACGGCCAGGACGCCAGCGTGGACGAGAAAGTCCGCGTGACCGGCGGGGCGCTGGAAGGCAGCAACGTCAACCTGACCGACTCGCTGGTCAACATGATTGCGATCTCGCGCCAGCTCGAAATGCAGATGAAATCGCTGCACACGAGCGACACGAATGCCCAGTCGGCCAATGAACTGCTGCGCCACGCCTGAACGGCCGGCGCATTGAATTGAATCAACCAAGGACTCGAACATGATTCGCTCCCTGTGGATTTCCAAGACCGGGATGGACGCCCAGCAATCGCAGCTGGATGTCATCTCGAACAACCTGGCGAACGTCAACACGACGGGCTTCAAGCGCTCGCGCGCCGTGTTCGAGGACTTGCTGTATCAGAACGTGCGCGAGCCGGGCGCACAGTCGTCGCAACAGACCACGCTGCCTTCGGGCATGCAGATCGGTACCGGTGCGCGCATCGTCGCCACCGAGCGCCTGCACACGCAGGGCAACCTGCAGCAGACCGGTAACTCGACCGACGTGGCCATCAACGGCAACGGCTTCTTCCAGGTGCAGATGCCTGACGGCACGCTGGCCTATACGCGTGACGGCAGCTTCCAGGTCAACGCGCAGGGTCAGCTGGTGACCTCCAGCGGTTACCCGGTCCAGCCGGCCGTGACGATCCCGCAGAACGCCACCAGCCTGACCATCGGCAAGGATGGCGTTGTGACGGTCACCACGCCCGGCGCGGTCAACAACACGCAGGTGGGCACGTTCCAGCTGGCCAACTTCATCAACCCGGCCGGTCTGCGCAGCATGGGCGAAAACCTGTATGCCGAAACCGAAGCGTCGGGCACGGCCAATCTGGCCAACCCGGGCTCGAACGGCGTGGGCGCGCTCAGCCAGAACTACGTTGAAACGTCCAACGTGAACGTGGTGGAAGAAATGGTCAACATGATCCAGACGCAGCGTGCGTACGAGATCAACAGCAAGTCGGTCCAGACCTCGGACCAGATGCTGGAGAAGCTGTCGCAGCTTTGAGCTGACGGCGCAGTTTTTGAGGATGTAGTGCGATGCATACCCCCCCGGTTTATTCGCTCCAGAATGGCAAGCACAGCGGCCGCGCTGTGCCGGCTGTTCGAGTCGTTCGATTGGCCGTGCTCGGCACGGCCGCCTTGCTCGCTACGGCGTGCGGCTTGCTGCCGCCGCCGGCCCCGATCGTGCAGGGTCCGACAACCGCGCGCCCGCCGATGCCGGTGATGGCGCCGCGCCAGAACGGGGCGATTTACCAGGAAGTGGCATCGGGCAGCGGTGGTTTTCGCGGCATGTTCGAAGACCGCCGCGCGCACATGGTGGGCGACACGATCACGATCGTGATCACCGAGAACACAGCGGCCAGCAAGCAGACTTCGGGCAGCGTCAACCGCACCGGCAGCATGAGCGCCTCGGTGCCGACCTTCGCCGGCATGAACGCGGGCGTGCTGTCTTTGCTGGGCGTGTCGGCCAGCGACGCCAACAAGTTCGACAGCAAGGGCGCCAACGGTGCGCAGAACAACTTCACAGCCACGATTACCGTCACGGTGGTGGAGGTGCTGGGCAACGGCAACCTGGTCGTGAGCGGCGAGAAGCAGATGGCCGTGGGCCAGGGCACCGAGTCGATCAAGTTCTCGGGCGTGGTCAACCCCACGACCGTCAACAATCAAAACACCGTGCTGTCCACCCAGGTGGCGGACGCACGCATGGAATATCGCGGCACGGGCTATGTGGCCGAGTCGCAGCAGATGGGCTGGCTGTCGCGGTTCTTCCTGACCGTGTCGCCGTTCTGAGGAATCTGCCATGACTTTGCTTAGAACGAGGTTGTATCGAACCCTTGGCGCGGCCCTGGTGGCACTGAGCGCGATTTCAGCGGTTGTTCCGACCACGGCACACGCTGACCGCATCAAGGATCTGACCACCGTTGCCGGCGTGCGAGACAACGCGCTGATCGGCTACGGCCTTGTCGTCGGCCTGGACGGCAGCGGCGACCAGACCACGCAGACCCCGTTCACGGTCCAGAGCTTCAACAACATGCTCACGCAGTTCGGCATCAACGTACCGGCCGGCGCGAGCATCCAGCTCAAGAACACCGCCGCCGTGGTGGTGACGGCCACGCTGCCTGCCTTTGTGCGGCCAGGCCAGACCATCGACGTGACGGTGTCGTCCATCGGTAACGCCAAGAGCCTGCGGGGCGGCACGCTGCTGCTCACGCCGCTCAAGGGCGTGGACGGCCAGCTCTACGCATTGGCACAGGGCAACGTGGTGATTGGCGGTGCGGGCGCATCGGCCAATGGCAGCAAGGTGCAGATCAACCAGCTCGGCGCGGGCCGCATCGCCAATGGCGCCACGGTGGAGCGCGCTGTGCAGGCCACGGTGGGCGAGGCCGGCAGCATCCAGCTCGATACCGGCACGACGGATTTCGGCACCGTACAGAACATCGTCACCGCCATCAACAAGCAATTCGGCACCGATACGGCGCAAGCCGCGGACGGCCGCACGATCAACGTGCGCGCACCGGCCCTGGCGTCGGACCGCGTCGGCTTCGTGGCCAAGCTGCAGAACATTGACGTGACGCCGGCGCTGGCCGCCGCGCGTGTGGTGGTCAACGCCCGCACGGGCTCGGTGGTGATGAACCAGCTCGTCAAGCTCGAGCCCTGCGCGGTGGCGCACGGCAGCCTGTCGGTCACCATCAGCACGGACCCGGTGGTGAGCCAGCCCGCGCCCTTCTCGCAAGGGCAGACGGTGGCGGGCGCGCGCTCGAACATTGAGGTCAAGCAGCAGGGCGGCAGCCTTATCAACGTGAAGGGCGGCACCAACCTGGCGGATGTGGTGAAGGCCATCAACGCGATTGGCGCCAACCCGCAAGACCTGATCTCGATCCTGCAGGCGATGAAGGCGGCCAACGCGCTGCGCGCCGACCTGGAAATCATCTGACGCAGGGGAGGCCACGATGAACCCAACCGACCTCACCAGCCGCCTGGCGCTCGATTCCCGAGGGTTCGAGTCGCTCAAGCAAACGGCGCGTACCGATCCGAACGGCGCGGCCAAGACCGTCGCCAAGCAATTCGACGCGATCTTCGTGAACATGATGCTCAAGCAGATGCGCGATGCATCGCCGCAGAACGGGCCGCTCGATTCGTCTTCGAGCAAGATGTACACGTCGATGCTCGACCAGCAGCTGTCGCAGACCATGGCGTCGCGCGGCGTGGGCGTGGCAGATCAGCTCTTGAAGCAGATGCTGCGTCAGGCCAACCATGTGAACCCGGATGCGGGCGGCAAGGTGAATACTGCGCTGTCCAATACGACGGCGACCAATACCGCGCTGCCGGGGGCCGCCGGTGCCACCAGCGATGCCGCCAAGGCCATCGCCCGTTCGTCGCTCAACAGCATGGCCGCAGCCGTCGCGCCCGGCACGGAAGACGACGGCTCGGGCATCAGCACCGTGCCGCGCCCGGGCCTGGAAGAGCGCGTGCAGCGTGCACTGGCCGCCCTGCGCAAGCAGGCGGATGCGCAGGCGCAGACTCCGAGCGCGCCGCCCGAGGTGGATCTGTCGACGGTGGCATCGGAGCCGCGCGGCGAGCGCATGACCAGCTTCTACAACAAGCTGATCGGCCACGCGTCGCAGGCCGCACAGGAAACCGGCATTCCGGCCAACTTCATGATCGGCCACGCCGCGCTGGAGTCCGGCTGGGGCCGCCGCGAGATCAAGGCAAAGGACGGCACGAACACGCACAACCTGTTCGGCATCAAGGCCGGCGGCTCATGGGCCGGCAAGACTGCCACGGTGACCACCACCGAATACATCGGCGGTGTTGCCCACAAGGTTCAGGAGAAATTCCGCGCCTACAGCTCGTACGCCGAGGCGTTCAAGGATTACGCCAACCTGCTGGCCAACAACCCGCGCTACAGCAACGTCGTGGCAGCCGGCAACGGCAACGATGCGGCGTCGTTCGCCAAGGGCTTGCAGCGCGCGGGCTACGCCACCGATCCGAACTACGCCCACAAGATCATGGCGGTGCTCAAGCAGATCGTCTGAGTGATTTAAGAAGCATATTTTGGCGACGGCGGCCGGCTCAAGTTTGTCCTGAGTCGGCCGATGTTGTTTCTAGAGCTTATTTCGGCGGCTTCGTGCTGCCCGCACCGAGACAACTATGAGCAGCTCCCTTCTGAATATTGGCGCGTCTGGCCTGCGGGTTGCCGATATCAACCTGCAGGTGACCGGCAACAATATTGCCAACGCCAGCACGCCCGGCTATTCGCGCCAGGAAGCCGTGCAGACGGAAAACATTCCGCTGTACGCCGGCGTGGGCTATCTCGGCCAGGGCGCCAACGTCACGACTGTCAAGCGCATCTACGACCAGTTCCTCACGGCCCAGGTGCAAAGCGGCCAGGCCTCGACCAGCGCAGCCGATCAGCTCAACAGCCTGGTGTCGGGCCTGAGCAAATACATGTCGGACAGCAACAGCGGCCTGACTTCGTCGCTCACCAGCTTCTTCAACGCTGCCGATGGCCTGGCCTCCAAGCCCTCGGACACCACCGCGCGCCAGGTCTTCCTGAACGCCGCGGCGGGCCTGCAAAGCCGCTTCAATTCGATTGCCGGGCAACTGAGTTCGCTCAACAACCAGGTCAATACGCAGGTGCAGACGCAGATCAGCTCGGTCAACGGCACCGCGCAGCAGATCGCCTCGTTGAACGACCAGATTTCCAAGGCGGAAGCCTCAACCGGCCAGCCGGCCAATGACCTGCGTGACCAGCGCGACCAGCTAGTCCAGACGCTCAATCAGTCAATCAAGGCGAGCGTGGTGCAGACCGGCGACGGCCAGTTCAACATCTACGTGGGTAACGGCCAGGCGCTCGTGCAGGGCAACAAGAGCTACCAGCTGACGCCGGTGCCGTCGCAGTACGACCCGACGCAACTGTCGGTGGGCTACAAGAGCCCGGGCGGCACGGTCAACATCGACGACAGCCAGCTCGGCGGTGGTGCGCTGGGCGGCCTGATGGACTTTCGCAACAACACGCTCATTCCGGCACAGAACAGCCTGGGCCGCCTGGCCACGGCCGTGTCGGCCGACGTGAACGCGCAGAACAAACTCGGCATGGACGCCAACGGCAAGATGGGCACGGACCTCTTCTCCGTGGCCAACCCGAGCGTCGCGCCCAGCACCAACAACACCGGCAGCGGCTCGCTGACTGCCAGCATCACCAACGCCAATGCGGGGCAGGGCTACGACTACCAGGTCAAGTACCAGGGCGGCGCCTACACCGTTTCGCACTATCCGGACGGCTCCGCCTCCGTAACCGTGTCGAGCTGGCCGACCACGATCGACGGTGTAACGCTCAACCTGTCGGGCACGATGAACAGCGGTGACTCCTTCCTGGTGCGCCCGACCGCCAACGCGGCCGCCACCATGCAGACGCTCACCACTGATTATCACAACGTGGCCGCAGCCTCGCCCGTGGTGCTCAACCAGGGCAGCAACAACACGGGCAGCGCCACGGTGTCTTCACTGGGCGTGGACAGCACGTATGCCGGCTCGCCGCTCACCTCGCCGATCAACCTGACGTACAGCTCGGCCGTTGGCGGCTCCCTGTCGGGATTCCCGGGCAGCGTCACCGTCACGGTGGGCGGCACGTCGACCACGTACGCGGGCGGCACGGCACCGTACACGCAGGGCGCGACGTACGCGTTCAACGGCGTACAGATGAAGCTCTCGGGTTCGCCCGGCAACGGTGACACGTTCGCCATTTCGGCCAACACCGCCAACAGCACCGACAACGGCAACGCCAGCGCGCTGGCCAAGCTGCGCAACAGCAACCTGCTGGACGGCGGCACGACCTCGATCGGCTCGGCGTGGAACAACCTCGTCACCCAGGTGGGTGTGCAGGCCAACCGCGCCAGCACCAACCTGACCTCGCAGAAGGCGCTGCTGGCCAGCTCCACGCAACAGCAGCAGTCGGTGTCGGGGGTGAACCTCGATGAGGAGGCGATGAACCTGATGAAGTACCAGCAGGCCTACCAGGCCTCCGCCAAGGTGATGCAGACGGCCAATTCGCTGTTCGCCAGCCTGCTGTCGATTGCCGGCGGCTGATCGGCGCGGCTGAAGAAACCGCCCCGCCTGCCGATAACGTCCTAAAGCCCTTCGTCCGGACCGATCATGCGAGTCAGTAGCGCCCAATTCTTTGCAGCGTCTTCCGCTTCGATGCAGAACACGCAATCGAACCTGCTCACGCTGCAGCAGCAGATTGCAAGCGGCATCGCGCTCACCAGTGCGGGCGACAACCCCAGCGCGTTTGGTCAGATGGCGCAATTGCAGCAAACGCAGGACACCAACGACCAATACCAGTCCAACCGTGACACCACCGACGCGCGCCTGACCAGCGTGTCTTCGGCGCTGACCAATCTGGTGACCACGCTGCAGCAGGGCAAGCAGACATTGGTGGGCGCCAACACCTCGCTGATGACGGAGTCACAGCGCGTTGGTGTGCTGGCGCAGGTCAAGCAGCAGTACCAGCAGCTGCTGTCGACGGCCAATCAGCGCGATGCCTCGGGCGTGGCCCTGTTTGGCGGCGCCAACGGCACGACCGATCCGTTCACCAACACCGGCGGTTCCGTGCAATACGTCGGTAGCGGCCAGCCACCGGTGGTGCAGGTTTCGCAGAACATCTCGATGCCGAATTCGGTGTCGGGCGATTCGGTGTTCGTGCGCATCCCCAACTCGGATGCGTCCAACCCGAACGCCAATCAGAGCATCTTCAAGACGTACGAGAAGCTGATCACGGCGCTGTCGACCCCGATCAACGCTGCCACTCAGGCCACCGACGTCGCCAACCTGCAAAAGGCCGTGCAGACGGCGCAGGGCAATCTCGACAATGCCTATCAGGTCGCCCTGCAAGCGCAGGTGACGGTGGGCACGCAGCAGGCGCAGCTCACCACGCTCAACAGCAGCGGCTCGAACTACGGCGAGCAGTTGAAGGAGCAGATCTCGAAGCTGCAATCGGTGGACTACACCTCCGCCATCTCGCAGTTCTCGCAGCAGCAGGTGTCGCTGCAGGCCGCACAGAAGACCTTCACGGCCATGCAGGGCATGTCGCTGTTCCAGTACATCAATCCTTGATGCGGCGCGGTCGGGCGGTCGGAGGGCGCGGCGTATCATGTCGGCTCACCTACCGTCAGGACTGGTCATGCCCATCCAGTATCTTCGCCGCCTGACCAGCCCGGAACGCTCAGAAGACGCCAACCGGCGCCTCGGTCAATCGCTGGCCTTCGTGGCGGGCGCCGCCAACGCGGGCGGATTTCTCGCCGTCAAGCAATACACCTCGCACATGTCCGGCATCGTCTCGGCGATCGCCGACGACCTCGTGCTGGGCGACGTTGTCCTTGTGTTTGCGGGCTTTGCTTCGCTGCTGGCGTTTCTGTGCGGCGCGGCGTGTACGGCAGTGCTCGTCAACTGGGGGCGCCGCCGCAGCACGCAGAGTGAATTCGCGCTGCCGCTCATGCTGGAGGCCGCGCTGCTGCTGCTCTTCGGTCTGATGGGCACAACGCTCGGGCAATACCGGGTCGTGTTCGTGCCGGCCACCGTGGCACTGCTGTGCTTCCTGATGGGGCTGCAGAACGCCATCATCACCAAGATCTCGAAGGCGGAAATCCGCACCACGCACGTGACAGGCCTGGCCACCGACATTGGTATCGAAATCGGCAAGGCGCTGTATTGGAACCATGGACATCACAATCTGCCGGCCGTGGTCGCCAACCGGCCCAAGCTGCGGCTGCTGGCGTCCCTGCTTGGGATGTTCTTTGTGGGCGGCGTGGTCGGTGCGTTGGGTTTCAGGCACCTGGGCTATACGGCCACGATTCCGCTCGCGTCGATTCTGATGCTGCTGGCGGTGGTGCCTGTGGTGGATGATCTGCTGGCGCGCCGGCGGTAGAGAACGGGCGCAGCGCAGCAGCTTGTTGCACGCCACACCCCACGCAGCGACCCCAGTACGATCAGAACGACGTGCATGCGCAGCGCGAAGCGGCTCGCCAGTCGGCGCGCGAAATGGTGCTTGAGCGTGGGCTCGGCGCCCAGTGGGGCGGCCTTGCGCATCAGACCATTCCGCCATTCACGCCGATCACCTGCCGAGTGACGTACGACGCCGCATCCGACATCAGGAAACCGACCACCGCAGCCACCTCCGCAGGCTGTCCGACGCGCTGCATCGGCACGGCCCGCAGGGCCTGGTCCACGTGTTCCATGTGGGCGAGCATGTCGGTTTCAATCAGGCCCGGCGCTACACAGTTGACGGTGATCTTGCGCGACGCAAGCTCGACGGCCAGCGCCTTGGTTGCGCCGATCAGCCCGGCCTTGGCGGCGCTGTAGTTCACCTGCCCGCGATTGCCCATCACCCCAGAGACAGACGCGATGGTGACGATGCGCCCACCCTTGCGCGCGCGCACCATCGGCATGGTGAGGGGGTGGACGACGTTGTAGAAGCCATCCAGGCCGGTCTCGAGGACGATGTCCCAGTCTTCGTCGGTCAGGGCAGGGAAGGCAGCGTCGCGCGTGACGCCTGCACACAGGACGATGCCGTAGTAGGCGCCGTGGGCTTCAACGTCGGCGTCGAGTTGGGTGCGACAGGCGGCGCGGTCGCGCACGTCGAACTGCAGCACGCGGGCGCTGCCATGGTTTGCGTGGATGTCTGCGACGATGGCATCGGCCTCGGCACGGCCGCTGCGGCAATGCACGGACACGTCAAACCCGTCGGAGGCCAGTTGGTAGGCGATGGCGCGGCCAATGCCGCGGCTGGCACCCGTCACAAGAACGCGGCGGCTCATGTGGTGAGTCTCCCTTGAAGATCGGTCGGCGGAATACCGCGATCATCGCACGCGCGGCGGGCAGTGCTGCGGCTGCGCGCTGCCTATCGAGGCAGGGTGCTGAACTGGCTGAACGCCCGCCCACCGAGGTCCAGCGCATCCATCACAGACCGCTCCACCACCGGCGCCAGCGACGTCATCATGACCATGACGAGCATCAGCCCCACCACCAGCGTGGCGGCGATGCCCACGGCAAACGGGTTGAGCGCCTGCGCCGTGCGCGAGAGCACGGCAAAGCCGAGGTTGACGATCATCATGATTGCGATGATGGGCAGGGCGATGCGCAGGGCGAGCGCAAAGACGATCGTGCCGCCGCCAGCCAGCGTCTGCCAGCCCGGGTTGCCCAGCGGCGCCGCCGAGACGGGCAGGGCGGTAAAGCTGTCGAACAAGGCATGCACCAGCACGAGATGGCCGTCGCCGGCAATGAACGCGGTGACGGCCGTGAGGCTGAGGAAGCGGCCGAGCAGCATGCTGCTCTCGGTCTGCGTCGGGTCGAGCAACGAGGCGAAGCCCAGGCCCATCTGCACCGACATCACCTCGCCGGCACCGCTGACGGCCGAAAACACGAGCTGCACGCAAAAGCCCAGCGCCAGCCCGATCAAGACCTGCACCAGCGTGATCCACAGCCCTTCGTAGGAGCCCACCGACACGCCTGCGGGCACCGGCAGCATGGGCGCGAGCGCCACCGTGATGACCACGCCGAATGCCACCTTGATCGACGTCGGGATCTCGGTATTGGCAAACGGCGGCGCAATGGCGATGAATGCCAGCATGCGCACCAGCGGCCACCAGTACATGGCGATCCAGCCGTTGAGCTGCGTGGCGGTGAATTGGATCATCGTGGATTGCGTGGCTGCGTCAGCTGGGTGACGTCAATTCACGTAGTTGGGGATGTTGGTCAGCACGCCGCGCGTGTAGTCGACGATCACGGCGACGATCCACGGGCCGGCCAGCACCATCGTGGCAGCCACGGCCAGCAGCTTGGGGATGAACGACAGCGTCTGCTCGTTGAGTTGCGTGGCGGCCTGGAACACCGCCACCAGCAGGCCGACGACGAGCGACACCAGCAACATCGGCGCGCCCACCATCATGGCAACCTGCATGGCCTGACGGGCCATATCGAGAACGTACTCGGGTGTCATGTCGGTTTCCTATTGACGCTCATTGCACAAAGCTCTGGGCAAGCGAGCCCAGCAGCAGGTGCCAGCCATCCACCAGCACGAACAGCATGATCTTGAACGGCAGCGAGAAGATCGACGGCGTGACCATCATCATCCCCATCGACATCAGCACGGCGGCCACCACGATGTCGATCACCAGGAACGGGATGAAGATGGCAAACCCGATCTGGAACGCGCTTTTCAGCTCGCTCGTGACGAAGGCCGGTATGAGCGCGCGCATGGGCGTTTGCTCGGGCGCGGCAATGGCCGGCATGTTGCCCATCTTGACGAACAGGGCGAGGTCGGGCTCGCGCGTCTGCTTGAGCATGAACTGGCGCAGCGGCGTGGCGGCCGTGTCCATGGCCTGCTCGACGGTGATCTTGCTGTCACGCAACGGCACGTAGGCGTCGGTGTACACCTTGTCGAGCACCGGCGACATGACGAAGAACGTGAGGAACAGCGCCAGCCCGATCAGCACCTGGTTGGGCGGCGTGGTTTGCGTGCCCAGCGCATGGCGCAGCAGCGACAGCACGATGATGATGCGCGTGAAGCTGCTCATCATCAGGATGATGGCCGGCAGAAACCCAAGCGACGTCAGGAAGACCAGCGTCTGCACGGGCAGCGAATAGCTTTGGCCACCGGCGGTGCCTGTGAGCAGCGGCAGACCGGGTTGCGCCTGTGCAAACACGGCGGGCGCGGCACCTAGCAGCGCCAGTGCCATCAGGCAGCGGAGAAGGTTGCGCAGGTTCATTCCGACTTTCCCGTCAGGTGACGCTTGAGCTGGATGGACAGCGCGTCGGCAAAGCGGGGCGGCTTGCCGGAGCCGGAAGTGCCGTCGCCGGATGGGTCGTCCGGCGTGGAAGCGGCTTCTGCGGGGCGTGGGAGCGTGTGGAGGGTCTGCACGTGCTGCTGCGTGACGCCCAGCACGAGCCATGTGCCTTCCACATCCACGACGACGACCTTCTCGCGCGCGCCCAGCATCTGCTGCGCGACCACGGTAATCACCTGGCTGCGGCGCCGGCCCAAACCTGCGGGGCCCATGCCCGCGCGTTGCTGCAGACGGCGCAGCAGCCAGCCGGCCGCCACGATCATCGCCAACACTACAAACAGCCCGCCTAGGGTGCGGGCCCAATCGACTGCATGGTTCATGTCAACACCTTGCCCGGGGGGAGCACTGGTTGCTGTCAGGGTGCCGCTCGACGGCGCACTTACTGGTGTGGATTAACGGTTCAACTTACGGATACGTTCCGACGGCGTGATGATGTCGGTCAGGCGGATACCGAACTTCTCGTTGACCACCACCACTTCACCTTGGGCGATCAGGTAGCCGTTGACAAGGACATCCATCGGCTCCCCGGCCAGCGCGTCGAGTTCCACCACCGAACCTTGTGCAAGCTGCAGCAGGTTCTTGATGGGCACCTTGGTGCGGCCCAGCTCCACCGTCAACTGCACGGGGATGTCCAGGATCATGTCGATGTCGTTGCGCTGGGCGCCGCCCAGGCCGTCGGCCGTCAGGGGCTTGAACACCGGGCTGGATTCGGCGGCAGCCGGCGGGTTGGCCGCGGCACGCTGCGCGGCTTCCAGGGCCATGGCCTCTTCCATCGTCATTTCGACATCGATGTCGTCGGCGTTGGCTTCGGGGTTCATGGTCGGTTCAGTTGTCATCGTCAGACTCCGTGGCAGACTCGCTGCCGCTCATATTCAGCATGCGGTTGACCCGCAGCGCGTATTGGCCGTTGAACGTGCCGTAGTTGCATTCCATGACGGGCACGCCATCTACCTTGGCGGTCACGCTGTCATCCAGCTCCAGCGGAATGACGTCGCCCACCTTCATGTTCAGGATGTCGGATACCTGCACCTTGGCCGTGGCAAGGTCGGCAATCAGCTCCACCTCGGCGGTCTGCACCTGTTGCGACAGCAGCCGCAGCCAGCGTTTGTCCACTTCCAGCGCTTCGCCCTGGATGGCGGAAGTGAGCCGGTCGCGGATCGGCTCGATCATGGTGTAGGGCATGCAGATGTGCACGTCGCCGCCGTTGCTGCCCAGTTCGATGCTGAAGCTGGTGGTGATCACCACTTCATTGGGCGTAGCCACGTTGGCGAACTCGGTGTGCATTTCCATGCGCAGGAATTCGAAATCGATCGGGTAGACCGGCTGCCACGCCTTGGCGTAATGCTCGAACACGAGATGCAGCATGCGCTGGATGATGCGCTGCTCCACGTCGGTAAAGTCGCGCCCTTCCACCCGCATGTGGAAGCGCCCGTCGCCGCCGAACAGGTTGTCGACCACCAGGAAGATGAGGTTGGGGTCGAACACGAACAGCGCCGTGCCGCGCAGCGGCTTGACGTGCACGAGGTTGAGCGAGGTCGGCACCACCAGGTTGCGGATGAACTCGCTGTACTTCTGCACCTTCACCGGCCCAACGGAGATCTCCGCGTTGCGCCGCATGAAGTTGAACAGGCCGATGCGCCAGTTGCGCGCAAACCGCTCGTTGATGATTTCCAGCGTGGGCATGCGCCCACGGACGATGCGCTCCTGCGAGCCCAGGTTGTACGAGCGTATGCCCGAGGGGTCGGCGGCTTCGACGGGGTCGTCGTCCGCGTCATCGGACACGCCCTTGAGGAGCGCGTCGATTTCCTCCTGGGAAAGAAACTCTTCCTTGAGCATGTCACTGGATCACAAAGTTGGTGAACAAGACATCTGCCACCGGCGATTCCTTGCCGACAGCCTTGAAGACGTGTTCGCACAGTTCAACGATTTCCTTGGCCAGCTTGACCTTGCCGTCCGCCGGATACAACTCGGTGGGCGTCTTGCTGGCCAGCAGCATCAGGACCTTGCTGCGCAGTTCGGGCGTGTAGGTCTTGATCTCTTCTTCGGCATGCTTATCGAAGCTCTTGAACGTGATGCCGATCTGCAGGTAACGGTCGTTGCCCTCTTCGGGCTGCAGGTTGACGGTCAGGGTTTCCATGGCCACGAACACCGGCTCTTTCGGCTTGGGCGGTGCGGCGGGGCCGGATGCGGCGTGATTGCCGCCTCCAAGGAAGAACCAGGCGGCGCCGCCGCCCATGCCGACGAGCAAAAGCACGATCAGGATGATCAGCAGCAGCTTGGTGGAACCGCCCTTTGCTGGGGCGGGCGCGGTAGTGGCGGCAGCGGCTTCGGCCATGGGGATCACTCGGGGACTAAAGGGGGGGTGGGCTTTCCCGGCTCGCGTCGCGCAAGACAACGTAAAACAACGCAAAGCACAGAGTCGGGTTCTCGGATGGCATTCTTCCCCACCTCTGTCCAGCTCATTCCAGGAAGAAACGTGGTCAATCCGGCTTATCTCGGGCGTTTGCGATGCGCAGGGTGGGGCGGTACGCGCACGATAAGTGATTTTTGATCCACCTACATAGTCCCGATGCACCGCATTAGGCGCCTTACCAGTCGCCTGGCGGGCGGGTTCCGCTGCAAAAGTGGCGTTGGCCCGAAAGAATTGCCCGCGCTTGCCGTTGTAATGAAAGAACGCGCCGGCATGTTCCGGCCTTGCATACCTGCGTTGCCTTGCCGGAAGCCGCCTTGAATTCCTTGCCCTTTTCCACCCGTATTGACCTTGCGCTAGTCGATGCCGATGGCTTGTCGGCCGACTGTCCTGCACGCGGCGCACTGCCGAGCTTCTGCCCGAAGCTGGACCTGCTGTCGATGGTCAATGCGCTGACGGAGGGCATCCTCGTGTGCGGGGCGGATCGCCGCGTCACCTATGCCAACCCGAGCGCCGCACGGCTGCTGGGTTTGCCGGTGGATGCGCTGGTGGGGCGCCTGCTGCCCACGGTGGTCACCTCTGCCGTGGACGAATTCGACGCCTCCATCCACGAGGCGGACTGGCCCGATCAGGACGTGATCGCCGAGGGCCAGCCGCAGTTGAACCAGATTTTCGGAATGCACTGCGTGGATGGCCGCACGGTGTGGGTTTCCAGCAACTGGACGCCACTGTTTGCCGATGGCGGCCATTCCATGACGGCCTCGGCGCGCGCCTCGGAAGCCGGCGCCACGCCCTATTCGGTGCTGGTGTCGCTGGTCGACATCACGCAAATCCGCGAAGCGCAGCAGCGCATCCGGCATCTCGCTACGCACGACACGCTGACGGGGCTGCTGAACCGCTCCGCGCTGGAAGACCGGCTGGAGCACGCGCTGGCGCTTGCGCGCCGCAACCAGTCGCGCGTCTCGGTCATGTTTCTCGACCTGGACCGTTTCAAGAACGTCAACGACACGCTGGGCCACCAGTTTGGCGACATGCTGCTACGCGAAGTGGCGGCCCGCCTGCAGGCCTGCGCGCGCGAAGCCGACACCGTTGCGCGCCTGGGCGGCGATGAATTTGTCGTCATGCTCGAAGCGCTCGATGGCCTGGGCACGCGGCGCGTGGCCGAGCGCATCCTCTCGGCCATCAGCGCGCCCTTCCATATCGAGGGGCAGGAGCTGTATCTGGGCGTGTCGATCGGCATTGCCGTGGCACCCCACGACGGCGACGACCCGAACACGCTCCTGCGCAAGGCCGATGCCGCCATGTACCTGGCCAAGGAGCGCGGGCGCAACAACTTCCAGACCTTTACCAGCGACCTTGACGACCGCGTCTCGCGCCGCTTCCGCATTGAATCGGGCCTGCGCCGCGCGAGCGACCGCAACGAGTTCTATGCGGACTACCAGCCGCGCGTGGACGTCAGGAGCGGCCGCATTGTCGGGGTGGAAGCGCTCATCCGCTGGAACTCGGCCGATTTCGGCCACATGATGCCCGGCCAGTTCATTCAGGACGCCGAAGAAACCGGTCTTATTGTCGAGATCGACCGCTGGATTCTGCGCGCCGCCTGCGACCAGCTTGCACGCTGGCGCCGCATCGGGCTGCCGGACTTGCGCATGTCGATCAACCTCTCGGGCCAGGCATTCAGCTCCGGGCAGTTGAGCGGGATGGTGCGTGGCGCGCTGTCGACCAGTGGCTTGCCCGGCAACGCGGTGGAACTGGAGATGACCGAAGGCATTCTGATTCGCGACGATCCGTCATTGCATGCCCTGCTGACCGAGCTGCGCGCCATGGGCGTATCGCTGGCGCTGGACGATTTCGGTACCGGATACTCATCGCTGTCGTATCTGCACCGCTTCCCGATCGATACGTTGAAGATCGACCGTTCGTTCGTGCAAGACCTGCCGCACGTGGTCGAGCGCGCGGCCATCACGCGGGCCATCATCATGATGGCGCAAGCCATGGGCATGAAGACCGTGGCCGAAGGCGTGGAAACCATCGGCCAGCTTGAATTCCTGCGCGAAGTCGGCTGCGACGAGTTTCAGGGCTATTTGCTCACGCGGCCGTTGGAACCGGCTGCGGTACAGGATCTCGTGCGCGAGAACGCCCGCCGTTACGGCGAGCGTGTCCCGCGGTTCTCATAGCGCGCTCAGATCTGCAAGCTGTTGCTGACCACGTACATGGTGAGCTCGGCATTGTTGCGCAGCTTCATCTTCGAGAGCACGCGCCCCCGATACACGCTGACCGTCTTGACGCTGATCTGCAGCGCCTCGGCAATCTCGCCCAGCGTGCGGCCGGAGCCGAGCATGCGCAGCGTCTGGAATTCACGGTCGGAGAGGATGTCGTGGCGGGGCTTGTCCCAGTCGACATTCAGGTTGTCGGCCAGGACTTCCACGAGGTCCGAAGGCAGGTATTTCTTGCCTTTCGAGATGGCGTTGATGGCTGCCAGCAGTTGCGGCTGGCTGGCGTCCATCGGCAGGTAGCCGGCGGCGCCCGCCTTGAGCGCCCGTACGGCAAGCAGCGCTTCCGGGTGGCGGCCCAGCGCCAGCACGGCCAAACGCGCATGCTGCTGGCGCACGGTCTTGATGGTCTGGAATTCGTCTCCGGTGGCCGATTCCACCGAGAACAGCATGACGTCCCACTCGCGCTGTGCGAGCAGGTCGTTATTGGCATCGCGCAGGTCCGGCACGGCCTCGATCTGCCGGGCCAGGCGCGAATCCTTGAGGATCTGGCGCAGGCCGACACGGGCAATATCGTGCGGTTCGACGATCAGGACATTGAGCATGGTGGGTGTTGCGGGTCAAACGCGGGCTCGCATCGAGCTCTTCTTTCCGCCGGCAGGCCTTGGGCCGTCTGGCGGGCTTGCAACTCCCCATCTGTGCTGTATGTGGCGCTCTATATAGAAAGATGCAGGCGCCTATGAACTGGTCGAACGAGTATAGCCGAGGGCCCGAAGGCCAAGAAGCAGGCGCACCGCCTCTTTTGGAGGGGTGCCGAAAGTCAGGCGCCCGCAAGCCCAAACCGCCGCCGACGCACAAATTTGTCAAGGCGACCCTAAACTTTCCTCCGAGGCCACCGATAACCTGAGTACAACGCAGACCTGATCCCCTTCAAGTTGCAGGTCACGTTGCCCGGCCTAGCCGGAATCAGCAAACACGGGCAACAAACCATCGGGAAACTTAGGAGCCGTCATGTCCCTCAGCCTTAATACCAATATCTCGTCCCTGCAAACGCAGCAAGCACTGTCGGCATCGAAGGATGCGCTGCAGACCTCGCTGGAACGTCTGTCGACCGGCCTGCGCGTGAACAGCGCGAAGGATGACGCCGCCGCCTACGCTGTGGCCTCCAGCCTGACCACCACGCTGAACTCGCAGACGCAAGGTATCCAGAACTCCAACCAGGCGATGTCGTATCTGCAAACGGCCGACTCGTACCTGGGCCAGGTTGAAAACAACCTGCAACGTATGCGCCAACTGGCCGTGGAAGCCAACAACGGCGGTCTGTCGACCACCGACCAGGCCAACCTGGACAAGGAATACCAAAAGCTGGCCACCGCCAACAAGAACATCGAGACCAACGCGAACTACAACGGCAACAAGCTGTTCGACGGTTCGGTTACGGCCACGACGTTCCAGTACGGCCAGAATGCCGCGACCGATGTGACCTCGGTCTCCAACGCCAACCTGTCGACCTTCGGTACGCTGAGCGGCACGAGCGTGACCTCGACTGCCAACGCGACCGCCGCACAGGCGGCCATCGACACCGATCTGACCAACCTGAAGGCGGCTCGCGCCAACCTGGGTGCTCAGCAAAGTGGTCTGAACTCGACGATCAACACGCTGACGTCGAACAACACCGCGCTGTCGGCTGCCAAGTCGTCCTTGATCGATACGGACTATGCGTCGGAAACCTCGAACATGACCCGTCAGAACATCCTGCAGCAAGCGGGTACGGCGATGCTGGCGCAAGCCAACTCGGCACCGAACAGCATCCTGAGCCTGCTGAAGGGCTAATCAGTAAGCTGGATGCCACCCAGCCGTCTTGCGGCTGGGCCAAGGGCCGGCGCTCCTCGGGGGCGTCGGCCTTTTTCCTTTTGTCGGATACCCCTCTTCTGCGTGGGTGGCGCCTGCATAACCTGCCCTAAAGAAGCTGCGGCCCGTGCCGTTGTGTAGAGAGACTTCCGCTGGCGCAGATGCTTATCGGACCCGATCATGGCGACTACCACTACCTCCTCCTCGACCAGCAACTACGTACCGCCGATCTCCATTCCCGGTATCGGGACGAGCATCGACGTCAATTCGCTGGTGACCAGCCTCATGAAGGTGGAGAGCCAGCCGCTGACACAGTTGCAGACACAGCAAAGCTCGTACCAGACGCAGTTGTCGGCTGTGGGGTCGCTCAAGAGTGCGCTGTCGACCTTCCAGACCGCGCTGTCGAGCCTGACCAGCGCGTCGAACTACAGCGCCATGAAGGCCAGCGGCTACGACACCTCGATGCTGAGCGCGTCGGTGACGGGCTCGGCGCCTGCAGGTTCCTACGCGGTCAATGTCACGCAGCTTGCGCAATCGCAGGTGCTGGCGGCGCAGGGGCAAGCTTCCACCACCACCGCCATCGGCAGCGGCGCATCGACCACGATTTCGTTCTCGTTCGGCACGGTGTCGGGTGGCTCGCTTTCCGGCGGCAAGTACACCGGTTCGACGTTCACGCAAAACGGCAACCTGGCGGGGGGCTCGATCACGATCAACTCGTCCAACAACACGCTGGCGGGCATTCGCGATGCCATCAACTCGGCCAACCTGGGTGTCTCGGCCAGCATCGTGAACGACGGCAGCGGCAGCCCGTACCGTCTGGTGCTGACGTCCACTGCGGGCGGCTCAAGCTCGGAGATGAAGATCTCGGTGTCGGGCGACTCGACGCTGCAATCGCTGCTCTCGCAGGATCCGGCCGGCACGCAGAACATGACCGAGGTGACCACGGGCCAGAATGCCCTGGCCACCATCAACGGCATTGCCGTGCAAAGCCCGACCAACACGTTGTCAAACGTGGTGGATGGCACGTCGTTCACGCTGTCCAAGACGGGCAGCACCAACGTGACGGTGGCCAACGACCCGACCGCCACCACCACCGCCGTCACCAACTTCGTGAACGGCTACAACGCGCTGCGTACGCAACTGAACGGGCTCACCAACATCGACACCGCCAACAAGGCCAACAACGGCCCGCTGGCTGGCGACGTGAGTACCAAGACGCTCATCAACCAGATTACCGACGTGCTGGGCCAGGCGGTCGGCAACGGCAACTACCAGTCGCTCGGCAGCGTGGGCGTGACGATGAACTCCGACGGCACGCTGTCGGTCGACAACACGAAGCTGTCGGCGGCCATTGCAAAGTCGCCCAGCCAGGTTACCGGTTTGTTTGCCGGTACCGGCACGGCCACCGATTCGCTGGTCAGCGTGCCGACGTTCTCGGATTCCACACAGGCCGGCAGCTACGCCGTCAACGTGACGCAGTTGGCCACGCAGGGCACGCTCACGGGTTCGGCCGCCGCAAACACAACCATTACGGCGGGCGTGAACGACACGCTCGCGTTCAGCATCAGCGGCATGTCAGTCAACGTGACGTTGGCGGCCGGCAGCTACACCGCGACGACCCTGGCCGCGCAGATTCAAAGCCAGATCAACGCATCGGCCACGCTACAGAACGCCAAGGTCAACGCATCGGTGTCGGCCAATGCCAGCGGCGTGCTGAGCATTACCGATAGCCAGTTTGGTTCGGTGTCGGTGGTGTCGGTATCAGGCGCGGGGGCTTCGTCGCTCTTTGGGGCGAGCCCGACGGCCGCCAATGGTGTGGATGTGCAGGGCACCATCAACGGTGCGGCAGCGACCGGCTCGGGCCAGAACCTGTATGGGATTGCCGGTTCCGCCACCGACGGCTTGACCGTGCAAGTGGCCGGCGGCCCGCTGGGCGCCCGTGGCACGGTCACGGTGCAGCGCGGTTACGCCGCGCAGCTCAACACGGTGATGACCAACCTGCTGTCGTCCAGCGGCATGGTGCAGAACGAGACCGACTCGATCAACAGTTCGCTGACCTCGCTTGCCAGCCAGATCACCGCCATGCAGACGCGCCTGGATAACAAGCAGGCGCTGTACTACACGCAGTTCAACGCGCTGTCGGCCGCGGTGGCAAGCATGACGAACACCAGCAACTACCTGACGACGCAGCTCGCGGCCATTACCAAGCAAACTTCGAGCAGCAACTAAGCCGGGCTCAGGTTTAGAGCACAACCCATAACAAAACAGACACCAGCGAGGACCTTTTCCATGTACGCAGCACGCCGTGCCATCGGTGCCTATGCGCAAGTCGGCATCGAGACGTCCGTGGTAGACGCCAATCCGCATCGCCTGATCGCCATGTTGTTTGAAGGCGCGCGGGCCGCCATCAACCTGGCCAGTGCCGCCATGCAGCGCGGCGACGTGCTGGCCAAGGTGCGGGCGATCGACAAAGCCATCTCGATCATCGGCCAGGGGCTGCAGGCCAGCCTGGATCACCAGCGCGGCGGCGAGATTGCCGTGCAACTGAACAATCTGTACGACTACATGCTGCGCCGCCTGCTGTTGGCGAACGCCAACAACGATCTGACGATCCTCGCCGAGGTGGATGCTTTGCTGGTCCCGCTGCAGGATGCGTGGCTCGCCATCGGCCAGGCCGGCCAACCGGCTGCCGCTGCGGCAAACAGCCACCTGAGCGTTGTGAGCTGATGGCCCGCTGTTTGTAGTAAAGCGACCTTTGACTGAATTCGGCCCAACTGGAGCCAATATGCACCGCAACATCCCGATCAAGGACAGCGAAAGTCTGTTCGCCTGCTACGAAGCCATCGCAAGTCTGACCGCTGAAATGGTCAGCGCGGCCGAAGTGGGTAACTGGGAAGTCGTCAGTACGCTGGAACGCGAAAGCGCCGCCTATGTGGATGCGCTGCGCCGTTCCGAGCCGCATCCGCAGCTCTCGCGTGCCGATGTGGAGCGCAAGCGCACGCTGCTCGTGCGCATTCTGGAAGATGATGCACGCGTGCGCGCCATGGTGTACCCGCGCCTGGACCGCCTGCAGAAGCGCATCGACACGGCACGCCGTGCCACCAACGCCAGCAACGCTTACGGCAGCATGGCGCGTTATTGAGACGACGCGTCCTGCAGTTGTTTTGACAGCGTCAGGTAGTGCTCGGACTTGCGTGCGAGCGCGTGGCTCTGCATCTGGTACACGATCGCCAGTTGCTGGGCAGCGAGGAAGCTGCCCCGGCCGATGACGCTGCCGTCCATCTCTGGCTGATCGCCGATCTCAAGGCAGCGGTTGAAGACCTGTTCTGCCAGCGGTAGCCACCGGGCGCCTGCCTCATCAGGCTGCTTGGCAGCCGCATCCAGCAACACCAATCCCAGCGCAAAGCACAGATCAGGAAAGTCCGGCCACGTCTGGATGCCGACATCGCCTTGCGCCAGCGCTTCTTCAACGCGATCGGCCTTGCCCAGGCTATACACATATCGCAGCGCCAGGTTGCGGCGGTACGGCGCATCAGGAGGTGCCAGGCTGAAGGCGCGTGCGTAGTAGGTCACGGCCTTTGCGTAGTCTTCGTGATGCAGCTCGGTTTCCTTGCCGAGCTGATACAGCACGTACGGGTCGTCTGGCCGATGGGCGAGTTCATCGAGCAGCAGTTGCGTGTTGCGCTCGCCTTTCTTCTGCATCTTGGCGGCGGTGTAGCCATCGTGGCGGACTACGATCGGCACGCGCGCCGCAGGCAATGAAGACACCGGCTGCTCGTGAATGCGCCCCGTGTAGTGCACGCCACGCGGCAGCAGGCGGGGAATCCACGCAATCAGCTGGCTGGCGGATTCGGCCGCGTCGGTATCGTTCTTGACGCACACCACGCCAACGGACGGTGCTGCACCGCTGAGCGTGCGCAGATGCTCACCGCCGCTTTCCAGCCATTCGTCAGCGTCGAGGATGAGGTTCCAGTCGGCATTGGCTGCCTGCAGCGCGGTGTTGCGCGCGGCCGAGAAGTCGTTCGTCCAGGCCATGTGGCTGACAAGGGCGCCGCACGACTGGGCAATGGCCACGGTGTCGTCGATGGAGCCTGTGTCGAGCACCACCATGCGATCGACAAACGGTTTGGCACTGAGCAGGCAACGCGCAATGCTGGCGGCTTCATTGCGGGCGATGATAACTAGCGCCAGATCGGCGCAAGCGGAGGGTGCGCTCATTCGCGGTCGTCCGCTGTGGCCAGTGCGTCGAGCAGCTTGCGCAGCACGTCGCGCGTGGCGCCAATTTCGTCCAATTCCAGCGGAATCTTGCAGGCGAGGGCTTCGGGCACCTTGGCAGCGCGCTCGCGCAGTGCGCGGCCGGCATTGGTCAACTCGATGACGACGCGGCGCTGGTCATCGGGATCGCGCGTACGAGTGACGAGGCCCTGTTCTTCGAGTCGCTTGAGCAGCGGCGTAAGCGTGCCCGTATCGAGGTACAGCGTGCGACCGAGGTCGCCAACTGCGCATGGCGCCTGCTGCCAGCACGCCAGCATCACGAGGTACTGGGGATAGGTCAGGCCCAGTTCATCGAGCAGCGGGCGGTAGAGGCGCGTCAGCAAGTGGCCGGCGGCATACAAAGGAAAGCAAAGCTGCTGATCGAGCGCCAGCACGTCGTTCACGGAAAACTCCCGGGGGGAACGGCCTGGCGCTCGAGCGGCGAGTGCCGCATCGGCCCAACAGGGCTGAGCAAGAGGCTCAGCGCGTGACCGTGTTCAATTGGACGTCAATATTGCCACGGACGGCATGCGAATAGGGACATACGCCATGTGCCGCAGCCACAAGCGCTTCAGCGGTCGCCTGATCGACGCCGCCCAGGGTGGCCGCGAGCGACACCGTCAATGCAAAGCCGCCATCTTCGCGCGGGCCAATGCCCACCGTGGCCGTGACCGACGTCGACGCCAGCTTGATCTGCTTGCCACGTGCTACATGCAGCACAGCGTTTTCAAAGCAGGCGGCATAACCGGCGGCAAACAGTTGCTCGGGGTTCGTAGCTGCACCGCCTGCGCCGCCGAGTTCGCGCGGTAGCGAAAGGGGCAGATCCAGCGTGCCATCGGTGCTGCGAACATGGCCGGCACGGCCGCCTTCAGCAGTGACCTGGGTCTGGTAGAGCGTCTTCATGGTCGGGTCCTCTTGCGTGGGAAACCCGGTCGGCGACATGTCGGCCGGGAGATCGATCAAAAATCGATGACACAATTATATTGAGCGCAATATAAATGACAAGAGCGACCACAAGCCCTTCTTCATAGTGTGGAAAAGGGCCGGGCAGGGTGATCTCAGATCGACATGCTCATGATGCTTTGGTACGCCGAGACCAGCTTGTTGCGCACCTGTACGGCAGTCTGCATGTCGATGTTGGCCTTCTGCAGCGAGAGCATGACGTCGTGCAGGTCGACGTCGTTATTGCCCATTTCAAAGCTGCGCGAAACGGCTTCGGCCTTCTGCTGCGAGGCGTCGACGCGGTCCAGCGATGACTTGAGCACCGAGCCGAAGTCGACACTCGGTTTGCCGGTGTCGCCGCTGGCGGTACTGCCACCAACGGCGCTTGACGGTGCCAGCACGCTGTTCATCAGCGAGACCACGGAATGGGCGTTGGAAAGATCCATGTGGGCGTGACCAGTGACTCAGGGAAATTTGGCGAGTGTTTCGAGTTCCGACACGAAGCGGACTTCGCGGCCGGCCGGCACCGCAATGTCCATCGGAATCGGCGTGACGACGATGGTGTGATGCGGAATGGCGGCATCGTCGTCGAGCACCAGAAACTCGGTGTCGGCAAAGCCGTGCGCGTGGTGCAAGACCTGAAGCGGTGCGCGGCGCAGGGTGGCGTACCTGGGCGGCTCGGGCTTGAACGGGTCGAGCTTGGTCACGTATTCGAACGCGGCGTTGACGCGGTACAGGTCATAGGGCGCGGCCAGGTCGCCTACCTCGCCGAGCGCCTTGATGCGGTTGGCGATGTAGTAGTTGTCGCTCCAGCTGCCGCCTTCATGCGTGCGCAGGCGCAGCGCCACCTTCATACGCGCGAGCACGAACTGGTTGATGGCATTCAGCCATTCCTGCCGCTCGTTCGGGGCCAACGTGTGTGAGAACTTGCTCAACACGTATTCCAGGCCGCCGCGATACCGGTCCCATGCGTATTTCACTTCCTCGCTGCCTGCCTGGGCGCGGGTCTCGTCGTCAAAGTAGCGCGTAACCGAGCGATAAAACGGTGTCTTGCTGAAGTAGAGCGCGTACGACCCGAGCATTTCTGCGGCATGCGCGAATGCCCAGAACACATGTTCGGGCGCGGCGAAGTACAGCCGGTCGAGCACTTCGCGGCGCGCCAGGTAGATTTCCGGAAAGATGTGGTGTGACAGGATCAGCGCCAGCAGCTTGGCGTAATCGTGCTGCTCGATCAGGTAATTGTCGTCCTGGCGGTAGAAGGGCGTGATGTCCTGCCGGGTTGGCAAGTCGTGGATGAACCAGGGCGCGAAGATGACGCCCACGCCCGCATTGCGCTCGAAGATCTCGAGGTTCTTGTTGATCTCGTCGAGGATGGGCAGGTCGTCGTCGGCGTGGTAGAGCACGTATTTGCCCTGCGCGCTGCGGTAGAGCTGGTTCAGGTTTTCGGCCGAACCCAGGTTGGACGGGCGCCGGAAATACCGGATGTTCAGCCGGCCTTGATGGCGGGCCACGACCTGTTCGGTCGTGTCGCTCGAGCAGTTGTCGCCGATCAGGATCTCGTAGCTGAATCGTAGTCCATCAATCTGCGCGGCCAGTTCCCCGAGCAGGTTGTCCAGGTAGCGCGCCCGGTTGTAGGTCGGGATGCAGATGCTCAGCGTGACTGCATCGGTTTGGGGCGTCGTCTTCGCGGGTTCCATTTCAGCGGCCAATTTTTCGGATCAAGCGGTCGGTTCAAGCGCTCAGGCAACGCGCTTCAGGTAGCCGTCCGGTGCGACGGTAATGAGGAGTTTGTGGTGAATATCGGCGTCGATCACGAATTCCGGGTGGTCACGCAGGTAGGCGTGCACAGCGGTCTTCGGGTTATTCCCGACGCCCCACGGACGATCGTTGAACATCGCTTGCGGCATGTCTTCGACAGCGGTGTCGAACACCACGCAGTAGCTGCCCACGCTGGTCAGCGGCGCGTAGGCTTCCAGTTCGGCAAGCACGTGGTCGTGGGTGTGGTTGGAGTCCAGCGCCACCAGCACGCGCTGCTTGCCCGCGGCGATGCGCTTGACCTGCTCGATGATGTCCGGGTCGATGCTGGAGCCCTGCAGCATCTGGACGCGCCGCGCCATCGGGTGCGCCTCGATCGCTTCGCGGTTGTGCTGGCGGATGTCGATGTCGATGCCTAGGACCTTGCCTTCACCATGACCGCTCTGGGCCAGCAGCTCGAGCATCGAGGCATAGAAGATCAGCGAGCCGCCGCGCGCAATGCCGGTCTCGATAATCAGGTCCGGCTTGACCTCCCAGATCAGTTGCTGCATGGCCAGCACGTCTTGCGGGCACTGGATGATGGGCAAGCCCATCCAGGTGAAGTTGTAGTGGTACTTGTGCGCGGTCACTTCGCGCAGCCAGATGCGTGACAGCGATTGCAGGTCTTTGTCCTGCGCCAGGGATTGGATGTTCTGCTGGACTTCGCCTTGGAACTGTTCGATGTCATTCATGGGTGAATTGGCGCCAGTTGAGGGTTTGTGGGTTCAGGTACTGCTTGCTCGCCGGGCCGTGATTGGCAATGAGGTCCAGGCTGCTGACAAAGGGGGTGAACGCGCCGTGCAGTTGCCGGTAAGGCAGCATGGCGTAGTTCATGTATTCGACGGTGATGCCGTGCTGCTCGAATTCAGCATGCGCCAGATAGTTCTTGGCGCCATGCCCGGTGATGTATTTGCTGCCGTGCAGTTGCCGCACGATGGCCAGTACGCGCTCGCTGTTGCGCCCGGGCACGGCCAGTTCCACGGAGTCGCGCAGCTTCGCACTGAGCGGGATGTCCAGATAGCTGCAGACCGCCTGCATCGACGCCAACGCCAGCGCGCCCATGTTGGCGTAGTCGGCCTCGTACACCGTGCGCACGAGTGCCAGCATGTCCTGCGCATAGGGCGCTTCTTCGTAGGCCTGCTCTAGTTTGCGCAAGTGCTGGCCGCGCCAGTCGGTGCTGGCGCAGGGGCGGACCTGATCGATGCGCTCACCCAGGTGGAACTTCTCCAGCGGAACGGTCAGCCAGCGTGATCCGGTGCGGTCCTTGATCTGCACCCGGTTTGTGAAGCTGCCTTTGGAGAACTGCACGTCCGCATAGTTGACGAAGACGTCCGCCAGCACGATCTGCTCAAGCATGCCGACCCAGGGGAACAACATGGGTTGTGAAATGACGATGTTCATGGGCTCAGCATGCGTTCCATCAGCACGACGTCATGCCAGCGCTGATCCTGCAGATAGTGCTCGGCCAACTGGCCGATCTGGCGGAAGCCGAGCTTCTGATACAGCTGGATCGCGCGTTCATTGTCAGCCAGCACTTCCAGCGTGATCTTGCGCAGGTTCAGCGTCTGGCGAGCGTACGAGAACAGCGCCTCGCAGGCGGCTCGCCCGTGTCCTTGTCCCTGATCGGCCGGTGCCAGGCAGATGCCCAGCGCAGCGTGCCGGTTGACCAGGTCGATCTTCGTCAACTGGAGGTAGCCCAGAACGCGGTCGCCGGCCTGCTCGGCAATGATGAAGAGCACCGCGTCGCTTTGCGTTGACCTGCCGACCAGCCAGTCGCGCACACTCGCCGCGGAGTTGGGCCTGGGGCGCGTCATCAACTGCAGTTGCGTGTGTACATCGTTACGCAGTGGCAGCAGATGCGGGATGTCGTCTTCGCGCCATGCGCGCAGGCATACATTGCCGGTAGCGATCATGGCTCGAACTGGAAGTAGCGGAAACGGTTGGGGAACGCGGCTTCCACGGTGTGTTTGACCTCATCGGCAATGACCGGATTGACCGCCAGATACACCAATTCGACTTCCGCCGGAATCTCGGTCAGCGCAATCACCGGCTTGCCCGCTAGGGATGAGCCTTGCAGATACGGGTTCTGGTCCACAAAGGCCCGCAGCGCGTGCGGGTGCCGCAGATTGCTGGCGGTGTAGGTGCCATAGAAGCCCGCGCCGTAGATCACCGCAGGCGCGCCCTGGTGGCGCGTTTCAAAATCGCCCAGGTGGTTGGCCGCTTGCTGCCAGAAGCGCGCAAGGCGGTTGGCGGCGCCCACGGTGTCCGCCAGTTGCCGCGGATCAAGGGCAGGCGCAGCATGGTCCGGCGCCGTGCGTACAGCGGTGACGACGAATGCGCCGCGATGGCTGCGTTCGTCAAGTTCGAGCAGCTCGAAACCGTGGCTGGCGAGCAGTACCTGCAGGGACGTGCGCGTGAAATGGTTCACGTGATCCGCCACCAGAAAATCAGCCGTATTGGTGAACGTGTTGGGCACGATGGCATACAGCCGGCCGCCCTCGCGCAGCAACCCGTGGATGGCACGCAGCGTGGTGCTCAGGTCTGGAATGTGCTCAAGCGAGAAGAACGAACTGACGACATCGAATGAACGTTGCCATGCCGGCGGGATGGTGTACGTGGCCCATTGCCCGGCGCTGAGGAATTTCTCCCAGAAGCCGACGTAGCGGTCGCTGATGTCGAACAGGTGGACCTTCACGTCCGGGCGCTGCTGTTTGAGCAGTCGCATGGTCGCGCTTTTTGCGCAGCCGAAGTCGACCACGCGGGCGCCCTCGTGTAGCCCCCCCAGCAGTTGCAGCTTTTTCTGGAAGAGCGCGACCTGGTGATCGGCACGGAAGATCTTCTGGCCATTCTCGACCGCGTAGATCTGGTCTTCTTCCTCGCTGTTTACGAGGATGTCGTATTCGGTGTCGTAGAAGCTGCCGTTGTCACACAGCTCGACGGTCTGGATGTGGCCGCACGCGGCGCAGCAGAACACCTCGAGCGTGCCATCCATGGCGCGGCGCAGTGATGACAGCGCGCTTTGCGGGGCACGGTAGATCGGCTCTGGCAGCGGTTGCTGGCAAACATTGCACGGCAGTGCACCTGTCGTCATGGTCAGGCTTCCACAGAAAGTTCGGGATGGACGGTTCGGAAGTCGACGCCGTTGGCGTATGAACCTTTCCAGCCGTGCGAGCGCCCGGTCGGCTCGCAGAAATTGAAGTAGCGGAACTGCATCGACCAACGCGAGCGGCCGCTGGTGTTTTGGCCCGATGCGTGCAGCACCAGAAAATCAACCAGCACCAGATCACCGGGTTGGGTCAGCGGCTGCACGTGTGGATAGCGCGCGAGATAGGTGGCTTCATCCTTGAGCATGAGCGCGTAAGCGCCTTGCTTGCCGGCGTTGTCCGGGTCTGCGCTCACGACCGGCAGCGGCCCTTCCCGATGCGAACCGGGGCAGAACTCCACGGGCCCGATCTCGGGCGTGATCTCCACGAGCGGGCTCCAGAACACCACGCCGTCCAGGCTGCGCAACTGCGCCGGATATTCCTGATGCCAGTTGGCGCGAAATTTCTCTTCACGCGGGTTGTCGATGCGGATGCCATAACCGGCGCCGGCAATACCGGGCAGCGCGCCGGGGCGCAGCTCGGACACCACCTGCTCATGGCGCGGATCGCCCAGGAGCCGGACAAACGCCGGGATCTGCTTGACTGCGTCATACACCTCGGCGCCATATTTGCGATTGGCTTTGATCAGCGCCTGGTAGCCGTCGTCGAAGCGTTCCGGTGCAAACGGCGCACGCTCGATGTCGAGCCGGTACTTGTCGATGACCAGACCGATAATGTTGTAGATCGCACGTTGGATCGGCACCACCTGGTCCGGCGCATAAAAGTCACGCAGGATCAGCAGGCCGTCGCGCTGGAAGGTCTCGATCTGATCGGGGGTCAGGATGCCAGGCACGTCTGCTTCTCCTGATGTTCTTGCACGAGATCGAGCACCACTTGCGACACGGTGTCGATGTCTGCGCTCGACATGTCGTGATATGACGGCAGGTTGATGGCGCGCTCGGCAATTGCGTAGCTGTTGGGCGTGTTGCCTGGTGCGTCACCAAAGAGGCCCATCTGGCTCAGGGGATAGAAGAACACGCGTGCATCGATGCCGCGGCGCGAGAACGCGGCCAGCAATCCATCGCGCGTGATGCCCAGTGCCTCGTCAAACACGACGGTGGGCATCCAGTAGCTGTTGAGCGTGCCAGGTGACTCCGGGTTGAGCGCAAGGGCACCAACGTCACCCAGATGCTTCTGGTATGCCGCGAAGATCTCGCGCTTGCGTGCAACCAGCGCGTCGATGCGCTCAAGCTGCGCGCAGCCGATGGCGGCCTGCACGTTGGAAATGCGGTATTTGAAGCCGATGAAATCGGACCAGAACTGCTTGCCGCCCGGCACGCGGCCATGGTTGTTGAGCGTCATCACGCGGTCGTACAGCGCGCGGTCGTTGGTGACAAACATGCCGCCTTCGCCCGTCGTCATGGTCTTGGTGCCATGGAACGAGAACGTGCCGAAGATGCCTTGCGCCCCGGTTGCGTGGCCGTGCCAGCGCGAGCCAACAGCCTCGGCTGCGTCTTCGATGACGGGAATGCCGTGGCGCTTGCCGATGTCCAGCAGGCGGTCCATCTCGCATAGGTTGCCGTAGAGGTGCGTTGCGATGATCGCCTTCGTGCGCGGGGTGATGGCCGCTTCCACGAGCGCCGGGTCCAGGCACCACGTGTCCGGCAGAATGTCGACAAACACGGGCGTAGCGCCCACGTAGGTGATGGGCGACGCCGTGGCGATCCAGTTCGTGTCGGCCAGGATCACCTCATCGCCGGCGCCGATGCCGAGCGCGGCCAGCCCCATGTGCATGGCACCGGTGCAGCTCGACGTGGCAATGGCGTACTGCGTGCCGACAAATTCGGCAAACTGCTTTTCGAAGCGGTTGATGTAGGCGTAGCACTGGTCGCCCCAGCCGTTGCGTGCGGCGTCAGTGGCGTATTCGACTTCCAGCTCGGTGATCGACGGCTTGGAGTACAGAATCTTTTGGGTCATGGCTGTTCCTGCAGTTCAGGATTCAGGGCTCGCAACGTGATGCCTGCAAACGCGTCGGTCAGCGGCGGATGGTTGCGGTCCCGGTCGGAGCATTCGGAAATGGCGAGCGGCCAAGCGATGCCGATGCGGCCGTCGGTCGGGTTGAGGCCGTCTTCAGCGGCTTGCGCGTATGGCTTGGAGGTGAGATACAGCAGCTCGCAATCGTCTTCCAGCGCCTGGAAGCCGTGGGCAAACCCGCGCGGCACCAGCAGGCTGTTGTGGCGTTCGGCGGACAACTCCAACGCATGCCATTGCAGGAACGTCGGCGAGCCCGCACGCAGGTCAACGGCCACGTCGAACACACGGCCGCGCACGCAACTCACCAGCTTGATCTCGGCATGCGGCGGGTACTGAAAGTGCAGCCCGCGCACGGTGCCGCGCTTGGCGGAATAGGAGTGATTGATTTGCGCGATGGGGCTGTCAAAGCCGGCGGCGGCAAGTTCGTCTGCGCAGAAGAAGCGCGTGAAGTAGCCGCGATGGTCACCGATGACCTTGCGGCTGATCTCGACCAAGCCGGCTAGGGGTGTCGGTTGGATGGTGAAGCGGTTCATGCGGCGCTCCTGAAAGCGGCAGCAGACGCGGCGGCGGTGAAACGGTCGATCTGCTGGTCACAGAGAGAGCGCGCGCTCGCTGTTTTCTCATGCAGATGCCGATACCACGTGGCGGTCTGTTCCAGCGCGGTTTCAAACGGCCACGCTGTCTGCCAACCTAGATGCTGGCGCGCGCGGCTCGCGTCGAGATGCAACATGCCCGCTTCATGGCGGCCGGCGGCCGCATTGGCGTCCAGTTGCCAGATCAGCGTGGGCCAATGTTGCTGCAAGCCTTGCAAGACCTGTTCGACCGTGCGCGTGGCAGCGCTGTCCGGGCCGAAGTTCCAGGCGGTTGCGCACGAGGCGTCACCGGCCAGCAGCCGTTGCGCGAGCACCAGATACCCATGCAGGCAATCCAGAACGTGCTGCCACGGCCGCGTGGCGTGCGGTGAACGGATGACCAGCGGGGTACCGGCACGCATCGCGCGCTCGGCATCGGGAATGAGCCGATCTTCGGACCAGTCTCCGCCGCCGATCACGTTGCCGGCGCGGCCGGTAGCCAGCAGCGGGCCGTTGGCGAAGAAGGCGCGCCGGTAGCTTGCGGCCACCAGTTCGGCGCAGGCCTTGGATGCGCTGTACGGATCATGGCCGCCGAGCGCATCCGTCTCGCGGTAGCCCCACGCCCATTCGCGGTTGTCGTAGCACTTGTCGGTGGTGGCGACCACGATCGCCGACAGGCCGGCGCACGCGCGCGCGGCTTCCAGCACGTTCACGGTGCCCATCACGTTGGTGGCGTAAGTGCCGACCGGGTCCTGGTACGACGCACGCACCAGCGGTTGCGCCGCGAGGTGAAACACCACGTCAGGCCGCGCCGCCGTCATCGCGGCACGCAGGCCATCCGCGTCACGGATATCGCCCAGCGTGTGGCCAGCCATGGCGGATTCCACCTCGGCCAGCGTAAAGAGATTCGGGTTCGTTTGGGGCGCCAGGCTGTAGCCGTACACATCGGCGCCAAGCTGGCGCAGCCACAGCGCCAGCCAGCTTCCCTTGAAGCCCGTGTGCCCGGTCAAGAAGACGCGCTTGCCGGCCCAGGCAGCGGGGTGGAGCGTCACCACTTTTTCCACGGTGCACTCCCCGATTGCCACATGGCTTCGAGACTGTTCTTGTCGCGCAGCGTGTCCATCGGCTGCCAGAAGCCCTGGTGCTCGAACGTGTTCAACTCGCCCATCTCGGCCAGGCGATTCATCGGCTCGCCTTCCCAGTGGGTGTCTTCACCCGCGATGTATTCGATGACGGCCGGGTTCAGCACAAAGAAGCCGCCGTTGATCCAGGTGCCGCCGTCGCCGGGTGGTTTCTCCGTGAAACCGGTCACACGGTTGCCATCGCGCTGGAGCATGCCGTAGCGGCCCGGCGGCTGCACGGCCGTCACCGTGGCCATCTTGCCGTGGGCGCGGTGGAAGGCGATCTTGCGGGTGATATCGACGTCGGACACACCGTCGCCGTAGGTAAAGCAGAAGGGCTCGTTCGGATCGAGATACGCGGCAACACGCTTCAGGCGCCCGCCGGTCATGGACTGCTCGCCGGTATCCACCAGCGTGATGCGCCATGGCTCGGCATGGCGCTCATGCACCGTCACTTCGTTCTTCGACATATCGAACGTCACGTCCGACATGTGCAGGAAGTAGTTGGCGAAGTACTCCTTGATGACGTAGCCCTTGTAACCGAGGCAGATGATGAAATCGTTGATGCCGTGCGCGGCATAGATCTTCATGATGTGCCACAGGATGGGGCGGCCACCAATTTCGATCATCGGCTTGGGCCGCAGGTGCGATTCCTCACTGATGCGCGTGCCGAGGCCCCCGGCCAGGATGACTGTCTTCATGATTGCGTACTCATGCGGCGACGGCGGCGCTGCGCTCCTGCATCTGCCGCGCAATGTCGGAATATTGGTTCGACTTGATGGCCAGCGTGTCGGCCAGGGCCCGGTAGGTCAGCGCCAGGTACTTTGCGGCGGCAAAGCTGCCGCGCCCGAATACGGCGGCGTCCAGTTTGGGCTGCTCGCCAATTTCCAGGCACTTCAGGAAGGCGTTTTCTGCCATCGGCAGCCATTGCTTTTCGGCTTGTGCAGGGTCTTGCGCGGCGGCTTCGAACATCAGGTGTCCGAGCATGTAGAAGTAGTCTGGCGAGCCGGACCACTCCTCCATCCATTCACCCGCCAGCGTGATGGCCGCGTCGAGTTGCTTCGATTTGGAAAGACACGCCAGCAGGCAGATGCACAGGTCATGCCGATATGGCGCCACCTTGGGTGCCATTGCGAGCGCGCGCTGATAGTGCGCTGCGGCCTCGGCCGGGTCTTTCTGGTTGATCTCGAAGTCTTTGCCGAGCTGGTAAAGCACATACGGGTCATCCGGATGCGCTGCCAGCTCGAGTTGCAATAGCGTGTGGTTGCGCCCACGCTTGCGGTCCAGCTTGGCGTTCATGTAGCCGTCGTGACCAATCACGAGTGGCAGACGCACACGCTGCAGGTTGGCCGCGGTTGCCACCGGCTGCTCGTGGATACGGCCCTTGTAGCGCACGCCGCGAGGCAACAGGCGGGCGATCCAGCTGTTGGAATGCTCTACGTGGCCGGAAATGTCGTATTCACTGCGGATGCACACCACACCCAGCAACGGGCCGAACGTGCAGGCGTTGCGCAGCTCTTCCGTGCCGGCTTCGATCCATTCGTCGGCGTCCAGCACGAGGTTCCAGTCTGCATTGGCGGCGGCCAGCGCGGCATTGCGGGCGGCGGAAAAATCATCCACCCACGTGAAATGGTGCACCTGCGCGCCGCACGCCTTGGCGATCGCCACGGTGTCGTCAGTCGAGCCGGTGTCCAGCACGATCATGCGATCGACGTGCGGCTTGGCGCTCATCAGGCAGCGCTCGATGCAGGCGGCTTCGTCGCGGGCAATGACGACCAGCGCCAGACTGCCCTTGGCCGGCTTGGCGTGATGTTTGGCGTGCTTGGACATGCGGCGAAGAAAAAGAGGCGTAGAAAAAAGTGATTTCAGATCGACATACTCATGATGCTCTGGTATGCCGAGACGAACTTGTTGCGCACCTGCACGGCGGTCTGCATGTCGATGTTGGCTTTCTGGAGCGAGAGCATCACGTCGTGCAGATCCACGTCGTTGTTGCCCATTTCGAAGCTGCGCGAGATGGATTCGGCCTTCTGCTGCGACGCATCGACCCTGTCCAGCGACGACTTGAGCACCGCGCCAAAGTCGACGCTGACCTTGGCGCCGTCGCCCGAGGTCGAGCCGCCCGAGCCAATGCCACCCACCGTGCTGGACGGCGACAGCACGCTGTTCATCAGCGAGACCACTGAATGGGCGTTCGTAATATCCATGTGAAGGAAACTCCTCTTTTGCTCTGTCCTGCTTGCGGCGCCGCTGCTTGGCTGCCTGGGCCGGGTTTCCAGGGCGCTTTCCGCCCCGGCCGGTTGGTCGCTATGGCGCCACGGTGATGCAAAGGTAGCCGCCCGCCCGCCGTTCCCAAGCGCCCAAAAGAACGGGAAAAGGCCCTCTTCTTGCCGATTTGCTTGCGCACCCACTGCCGATAATGGCAACCACGGAGCCATGCCCGGACATTGGGTGAGCGCTCAAGCAACGTAGTCAGTCAGGAGATTTTGGATGCCAACGACAGCCGATTCGGTTGCTGTCGCCGACACGCTCGGTACGGTGGATATGCCGACGGTGGGCCAGGGCGCGATGACGCGCCAGAAAGCGGGAGGAGCAGGTGCGCTGGGCGCCCTGGGCCCGCTCGGCCGTCTGTCGCCGCGTCTGCTGATGATGATCGGCGGTGCCGCGCTGGTGGCCGTCATTGCCGCCGCGATGCTGTGGAGCCGGGCTCCGGACTACCGTGTCCTGTACAGCAATGTGTCCGACAGCGACGGCGGGGCGATCATCGCTGCGCTGCAGCAGATGAACGTGCCGTACCGCTTCGCCGAAGGCGGCACCGCCATCATGGTGCCCGAGACGAGCGTGCATGAAGCCCGTCTGAAGCTCGCTTCGCAAGGGCTGCCCAAGGGCGGCCAGGCCGGCTTCGAGCTGATGGAGAACCAGAAATTCGGCACCAGCCAGTTTGCCGAGCAAGTCAATTACCAGCGCGCCCTGGAAGGCGAGCTCGCCCGCACCATCCAGGCCATGCAAGAGGTGCAGTCCGCCCGCGTGCATCTGGCAATGACCAAGCCGTCGGTGTTCGTGCGCGAGCAGGCCAAGCCCAGCGCGTCGGTGCTGCTCAAGCTGTATCCGGGCCGCATGCTCGACCGCTCGCAGGTGCAGGCCATTGGCCACCTGGTGTCGAGCAGCGTGCCGAACCTGCCGCTGGCCAATGTGACGGTGGTCGACCAATCCGGCCGCCTGCTGTCGTCGTCGTTCCAGGACAACGCCTCGGGCCTCGACCCGACGCAACTGAGCTACGTGCGCGACGTCGAGCAGGGCTATATCAAGCGCATCGAAGCCATCCTCGGCCCCGTGGTGGGCGAAGACAACGTGCGTGCGCAGGTGACGGCCGACGTCGATCTGGACAACACCGAGCAGATGGCCGAGAGCTACCGTCCGAACCAGGACCCGGCCAACGCCGCCGTGCGCAGCACGCACACCGCTGAAGCCACGCAGAACAAGGCCGACGCCCAGGGTGGCGTGCCGGGCGCGCTGTCCAACCAGCCGCCGACCGCGCCGCGCATGCTGCCGACCGCACCGGCTCCGGCCTCGGCGTCGCAACCGGCTGCGACCGGCCCGAATGGCCAACCGCAACAGGCGGCGGCTGCCAACACGAGCGGCACCGCGGCCAACGGCAATTCGTCGAGCACCCGCGACACCACCACCAACTACGAAGTCGACAAGACCGTGCGCCGTACCCGCGCCGCAGTGGGTACCGTGCGCCGCCTGTCGGTGGCCGTGGTGGTCAACTACCGTGGCGACGGCAAGACCTGGAAGCCGCTGTCGGAAGCCGAGATGGTCAAGCTCAACGCGCTGGTCAAGGACGCCGTGGGCTTTGACGCCAAGCGCGGCGACTCCGTGAACGTGGTCAACAGCCAGTTCTCGGGCACGCTGCCGATGTCCAAGGACGACCTGCCGCTGTGGAAGCAGCCGGACATGATCCAGTACGCCATTCAGGCCGCCAAGTACCTGGCGCTGGCAATCGGCTTCCTGATCCTGGTGTTTGCGGTGATCCGTCCGGCGATCCGCTCGATGGGCAAGAAGGACGCGCCGGCCACGCCCACCTTCGTCGGCCGTGAAGGCGAAGATCCGAACGCCCCGATCATCACCGGTGCTGCGGCTTCGGCCGGGCCGGAGCTGGAAGGTCCGGCGGCGGGCGCCGATTCCGAAGAGCTGCCGGACGCGCTGCCGCAACTCAAGAACAACGACTTCGAGAAGAAGCTCGAGACCATGCGCCGCGTGGCGCAGAGCAACCCGCGCGCCGTCGCGGCCGTCATCAAACAATGGGTGAGTAACGAATGAGCGCCGAAGGACTCCAACGCAGCGCCATCCTCATGATGTCGCTGGGCGAAAGCGAAGCAGCTGAAGTGCTCAAGCACCTGGGCCCGCGCGAAGTGCAGAAGCTGGGCGCGACCATGGCCGCGCTGAAGAACGTCTCGCGCGAGCGTGTGCTCGACGCCTTTGACGCCTTCTTTGTCGAAGCCGAAGACCTGCCGCTGGACGTGGATTCGAACGAGTACATCCGCACCGTCTTCCGCAAGGCATTGGGCGACGACCGCGCCGCCAACATCATCGACCGCATCCTATCGGGCGGTGACACAAGCGGCATCGAAGGCCTGAAGTGGATGGATGCATCGTCGGTGGCGGAACTGATCCGCAACGAGCACCCGCAGATCATCGCCACGATCCTGGTGCACCTTGACCGCGACCAGGCTTCGGAAATCCTGACCTATTTCACCGAGCGCCTGCGCAACGACACCATCCTGCGTATCGCCACGCTCGACGGCATTCAGCCCAGCGCCCTGCGCGAGCTGAACGACGTGCTGACCAAGCTGCTGCAAGGCAACGACCACCGCAAGAAGAACGCGATGGGCGGCGTGCTCACGGCAGCGGAAATTCTCAACCTGGTGCCGAGCGCCGTGGAGAGCGCGGTCATCGAAGGCGTGCGTTCGCGCGATCCGGAACTGGCCGACGCCATCGTCGAGAAGATGTTCGTGTTCGACAACCTGATCGATCTGGACGGCCGTGCGCTGCAGACGCTGCTGCGAGAGATCAGTCAGGACGTTCTGGTGGTGGCGCTCAAGGGCGCCAAGCAGGAGTTCCGCGACAAGGTATTCGCCAACATGTCGCAGCGTGCCGGCACGATGCTCAAGGAAGAGCTGGAAGTGCTCGGCCCGGTCAAGGTGTCGGAAGTCGAAGCGCAGCAGAAGGAAATCCTGGTCGTTGCGCGCCGCCTGGCTGACGAGGGCGAGATCACCATCGGCCGCAAGGCGGAGGACGCCTATGTCTGACCGTGCTGGCCGCCTTGTTTTGACGGGGCGCTGAGATGCCGCGTCCGCCGATCATCCCGCGCGACACACTGCTCGAATACCAGGCGTGGGAGCCGACCGACTTCCGGCGGCAGGCCGCAGAGGCTGCTGCTGCAGCCGCGCCGCCGCCTCCGCCGCCTCCGCCGGCTGAGCCCGAAGAGCCGCCGATTTCCGAAGAGGAATGGCAGGCCGCGCTGGACGCCGAGCTTGCCACCGCCCGTGACGAAGGTCGCCGCGATGGTTTTGCGCAAGGTTTTCAGGATGGCTTTGAACAAGGCCGCCGCCAGGGCGAGGAAGATTCCAAGCACATCGCCACGCTCATGCAGTCCGTGCGCGAGGCGATCGACCAGTTGAACGGCAGCGTTGCCGAAGAGCTGGTTGATCTGGCGCTGCAACTGACGCAGCAGTTTCTGCACGGTGCGCTGCATGCGCAGCCCGAGCGTATCCTGCCGCTGATTCGCGAAGTGCTGGGCGACGCGCCCACCGCACCGGCACCTGCCATGCTGCGCGTCCATGCCGATGACGCAGAGCTGATTCGCCAGACGCTGGGCACGGAGCTGGCCGCTGCCGGTTGGACGCTCATCGTCGATGCCGCCATCGAGCGCGGCGGCTGCCGCGTGCAGACCCGCTTTGGCGAAACCGATGCCACGCTGCAAACCCGCTGGGCCGAACTGACCCGTGCGTTGGGCCGCGATACCGCATGGCTTGCCAGCGAGCGCGTGGAAGCCGAACGCGTGGCAGGAGGCGCACTCCATGTCGCCTGAGACCGTGCGGCTCGCCGCGGGGGTTGGCCACAACGCTGCCGCCAACAACCCCAACGTGCGCATGTGGCAAACCCACCTGCAGCAGACCGCGCAGCGTGCGCGTCTGGCGCGCCCGGTGGTGACGTGCGGCAAGCTCACGCGTGTGGCCGGCCTGGTCATGGAAGCCGTTGGTCTGAAGCTGCCGGTGGGCAGCGCCTGCCGCGTGGAACTGCCGCATGGGCGCCACGTGCTGGCCGAAGTGGTCGGCTTTGCCGAAGAGCGCGCCTTCCTGATGCCGCAAACGGATCTGGTGGGCGTGGTGCCCGGTGCGCGCGTGTTCCCGCTGGAGCCGCCACGCCTGCCGGTGTCGAGCGAAGACGGCGCCGACCCGACGATTTCGCACAGCAAATTCTTGCCCGTGGGTCCGCGCCTGCTGGGCCGCGTGGTCGATGCCAACGGCGAGCCGCTCGACGGCAAGGGGCCGCTGGGCGCGCACGAAGACCTCGCCTGGGGCACGTTGAACCCGGCACCGCTGAACCCGCTCAAGCGCAAGCCGATCGAGCATGTGCTCGACGTGGGCGTGCGCGCCATCAATGGTCTGCTGACCGTTGGCCAGGGCCAGCGTCTGGGCCTGTTCGCCGGCTCCGGCGTGGGCAAGAGCGTGTTGCTGGGCATGATGGCCCGCTACACGCAAGCCGACGTGGTGGTGGTGGGCCTGATCGGCGAGCGCGGCCGCGAAGTGAAGGAATTCATCGACGAGATTCTTGGCGACGAAGGCCTGGCGCGCTCGGCCGTGGTGGCCGCGCCGGCTGATACCTCGCCGCTGATGCGCCTGCAGGGCGCTGCTTACGCCCACACGATTGCCGAATACTTCCGCGATCGCGGTTGCAACGTGCTGCTGATCGTCGATTCGCTCACGCGTTATGCGATGGCGCAGCGCGAGATCGCCCTGGCCATCGGCGAGCCGCCGGCCACCAAGGGCTATCCGCCCTCGGCGTTTGCCAAGCTGCCGGCGCTGGTTGAGCGTGCCGGCAACGGCATGGTCGATGCCAACGGCCGCGGCGGCTCCATCACCGCGTTCTACACCGTGCTGGCTGAAGGCGACGACCAGCAGGACCCGATTGCCGATGCGGCCCGCGCCATTCTGGACGGCCACTTCGTGCTCTCGCGCAAGCTGGCGGAGCAGGGCCACTACCCGGCCATCGATATCGAACAGTCGATCAGCCGCGTGATGTCGGCCATCGTGCCGCGCGAGCAGCTCGACACCGCCCGCCGCTTCAAGCAGCTCTACGCCCGATACCAGCGCAACCGCGACCTGATTGCCGTGGGCGCCTACGCGCGTGGCAGCGACCCGGTGACCGACCAGGCCATCGCGCGCTACCCCGACATGGAAGCGTTCCTGCAGCAGGGCATGTTCGAAAACGAAAGCCGCGAACACACGCTGGAGAAGATGCACGGAGTGCTGGCGTGATGTGCCCGCTTGACACTGTGAAGCCGCAAGCGTTGCGCAAGCCGGAGGCTAAAGCCGCCGGGTTTGCGTCCGATGGGTTGATGTAACGGGAAGCTGGAGGGTCTACCGATGACCACCATGAACAAGCCGTTCCGCCTCGAAACCGTGCTGGAACTGGCTCAGAAGGACACAGAAAAAGCCACGCAGGAAGTCGGCCGCCTGATGAACACGCGCGAGGCCGCCACGCAAAAGCTCGCACTGCTGTCCGACTACCGCAACAACTACCACCAGCAAATGCTGAGCACGGCCGAAGGCGGCATGGATGTCACGCGCCTGCGCAACTACGCGGCCTTTATCGACCGACTGGGCAATGCCGTGCACCAGCAGAAGGGCACCATCAACGCGTTGGAGCAGCAGCTCGCGATGAGCCGTGCCAACTGGCTGGAAAAACAGCGTCGCGAGCAGTCGTTCGACATCCTGCGCCAGCGCCACATTGAAGAGCAGCGCCTGGACGAAGAACGCCGAGCCCAGCGCGACAACGACGAACACGCCGCCAAGGTGATCCGCATGCGTGCGGCCCAGGGCGGCAATTGAAGACCAACGCGAACACGCAGTCGCAAGATGGAGTCAACGTGGGCTTGAGTGCCACCCCCAACCCCGCTGCCAACGATCTGGGCGCCATGCTGTCGGCCGGCAATGCTGCCGCAGCCGACAAGGCGCAGGCCCCGTCGTCAGGTACCGATACCTTCGGCAACCTGTTGTCGGACCGCATGGCCCAGGACGCTGCACGCCGTCGCGCCGATGCACAATCCGCCGCCGACGATGCCAGCCGCCGCGCCGATATCGCCCGCAAGGACGTCGCACGCACCGACGCCGCGCGCAACGACCAAGACGCCCAACCGGCAGACGGCAACACTCGGGAGCAGGCCGTCACAACGCCTGCTGGCAGCACCGCCGATACGGCCAGCGCTAAGCCGGCCCAGCCTGCCAGCGCCAAGGATCTCGATACCGCCGCGAAACAGGCCGCGGTCGATCCGGCTGCACAACTGGCCGCCCAGATCGAGGCTGCACGCCAGGCCGCGCAGCAGGCCGCAGCCGCGCAACTGCCGGTTGCCTTGCACGCCGCCCGATCGAATACCAACACCGATACCGATGCGACGTCGTCGGCTGCGGGCAGACCGTCCGCCAATGACCCCGCCGCACTGGCCGCCGCAAGTGCAGCTGCCAACGGGGCGCAGGGTGCCGCTGACCCGGCCACGACGGCACACGCAGGCCTGGCCGGACTGCCTGCTGCGAAGGACACGAAGGCAAACGCCGCAAACACGCCGACGTCGCCCGCCACTGCGTTGCCCGACAGCGGCACGCTGGCGCAGGCCATGGCTCGCACACGCGCCGTTGCTGACAACACGCCGGCTGCCGTGCGCCAGCTCGGCAGCGCGTCGTCCGGGCAGGGTGCCAATGCCGATCGCGGCCTGCCGCGCCGCGATCTGAGCGCACACAACGCCCCCGCGCAACCGGCCGCCGCCGCCGTAACCGATGCCACCAGCCACGCCAGCAATGGTGGCAACACCGGCAACACCGATAACGCTGGCACGCAATCCAACGCGCAGGGCAACGGCATGCAGTTCCAGGGCGTGCTGTCGCGCGCCACTGGCGACGCGGGCATGGCCGCGCCTACCTTTGCGGTGGGCGGTGCCAACGCAGGCGCAGCGGCTGGGGCATCGATCACGCCGCAACAAGTCCACACGCTGCCCACCTTTGGCGATGCCGCGTGGCCGCAGAGCATGGCCAGCCAGCTCGCCTTCATGCAAGTACATCGCCAATCGTCGGCCGAACTGCAGTTGAATCCGGCCGAACTGGGCGGCATGCACGTCAAGCTGGAAGTGGACAACGGCGCCGTCAACGCGAGCTTTGTCTGCCAGCACCAGGCCGTGGCCGAACTCGTGCAGGACGCCATGCCGCGCCTGCGCGACGCCATGCAGCAAGGCGGGATGCAGCTTGCGCAAACGTCAGTCAGCACGGGCGACTTCAGCCAGCAGCAGAACGCATCGCAGGGCTCGTCGGCGCAAAACCAAGGTAGCGGTTCGGGCAACGGGGGGAGTGGCAGTCGTTATGGCAGCAGCGGCTCGCAAGACCGCCCCGATACGGTGACGGCGGCACCGCGCCGTGTTTCCAGCCACGAAGGTGCGATCGATACATTTGCCTGACGATTGGGGCGGCGCCTAAAGTTCGACGCGACGCTGCCGTTAGTACGCAGGAGTACCACGCAAAAATGGCCAGCCGCAAGGCCACAAAAGAAGGACGGGAAATCACAACGCGAGCTCGCCGCGCATACGTTTGATGCGGCAGCGTTGCAAATGAATAACAAGGGGGTCAAGTCCGACTGGCGAAGAAGGGATCAAACGGGGATCATTTCGCCACATCCGTCCTTGGGCGGATGCACACGGACCGATGCGGGGTGTCCGAGCCGGGGGGCTGGCGCACCGCATGTTTGCCGTACTTACGGGAGAGCGCACCGCGAGGTGCGCTTTTTGTTTTTGTGCGCCAGCTTCGTGGTTGCGGCGCACCTGCGTGCGGAGTCTCAGGCGCCCGCTTCCGCCGTTGCGAGTGTGGCGGGCGTGACCGATATCACGTGCTCCACGCCATAGCCGCGCTCCACCCATGCATCGATACCGCCATGCAACGGACGCACGCGCTTGAAGCCGCGTCCCATCAGCGTGCGCGCCAGCATGACGGCAGACGCCTCGTTGGGACAGGCGCAGTAGATGATGATCTCTCGGTCGGGGCCGTCGATCTCGATCGCGCGTTTGCTGCTGGACATGTCATACAGCATGGCTCCCGGAATGCGTTGCGGCTGCAGCATGCGCGAGCTGTCGGCGCGCACATCGATGATGACGGGTGCCGCGCCCGATTCGATCAGCGCGTGCAGCTCATCGGGCGAGATGCGCGCCATCTCCAGCATCTTGCGAAAGCGCCAGCGCTGCAGCCAGCGCGCCGCCACATACACCGCCGCCAGCAACGCGACCAGCAGCACGGCACGCGTGCCCAGCATGTCGAGCCGGCGCAGCGCCTGGTCGATGCTGTCATGCGCCACGCGGCCCAGCAGCAGCCAGAGCGTGGCCCACACCGCCGAGCCCACCAGGTTGTACAGCGCAAACGTGCTGAACGGCGTGCGCATGGTGCCCAGCAACGCCGACGACACGGTCGACAAGCCCGGAATGAACTTCGCGATCAGCAGCATCGGCGCGCCCCAGCGCTCGAACTGCGTGCGCGTGCGCCGCACGCAGGAATCGGGCGACAACGACACGCGGCACAGCAGTGCCATGACGTGCCTGCCGTAGCGCTTGCCTGCGAAGTACCACAGGCCGTCGCCCAGCAGCGCGCCGGACACCGCAGCGGGCGCAAGCTCCATGAAGTAGAGCGGCCCCTGGAATGTGAGCGCGCCGGCCACCAGCAGCGTCGGCACGGCCGGCAGCGGTGCACCAGCTTGCGTCAGCAGCACATTGAGGAACACGGCAAACGCGCCGTATTCGGCGATCAGGGGAAACAGGTCATGCATGGCAGGAAGGGCGCGGCGGGGGCAAATGCGTCTGCCAAATTACCGCATTCCGGCGCCGCCCGATAGCCATGTCACCGGAATGCGCTCGGCGATACGCGGTTCGTGTTGAATTGGCGTGACAATGAACGCTTCACATCGCTTCCCATTCCCACAGCCATGTCTTCCGCAATGCCCATCGACGCTTCCGCTCCCGTGCATGAAACCGGCGCCGTTACCATTCGTGCGGTGACCGAGGCGGATCTGCCGACCATCGTCGGCATCTATGCACATCATGTGCGTACCGGCACCGCCAGCTTTGAGATCGATGCCCCCGATCTGGCCGAGATGACGCGCCGCTTTCACGCATTGCAGGATGCCGGCATGCCCTACGTGGTGGCCGAAGCAGGCGGTGCGCTGCTCGGTTATGCGTATGCCGGCCCGCATCGTGCGCGGCCTGCGTATCGCCATGCGGTGGAAGACTCCATTTATCTTGACGGCGCCGCGCAGGGGCGGGGCGTTGGGACGTTGCTGCTGGAGGCGCTCATCCGCGAATGCCAGGCGCGCGATTTCAAGCAGATGGTGGCGGTAGTAGGGGGCGGTCGCGAGAACCCGGGGTCAGCCAAGCTGCACGCCCGTTGTGGGTTTCGCGAGGTGGGCGTGCTGGAGGCGGTGGGCTACAAGTTTGGGCGCTGGCTGGATTGTCTGCTGATGCAGCGGGCCCTGTGAGGCAGCGGCACTGGTTAAGGTTCAGTGAAGAACGGTAGACACTTTCCTGAGTGGCTCAAACTTCTAAGCTCAATTCACAGCGCTTTGATTACTACGCTCAATCGATGATGTCGGCGCAGGCGTCGGTGGGCGCGGCCGCCACATGCCCCACCAGCGGCACCATCTTCAGGCCCGCCGATGCCACGCGGCACGGCGCGGCCACCACGCCGCACCCGGAAAGGAGTGCAGCAACGAGCAGGGACACAGCGAGGAGAAGGCGTTTCATCGTGGGAGCGATTGAAAGCGAATGCCGGGCAGTGTGACACAGAGTCATTCGCCAACCTGTGCGCGTGTGTATCGGGAAATGACAATCTGTGCGCGTCACAACCATGATGCGATGCGTCAGAACCCAACACTAAAACCCGTTCGAAAGCCGTACAACGCTGACTTTGGGTGAAAAAGTCACATTCTGCGTTTGCGCAAATTAACCCGCAAGCCTTTGTTGCAGGCCGCAAAACCACTGGTGATGCGGGTTTTCCCGTAATTTCACATATCGCAACAATAAATTGTCTGTTGCGACATTTATTGTCTGAACAGGCTCGCCTACGATGACTCCATCGAATGCGGCGCCGCAGCGAAAAAGAAGATCCTGGAAATGTCCGGATCACCTGCCTGACGCGCTGCGCCCATCTGGAGAAGACATCATGAAAGCCCAACGTACCCTGATTGCTGCCCTGATCGCCTTGGCAAGTGTGCCGGCCCTGGCCGCAGCCAAGTTTGACGTGTACACGCAAGGTGCTGCGCAAGTCAGCCAACGCTTCGATGTGTACTCGGAGGGCGCCAAGGCTGGCGACAGGTTCGATCCGTACACGCAAGGCGCCAAGGCTGGCAGCAAGTTTGATCCGTACACCGAAGGCGCTCTTGCCCGTGCCGGCAAGTTCGATACCTATACCGAAGGTGCCAAGGCTGGCGGCAAGTTTGACCCGTACACGGAAGGCGCCCTGGCACGTGCCGGCAAGTTCGACACCTATACCGAAGGCGCCAAGGCTGGCAGCAAGTTCGATCCGTACACCGAAGGCGCCGTCGCCTGAGCCTGGTTCCTGCCCCAAAAACGCCCGCACATTGCGGGCGTTTTTGTTTGCGTCACCGGGCAAGCGCGATGATTGCGAACCGAGTCGCCGTTGCCGCGTCTCACTCTCATCGCAACCTGGAAGCCATGATGATTCGTTCTCGTCGTCCGACCCGCTCCCTCCTGTGCTTTACGCTGGCCGCGGCCGGCATGCTCGCCGGTTGCGCGACCGTCACCCCGGGCCCGTTCCTGATCACCGTGCGTGATGCCGATGACACGGTGCTGGAGCAGTTCCAGTTCCAGGCCGGATCGCAGGGGGCGCTTGAGACCGCCATGATCGGCATGTGCCGCGTGTATCCGGAAGCCACCGTCATCGCAGAACAGCTCTCAACGCACGAACGCCTGCAGGAGCGCTGCAAGCGCTCGTTCGCTTCAATGCTCTCAGCGTCCTGATGCGCTGAAGCGGCTACCATGTCGCCTCATCGGCTGGCGTTGCCGGCCTTGTGTGAACACCCCGAGCACGCACCCGAGGCCCATGTGAACCCGCAAGACAAGTCCTCCGAAATTTCCCAGCTTTCCCGCTTTGCAGCGACTCGGCCGCGCCTGTTGTCGGCGTTTGCGCTGGGCGCCATTGCTGTGGCCGTTGTGCCGGCGCACGGGTGGCTTGCGCGCCTGCTGCTCGGCTGGGACATCGCCGTGTGGGCGTACCTGATTCTGATCACGGTGATGATGTTGCGCGCAGACCCACACCGCATCCGCGCCGTCGCCCGCCGTGAAGACGCACGCGCATCTGCCGTGCTGGCGGTAGTCTGCCTCGGTGTGGTGGCCAGCATGGTGGCCATTGCGTTTGAGCTGGCGACGGCCAAGTCGGCTGGGCATGCACAGACGTCGCACTACGTGTTCACCGGCATCACAGTGCTCGGCGCCTGGCTCATGGTGCCGATGATGTTCACGGTGCACTACGCGCATCTGTATTACCGTGCGCCCCACGAGCCGCCGCTGCGGTTTCCCGACGAGCAGCTTGAGCCCGATTACTGGGATTTCCTCTACTTCTCCTTTACGATCGCGGTCGCCAGCCAGACGGCCGATGTCAGCATCCGTTCGCGCGCAATGCGGCGGGCGGTGCTGGGGCAATCGCTGCTGTCGTTCTTCTTCAATACGAGCATCCTCGCGCTCTCCATCAACATTGCTGCCGGCCTGTTCTCATGACGATGCTGCCCCCCGAGCTTCCTCCCAACGCGCACACCCGCGCCATCAACGCTGTCAGCTACGTACTGGTGGCGGCGATGATTGCGTCAGTGCTGTGGCTGCACCTGTTGCCGGCCGCCATAGCCGGTTTCCTCGTCTACGCGTTGGCGCGCAAGCTGGAGGCGCGCCTGCGCCGGCGCCGCACGCTGTCCCAGCGCGCAAAGGCGATTGCCGTGATCTGCGTGTTCGTGATCGCGGCGCTCATTCTTGCGGCGCTGGGCGTCGGGATCGGCCGCTTGGTCGAACATGGGCATGGGCTCGAAGGCATGCTCACGCGCATTGCCGACGTGCTCGACAACCTGCGTGAATCGTTGCCGGCAGCGGTAGTCAATTACGTTCCGCAGTCGGTGACGGAGCTGCGTGTGCAGCTTGTACAGATGATCAAGGAGCACGGCCATCAGGTGTCGACCCTCGGCATCGACGGGTTGCGAGCCAGCGCATTGATGCTGGTTGGGCTGATCCTGGGGGCGATGGTGGCTTGGTCGGAAACACCTGATTCCGAGCACCACAAGCCGCTGGCCGCAGCATTGGTGAGCCGGCTGAGCCGGTTGACCGATGCATTCGAGGCGGTGGTGTTTGCGCAGGTGAAGATCTCCGCGCTCAACACGGCGCTCGCTGCGGTCTACCTGCTGGGTGCGCTGCCGCTGTTCGGGCAGCACGTGCCGTATTCCAAATCGCTGATCCTGCTGACCTTCGTGGCGGGGCTGATTCCGGTGGCGGGCAACCTCATCTCCAATACAGCGATCGTGGTGATGAGCGTGACCGCTTCATTGGAACTGGCGGTGGCTTCACTCATCTTCCTCGTGGTGGTGCACAAGCTGGAGTACTTCGTGAACGCGCGCATCATCGGCAGCCGCATCGATGCGCGCGCGTGGGAACTGATTCTCGCGCTGATCGTGATGGAGGCGCTGTTTGGTGTGGGCGGGGTAATTGCCGCGCCAGTGCTGTACGCCTATATGAAACGCGAGCTGACGGACGCCGGGCTGATCGGCTGACGCGTTTCTCGTTGATGCGCGGGGTGACCCGCCAGCGCCCCCGCGCTGACGGCATCGGCAGAAAAGAGCGCGCCCTACGGGACGAGGGGCGCGCAATAACTCGCTGACCGAGAGACGTCAGCGAGCCGAGGGTCGGTACACGGGGACGAAGCGGGCGGCGGGCGCGTGGCGTTGCCGGTGACATCCACGGCTTCGGAGGTGACGAAGCAGCAGACGACCCGGTCGTCGAGCAGAGCCTGATAGAAAAGGTCTCCCATCGCGCGGCATAGAGTTCCCGTTAGCAGGATCATCATGGCTTCCCCTCCCATGTTGGCCGATGTGCGGCATCGTCGATGCTGGTCATCGGTTCGGGTTGCGGATCGTCGTGCGTGTGAAGTTGCTCACGCATCGGGTTCCGTCAGGCCGTCGGCACTGGCACCTGGCTGGTGGCCGGGCGCCGTGCTGCAGTCCATGCTGGCGAGTATAGAAAGCGTCTCCTGAGCGGCCATGCTCCGAACGGAGTAGCCCCGCGCGAGAAAATGGCTAACACGTTAGCTGCCTGCCAGGGCAAGCTGGGCGCGGGTTTGCGGGAAGATGCCCCGAGTTTTGTTGAACCCGGCGCGGCGTGGGGTGACGCTTCTGCCTCGACAATAAATTGTCCGGTTTGCGCTAATCGTTGTCGAATTTGCGGTAACACGCCTGCACCGTTTAGGCGCAACATTGAGCGCTTCCTCGCCTCAATATCGTGACCTCAACCCATCATGCAAACCACCGCAAACGGCACGGCCGCTGCATCGGCAGCCGCTGCCGCGCAGGCCGACAAGACCGGCTTTGGCGTGATCGGCGCCATCAGCTTCGCGCACTTCCTCAACGACATGATGCAGTCGTTGATCCTGGCGATCTATCCGCTGCTCAAGGGCAATTTTCATCTCGACTTCTCACAGATCGGGCTGATCACGCTCACGTATCAGATCACCGCCTCGCTGCTGCAACCGATGGTCGGGCTGTATACCGACAAGCACCCGAAGCCGTATTCGCTGTCGGTGGGCATGGGCTTCACGCTGGTGGGGCTGGTGCTGCTGTCGGTGGCGCCCAACTTTGGCACGGTGCTGCTGGCAGCCGCGCTGGTGGGCACGGGCTCGTCGATCTTCCATCCGGAATCGTCGCGCGTGGCGCGTATGGCGTCGGGCGGCCGTCATGGGCTGGCGCAGTCGCTGTTCCAGGTGGGCGGCAATGCGGGCAGCGCGATGGGTCCATTGCTCGCGGCAATCATCATCATGCCGTATGGGCAGCACAGCCTGGCGTGGTTTTCGATTGCTGCGCTGATCGCCATCTTCGTGCTGTACCACGTGGGCGGCTGGTACAAGCGTGAACGTGCCGCGGGCCATGGCAGCAAGGCGGGTGGCCGTGCACACGCCGCGATCAAGCTGTCGGGCGGGCAGGTCGCGTTTGCAATGACGCTGCTGGTCGTGCTGCTGTTCTCGAAGTACTTTTATCTGGCGAGCCTGAACAGCTATTACACGTTTTTCCTGATCACCAAGTTCCACCTGTCGGCACAGACGTCGCAGCTGTTCCTGTTCCTCTTCCTGTTCTCGGTGGCGGTGGGCACGATCGTGGGTGGTCCGATTGGGGATCGCGTGGGCCGCAAGGTCGTAATCTGGGTGTCGATCCTCGGGGTGGCGCCGTTCACGTTGCTGTTGCCGTACGCCAACCTGTTCTGGACGGCCGTGCTGACGGTGATCATCGGGCTGGTGCTGGCCTCGGCGTTCTCGGCCATCCTCGTGTATGCGCAGGAGCTGATTCCCGGCAAGGTCGGGATGGTGTCGGGCCTGTTCTTCGGGTTTGCGTTCGGGCTGGGCGGCATTGGCGCCGCGGTGCTCGGCAAGCTGGCCGATGCAACTGACATCTACAACGTCTATCACCTCTGCTCGTTCCTGCCGCTCATCGGCCTGCTGACGGTCTTCCTGCCGGATATCGAACGCAAGCGCCAACAGGCGGCGTAACGCGACACACCCCGCACACGGATGCAGCGCGGCGGACGTCCCCTCCCGGACGATCCGCCGCTTTGCTTTTGCTTTTTGGCGTTACTTCTCGACGGCGTGCGTCGGGCCCGGCCACACGCCGGTCATCTCGATCTCGCGCCGGCCGGTCAGCCATTGGCCGAGCGGGCTGGGCCAGCGGAACGAATAGTTGTCGCTGTTCACGACGCCCTGGAACTTCACGTCGACCTGGATATCGGTGGCGTTGAGCGGGATGTTCGCGACCGTCTTGGAGATGCCGCCGCTGAGCGAAAACTCATCGCTGCGCGGGCCTTGCGGCGTGTTGAACCGCAGCTTGATGTGCGTGACGTAAGTGCTGCCCGGCTTGTTGTTGAAGTAGATCTCGAAGCCGCCCAGGCGCGTGATCCAGTTCGGGATCAGCAGGTTGCCGTCGAACGATGCAAAGGTGTAGGCCACCGGAATGGGCGCGGGCGCCTGCTTGCCGGGCTCGAACGGCCACAGATGCTGGTCGACGCTCTTGGTCTGGTTGACCGACACGAACGACCCCTTGCCCGTCGCGCTGCCGAGCATGTCATGCACGGCACCGGCCGAGCCCGTGATCGAGAACGACGCGTTGTTGTCTTGCGAGCCCACGTTCAGCCCGCTGTTGGCCAGGATCACGCTGGTCACCACGCCGAAGCCCTGCGCGATGTTCCCGCCCGAACCCATGCTGACGGACTGCGCCTGTTCGGCGAGCCACTTGATCGTTTCGGGCCGCGTGAGTTGCGTCAGGTCGCTGATGTACGACTCCGAGGCAATGCCGAATTCCGAGGCGATCGACCCGACCGACGAGAACTCCCATTTCACTTCCACGCCCGCGTTGATCTTGGTGCCGCTTTCAGGGTCGGTGGCCGAGCCATCGAGCTTGACGTTGGTCTCGGTGCGGTGGACGTTGTTGGTCGACAGCTTCCATTGGTTCGGTACGGTGCGCGTGTTGACCGCCACGCCCGGTGTTTCCGGCTTGACGGGCGTGAAGTCGCCGGTGTCGGGCGACACAAAACCGACGGCGCCGGGTTTGATGGTGGGGGCGAGCGTCCAGTTGCCCCAGTAAGCTGCGCGGCCGTTGCGGATGAGGTCGGTGAAGGCGCGATTCCATTGCATGGTTGCACTCCAGGTGTGAGGTTGTGCTGCGAGTCAGCGGGTTTGCGCGGTGGTCTCCATCGCCACGTAGCGACGGGTAGGGCGCGAGGGCACTGTCTCAAACAGGCTGGCGCCTGTTAATGCAGCAGAAGACCTGGGACAGACGGCATGGATACCGGCATGGGGAGGTTGCCGTGCGCGGCCTCACGCAAGCCGCGCGAGCCCCAGCGCCAATCCCAATCCGATCAGGAGCACGCCAATCACGCCGTCCACGATGCGTTGCCGTGCCAGCAGCGAACGCCGTAACGCGCCTGACGCAAACACTGCGGCCACCAACGCAAACCACACCGCGTGCGCCGCCGACATGAACACGCCATAGCCGAACTGCGCGGCCGGCGGCGTGCCCGGGTGAACGACCTGCGTGTACGTGCTGACTACGAACAGCGTCGTTTTGGGATTGAGCGCATTGGTGAGAAAGCCCATGCGCAGGGCTGCGAAGGTCGATAGCGTTGGAGCGCCGGCGCTGTTACCGGCAGTCTCGCCGCTGGGCAACGGCTTGGCCGACAGCGTATTCCAGCCAATCCACACCAGGTACGCCGCGCCCACCAGCTTGATGCCCTGCAGAAGGGTTGGCGCATGCGCAATCAGCAGCCCCACGCCGAACATCGTGTAGAACACGTGCACCTGTACGCCCAGCGCAATGCCCAGCGCGCACAGCACGCCGGCGCGCCGCCCATGCAGCAGGCTGTTGCGCGTGACCATGGCAAAGTCCGCGCCTGGGCTGATGACGGCGAGGATGGTGATGACGGCAACAGCAAGGAGTTCGGTCATGTCGGGCGCAATCGCAAAGCGGGGGTGCGCCAATTCTGGATGCACCCGTCATCGCTGAAAATCGATTTATGATGCCGTTTTTAGGTGAGAAAAACTGACAGATGGCGCTGCCTCCACTGAATACCCTGCGTGTGTTTGAAGCTGCGGCACGGCACGGCAGCTTCGTGCGTGCGGCGCAGGAGCTTCACGTAACGCATGGCGCTGTCAGCCGGCAGATACGACAGTTGGAAGCGTCGTTAGGAGTGGATCTGTTCGAGCGGCGCAATCGGGCCGTCTTCCTGACGCCAGCGGGCGACCAGTTGCATGCGGCTGCCACCGATGCGTTTGAAATTCTCACAGATTGCATCGACCGGATTGCCCGCCGGGCAATGTCTTCAACGCTGGTGGTGTCATGCGAACCGACGCTGGCGATGCGGTGGCTGATCCCGAGGCTGTCGCGCTTCCAGGCGCGGCATCCGGCCATCCAGGTGCATCTGTTTGCGGCGGGCGGGCCGATCGATTTCGCGCGCACCGGGGTGGACGTCGCATTGCGCCGTGATGACTTTGCGTGGCCCGCGCACGTGCATGCGGCGCCCATTTGCGATGAGTGGATCGGCCCGGTACACGCCCGCCAAGCGGATATTGCCGCGCGTCGACGGCTGCTGCACACCGCCACGCGCCCCGATGCATGGCAGGCATGGTGGCGCGCCAGCAGCACGGCACGGCCGCGAGGGCGGCTGCCCGAAGCGCGCTACGAACATTTCTATCTGAGTTTGCAGGCGGCCCTGGCGGGGCAGGGCACCGCCATCGCGTCAAAGCTGATGACCGGTGATGACCTGAAAGATGGGCGGCTGATTGCGCCCGAAGGGTTCCGACGTGACGGCTCCAGCTACAACCTGCTGGCCGATGCGCCTATTGCGCCCGACAGCCCGGCCGGCGCGTGGCTTGACTGGTTGCGCGAAGAGGCGGCCGCCACGCTGGCGGATTAACGTCAGCCGGGCTTATGCCGTCGCTTGCCGGCCGCCCAGGATGCCGCGAATGGTGGCCAGATATGCTTCGCCCACGGCCCGGTTGAACGGTCGGGCACGCGGTGCCGCCCGTCTGCGCGGCGGGGGCGTCAGGCCCAGCGTGCGGCAGACTTCCGACACATACGGCCGCCCGCGCACATCCATGCGCAACACGACTTCGTTCAGAGCCTGTTCACCCAGGCGCTCGCGCAGCCAAAGCACCGTCTGGCGGTCGTACTCGTTTTCGATGCGGATCAGGTCGTCCATGACAAGAGCTGTATAAATTTACAGTTACTGTAAATATATACAGGTATCCACAGATTTCAAGGACGATGTTGCGGCCGCGCCGCAATAGCGCGGCGGCTCGGTCGATGCGGTAAGCGCCCCGTTGTCAGACCGTCATGCCGCCATCGACGACGATGCATTCGCCGTTGGTGTAGCTCGCTGCGTCAGACACCAGGTAGAGCACCGTGCCGGCCATCTCGCGCGGCTCGGCGTGGCGGCGCAGTGGGATTTCGCTGATCCAGCGGTCGTACGTGGCCTTGTCTTCAAAGAGGGCGCCTGCGAACTTGGTCTTGGTCAGCCCCGGCAGCAGCGCGTTCACGCGAATGCCGAAAGGCCCGCATTCCTTGGCGAACGCGCGCGTCATGTGGGCCACGGCCGCCTTGGTGATGGAGTAGATGCCCTGCTTGTCGCCCGGGTGCAGCGCGTTGACCGACGCGGTGTTGACGATCGCGCCGCCGCCCTGCGCCTTCATCATCTTGCCGGCTTCAACCGACATGAAAAAGTAGCCGCGGATGTTCACTTCCACGGTCTTCTCATAGGCCGCCAAGTCCGTCTCAAGGATGTGCCCAAAGTGCGGGTTGGCCGCCGCGTTATTGATGAGGATGTCGAGCCGGCCGTGCCTGCTGCGGATGGTGTCGAACGCCGCCGTAATGTCTTCCATGCGGCCGACGTGGCAGGCAAGCGCTTCGGCCTTGCCGCCTGCCGCGCGGATGCGTTCCGCCACGACTTCGCAGTCGGCCAGCTTGCGGCTGGACACGATCACGTGCGCGCCTTGTTCTGCCAGCAGCTTGGCAATCTCTTCGCCAATGCCACGGCTTGCGCCCGTTACCAGGGCGATCTTTCCGGTCAGGTCGAACAGGTTGGTGCTCATGGTGTGCTCCTCCAATGGTTATGTGTTGTGGGCGTGTCCGCGTGGGCGTTCAGCCGTATGTCTGGAATGCGCGCCGCGCCGGGTCGTCCAGATGCGGGATGCCGTTGAAGGTGGCCAACTGGAACGCTTCGGCGTTGAAGAAATACTGCGAGACGCTGCTGTTGCGGATCTGCAGGTTCAGCGCGATGGCGCTCGTTGGCGGTGCGGCCAGCACCTGCTGCGCCGTCACAGCGATGGGACCGCCGGAACTGATCGCCAGTACACGCTGCCCGCCGCCGGCCTGGATGGCCGCGCGCGCATCGGCCACGCGCTGCTGGAAGGCGGCCCACGTTTCGGGCAGCGGCCCGCGGATCTTGTCGTCCGACCACAGATGCAGCACCTGCTTGAGCGCCCGGTAGTGGTCGCGCATCGAGCCCGAAGCGAGCTGCGTCAGCTCCGGAAAATCCTCGCCGAGCGCGGCAAACAGCCCTTGGAAGTCGTATTCGTTCAGCCCGGCATGCTGCTCATACGCCGTGCCCGACATGCCCATGCCGCGCAGGATGCCGTCGACGGTCTGCTCATGGCGGCGCAATGTGCCGCAGATGACGCGATCAAAAACGATGTCCTGCCGCGCGAAGTATTCCCCAAGCCAGACGCTCTGCTGCTCGCCGCGCTCAGAGAGCCGATCGTAATCCGCCGCGCCAAACGAGGCTTGTCCGTGCCGTACGAGATAAAGCTCCGCCATCGTCTGCTCGCCAAATCAAAGGGGAAACCAGATTAGCGGCGCGTGCATTATTTGTGAAATTTATTCTTTGAATGACCGGTAATGCATGCAATGAATAGTTGTGCCACTGCATGACGGCTTGCCAAGAGCAAGCTGCGGGTGAAGACCGTGCGCCTGGCGCAACATGGCTGCCCGGCCAGCACTGATGTTGTGTGTAATGGCTGTTTTGCCACTTCGCTACAAAGGTCCCGCATGAAACCGTCCCGCCTTGCCGTTGCTGCGCTGCTGCTGTGTGCCTCAGGCCTGTCCTGCGCTGCCGATGCCAATCCCAAGGTGCTCTCCGCCGCCGAGGGCTACCGTGGCGACGCGCTGCACCTGCTCGAGCGCTTGGTAAACATCGATTCGGGGACGGGCAACGAAGCGGGGCTCAGCCAGATTGGCACCATCGTCACTGACGAACTGCGCAAGGCTGGCGCCCAGGTGGAAACAGTGTCCGCCGCGCCGGCGGTGGGCAACAACATCCTCGCGACCTGGAAGGGCACGGGCAAAACGCGCATTCTGCTGATGGCGCATATGGACACCGTCTTCAAGGACGGCACCGCACGCGCCAAGCCTTTTTACATCAAGGACAAGCGCGCCTACGGCCCCGGCGTGATGGATGACAAGGGCGGTGTGGTGGCGGGTTTGTATGCGATGAAGATCCTGCAGCAGCTCGACTTCAAGCAATACGGGCAAGTCACGCTGCTGCTCAACACGAACGAGGAAACCGGCTCCAAGGGCACGCGCGCGTTGATCGAGCGCGAGGCCAAGCAGCATGACGTGACGCTCAACCTGGAGCCCGGCCGGCCCGCCGATGGGTTGGTCGTGTGGCGCAAGGGCAGCGGCACGGCGGAGATCGACGTCAAAGGCAAGGCCGCGCACGCCGGTGTGGCGCCAGAAACTGGTCGTAACGCCGCCAACGAACTGGCGCACCAGGTGCTGCAAGTCGGCAAGCTGGGTGACAGCGCCAAGCAGACGACGTTCAACGTGACGGTGCTCAAGGCGGGTGATGCGACCAACGTCATCCCCGACCATGCAACGGCTTACGCAGACGTGCGCGTGGCAGTGCCGGAAGAATTCGACCGCGTGGAGCGCGATCTGACGCGCGTGTCGGCCAACAAGCTGATCGCCGAGACGGAAGTGAAGACCTCGCTGGTGCGCAGCTTCCCCCCGATGCCGCGTAACCCAGCGTCGGACCAGCTCGCCGCCAAGGCACAGGCCATCTACGGCGAGATCGGTCGCAAGCTGACGCTCGAAGGCAGCGGCGGCGCAGCCGATTCCAGCCTGTCGGCCGGTGTCGGCACGCCAACGCTCGACGGCTTCGGGATTGTCGGGGGCGGCATTCATACGCCGGAGGAATACGCGGAAGTGGAGAGCGTCGTGCCGCGTCTTTATCTGCTGTCGCGCATGATCATGGAGCTTGCTGCGGGCAAGTAAGATCTGCGCCGGCGGTACGCAACAAAGAGCGGGTGACAGAGCGGTGCTGTCGCCCTTTTTTTTTGCTGCCTGCGCCGGCACTAAGAAGGCAGCGGCGACAGCATGCCGAGCCATGCCACCAGCGCCAGGATCAGCATGGCAAGACCGGCTTCCGCCCGCAGGCTGTTGTGCAGCGCCCTGGCCGCGCTTGCGCAATCGCCAGCGCGGATTGCAGTCGCGAGCCGGGGGCTCAATCGATAGCGATTGCCCGCAGCCAGCGCGAGCATCAACACAAACAGCGTGAGCTTGCCGAGCAGCAACCACCCATACGGCACCGTGAAGAGTGCATCGAGCGTCGGGCCGGCAACCAGCACATAGTTGACGACGCCCGTGGCGATCAACATCCCAACGATGCACGTGCCGATGGTCGCGAAGCCGCTGGAGGCACGGCTGAGCGTTTGCACAGTATCGGGCGTGTCTGCATGTCGGGCAGACGACAGCAACACGAATGCGACCAGGGCACCCACCCACATGCCAGCGGCCAGCAGATGCGTAATGTCGGCGGCAAGATGGAGTGCGCCGCGCAAGGCGTCGTCCATGGCACCGTGCCCGGCCCATGCAAGCGTGGCCAGCGCGATGGCGCCCGACGCCGCAAGCACGGCCCGCTGGCGGAGCGGATCTTGGCGCCATGCGATTCCCACGAGAAGACCGGCCGCAAGCACCGCCATGCGTACCAGCCATGCCGCGCCGACTGCGGTGCCGGTCAGGATCATGTCGAAGACACGGCTGCTCAGCTGGCTGTAGCGGGAGGCGCCGGTCATCGACTCGGCCATCGCCACCACGTCCCAGATCGACAGCACGATGCCGGCCAATGCCGATGCTGCGGCCACCGTGCCGTACAACCGCGGGATGGCCGGAGATTTGCCGCTTGGCCCAAGCGCGTAAAGGCTGAAAAGCGGCACGCCAAAGAGCACCATCAAATCCAGGTACAGCGAAAAGCGCAGGATGACCGCCAGCCAGTCCTCGGGCATCGCGTTACTTCACCTGGAACGTCAGGTTGCCGGTCACGCGGTGCGTGTCTGCGGCCACGACATGCCAGTCAACGCGGTACGCCCCAGGCGCGAGCTGCTGCGTGGGCGATACCGTCAGTGTCCGCCCATCGCTGCTCGTGGCGACCTTGGCAGCGACATTCGTCGAGCCGGAGGCTGCGTTCATGATCAGCGTGGCGTCGCAGAACTGGGCAACCAGTTTTTCCGAGAAATGGAGCGCAATCTGGGCCGGTGCGGGGCCAACGGACTTGTCGGCGGGATTGGCCGAGAGCAGTTTCGGATGGGCCAGCGCCAGCGAGGTAGTGAGGGCGGCGCCAACGGCCACACACGCTTGGGCAATTCGGAAAGGGCTGAGCATAGGTGTGCGGGTTTCCTGCGAAGTTCGGGGATGGCGACTAGCGTAACGCATTGTTTTTCGCTCAAGGGTGCGCCTACCCATGTGCGCTGCAGCGCAAGGCCCAACTAGATGTAAACGATCACATCCTGCAACCCGCATTTGGCCGGCCGATGTGCTATCGTCGCCGCCACGAAAAATTCACAAATTCCGGGTATGCACGACGTCGTCATCAGCGGCACGGGCCTGTGGGTCGCGCCCGAGGTCATCACCAACGAGGAGCTGGTCGCCTCCTACAACGCCTACACCCAGCGCTACAACGCGCAGCACGCCGCAGCGATTGCGGCGGGCGAGCTGACGCCGCTGGCGGAGTCGTCGGCCGAGTTCATTGAGAAGGCTTCGGGTATTCGACAGCGCTACGTGATCGACAAGGCCGGCGTGCTGGACCCGACGCGCATGCGCCCGCACCTGACGCCGCGCCCCGACGATGTGCTGTCGCTGCAAGCCGAGATTGGCGTGGCCGCCGCGCGCGACGCATTGGTCGCTGCCGGACGCGACGCCGCCGACGTCGACATGCTGCTCTGTGCGACGTCCAACTTCCAGCGCCCGTATCCGGCATTGGGTGTCGAGATCCAGAACGGCATCGGCGCAGGCGGTTATGCGTTCGACATGAACGTCGCATGCTCGTCGGCCACCTTCGGGCTGGAGCAGGCCATCAACGCCGTGCGCAGCGGCACAGCGCGCGCCGCGCTGGTGGTGAGCCCCGAGATCACCTCCGGCCACCTCGATTGGAAAGACCGCGACTGCCACTTCATCTTCGGCGACGTGTGCACGGCCGTGCTGGTCGAGCGCGCGGAAGACACGCGCTCTGCGGACGCCTGGCGTGTGCTCGGCACCAAGTGCGCGACGAGCTTTTCCAACAACATCCGCAACAACGCCGGCTACCTCTCGCGCAGCGAAGACCGCAACCCGGACGACCGCGATCAGCTCTTCCGCCAGGAAGGCCGCAAGGTCTTCAAGGAAGTCTGCCCGATGGCGGCCGAGCACATTGCCGGCCATCTGCAGCAACTGGGCCATGCCCCGGCCGACGTGCGCCGCTTCTGGCTGCATCAGGCCAACCTGGCGATGAACCAGCTGATCGGCAAGCGCCTGCTTGGGCACGATGCATCGGCCGACGAGGCGCCGGTCATTCTGGATGAGTTTGCCAACACCGCATCGGCGGGTTCCATCATTGCGTTCCACCGCCACCGTGCCGACCTGAAGTCGGGCGACCTGGGCATGATCTGCTCGTTTGGCGCGGGCTATTCGATCGGCAGCGTGGCGGTGCAGAAGCAGTAATCGATCTGCATCGAATCGCGGGCGACGCTCAGGTCTGACCGGGCAGCGTCGCCGCGAAAAAGTCCAGCGCCCGACGCACGGCCTGGGCATGCACCGCATCGCGATCGACGCCGGCGTTGTCCTTGCACAGCAGCGGCACGTGGGGTGCGGCACCTGGCAGGCACGTGTCCACGAACGTGTAGTGCGACGCGCCCGGCACCAGCAGCAGATCGGCCTTGGGCAGCATCTTGGCGACGCGGCGTACGTTGGTGTCGATAGGCACGGTGACATCCGCGTCTCCGGCCATCAGCGAGACCGGGATGCTGATGTTGCCAAGCGACGTGGCGTCCATCGCCATGCCCAGTGCGGGCGCCATCGCAAAGACGGCTTGGATGCGTGCGTCGCGGTAGGACGCACCGGAGCGGGCGAGCGACGCTTCCGTCTGCGGTGATCTCGTCGTGGCGACGGTGGGGTTGATCTGCGCGCCGGCCATCTCGGGTGGATGGCAGATTGCATCGGCCTGTGGCGAGCCGCAGAACGCCATGAAGGCTGCGACATCCGTGCGTGCGCCGGCCAGTTCCAGCACGGTGTAGCCGCCCAACGAGAAGCCCACGGCGCCGATGGGCGATGCGGCGGTGGTAATCGTGTTCAGTGCGCGGTTTCATGCGGCAAAGCATAGTCGCCCCGCAGGCGTCGCGCGGTGCCGCGATTGCGCAAAATGCGCGTGCGGCAGGGGCGTCCCGCTATCGTCCGCCCGTGGCCCGCAACGTGGTGGCAAACGTCCGCAGCGCCTTCTTCGCGACCGGATCGGCGAGCCGCGAGTGCAGCACCACGCTGCGCGGCGGCAGCGGCGGCAGGCCGAGCGCTTCGCCCACGTCGATGGTGCCGGCCGGTGCCACGCGTCGGCTGAGTGCCGCCACCGCAAGGCCAGCCGCCACCGCTGCGCCAATGGTGGCCACGCCGCCCCCGACGAACACCTCTTGCCAGGCGATGCCGGCGGCGTCCAATGCTGTCGTTGCCATCTGTCGTATGCGGCACGTTTCGGTCTGATTGGCCAGGCGGACGGGTTCGCCCGCGCGGTGCTCGAAGTCGGGTGCGGCCATCCAGCCAAAGGGTTCGTCCATCAGCACTTCGCCGTCGGTGCGCCGGTTGTCGTGGCGCAGCACGATGGCGGCATCCAACGCGCCGCTTTCAAACATCTCCAGGATTTCCCAGGAACTGGCTATGCGGATCTCCAGCGTCAGGGCGGGCTCGGCGCGACCCATCTGCCGCAGCAGCCGTGGCAGTTCCGCGCCGACGATGTGGTGGCTCATCCCGACCGACAAGCGCCGCCGTTCCACGCCAAACGCGCCCAGCGCCCCTTCGTGCGCGGCCACCAGTTCGCGCGCCGCCGCAAGGAACGCCGCCCCGTCCTGAGACAACCGCACCAGGCGCGGCGTGCGTTCCAGAAGCCGGCGGCCCAGCGCATCTTCCAGCCGCTTGATCTTCAGGCTCACGGCAGATTGCGTGGAGTCCATGGCCTCTGCCGCGCGCGTGAAGCTCTTCAGATCGGCGGTCAGCACAAAGGCCTGGACGGCCTCCAGATCGAGCATCCTCATGGTCAAATCATTTTGAAATCGAATGATTGAAATATCTTAGGATGTCTTTTTTCAATGATCAACGTGAGGCATTCTGTCGTGACTGCAAATCACGGAGTCCGCCATGCCTCTCGTTCAAATGTCGCTGCGGCGCGGCAAGCCTGCCGCTTATCACCAGGCCATTTTCGACGGCGTCTATCGCGCCATGCGCGAGACGTTCAACGTGCCGGAAGACGATCGCTTCATGACGCTCACCGAGCACGACGCCAGCACCTTCAGCGTCAGCCCGACGTACTTCGGCCTTGCGCGTAGCGACGACGTGGTGATCATCCAGATCACCGCCAACAACACGCGCAACCTTGAGCAGAAGCAGGCGCTCTATCGCCGTATCGTCGAGTTGCTGGGCGACAAGCCCGGCGTACGGCCCGAAGACGTATTCATCAACTTGGTGGAGGTGCTGCCCGAGAACTGGTCGTTCGGAAACGGTCTCGCGCAGTACGCGCAATGACGCCGCGCCAGGCGCTTCTGGCGCACCTGGGCGGCGTGCTGTGGGCGGCAGTGTTGATCGTCGGCGCGGCGGTCACGTTGGCGGTCGTCGCGCGCGACGTCTTGCAAAGGCTCAGTCCTTGAGCGAATTGCCCAGCATGTCGAGCAGGAACTGCGTGCCGCGCTCGCGCGATCCGGAGTCGTCGTAGCCATCCAGGAAGGCGCCTTGCTCGGTCATGACGAGGTGCGTGCCGCCGGAGCCGTCCTTCGGCTCACGCAACTCCAACGTGGCGAGTGAGGCGGAGATCTTGCGGTCGTCCAGGTGCATCACGTACGAATAGACGACGCGTTCGTTGGGGATGACGTCGTGATACAGGGCCTCGAAGCTGGACACGACACCGCTGTCCCACCGGCCCTTGACGACTTCGCGGCCGCCGGGCGTGGCATCCATTTCACGCACGAGCAGCGTGTAGCCGTTGCCGCCGGCAAACCACTTGGCCTTGGCGGCCGGGTCGGTCAGTGCCTTGAACACGCGCGAGCGCGGTGCGTCGTACGTGCGTTCCACCGTAAAGGTGGCATGCACGACGGAGCGCTGAATGCCTTCGGCCAGCGGCATGCTTGCGGCTTCGCGCTCCAGCTTGTCCAGCGTCTGCTTCCAGCCTTCGGGCGCACCCTTGATCATCATCTCGGCAATCGGCGCGAGCGGCGTGTGGGTCTGGGTGACTTCCATGCGCGTTCCACCGCCGGTTTCCTCGGCAAAGGTGACGACGGTGTGGGCGTTCATCAGCGGGCGGTTGTCGCCGTCCACCACGTTCATGTCGATGACGAGGCGCGCGTTGGGCACGATCTCCAGAAAGTGGCCGCGCGACCAGTGGTCTTGCCCCTCGGGCGAGCGCATGCACACATCGAACTTGCCGCCCACGCGAAACTCCACCGTCGCGTCGGGCACCGTGTAGTGCGTCGGGCAGAACCAGCGCTTGATGTGGTCGGCGGTGCTCCAGGCCTTGAAGACCCAGTCGCGCGAAACGGGAAACGTGCGCGAGATCACGAGAGGGCGCAGGGTCGTGCCGGCGGGGCTGTCAATGGTCGTCATGCAAGTCTCCTTGGGTCTTGAGTGTTTCCAGATAGGCGCCGAGGCGGTCGAAGTGCTGTTCCCACTCCAGGCGTCGTTGGTTGATCCACTGCTCTGCGAGGCTCAGCGCCCCGGGTTCGATACGGCAAGTCCGCACGCGGCCCACTTTTTCCGATCGCACGAGACCGGAGTTCTCCAGCACCGACAGGTGCTGCATCACCGCGGGCAGCGAGATATCGAGGGGTTGGGCAAGTTCGCTCACCGACGCCGGCCCGCGCACGAGCTGCACCAGCATCGCGCGCCGGTTGCCGTCGGCCAGTGCCTGGAAGGCGAGATCGAGAGAGGTGTCATGGTTAAGCATGTGGTTAACTATAGCGAGTCCGAATAGTTAAGCAAGTACTTTATCTTTCTGTCGTTGACAGGCCAATTTACTTCGCATACAAAGTAAAAAACTTCGCATGCGAACTAAATCGCCGCAATGAACAGCACACCGCACACCATTCCCGCCACCGACGGTTACCCGCTGGGCGCCATGCTCTGGACGGCCGCCGGCACGCCGCAGGGCGTGGTCGTCATGCACCCGGCCACGGGCGTGCCGCAACGCATCTATCAAGCCTTTGCCAAATTCCTGGCCGAGCACGGCTTCCACACGATGACGTACGACTACCGTGGCATCGGCGCATCCCGGCCCAAGAGCCTGCGCCGCTTTGCTGCCCGCATGCGCGACTGGGCGCTGCTCGACGCCGAAGGTGTGATGCGGTGGGCAAGGGCGCGCTATCCGGAGTTGCCCCACCTGGCGGTCGGGCACTCGGTGGGCGGCCACGCCATCGGCCTGTGCTGCGCAGACTGGGATGTCGCGGGCGTTGTGCAAGTGGCCTGCCACACGGGCAACTCGCGCTTCATCCGCCAACGCGGCGAACGCTTGCGCGTGGAGCTGATCCTGCGCGGCGTTGGCCCCTTGATGGCGCGGCTGATCGGCTACGTGCCCGGCAAGCGGATGGGCCTGGGCGAAGACCTGCCGGGCGGCGTTGCCATCGAATGGGGCGCGTGGGCCGGCATGCAGCGCTACTTCTTCGATGATCCGACGCTCGGCGCCATCGAGCGCTTCAACCGCGTGACGCATCCGGTGCTCGTCTATGGCTTTGACGACGACCCGTGGGCCACGCCCGCCGCCATCAATGCGTTGACGATGCACTTCACGAACACGTGGGTCGAGCGCCGGCAGATCGCGCCTGCGCAGGCCGGCGGCGCGGTGGGGCACCTGGGCTTCTTCCGCTCGCAGTTCGCCACCACGCTGTGGCCAGGTCTGGTGGATTGGCTGCGCGAGCGTGCCGCCGCCCCACGCAACGAAGTGGAGGCTGCATGACTGCGCCCGACCGCCGCCTTGTGTATCTGATCAGCGTTGGACAACGCCGCTTGCAGCGCTGGATTCAATCGCGTACCGGCGAGGGCGTGACCGCCGCGCAGTCCGGCCTGCTGTTCTTCCTGGAGAAGAACGACGGCGCGTTGATGCGCGAAGCTGGCGCCGCGCTGGACCTCGGCCCCTCCGCCATGAGCGGCCTGGTCGATCGAACCACCGACGCCGGCCTCATCGAGCGCCGCGCTGACGCCAAGGATGGCCGCGCCTGGCAACTCTGGATCACGCCCGCCGGCCGCGAAGCCTTGGCAGCAACACGCAACGGCCTGGCCGAACTGAACGCGCGGCTGACCGAAGGTTTTACCGACGCCGAAATTGACGTTGTCGCACGCTGGCTGGCCAGCCTGCAAACCAAGTTCCCCAACGGAGACGAGCAATGAGTGAACACATCCAGAGCCACAACGCCGACGGCGTGCTGACGCTCACCCTGGCGCGCGCCGACAAGAAGAACGCCATGACCGACGCGATGTACGGCGCGCTGGCCGATGCGCTGACCGCCGCCGAGCGCGACAACACTGTGCGCGTGGTGTTGCTGCGCGCAGAAGGCGACATGTTCTCCGCCGGCAACGACATCGGCGAATTCGCATCGATCGCCATGACGGGCGACAAGGGCGATGGCGAGCGCAACGTCATCCGCTTCCTGCATGCGCTCGCGCGTGCCACGCGCCCGCTGGTGGCGGCCGTGCAAGGCCGCGCGGTCGGCATTGGCACGACCATGCTCCTGCATTGCGATTTCGTGCTGTTGGCCGACAACGCGCAGCTTTCCACGCCGTTCGTCAATCTGGCGCTGGTGCCGGAAGCGGCATCGAGCCTGCTGATGCCCGCGCGCCTAGGTCACGTGCGCGCGTTCGAGATGTTCGCGCTGGGCGATGCGGTAAGCGCCGAATCGGCGCTCGCGTGGGGGTTGGCGAATCGCGTGGTGCCGCTGTACCAGCTCGGCACGGAGGCGCAAGCCGTTGCTGCCCGACTGGCGCGCCAGCCGCTCGGCGCCCTGACCGAAACCAAGCGCCTGATGCGCGATGCCGAACTGCTCAAACAGCAGATGGATGCGGAGAGCGCCTGCTTTGCGCAGCGGCTGAAGTCTCCGGAGGCGCATGAAGCCTTCCGGGCGTTCGTCGATCGACGGCCGCCCAATTTCAACGCCGTGGCGCACTGAGCGCGCCGGTGGCCTTCCCGCGCACCTTCAGCCCGCGCGGTGGCGATTCAACTACCTGAGCGCGGGTTGGGCTACCTCTCCGAGGGAAGGGCGGGTCAACGCGCCATGCTACGGCTGCTCATCCTCTTCCACGGAAAACCGCTGCGCAGCGCGCGTACCGTTGCGTGCCGTTTCGTCTACCACGCCCCGCATGACGACGCGCTGGCCAGGCTGCACAGCGATGGTGGGGCGCCCTTGGCTTGGCCGGCTGTCTACCCCGGCGATGGGTGCTGCCGGATCGGGCTCGGGGCGGCTGTTGTCGAGCGAGGCGTTGGAGTAGATCACGTTGTCTTGCCACTGTGATGGGCTCTTCGCAGCCTCCAGGCCCTTCCCGTCTGTGTCGACGGTGTTGTCAGTCGCCTCGGCACCCGCCGCGTCGACGGAGCGGATGCGGTGGGAGGCGCGCGCAAGCGGGTCGTTGCGGGGCGAGTCGGACGGCGGTTTCGTCAGCTTGGCGCCTTCGGGTTGGCGGGTGACGGGCTCTTCGGGCTGAGGCTGCGCTTGGTTGTGCTCGGCGTTGTGCATGATCGGGCTCCTGCGCCGCTGCATGCGGCATGAACCTCAACAGCGCCGCAACGCGCGTGCCCGGCCTCGTGCGTCAGGCGCGCTTGCGGCCCGGCCGGCGCCCGGCTTCTTGCAGGAAGGCCACCGCACGCGGCTCCGTCGCATAGGCGCTATTGATGCGCACCCACGGCGATACCTCCAGGTTCGGGCGGAAGTAATGCCCGGGCGCCAGCGTCACACCATGCTTTTCTGCGGTGGCCGCCAGATCGCGCGAATCCTCCACATGCGGCACACGCGCCCACAGGAAGTTGCCGCCTGACGGATGGTGAAACACCTCCCAGCCCGCATCGGCCAGCACATCGAGCGACGCGATGACGGAGTCACCCGCGCGCTGGCGCAGCCGCTCCACATATTTGCGATAGGCGCCGCGCTCCAGCAGCGTGCTCACCACGGCCTCGGCAAAGCGCGAGCCCCCCACGCTGGTGAGCATCTTCACGTTGGTCAGGTCATGCACCAGCTCGCGCTTGGCAATCAGGTAACCCACCGGCAGCGACGCCGACACCGTCTTGGAAAATCCGCCCACGTAGATCACGTGATCGAGCTGATCCAGCGTCGCTAGGCGCGCGGTCGGATCGGTCTGCAGGTCGGCAAAGATGTCGTCTTCCAGAAACGTGAAACCGTGGCGCCGCGCCAGTTCAAGCAGCCGGAACGCGACCGGTGGCGACACGACCGAGCCGGTGGGGTTCTGCAGCACGCTATTGATGAAGAACAGCTTGGGCCGGTGCTCGCGCAGCATCGCTTCCGTCACTTCCACGTCAGGCCCGTCGGTGCGGCGCGGAATACCGACCAGCTTCACGCCGTGCAACCGCAGCAGCCCAAACACGGTGTAATAGCCCGGGTCCTCCACAAAGACCGTGTCGCCGGGTTTCAGCAGGTGCCGCATCACCAGGTCGATTGCCTGGCTCGTGCCGGCGGTAATCAGCACATTGGGCTGTTCGGCCTGGATGCCGAGCTGCCGCGCACGCATCATGACCTGATGCCGCAGCGCGGTGTTGCCGAGTGGCGAGGAATAGTCGATCACCGCGTGCGTGTCGGTGCGCGACACCTGGCGGATGGCCTGCGTCAGGCCGTCGACATCGCGCCAGTCGGCCGGCACGAACCCGCCGCCGAGCTTGAGCATGCCGTCGGGGTAGCTGAACTGCTCGAAGATGTGTTTGGACTCGGCCTCGGCCCGGCGCGGGTCCGACCAGCCGCGTCCGTCGCGCCCGGTCAGGTTGCTCTCGGCCACGTAGAAGCCCGAGCCGTGGCGCGAGTCCAGCAGCCCCAGCGAGACCAGCCGGTCATATGCCTCGATCACGGGGAAGCGGCTGATGCCGTAGTCGGCCGCCAGTTGCCGGATCGACGGCAGCTTGGCGCCGGGGCGCACGTCATTGCCGCCGATCCACGCCTGCACGCCGGCCACGATCTGGTCGGAGATGGGGACGCGGGTGGCGGGATCGATCTGGAGTTTCATGGGCGGTAGCCCTCCGGGCAGATGATTCGGAACAGTCACGTACAACTGTTCGGGACTGTTCGCATTGTAATGACCCGGCGCACCAACGGACGCGCTTCGGTACGGCGCGTCATGCAGGCCGGCGTTATGCGATGACCGTGGATCGAAGGGCGGTTTTATTCGTTTTATCAAATATCACCCACGGCTAGAGTGGGCTTGTCCGTCACCCATTGCGCGCTCGTTGCGATCACTAAGTCGGAGGTTCGATGTCTGCCACCACCGTTCAAACTGCGCCACGCGATCCGGCTGTGCAGGCCGTGCTCGACAGCGTGCTGTCTACACCCTCGTCAACGCTGCTGGAGCGCGCACGCAGCCACGCCAGCGCGCAGGGACTGCGCTATGCGGGCGGGCTGACACCGGCCGAAGCCTGGGCGCTGGTCAGCCGTGGCGACGCCGTACTCGTGGACGTGCGTACCGCAGAAGAACGGAAGTTCGTGGGTCGTGTGCCGGATACCCCGCACGCGGCGTGGCAGACCGGGCCCGCCATGATCAAGAACCCGCGCTTCCTGCGCGAGCTGGAGAAAGCCGCGCCCAAGAGCGCCGTGGTGCTGCTGCTGTGCCGCAGTGGCAAACGCTCTGCAGCCGCAGCGGAAGCCGCCGCCGCTGCCGGATTCCAGAACGTGTTCAACGTGCTGGAAGGCTTTGAGGGCGATCTGGACGAACAGCAGCAGCGCGGCGAAGCCGGCGGCTGGCGCCGCTGGGGCCTGCCCTGGCAGCAGGACTAAGCGCCACCGTATCCGTATCCGCTAACAACCAAACCAACAGAACAGGGGAGCGACGATGAGCGATAGCGTCATCGCGGGCAGGCCTGCGCCCGCGCACGACCCAGGCTGGCAACTGGACCGCATCGTCAGCGAGCTGCGTGCGGCCCGGGCTGATTGGCGCGCCCGCAACGGCCGTACCGAAGTCACGGGCCGCGAGTTGCCCTCGCGCGAGGCGGTGCGGCAGATCCTGGAGGCGCTGCGCGGGGCCCTCTTCCCCATGCGGCTCGGCCCCACAGACTTGCGTGAGGAAAGCGAAGACTTCTATGTCGGCCATACGCTCGATTCGGCACTCAATGCGCTGGTGGCGCAGGTGCGGCTGGAGCTGCGTCACACGGTGCGCCAGGCGCGCGCCGTGGATCGCGATCCCGATGCCGAGGCGGTGCAACTCGTGCGCGACTTCGCGGCGGCACTCCCCGCGCTGCGTCGCCTACTCGATACCGACGTGCTGGCCGCCTACCACGGTGATCCGGCAGCGCGCAGCGTCGACGAGGTGCTGCTGTGCTACCCCGGCATCCTCGCCGTCATCCATCACCGCATTGCGCATCACCTGTACCGCGCCGGGTTGCCTCTGCTTGCGCGCATGGTGGCCGAGACCGCGCATGCCGACACCGGCATCGACATCCACCCCGGCGCCCAGATCGGCAGCGGCTTCTTCATCGACCACGGTACGGGCGTGGTGATTGGTGAGACCGCCGTGATTGGCGAGCGCGTTCGGATCTACCAGGCGGTGACGCTCGGTGCCAAGCGCTTTTCTGCCGATGCCGATGGCCATCTTGAGAAGGGCGTTGCGCGCCACCCGGTGGTGGAAGACGACGTCGTCATCTACGCCGGCGCGACCATCCTCGGGCGCATCACCATCGGACGCGGCTCGTCCATTGGCGGCAACGTGTGGCTCACGCGCAGCGTGCCGCCCGGCAGCAGCGTCACCCAGGCAAACGTACAGAGCGGCGTGCAGGAGGGCGTTCAGAGCCCTCGGCCGCACACGCACAGCCACAGCGAGGCACACCCCGCGCGCTGATTCGCCCGACGTGCCTTTCCCACCGGTTTTATCCACCGCACCCGCCAGAGAAACGGGGGCATTTTTTCAAATGAAGTTGGGAGTCATTGCATGGCAGAAGCAGATACCCAGGACGTGCGCACCGCGCTAGGCGACAGTGCCGCACGCCAATTGGCGAACGCGACCAAGACCGTTCCGCAGTTGTCCACCATCAGCCCACGCTGGCTGGTGCACCTGCTGCAGTGGCAGCCGGTGGAGGCCGGCATCTTCCGCCTGAACCGCGTGAAGAATCCGCGCGATGTGCGTGTTGCCTGCTCGCAGCGCGACGAGGCAGAGCTGCCGCAGACCTTTGTCGACTACGACGAACATCCGCGCGAGTACTTCCTCAACGCGGTGACGACGGTGCTGGACGTGCATACGCGTGTCTCCGATCTGTACAGCAGCCCGCACGATCAGATCCAGCAGCAGCTGCGCCTGACCATCGAGACCATCAAGGAGCGTCAGGAAAGCGAACTGATCAACAACCCCGACTACGGCCTGCTGGCCAACGTGGATGAAACGCAGCGCATCTCCACGCTCACCGGCGCGCCCACGCCTGACGATCTGGACGAGCTGATCACCAAGGTCTGGAAAGAGCCGGCGTTCTTCCTTGCGCATCCGCTGGCGATTGCCGCGTTTGGCCGCGAATGCACGCGCCGTGGTGTGCCGCCGCCGACCGTCAGCCTGTTTGGCTCGCAGTTCCTGACGTGGCGCGGCCTGCCGCTGATTCCGTCGGACAAGGTGCCCATCGACGAGAACGGCCGCACGAAGATCCTCCTGCTGCGCGTGGGCGACAAGCGCCAGGGCGTGGTCGCCTTGTATCAGCCGGGTGTGGCGGGCGAGCAGAGCCCGGGGCTGTCGGTGCGCTTCATGGGCATCAACCGGAACGCCATCGCGTCGTATCTGATTTCGCTGTATTGCTCGCTGGCCGTGCTGACCGAAGACGCGCTGGCAGTGCTCGAAGACGTGGAGATCGGCAAGTACCATGACTACCCCGACACTTACAAGTAATGCGCCTGGCGTGAGCGGCCTGGCGCCGGCGGTGGGCGATGTGCCGGCAGGTTTGCCGGACGTGGCCGCGCTGGCGCAACTTGCCAACGCGTTCTTCACAGCACTGCCCGGTCATGAGCCGGAGCCCTCTATCGATCTGGCGCCGGCGGGTACGTCGCCGCAACTCAGTGCGTTGCCCGTTGCGGATGCCGCACCGATTGCTCCGCAGGTGCCTGTGCTGGGCGTGCCGACGCAGTATGCGGCGGCGTTGCCGCAGGCTGCATCCGGTCATGGCCAACCTGTACCGGCGCATTCCGTCTCGGCACCGAGTTCGCCGTACTACTTCCTGGGTGAGGCGAGCGGCTATCAGTCCGCTGTGCCGCATGCGGGTGTGGCGGCGTCGGAGGCGGGTGTGCCGGAGGATCGTGTTTCGGCGCAGCCGTTTCAGCTGCCGGGCACCGATGCGCTGGCACGGTTGATCGATGCAGCGGCAGGCACGCCGCCCGCCGGGCCCGACGCCTTGCAGCAGCCCGGCGGCGCAGCGCAGGCGGGGCAGTTCTATTTCCTCGCGCCAGCCGGTGGCTCTCCCACGCCCACGCTGGAGGCACCGCGCAATACGAGGGACCAGCAGAGCCACCAGCCGCATCGCGTTGGCGCTTTCGACGTGCATGCCGTGCGGCGGGATTTTCCGATCCTGGCCGAGCGCGTCAATGGCCGACCGCTGATCTGGCTGGACAACGCTGCCACCACGCACAAGCCGCAAGCGGTGATCGATCGGCTGGCGTATTTCTACGCGCACGAGAACTCCAACATCCACCGCGCGGCGCATGAACTGGCCGCACGTGCAACCGACGCATATGAGGGTGCCCGCAACAAGGCGGCGCGCTTTCTCGGTGCGCGGTCGGCAAGCGAGATCATCTTCGTGCGCGGCGCCACCGAGGCGATCAACCTCGTCGCGCAGACGTTTGGCCGTCAGCACATCGGCGCGGGGGACGAGATCATCGTCTCGCACCTGGAGCACCACGCCAACATCGTGCCGTGGCAGCAGCTGGCCGTGCAGGTGGGGGCGCGCATCCGCGTGATTCCGGTGGACGACAGCGGGCAGATCCTGCTGGATGAATACCGCAAGCTGCTGAGCAGCCGGACGAAGTTGGTGTCGGTCACGCAGGTGTCGAATGCGCTTGGGACGGTGACGCCCGTGCAGGAGATCATCGCACTGGCGCATGCGGCCGGCGCGCGCGTGCTGGTGGACGGGGCGCAGGCGGTCTCGCACTTGCGTGTGAACGTGCAGGCGCTGGACGCGGACTTTTACGTGTTCTCCGGCCACAAGGTCTTCGGGCCGACGGGCATTGGCGTGGTCTACGGCAAGCAGGATCTGCTCGACACGCTGCCGCCGTGGCAGGGCGGCGGCAACATGATTGCCGACGTCACGTTCGAGAAGACGCTGTACCAGCCCGCACCCGCGCGCTTCGAGGCCGGCACCGGCAACATTGCCGATGCGGTGGGGCTGGGCGCTGCGCTTGATTACGTCGAACGTATCGGCCTGGAGCACATCGCGCGCTACGAGCACGACCTGCTGGTGTATGCCACGCATGGGCTGTCGCGCATTCCCGGTTTGCGGCTGATCGGTACGGCTGCCAACAAGGCGAGCGTGCTGTCGTTCACGCTGGCTGGGTACCGCACCGAAGAAGTGGGCGCGGCGCTCAACCGCGAAGGTATTGCCGTGCGCTCCGGCCATCACTGTGCGCAGCCCATCCTGCGGCGCTTTGGGGTGGAGGCCACGGTGCGGCCATCCCTGGCGTTTTACAACACGTGCGAGGAGGTGGATGAACTCGTGCGCGTGGTGGGGGCGCTGGCCCGGCGGTAAGGCATTTTGGGCTGTTGAAGAAAGACGCCCTGTTGGTCCGATGCACGGGCTGGCGGGGCGTTTTTTTGTTTTGGCCTTTGGCCTTTGGCGGGGCGGGGCGGGGGGTGGTGGTGCGTCTCTTTTTCTCCCCCTGCCGGGGATGAAACCGGGAATGGACCACTAGCAAAAAAAATCAACGAGCTCTCAACGCGCCTTCAGCCGCCGCACCGAGACATCCCCCACCCACTGCACGAGGCTCACCAGCCCGATCAGCACCACGATCACCACCGCCATGACGGTGGTGTCGAAGCGCTGATAGCCGTAGCGGATGGCAATGTCGCCCAGCCCGCCTGCGCCAACGGCACCCGCCATGGCCGATGCGCCAATCAACGACACCACCGTCAGCGTAAAGCCGCCGATGATGCCGGGCAGTGCCTCTGGCAGCAGCACGTGCCAGACGATGTGGCGGCGTTCGCAGCCCATGGCCTGCGCGGCTTCCATCAGGCCGCGGTCGACCTCGCGCAGGCTGATCTCGGCAATGCGCGCGAAGAACGGTGTGGCGCTGATCGACAGCGGCACCACGGCCGCCCACACGCCAATCGTCGCGCCCACCACCAGCCGCGTGAACGGCAGCAGCGCCACCAGCAGGATGATGAACGGCGTGGCCCGAAAGCCGTTGATGAGTGCGCCCAGCACGCGGTGCACGCGCGGCGATTCCAGCGCGTTGCCCGGCGCCGTCAGCACCAGGATGAGCGCCAGCGGAATACCGGCCAGCAAGGCGATCAGCGCGGAGGCCGACACCATCGTGAGCGTGTCGAGCAAGCCCTGCCAGATGCGATCAATCGTGAGCGGCGACATAGCCGAGGCTCCGGGTGTGTTGGGACAATTGCAGCGCGGCGAGCGCGTCGGCCGAGAGCGTGCTGCCCGCCGCCGCGACCAGCAGGCGCCCTTGCGTGCGGCCCTGGATGCGGTCAAGGTCGGCGCGCAGCAGGCGTGTGGGTTGGTGCAGTGCTCGGGCAATCTGCGCGAGTTCCGGCACGGCGGCGGTGCCGGTGTAGCTGAGTTCGATCAGTTGCTCGAACGGCGCGCGCGCGGGCGGCGTGGGCTGCAAACGCAGGGCGACGTCTTCAGGCAGGCCGCCGCGTAGCGGTTCGAGCAACGCCCGTGTGGCGTCGTGCTGCGGGTCGCCAAAGACGCGCCATACGGGGCCTTGCTCGGCAATGCGACCGGCTTCGAGCACGAGCACGTTGTCGCAGATATCGCGAATCACGCCCATCTCATGCGTGATGAGCACGATCGTCAGACCCAGCCGGCGGTTGATGTCGCGCAGCAGGGCGAGGATGGCGTCGGTCGTTTCGGGGTCGAGCGCGGAGGTGGCCTCATCGCACAACAGAATTTCGGGGCGATGCACCAGTGCGCGCGCAATCCCGACGCGCTGCTTTTGCCCGCCGGACAGGCGCCCGGGATACACGTGCTGCTTGCCCTCCAGCCCGACCAGCGCCAACAGCGCATCCACGCGCTCCGCGATCTCGGCCGGTGGCACGCCTGCCACCTTCAGCGGCAGCGCGACGTTTTCCCAGACCGTCTTGGCAGAAAGCAGGTTGAAGTGCTGGAAGATCATGCCGATGCGCCGGCGCAGCCCCACCAGTGCGGCCCTGCCAAGCGTGCCGACATCGACGCCGTCCACCAGCACCTGCCCGCGGGTGGGCTGTTCGAGTCCGTTGATGGTCCGCAGCAGGCTGGATTTGCCCGCACCGCTGCGCCCGATGATGCCGAAGATGCCCCCAGCCGGGATGTCGAGGTCGATGCCTTGCAGTGCATGCACATCGCCCGCCGCCGCGCGGTACGTCTTGCCGACGTTGCGAAACGTGATGGTGCCGGCGGTGGGCGTGGAGACCGCGGCATCGGCGTGTCTGGCATGCGGCGCGATCGCGTCGGTCCAGATGTGTGCGGGGTTTGAGACGAGTGTGGTCATGGCCTTAGCGTGTCAACGTGTCACCGTTTCACCCAGGGCAGAGTGAAGAGCTTGTCGTCGTTGGCATAGGACGTGCGCACCTGCTGGCGCACGGCTGGTGAGTCCTGATACAGCTTGATGAAGCGGGCGATGCGCGGGTCGTTGGCATTGTCGTTGCGGGCAACGAAGCGGATAGCGAAGTACTCGTCGTCGATGCCCGAGTACAGCAAGCCAGCGCTTGCAACGTCCGGTTTGCCCGCGTTGACGAAGTGCGCGGGGTAGCCCTGTGCAAGGTCCACGTCATCCAGCGCGCGTACGAGCTGCGGCCCTTCGATTTCGACAAACTTCAGCTTCTTCGGATTGGCGACCACGTCGTTGAGCGTGCCGCGTGCACCCACGCCATCGCGCAGTTTGATCAGCCCCGCCTTCTGCAGCAGCAACAGACCACGGCCTTGGTTGACGGGGTCATTGGCCACGGCCACGCGCGCGCCGTCCTTCAAATCGCTCAGGCGTTTGATCTTGTTGGAATACAGGCCGATGTTGCCCAGCACGCCGATGCCGACGCTCTTGAAGGCATAGCCACGTTCCTTGATCGCGTTGTCGAGAAAGGCCTGGTGCTGAAAGTAATTGAGATCCAGGTCGCCCGAGGCGAGTGCCACGTTGGGGGTGGTCCAGTCGGTCAACTCCACCACCTTGACGTCCAGCCCCTGCTTGCGGGCTTCGGCGGCGGCCACCTCCACGGAGTCGGCCAGCGCACCAGGCGTGACGCCGATGCGCAGTGGCGCCGCGTGGGCGGCAGCGGCAACGGTGAGGGCACTGAGTGCCAGGGCGAGTCGTTGGGTCAGTTTCATGGGCATGGTTACCGCAAAGGGAACATGCGGTGATTCCAGCATGGCAACCGGACCTATTCCCACGAATATTTGCTTAGATGGTTACTCGGTCTGGGTTAGGGCGATACTTGCGGACGACCGTGGCAGTTCAATCACAAGGAGGGGACTCTTCGATGCATGCATCTTTCAAACGTCGCCGGGCGACGGCGGGGCGGGTGGTGGGGCGATTGCTGCTGGCAATCGCCGTCATCCTGGTGGGTCTTGCGGCGGTTGTGGGCGTGAATACGTGGCGACACGACTCGCGCCAGCTGGATGTGCCGGCCGTCACGCCGGTCGCGGTGGATGGCGCGGCCGCTGCGGCGCACCTGGCCGAGGCCGTGCGCGCACGGACCGTGTCGAGCGCCACCGATGCGCAACTGAATGCGGACCAGTTCCGCCAGTTGCACGCCATGCTCGAGGCGCGCTACCCCAAGGCGCACGCCGTGCTGCAGCGTGAGCAGGTGGGCGACTTTGCGTTGCTCTACACCTGGAAGGGCGCTGACCCGTCGCTGAAGCCCATCATGCTGATGGCCCACCAGGATGTCGTGCCGATCGCCCCCGGCACCGAAGGCGACTGGACGCAGCCGCCCTTCGATGGCGTCGTCAAAGACGGCATGGTCTGGGGGCGCGGTGCGTGGGACGACAAGGGCAACCTGATCTCGCAGATGGAGGCCATCGAGCTGCTGGCCGCCAGCGGTTTCAAGCCGCGCCGCACCATCCACCTGGCCTTTGGCGCCGACGAGGAAGTGGGCGGCGAGCGCGGTGCCAAGCAGATTGCCGCGCTGCTCAAATCGCGCGGCGAACGGCTCGACTTCGTGATCGACGAAGGGCTGCTCATTACCGAAGGCGTGCTGCCGGGGCTCACCAAACCTGCGGCGCTGATTGGCGTGGCAGAGAAGGGCTTTCTCTCCGTGCAGCTCAAGGTGGGCGCTACGCCGGGGCATTCGTCGATGCCGCCCCCGCCAGGGCAGAGCGCCATCGCCATGATGAGCGCCACGCTCAAGCGGCTGGATGACGATCAATTGCCTGCGGGCATTAGGGGCGTTGCGCAGGAGATGTTTGCAACGCTGGCGCCCGAGATGCAGGGTTTCAGCCGCGTGGCACTGTCGAACCTGTGGCTTTTCGGGCCGCTGCTCCAGAAGCAATTGGAGGCATCGGGCAGCTCCAACGCCATGCTTCGCACCACCACCGCGCTGACCATCGTGCAAGCCGGCAACAAGGACAACGTGCTGCCCGGCCGCGCCGAGGCCACGGTCAACTTCCGGCTGCTGCCCGGCGACACCATCGCCTCCGTCACCGCGCATGTGGAAGACGCCGCCAAGGCCGCTGCACCTAAAGGCAAGTTCGAGTTGAGCCGGCTGCCCGGTTCGAGCGAGGCCTCGCCGGTGTCGCCCACGCAATCGGCGTCGTATCAGTTGATCAACAAGACGGTGCGCGAGCTGTTCCCGGGCACGGTCGTGGCGCCCGGGCTCATGATCGGTGCGACGGATTCGCGCCACATGATCGAGATTGCCGACCATGTGTATCGGTTCTCGCCGGTGCGCGCCAAGCCGGAAGACCTGCCGCGCTTTCACGGTACCAACGAGCGGATCACCGAAGCCAACCTGGTGGAGCTGATCCGCTTCTACCACCGGTTGGTGCAGCAGGCGGCCGGGGCCTGATGTCAGTGCGCGCCAGCCAGCAGCGTGTCGATGTGCGCGTCGTTGGTGGCTTCGGGGCGGCGCAGTTGCGTGCTGCGGCTGCCATCCACCGAGATGGCCGTGTCCCCATGCACGGTCACGCGGCGTACCAGGCGCGGCTGATTGCCGTAATCGTTGATGGCGTAGTGCTGCGTGGCGCGGTTGTCCCAGATGGCGACGTCGTGCTGGCGCCATTGCCAGCGCACGGTGTTGTCCAGGCGCGTCACGCGGTTCTGCAGCAGTTCGAACAGCCGCGTCGATTCGCTCCCCGGCAGGCCGGTGAAGCGCTTGACGAAATGCCCGAGCAGCAGGGCGCGTTCGCTGGTTTCCGGATGCACATGCACCACGGGGTGCGACGCTTCATACACCGACGCGGTAAACACCTCGCGGTGATGCCGCAGGCGTGCGCCGTCGATTTGCGTGCGCTCGGCACCGTAGTCGTAATCGTTGGTGTGCACGGCCCAGAGTTGCTCGGCAAGCTGCTTGAGCGTATCCGGCAATTGCTCGTAGGCGCGGGCCGTGTTGGCCCAGACCGTGTCGCCGCCGTAAGCGGGAATCGTCACCGCGCGCAGGATCGACACCTTCGGAAACGCATCGAGAAAGGTCACGTCGGTGTGCCACGAGTCGGCACGGCCACCGCCCTTTGACGCGTCGAGTTCAAACAGTTGCGTGCCGGTGGGTGCGGGCACGGTCGGATGGGCGACGATGCGGCCGAAGCGTTTGCCGAAGGCCTGGTGTCGATCATCGTCCAACTGCTGCTGGTCGCGAAAGAACAACACCTTGTACTTGAGCAGCGCGGCATACAGGCTCGCGAACGTGTCTTCCGCCAACTCCGCGCCGAGCTTGAGGTCGAGCACCTCCCCGCCGATATGTCCGGCCACGCGGCGTACGCGCAAGGTGCCGAACGTGGTGTCGATGGCGGCGTTGTGATCGTCTGGCATGGCGGCTCCGAGCAATGGCGATGGACCATGCTAGCCACCCGGTGCCCGACCGAAAACGAACGGTTTGACATATCCAAATGTAGTTCTGTCGGTCATGCGGATGAACTGTTCGCGAAAGATGGTGAACAGTTCAGCGAAACTGTTCACAACTGTTCATGTCAACCGGTTGCGCTGCCGCGCAAGATGGGACCGTGCCGATCCGCAGTCCCCATAAAAATCATCCACCACTAACCCCGGCACAGGAGTCTCAATCATGCGCGAAATCAGAATATTCGAACTGGACCGGCCGGGCGTGCCGGTGAGCTGGCGGTCGGCACGGGCCCAAACCATCGCCGCACAAGCCGGGCTGTTGTGGGTCACGCAGGAGCATCAGCGTCAGGACATCTGGCTCAAGCCGGGCCAATCGATCGACGTGCCGGCGGGCGTGCGGTTCTGGTTGTCCGGTGAGCCGGTCGAAGGCACGCCGGCGCGCTTTGCGGTGACCGAAGACATCAATGCGCCCCGCCGCCTGCTGCGTTTTATCGGCTCGGTGGTTGTGGCTGCATATCGGCAGATTCTGCGCGACGACGGGCAGGATGCCGCGCGTACGCCGTCGGCACAGCGGATTGGCACCTGAGGCCTGGCGTCAAGCCGGAAACACGAGCCGGAACTCGGTCCGCCCACCCGGCGGGCTGCTGGCCTGCACGCTACCGCCGTGCAGGTCCATGATGGTTTTGACGATGGCCAGTCCCAACCCGGTGGACTGGCTCGACTGCGCACCAGACTGCGTGCCGGATTGCGCCCGCGAGGGGGTGCCGCGGTAGAACCGCTCGAACAGCAGCGGCAGGGCGGCGGGCGGAATGCCCGGTCCTGGGTTGCGCACGGCGATGGCGACCCTCTGCGGCGCTGTCTAGATCGTCACGTCGATGCGCTCGCCGGTGGGGGTGTGACCCAGTGCGTTGTCGAGCAGGTTGTTGATCGCCCGGCGCAGCAACGTGGCATCTGCGCGTAGTTGCGCATCGCCCTGCACGTCGATGGTGATGTTGCGATCGGCGGCTACTGCGTCGAAGTAGTCGACCAGCACCTGCACTGGGCTGGCCTATCGACGGGAGGAAGAGCGGGAAGGCATTACGGCGCGGGCAGATTCGGCGGTGCCATCCGCCGCACCGTAACGGTGGCGCTTACTCGGCCTGCAGTGCGGCGATGATCTTCTCGGCCTGAGCCTTGAGCTTGTCGCTGTCGGCCTGCACGCGGGCGTGCGGTTGCAGCGGGGTATCGCTGTAGCGCGGCAGCACGTGAAAGTGCACGTGCGGCACCGTCTGCCCGGCGGCGCTGCCGTTGAGTTGGAAGATGGCGATGCCCGGCGGCGTGAACGCAGCCCGCACGGCGCGCGCCAGCTTGCGCGTGGTGCGGATGGCGGCCGATGCGGCATCGTCGGACAGGTCGAACAGCTCTGCCGCGCCTTCCTTGGGCAGCACCAGCACGTGGCCGTCGGCCTGCGGCATGATGTCCATGAAGGCGACGGTGTGGTCGTCTTCGTACACCTTGATGCAGGGCAGCTCGCCGCGCAGGATCTTGGCGAAGATGTTCTGGTTGTCGTAAGTCGCGTCAGGCATGGGTGTCTCCAGTAAGCGGAAAAGGCACAGGAAAGCGCTGCGCGAAGTATATAGGCGACCGTTGGCGACGCGCGTCGCGCAGGTTTGGCGCAGATCAAGCGGGGCTGTCGTCCACCGACAGCGGCGCAGCCACGTGTTCGAGCGGTTTGCGCTCAGCGGCCGTCCCCCAGTACGCCTGCACCGCGGCCGCAAGCAGCATCAGAACCGCGCCGAACGCATAGCCGCCGAACACGGCACCGCGCGAGTGCGTATCGATCAGCCAGCCGAAGAGCGCAGGCCCGGCCACGCCGCCCAGCCCGGTGCCCACGGCATAGAACAGCGCGATGGCCAGCGCGCGCACTTCCAGCGGGAAGGTTTCGCTCACCGTCAGATAGGCCGAGCTGGCAGCGGCCGATGCAAAGAAGAACACGACGGTCCACGCGATCGTCTGCGTGGCGCTGTCTAGCACACCCGCCTTGAACAGTGCGCCACTCACGAGCAACAGCAGACCGCTGATCGCATACGTGGCGGCAATCATCGTGCGCCGGCCCACCACGTCAAACATCCGCCCGAGCAGCAGGGGCCCGAGAAAATTGCCCAGCGCGAACGGCAGCAGGTAGGTGCCGACCTTCGTCGCGGGCACATCGTAGAAATCCGTCAGCACCAGCGCGTACGTGAAGAAGATCGCGTTGTAGAAAAACGCCTGTGCGGCCATCAGCGCGAGGCCCACCAACGCACGTTGCCGGTGCTGCACGAACAGCACCCGTGCGACTTCCATCAATCGGGGATGGCCGCGGCTGCGCATGCGCAATGCCGGCAGCGGCGCGGAATCGAAGCGATGGCCACGCGTGGCGATCTCGCTTTCGATGTCCTGCACGATGGTCTGCGCTTCTTCGTGGCGACCGCGCGTGATGAGCCAGCGCGGGCTTTCCGGAATCCAGAAACGCATCACCAGAATGATGAGCCCCAGCAGGGCGCCGATGAAGAAGCACAGCCGCCAGCCGGTATCGACGCTCATGTGTGCGGGGTCCAGCAACCACAACGATGCGCCAGCGCCCAACGCCGCTCCGACCCAGAACGTGCCGTTGATGGCGAGGTCCGTCCAGCCGCGCACGCGTGCCGGCGTCAGCTCCTGGATCGTCGAATTGATGGCCGCATATTCGCCGCCGATCCCCGCGCCGGTGAGCACGCGAAATACGACCAGGCTGGCAAAGCTCCACGAAAACGCCGTGGCGAGCGTGGCGAGGATGTACACCCCCAACGTGATGAAGAACAGCTTGCGGCGGCCGAGCCGATCGGTCATCCAGCCGAACAACAGCGCGCCGAACACTGCCCCGATCAGATACGCGCTGCTGGCAATGCCAACCTGCGCGTTGGTGAGATGCAGGGCAGGGCTTTGCTTGAGCGCGCCCGCCACCGCGCCGGCCAGCGTCACCTCCAGGCCGTCGAGCAACCACGTAATGCCCAGTGCAATAACCACGCGCGTGTGAAAGCGGCTCCAGGGCAGGCGATCGAGCCGGCTGGGCAGGTCTGATGTGTGAAAGGCTGGCGATTCGGGCATCGCGGCGCACCCGGAGAGGATTGCGCACGATGCAGCACGATTTATTCCCGCGAAGGCGCGGCCGAACCGTCTTGCGGTGCGCCCGCGAGTAGCGTGTCTTCAAAGAAGCGGCGGCGCGCGTCCTTATCGGGCTTGCTGCCCTGGTGCCAGAGCGTGGCTTCCGATAGCTGGTAGGCGTACAGCATGAAGGCGCGCGTCTTGGCGTCTTTGCGCGCAAAGCCGATCGCCTGGAAATGCTGGACGTAGTAGTCCATGCGATGCTCGTCGACAGCTTCAACGGCTTCTTGCGCCATCGGGTCACGCCGCGCCCAGGCGCGGATGGCGAATTCGATCATGGCCGTGCGTCGCGCGCTGCGACCGCGAAACGGCAGTGCCAGCAGATCGCGGACGAGCCCCTGCACCGACGGGTTCTGCCGCTCCAGCTTGGGGCCCACGCGCGTGCGCTCGCTCCAGTCCTGCAGCACCTGGTGCAGCAGGTCGTCGCGGTTCTTGAAGTGCCAGTAGAAGCTGCCACGCGTCACGTCCAACTGCTTGGCGAGCACATCCACGCGCACCGCATCGATGCTCTTGGTGACGAGCAGATCGGTGGCGGCGCGCACCCAGTCGTCGGGCGTGAGCTGTGCACGCGGCGCGGCAGGGGAGGCGGAATCGGCACCGACGTCGACGGTGTCGTCGTGTTTGTCGAGCAGCAGGGAAGGCTTGGGCATGAAGGCGGATTCTAGTCCCGCTAACAGGTCTGTCCAGCGCTTAAATCGTGCTGAGGCCCCCTGGTTTGCGCGGGTTGACACGGCAACAAACGCGCTCCTACCATGCACATACGTTTGTGTATGGAAGGATCGAGCTACCGTAAGCCTCGGTTTGCGGTTTAGTACAAGAACCATGCTCGACGATGCCTTCTGCACGGCGTCAAACGATAAGACATCAGGAGACATTTGCATGAAGGCATTCCGACTCGCGCTGTGCGCGGCGGCAGCAGTTGGCACATTCGCGGGCGCACTCTGCCCGAGCATCGTCCACGCCGAGACCGTCAAGATCGCGTGGATCGATCCGCTGTCCGGGCTGATGGGCGCGCTGGGCCAGAACCAGTTGCGCAGCTGGCAATACGCGGCCGATCTGGCCAACCAGCAGAACTGGAGCGGCAACGGCACCAAGTTTGAAGTCGTCGGCTTTGACAACAAGGTGTCGCCGCAAGAAAGCCTGACGATCCTCAAGCAGATCACCGACCAGGGCATCCGCTACGTCGCGCAGGGCGACGGTTCCAGCGTGGGCATGGCGCTGCAAGACGCGATCGCCAAGTACAACGACCGCAACCCGGGCAAGGAGATCATCTATCTCAATTACGCCGCGGTCGATCCGGACATGACCAACAGCAAGTGCAACTACTGGCACTTCCGCCTGGACGCCAACTCCGACATGAAGATGGAGGCCCTGACGAGCTATCTCGCCAAGGACCAGAGCATCAAGAAGGTCTACCTGCTGAACCAGAACTACTCGTTCGGCCACCAGGTGGCGCGCGCGGCGAAGGAGTACCTCAAGCGCAAGCGCCCGGACATCCAGGTGGTGGGTGAGGATCTGCACCCGCTCGCGCAGGTGAAGGACTTCTCGCCGTATGTCGCGAAGATTCGTGCTTCGGGCGCGGATACGGTCATCACCGGTAACTGGGGGAGCGATCTGGCACTGCTGATCCGCGCATCGAAGGATGCGGGCCTCACCACCAACTTCTATACGTACTACGCTGGCACCACCGGTGTGCCCACGGCGATGGGCGCATCAGGCGCCGACCGCGTGAAGGTCATCAGCTACTTCGCGCCGAACGACGGCAACGCGAAGACGAGCGCTGTGCTCGACGGCTTCAAGAAGAAGTACAACGACGATTTCTTCAACGCCGATGTTTACACCGGCATCGCCTTCCTGGCCAAGGCCATCAAGACCAGCGGTTCGGCTGAGCCGGCCAAGGTGGCCAAGGTGATGGAAGGCATGACGGTCGATGGGCTCAACGGCCCGATCGAGATGCGCAAGACCGATCACCAGGCGCAGCAGACGCTGTACGTGACGACCTGGGTGAAGGCCGACGGCAAGAAGATCAAGTACGACCAGGAAAACACTGGCTACGGCTGGCGTACCGACGTCACGCTGGAACCGCACCTGGCGGCCCAGCCGACGTCGTGCCAGATGAAGCGTCCGGCGTCGTAACGTAGCGTGCAGGTGTCCCTGGCTTAGACCGGGGACACCACGCCTGTGCCCGCCAGGTGTCCGCGGGCGTTCTCCAGAAAGCGATCCACCGTCGCCTGCACCGATTCCGGCGACCAGCCGGCAATGTGCGGCGTCAGCACGACCTGCTCCAGGTCCAGCAGCCCGGCCGGCGGCTTGGGCTCGCTCTCATATACATCCAGCCCCGCGCCGCCCAGCTTTCCTGAACGGATGGCCGCTTCCAGCGCCGCCGTATCCACCACGCTGCCGCGCGCAATGTTGACCACGTAGCCGCGCGGGCCCAGCGCTTCCAGGATCGTCTGGTTGACCAGATGCTTCGTCTGCGCACCGCCCGGCGTGGCAACGATCAGGAAGTCGGCCCACGCGGCCATGTCCTTCAGCACATCGAAGTAGCGGTACGACACCCCGTCGCGCGGCTTGCGATTGTGATAGCCGATCTGCATGTCGAAACCGGCTGCGCGGCGCGCGATCTGCAGGCCGATGGTGCCAAGGCCGACGATGCCCAGGCGCTTGCCGCATACACCGGGCTGCAGCGGAATGTCGTCGCGCCAGATACCGTTGCGTGTGGACCGATCCAGCTTGGGAATGCCGCGCACGGTGGCCAGCAGCAAGCCAAACGCGTGGTCGGCCACGCAGGCATCGTTGGTGCCTGCACCGTTGGCTACGGCCACGCCACGCGCGTGGGCGGCCTCCACGTCGATGTTCTCGTAGCCGGCGCCCAGCGCGCAGGCGAGTTCCAGCTTGGGCATCGCGGCGATCTCCGCGCCGGTCAGGCCCGTCGAGCCATTGGTGAGCACGATGCGGACATCGCGCCCATCGCGCGCGATGGCGGCGTCGCGTTCGGCGCGGGTGGGTGCATGGATGACGCGGAAATGTTCAGCGATCTGCGCCATGTTCTCGGGCGTCATCGCAATGAGGAGCAGCAGGGTCGGTTGCATGGGGTAGGAAGAGGAGACGGGCCGCATGAATGGGGGCGAGACCCGGCAAAGAGGTGCGTCGCGCAGCGCCTGGCGATGATAACGCGCGCTCCAACGCCACGCGGAAAGCCACGCGCGCCATGCGGTTACACGCCGTTACCGAAGAGCAGGTTTGGTTGCACGGGTTTGCAGGGCCGCGGCATAGACTTTGCGGCAGGAGGCGCATGGCCGCGGGCCGCAGAACAGACTGCCGGTCCGGCCCAGATGCCTCGCTTACCAGACGGGATTCATCATGCGAGCAACGAACAAGTTAGACCGTGCAGGGCGCGCAGCGCGTTGGGTGGCTGTGGCCGCATTGGCCGCCGTGGCAGCAGGGCTGACGGGCTGCGTGACGGCGCCGGCGTACCCCGGTTACGGCGCCGGTTATGGGGCAGGCTATGCCGCGGGCAGCAATGCTTACGGCAACAGCATCGCCCCGACCACCTACAGCAGCGGCTATGCCAGCGGGTACGACAACACGTACAGCAACGGCTATGGCAGCTATGACGCGAATGCGCCGCAGCCGTATCCGCAGCAGCCGGCGCCGGCGTATTCGCAGCCCCAGCCGACATATTCGCAACCGAACTATTCGCCGTATCCGAACAACGGCGACCCGTCTTATCAAGCGCCAGCGGATAACCGCTACGGCGTTGTCGAATACGTCGAAGCGGTGCCCGTGCGCGGCCAGTCGAGCGGCGTGGGTGCCGTGCTCGGCGGCGTGGTGGGCGGCTTGCTTGGCCACCAGGTTGGCGGCGGGCGCGGCAATACCGTGGCCACCATCGGCGGCGCGGTGGCGGGTGCCATGGCGGGCAACGCTGTGGAAGGCAACACGGTGGTCGGCCAGACCTACCGCGTGACCATGCGGCTGAACGACAACTCGCGTGTCACGCTCACCCAGAACAACCCCAACGGCCTGCGCGTGGGGAATCGCGCCCGCATCGAAAACAACATGGCAGTGCCGTACTAGCCACTTCCTGCATGGGAGCGCCCGCGCCGGCTTCAGAAACGGTGCGGGCCGACCGATATAGCGGAGGCAATAACCCCGCGGTGATTCCCATGCTCAATCGACTTTCCATCCGTTTCCGTCTCAATGCAGCGCTGACGCTGCTGGCCTTGCTGCTCGCCATTACCGGCACCATTGGCGTGATCGGAATGCGCGCGTCCGACGCGAACATCAACGAGATCTACACCAATCAGCTCGCTTCGACCTCGCTGGTCGGCAAGGCGCAGCTGAATGCGGCGATCGTGCGCACGACGCTCGATCGCGCGGTCTTCCATCCGGATGCCGCCGACGTGCCGGCCATCCTGGACAAGGCCAACGGCTACCGTACGAAGTCTGACGACGCCTGGAAGCAATACAAGACCCTGCCCATGAACGCGGACGAAAGCCGTCTGGCCGCCGACATGGAGACCAAGCGCAACGCATTCTTCCGTGACGGCATCGAGCCGCTGATGACCGCATTGCGTGCCCGCGATGCCGCGACCGTCGACAAGGTGGTGATGAACGTGATTCCGCCGCTGTCCGTGGCGCTGTCTGCGGCAGCCGATGCGCTGGATCGCAGCCAGGTCGAACAGGCCAAGGCAGCCTACGAAAGCGCAGCGGCTCGATCGCACGCGTTCCTGATGCTGATCATCGGCGCCATCGGGGTGGGCATTGCGGCGGCGCTGGGGTGCGCATTTGGCCTGCACCGGGCAATTTCGGTGCCGTTGTCAAAGATGCTGGGCCACTTCAGCGCGATCTCGAACGGCAACCTGACCGAGCGCATCACTGTCGGCAGCAAGGACGAAATGGGCGCGCTCACGCAAGGTCTCATCGACATGCAGCGCGGCCTGATCCGCACCATCGTGACAATGCGCGGCGGCAGCGAATCCATCGCCAGCGCCACCAAGCAGATTGCGGCCGGCAACATGGACCTGTCGCAGCGTACGGAGGAACAGGCTTCGTCACTGGAAGAAACTGCGTCGAGCATGGAAGAGCTGACGAGCATCGTGCGCCAGAACGCCGACAACGCACGTCAGGCCAGCCAGCTTGCCGGCAACGCGTCGGACATCGCCGTGAAGGGCGGTGAAGTGGTGGGCCGCGTGATCGAGACGATGTCGGGCATCAACGACAGCAGCAAGAAGATCGCCGACATCATCGGCGTGATCGAAGGCATTGCGTTCCAGACGAACATCCTTGCGTTGAATGCCGCAGTGGAAGCTGCGCGCGCAGGCGAACAGGGCCGGGGGTTTGCGGTGGTGGCGGGTGAGGTGCGCAGTCTGGCGCAACGCTCCGCCACGGCAGCGAAGGAAATCAAGGAATTGATCAGCGATTCGGTGGGCCGTGTTGAGAACGGCTCGACGCTGGTGACCGAAGCCGGCGCGGTGATCGACGAAGTGGTGGTGGCCGTCAAGCGCGTGACGGACATCATGGGCGAGATCAGCTCCGCATCGGACGAACAGAGCGCGGGTATCGAGCAAGTCAACCAGGCCGTCACGCAAATGGACGAAGTGACCCAGCAGAACGCCGCGCTGGTGGAAGAGGCTGCGGCTGCGGCCCAATCGCTGGAAGAGCAGGCAGGTGTGCTGCGCGAGGCGGTCGCGTCGTTCCGCTTGCCGGCGGCGGGTGTACACGTTGAACCTGTGCTGGCGCCCGTAGCTCCAAAGGCGGCGCATGCTGGTTCGGCTGCATCGGCCGTGTCCAGCAACCCCGGCCCGGTCGCCAAACCGGTGGCACGCAAACCTGCCGTTGCGACGGCGCGTGCGGCACGCAAGCGCTTGGCCGCGCCAGTCAAACCGGCTGTTGTGCCCGCTCAGGACGTGAAGGCAGCGCCTGCCGTGGCAGTTGAACCCAAGCCCGGCAAGCTTGCCTTGGCCGCGGTCTCGCACGATGCCGACGACTGGGAACAGTTCTGACGCACCCGCCGACACGTCCATCCCGACAAGCCGCGCCCTGAGCGCGGCTTTGTGTTTCAGCGCTGCAACCGATTTGCAGAACTGCTTGGGCCGAGGTTGTTGATCCGGCCGACGATTTGCGTTGCGGCGTCGCCAACGCAACGCCGGACCGCGAGGTCGGTCGCGTTTTGCCGCGCGATTCATCGGGCAGAGCCTTTGCGCATAAGACTTTGCAACCTGCGCCCAGTTGCGCGCATTAGTTCATGCGGTAACACGCGCCCACGCCGGTCAGGGGTGCTCCCCGCTCGCCTAAGCCAAACCGCCTGCATTTGATCGGGCAGCGCCTCCGTCGTTTGTAGGGAGGCCTTGTTGGCTGCCGGACGAATGTCCCCCCCATATCAGATGGCGTTGTATGCCGTGGCGTTGATCCCGCCACCGCCACCGCCCGTTTCCTGCGTTCACGCATGCAACAACCCGGGCTATCCGGCACGTGTCTGAAGGCGCATGTGATGTGCTGCACCGCATAACTGTGCGCTTTGGCGGGCGTTGGTATGGTCCTCGCGTTCCCCTTCACGAGAAGCAGGCCAGAGGGCGACGCGTCAACCCGATCGGCGGTGGCAGATTGGGTCGGATGCCATGGCGCAAAGCGGTTGCGTCGCACGTCGAAAAGACCTTGGGGGAAGCATGAGCGCCACTGCGCAAGGCGGGGGGTACGCCGGACACTCGCAACGCGCCCGCAAGGCCGGGGCAGGGGAGCAGCCGTGAGCGATTTGCCATGGGAGCTTTACCTGGCGTTGCTCAACACCTTGACGGTAGCGACCACGCTCGTCATCTTCATCAGCACCGCCGACGACTTCTTCCTGGACGCCTTCTACTGGGTGCGGGAGCTGTGGCTCTGGCCGCAGCGTGGCCGCACGCCGGTCACGATTTCGGCGCAATCGTTGCGCGAGCGCGAAGAGCAATGGCTCGCCATCATGGTGCCGGCCTGGAAGGAGTACGACGTCATCGCCAAGATGGTTGAGAACACCCTGGCGACGATGGAGTACACGCGCTTCATTATCTTTGCCGGCGCGTACCGCAACGATGCGGAAACCACCACCGAAGTCGAACGCATGGTGCGCCGCTACCCCGGCCGTGTGGTGCGCGCGGCGGTCACGCACGATGGCCCGACGTGCAAGGCCGACTGCCTGAACACCATCATCCAGACCATCATCCGGCACGAGGCTGGGCACGGTATCCGCTTTGCGGGCGTGATCATGCACGACTGTGAAGACGTGATCCACCCGCTGGAGCTGAAGTACTTCAACTACTTCATCCTTGATCAGGATCTGGTGCAACTTCCGGTGCTCTCGCTTGAGCGCAAGTGGTATGAGTGGGTGGCCGGCACGTACATGGATGATTTTTCCGAGACGCACCAGAAAGACCTGGTGGCGCGCCAGGCGCTGACCGGCACGGTGCCCGGTGCTGGCGTCGCGCTCTGTTACAGCCGCCGTGCCATCGAAGCCGTGATGAAGGTGCGCGGCGATTCGCCCTTCAACACCAGCACGCTCACGGAAGACTATGACTTCAGTTTTCGCCTGCGCGAACTGGGCATGCGCGAAGCATTCGTGCATTTCCCGATCTGCGAGAACGCAGAACCAACCGAGGATGCCGAGGGCAAGACGCGCACACGCTGGCGCTTTGGGCGGCGCAAGGGAACCCGCCCGCAACTGCTGGCCACGCGGGAGTACTTTCCGAGCACCTTCCGCACGGCGTATCGGCAGCGCGCGCGCTGGGTGCTCGGTATCGCGTTCCAGGGCTGGTTGCAGATGGGGTGGAATGGCAACCTCGTTACCCGCTACATGTTCTTCCGGGATCGAAAAGGCGTGCTTACGGCGCTGTTCTCCATCCTGGCCTATGTGCTGTCGCTGAACTATCTGGCGCTGGGCGCGCTGATGTTCAAAGGCGTGATCACGATCCCCGATGGCACGTTCGTGGTCGGCAGCATCTGGATGCAGGACCTGCTGGCCATCAACGCGGCGCTGCTCTTTAACCGGCTGGCGCAGCGCGTGTACTTTGTCGGTCGGCTCAACGGCCCGTTGCAGGGCGTGTTGTGCCTGCCCAGGCTGGTGGTGAACAACTTCATCAACTTCTTCTCGGTGTGCCGGGCGTGGAAGATCTTCCTGATCTACTGCCTGACAGGTAAGCCCATCGCCTGGGACAAGACGCAGCACACCTATCTGTCGAACGACGCGCTGGGCCGTACGCGCTGCAAGCTTGGCGAGACGCTCGTCAAGTGGGAAGTGCTCACGCAGGAGCAATTGGATGCAGCACTCGCCATCCAGCGCCAGAGCGGGCACCGGCTTGGGCAAGTGCTGGTCGAGCAGGGGCTGGTCACGCCCGACACGCTGGCCGATGCGCTGGCCGAGCAGGTCGACCTGCCGCGCGTGAGCCTGACCAACGTCGTGCTCGGAGCGCTGGCCGATTGCCTGCCGCGAGACCTGGCCGTGCGGCATCACGTGGTGCCGTTCTCGATTGGCGAAGACGGGTCGCTCAACATCGCCGTGTCTGAGTTGCCCGAGGGCGAAGTGCTGGAAGAGCTGGCCCGCGCTGCGGGCCGCAAGGTCGCCTGCTTCATGGCGTGCGACCACGAGATGTCGGCCGAGCTGGCGCAGATGGCCGACCCTAACCGCCGTGCCACGGTCGTATTCGGACCGTCGGCGCATTCGGCCATGTTGGCCGTCGAATCCATGACGGGCGCCGGCCCAGGCATTGCAGCCGGCACGGCACCCGCATCCGAGGCTTCCACCATCCCCCCGATTCCTGTGCCGCCGGATCTGCCCCCCGGATCAGAGCCGCGGCCCAACCCATCTGTTGCGGGAGGTGTGGCATGACACACGAGAGAGCCATTCGTCTAACCGTGCGCCGTTTGCGCTGGCCGATTGCCGCGGCAGTGTGGGCGCTCTGTCATGGCGTATCCCTGGCGGAGCCGCCCGCGCCGTTGCAGCCCGACGCCTATTTTCGCGCCGACCGCGCCTATCGCGCCATCGACGCCAACAAGCTCGACGATGCGGAAGCCGCCACGCGTGCGGCGTTGGCCGCGCAGCCAGACAGCCTGCAACTGAACCTGCTGCTGCTGGATGTGCTGACGCGCAAGGGCCAGTTGGATGCGGCGCGCGCGCAGGCTGATGCGCTGCTGCGGAAGTATCCCGACGAGCCCCGTGTCTTTGCACAGCACGGGTTCCTCGCGCAGAAAGCGGACGATCCCGCCGTGGCCGAACAGGACTTTGCACACGCTGTGCAAGGCACCGACTGGACGCCGCAGGAGCAGCGCAATCTGCATCTGGCCTGGTCGGACAGCGCATATTCGGCCAAGCACCCGCAAGCCGCCCTCGATGCGCTGAGCGGCATGAAGGACGAACCCGACGCCGACGTGCAACTGCGTCTCGCGCAATCTCGCCTGCAATTGGGCGACCGCGATGGTGCGTCTCAGGCCGCCACGCTGGCAGCCGAACACGCGACGGACCCGGCGCGCCAGCGCTACGCCAAGGCGCTGCTTGCCCAGGCGATGGCACCTGAAGCGCAGGGCGAAACCACGTCCGCCAATGACCGGCGCGTGATCGGCCAGCGTGAGTTGAACGATGCCTACAGTCACCTGCGCGCGCGTGACGATCGTGCCGCGCTGGCAGCCTTCCAGCGCGGCTTTGCCTCCGGCCAAGGCAGCTGGACGCACTACGCCGATGCCGCCTACGCGGCCAAGCGCCTGGGCGACAACCCGACCGCCATCGGGCTTTTCCGGCAAAGTCTCGACCGCGCCGATGCCGATGCCAAGGGCGACAGCGGCAGCAATGGCGACGACCGCCTTCCACCCGACCGCCGCTTCGGCTACCGGCGCGAAGTCGAGCAGATGCAGCGTAACTTCGGCATGGTCGTCTCGGGCGCATATCAAACTTCGGCGTTCGGTTTGCCCAACACCGTGAGCGTGGGCCAAGCGGGCGCGGAGGTGTACTGGCAGCCGCCCGGCATCGGGTATCGGGACGGCAGCATCTTCCAGGTCTTTGCGCGCGGCTATGACAACGTGTACGACCGCAATGGCCACACAGGCCTCCCGACCGCGCAGGGCTCGGTGGGCGCGCGCTACAAGCCGATCAAGGACATCAACCTGGTGTTCACCGCCGAGCGCCTTTTCCGCATTGGGCAACTGACCACCAACGACACGCTGCTGCGCATCGGGTTCTCGACCGACCAGGGGCTCGACCTGCAGGTCACCAAGCCGCGCTGGCAGACCTGGCAGGTGTATGGCGAGGGCGCCTATTTCCTCAACCAGGGCCGGATGATCATCAGCACGGAAATGCGCTACGGACACACGTGGCTACTGAACTCCGTCAGCGATCGGCTCACGGTCTACCCGCACATCGTGCTGGCGGGCGATCACGACAACAAGGCGATCGACCACCAGCTTGCGCTGGGTGTCGGCCCAGGCATCAACTTCCGCTATTGGTTTCGCGAGTCGCACTACGCGGCGCCGGCCAGTTGGCTGGACTTGACCGTGCAATACCGCTTGCCGTTGACGCACGCGGATCGAGCAAAGGGGGTGGTCGCGCGAGCCATTCTTTGGTTCTAGGGCAACCCCGGATTCAAGCAGACCCCAGTCAGAGGTGTCGCAGATGAAACGTTTTTGACCGCCGAGGGAAACGGGTAACAAAGAGACTTGGCAGCGGCGTCCACAGGATGGCGTCGCAGCGCCATGGTGGGTCAAAGCAGGACGCATGGCACGGCCTTCGCTCAGTAGCGAGGTCTGCCCGGCGTCAGAAGCGACACGCGCGTCTTCGCGCCCGTCGTGCTTTGCAGGCGCGCCGGAGCAGACGACAGGGGAGTGCAGTGATGATGGGGAAGATCTTGACCGTGTTCGGCACGCGCCCAGAGGCCATCAAGATGGCGCCGCTGGTGCAGGCATTGCAGGCCGAGGCAGGCTTTGCGTCGGCAGTGTGCGTGAGCGCGCAGCACCGGCAGATGCTGGATCAAGTGCTGGAGCTCTTCGGCATCGTGCCGGAGTTTGACCTCAACCTGATGCGGCCCGGGCAGACGCTGTCCGATATCACATCCAACGTATTGAGCGGCATCGACGGCGTGCTAGACGCCTACAAGCCCGATGCCGTGCTGGTCCACGGCGATACGACGACCACGCTGGCGGCGAGCCTCGCAGCGTTCTACCGGCGCATTCCGGTCGGGCATGTGGAGGCGGGTTTGCGTACCGGCAACATCTGGTCGCCATGGCCGGAAGAGTTGAACCGGCGCGTGACCGATTCCGTGACCACCTGGCACTTCGCGCCTACGGCCGAATCACGCCAGAACCTGCTGGACGAGGGCATCGACCCCGAGCAGGTCACGCTTACCGGCAACACCGTCATCGATGCGTTGCTGGCCGTGAAGCAACGGCTGGACAGCGATGCCGCGCTGTCAGCGCAGTTGGCGGCGCGCTATCCGTTCCTGGCGGCTGGGCGTCGGATGATCCTGGTGACAGGCCATCGCCGCGAGAACTTCGGCGAGCCGTTCGAGAACTTCTGCGTGGCGCTGCGCCTGCTGGCGGCGCGACATCCGGACGTGCAGGTCGTCTATCCGGTGCACCTGAACCCGAACGTGCAGCAGCCGGTCAGCGCCATCCTTTCCGGCCACGGCAACGTTCATCTGATTGCGCCACAGGACTACCTGCCGTTCGTCTACCTGATGGACCGCGCCTACCTGATCGTCACCGATTCCGGTGGCATTCAGGAAGAGGCGCCCGCTCTTGGCAAACCGGTACTGGTAACGCGCGACACGACCGAGCGACCGGAGGCTGTGGCATCGGGCACCGCACGGCTGGTCGGCACCGATACGCAACGCATCGTCGACGAGGCAGAAACGCTGCTTAACAACGCCGCCGAATACGAACGCATGGCACAGGCGCACAACCCCTATGGCGACGGCCAGGCCTGCCGGCGCATTGTCGATGCGCTGAAGAACGCCTTCACCACGCAGCCGAAGCAGGCAGCGCGCGGCCCGCAACTCATTCGCAAACCGGCCACCGAGGCCGAAATCATCGATCTGGAAGCGGCGCGTGCCACCGCGCAAGGGTCGTCAACACAGCACCGCCTGAACGGTTAGGAGGCTTTGATGAAAGCGAAGCAAATCGGGGGCGGCGTGTTGGTTGCCTCCGCACTTGTCGCCGGTTGGTTGATCGTCGCGCCACCGGGGGGCGGTGATGGTGGTGTGCCTGCCATTGTGACCGGCGCGACAGACCAGGGCACCCCCGGCGCCGGCACGAACAAGAAGGCCCCACCGCCCGCGTCTTCGAAGGCGACGGCCATGGCTGCGCAACCCATGCAGCCCACCGTTGTGGCAGCAGCAACGCCCAGGCCCGTGACCGGAGGCGCGCGCGCCTACGGCTACGGCGTCATGGACGAGAACGGACAGGTCATCCCACCGCCGCGCCCGGCCGTCGTGACCGAAGTCCGCCCCGGCATGCCGGAAAACGAAACGACAGGCACTGAACGTGGCCACGACCGTGGCCCCAATTTCAACCTCGGGCTCTACCGCCAAGCGGACGGCTCGGTCTATCGCCCATGATTGCCATGAGTCGGAGAGTCATCATGAAGACATTGCTACGAAAGTTTCTGTGCGCGCTCGTCTTTGCGGGCGGCATGCTCGGGGTCTCGCTGACAGCGCCAGTGCAGGCCGCCACCTGCACAATTGGGCTTGGGCCCATCTGCGTGACCATTGGTGGATCTGCATCGGCCCAGACCGCGCCAGCCCCGATGCTCGTGCTGTACGACGCTCCGCCAAACGACCAGTACACCAACCTCGGCAAGTCGTACGCGATCATGCTGTACAACCTGCTCGCGCACTTCAACACCACCATCACGCTGCTGCCCGTGCAGAACTACACGGCGGGCATGACCGAGCAGTACACCGCTATCTTCTACATGGGGAGTTACTACAACAATCCCATACCGGCAGCGTTCCTGTCGGATGTGACGACCACGCAGAAGACCGTGGTCTGGTTCAAGTACAACCTGTGGGAACTTGCCTGGAATACGGCGTATCCGTTTACCTCGCGCTACGGCATTTCGTTCTCCAACTTGGCGGGCATGAACGCGGCACCGTCAGCCAGCGCACCGAACCCTGGCTTCTTTGACACGGTCACCTACAAGAACCAGACGATGACGAAGTACTACGCCTTCAACGCCACGACCGGGGCGATTTCCGCAGACCCCGACATTGGCGTGACGGCGGTGGCCGATGCCACCAAGGCGACGAGCCTGGTCACGATCACCAACTCGGTGACCAAGGCGACGGCTCCGTATGTGATCCGCTCAGGCAACTTCTGGTACTTCGCCGACATGCCGTTCTCGTACATCGGACCGCGCGACCGCTACTTGGTGATATGCGACATGCTGCATGACATCCTGGGAACCAATGCGCCGACGCTGCACCGTGCGCTCGTGCGTCTGGAAGACATCAACGCCACCAACACGGTGACGTCCATCAATACCCTCACGGATTATCTGTACAGCAACAAGATTCCGTTCTCGCTTGCCACCATCCCGCTGTACAAGGACCCGAACGGTGTCTACAACGGCGGCGTTGCGCAGACGATCCATCTCGTCAATGCAACGGGGCTCAAGTCGGCACTGAACCACGCACTGGCGCGGGGGGGGAAGATCCTGATGCACGGCTACACCCACCAGTACAGCAACATCCCGAACCTCATCAACGCCGTCAGCGCGAACGACTTCGAGTTCTGGTTCGCCACGCAGAACCGGCCCGTGAACGAAGATTCAACGCAATGGGCAGCAGGGCGATTGTCGTCGGGGCTGCTGGAGTTCCAGCTCAACGGCTACGCGCCGTTCGCCTGGGAGGCGCCGCACTATCAGTCGTCTCCGCTAGCCATCAAGGCGGTACCCCAGTACTTCAAGACCACGTATCAGCGCGTGGTGTACTACACCTCCGACAATCCGCAGACGCTGAATGCCTCGACGCCGGGTCATGATTTTTCGGTTGGCCAGTTCTTCCCGTACATCATTCAGAAGGACTACTACAACCAGCGCATCATTCCGGAAAACCTGGGCAACGTGGAGTACAACATCTGCAATATCGATCCGTCGTCGTGCCTGACCTACACCGCACAGGACATTCTGACCAATGCGACGTATGCGCAGGTGGTGCGAGACGGCTTTGCCTCGTTCTTCTTCCACCCGTTCTGGCTTGAGCCGGAGATCGGCACGCCGGGCTATGCGGATTTCCAAACCATCATCAACGGCATCACCGCGCTGGGCTTTACCTGGGTGGATGCCAGCACGGCGCAGTAGGCGATGCTGCGGATGCGCTCGGTACTGGTGGCGGCAGCCATGCTGGTCTTGAGCGCATCCACCGCAGCAGCAGGGCCGGTGGGCGCGATGCCTTCCGGCCCTGTGCCGTTGTATGGCGTGACCGTCGATGCGGTGGACAACGTGCCCGCCGTGGTCGACGCACTGTCGCACCTCTCGCGCACACCCACCGTGCGCGTCGTCTTTGATGAAGGCATGGACGCACCGCATTACGTCGGGCCCGTGGCCGCCATCCGGGACGTGGCTTACGTGATGGGTGAGCTGGCCGATTCCTCCACGCTCAAGCAGTACACGACCCCGCAACTGCGCCAGCGTGCCGCGGCTTATCTGCACACGCTCGCCGGCAACGTCGATGTCTGGGAAATCGGCAATGAGATCAACGGCGAGTGGACAGGCCCCACACGCGACGTGATCGACAAGACCATGGCAGCCTATGAGGTCATCAAGGCCGGCGGCGGCCGCACGGCGCTCACGCTGTACTACAACGAGGGCTGCGCCGAGCAGCCATCACGCGCCATGTTTGATTGGACGCAGCGCAATGTGCCGCTACGGCTGCGCGATGGGCTCGACTACGTGTTCATCAGCTTCTATGAAGACGACTGCAAGATCGCGCCACCCGACTGGAACGCCGTGTTCAGCCGCTTGGGCGATCTGTTTCCGCACGCCGCACTGGGCTTTGGAGAAGTCGGTACGCGCCATGCCGCACGCAAGACGGCGCTCGTTGCCCACTATTACGGGCTCGCAGTCACGCATCCTCGCTTTGTCGGCGGCTACTTTTGGTGGTATTTCCGGCAAGACATGGTGCCGCGTTCAAGACCGCTGTGGCGCAGCCTCGATGCGGCGTTTCTCAGCATGCCCGCAGTGGTCAACCGCTAGCCCGCGCGCTCACACGCTGAGTGCTGGCGGGTGAGCGGTCGGCGAGGTCTTCCGGGCCAACAGGTTCGCCGTCACGGCGCACCAGCTGGATCGTACGCGTGGGCAGGGCGAACGAGGTGCCCAGATTTTCCAGCCCTTCCAGGATCGTCAGGTTGATGCGCTGCTGGATATCCATGTACAGATTGAAATCCGGATCGGTCACGAAATACACGACCTCGAAGTTCAGCGCGTTCTCGCCAAACTCCTTGAAGTGCGCACGATCGAAACGCGTGTTGCCGACGGCCTCCACCGCACGGCGCACGATGTCCGGAATTTTCTGCAGTTGCGCGGCGCGCGCATCGTAGGTCACCCCAAAGGCGAAGACGATGCGTCGTTCCGACATCCGTTTGTAATTATGAATCGTGCTCTTGAGCAGCGCCGTGTTGGATGCGACGATCTCTTCGCCCGACAGGCTGCGGATGCGCGTCGTCTTGAGGCCCACGTGCTGCACAGTGCCGGCAATCGATTCGAAGACGATGAAGTCGCCAATCTCGAACGGCTTGTCCAGCCCGATGGCGAGCGAGGCAAACAAGTCGCTCAGGATGCTCTGCACCGCCAGCGCCACCGCCACACCGCCCACCCCCAGGCTGGCGACGAAGGCCGTGATGTTCACGCCCACGTTGGCCAGAATGGCCAGCAGCAGCATTGACCACAGCGCAAACCGCAGCACCCAGGCGGTCATTGATGTGATGACCGGATTGCGTGTGGCGTGGGTTTGCGTCGACAGCCGATCGCGCGCCCACAGCTTCACGCCGCGGTTGAGCCACAGCGCAATCTGGAACCCGATGATGACGAACCAGATGTGGTCAAGCTTGTTGGCAATGCGCGTGGGCAGATCGATGAAGTACGACCCGGCAAGCAATGCGGCCAGTGCAATGAAGAGCGGATGCGTATCGCGCAGCACTGCGGTGATGAGAATGTCAAAGCGATGGCCGGTACGGCGCGCGCGCGCATCAAGCCGGTTGCAGATGAGGCGCAATACGCTTGACAGCACTGCATACGCGGCGATGACAGTCAATGTGGCGGCGGCCCAATCGCGGGCCGGCACGCGCAGGAAGGTGTGGGCGTTGAGCCACTCCATGGGTTTCTCCGTGCAGAAAACACGGATGCTGCGCCGCACATAGCGTGCCTGCGCTACGGCCGCAGCGTTGCCGCGGGGTCGGCGTCAGTCGATACACACACGCGGTTGCGGCCCTGACGCTTGGCTTCCATCAGGCCGAGATCGGCATCGGCCAGCAGGCGCGCAAGGTCTTGCCCGGGGCGCAGCGCCGCGGCGCCAACGCTCACCGTCAGGGGCCCGACGGGCGTTTGCGTGCGGGCCACGGCAGTCTTGAGCCGTTCGACCACCGCAAGCGCGCCCGTCAGGCCGCAGCCCGGCAGCAGCACGGCAAACTCGTCCCCGCCCAGGCGGCCGAAGAGATCGGCGGGGCGCAGCACACCCGCCAGCGCATCGGAGAGCGCGACGAGCGCTTCGTCGCCGGCGGCGTGTCCCCACGTATCGTTGATGGATTTGAAGTGATCGACGTCGAGGTACAACGCGCACAACGGCTCGGCATGATGCTGCGCGCGCTCGACCGCAAAGCTGCCGAGTTCAAAGAAGCGCTGCCGCGCGAGCATGCCGGTCAGGTGGTCCGTGTTGGCGCGATCGGCGAGGCTGCGTTCGGCCGCAAAGTGCCGGGCCATGGCGCGCAGCAGGTAGTGGTGAATGACCGCCGCTGCGGCAATGCAGATCGGCAGATAAAGCACCAGACCGAGCCAGCCGTGGCGGATTGCCGTGGCCGGTTCCGGCGCGATGAGCAGCGCGACGAGCGGCCCGGCGGCGCACATCACCATGGCAATGCAGAAATCGCGCCGGGTGAGCCACGCGGGGCTGGTGGCAAGCGGCATCAGATAGAACGCCGGGAGCACCCATTGGAGCCCGGCCTGATAACCGAACGCGATGATGGCCACCTCTTCGGCAAACAGGTGCGTGAGCGCCAGCAGCCCCCACAGGCCGGTATGCCGATGCCGCTGCGCCGTCACCACGATTGCCATCAGCAAAAGCAGCAGTCCAAGCAACGGCTCGGGCCGATGCAGCAGCCCGACCGACCAGCCCAGCATGATCGCGAAGCCGTAACCGAGCACGCCGCATTTGCTCAGCGCGAGGATCATCGGCACGAAATGGCGCGCCTGATAGTCGAGCGAGGGCGTGCGGGCGTCGGGCAGGTCGGAGGCGGTAGGCAGGTTCGCGCTCAAGGCAGGACAAGAAAGGCCTTCGGGCGCGACGGGATGATGCGGGCGCGGGCGTGGCCGGATTGCGCAACAAAGCGCGCATTCTAATGGCGGCGGGCAGCCCCGTGCGCGGATTTTTAGTGGGGGAAATCCCGCAATGTGCGTATCAGCCCGCCAGTACCTGCCATACCAGCCACATATTGGCGACGCCGATGACGACGAACAGGCCCCACGCCAGCCACGACGTGAATCGGCTGTTAACAAAGACGCCCATCAAGGTGCGATCGCCTGTCATGCGGATCAGCGGAAACATCGCAAACGGCAACTGCAGGCCGAGTACCACCTGACTGATGACAAGCAGTTTGCCGATGGCGTGGTCGCCCAGCATCGCCACGCCAATGAACGCCGGGATCAGCGCCAGCGCCCGCGTGATCAACCGCCGCTGCCAGCAGGGCATGCGCAAATCGAGGAAGCCCTCCATCAGGATTTGCCCCGCGATGGTGCCGGTAAAGGTCGAGCTTTGCCCCGCCGCCAGCAACGCGATGCCAAACAGCAGCCCGGCCAGCGCCGTCCCGACGATGGGCTCCAGCAGGTGGTAGGCATCCTCGATGTCGGCCACGTTCTGGTGGCCGTGCGCGTTGAATGCCGCTGCGGCCAGGATCAGGATTGCACCGTTCACGAGCAGCGCCAGCCCCAGCGACACGATGGTGTCCAGCCGCGACAGGCCGATGGCCTCGCGCTTGGCGGCTTCGGTGCTGGCCGTCATGCGGGTCTGCACGATGGATGAATGCAGGTACAGGTTGTGCGGCATCACCGTCGCGCCCAGGATGCCGATCGCCAGGTACAGCGGCTCGCGCTGGCTCACGGCCTGCCACGAGGGCATCAGCCCTGCAGCCACCGACGGCCAATGCGGCTTGATGAGCACGAGTTCAACGAAATAGCACAGCCCGATCGTGAGGATGAGCCCCAGCACGATGGCTTCCAGCTGGCGGAAGTTCTTGCCCTTCAGGCCCAGCACGATCAGCGTGTCCAGCGCGGTGAGCGCCACGCCCCACAGGATCGGCACACCGAGCAGCAAGTGGAAGGCCAGCGCGCAACCAAGCACCTCAGCCAGGTCGCACGCAATGATGGACAGCTCCGCCATCAGCCACTGCGCGCGTAACGGGCCGGGCTGATAGCGGTTGCGCGAGGCACGTGCCAGATCCATACCGGTGACGATGCCAAGCCGCGCCGACAGGCACTGCAGCACCATTGCCGCCAGGCTCGAGAGCCCTACCACGAACAGCAACGCGTAGCCGTAGCGCGAACCGGCTTCGATGTCGGTCGCCCAGTTGCCCGGGTCCATATAACCGACCGACACCAGCAACCCCGGCCCCGCAAAGCGCAGCAGCTTTTTCCACAGGGGCAGGCCGGGCGGGACGGCAACGGTGCCGCGCACCTCGGAAGGGCAGAACGGCGCGGTGGCGGTGGTGGGCAGGCGGAACATGCTCGGCGGCTTAAGGAAAATGCAATCGGAATTTCGGAATGATAGCTAAACGCCACGTTGCATGCCCGAGCCCGCGCCCGGTATGTATTGGCGAGGAGACTTCTTCGTCACGTGCCTCCACACATTTAAGGTAAAGCTCAGTCCGTTGCGGTAGATTTCGACCTTCGCCGGCGCCTGTTTTCCAGGTGCCGGTTGTCCGTTTACCGTCATTACCGCCGCCGAGATTCCCGCGCATGAACGCCATCCTCCTCATCGAAGACGATTTGCCGTTGGGCACGGCGCTGGCCCGCGCGCTGCGTCAGGCCGGCTACAACGCGACCTGGGTGCGCCGCCTTGTCGACGCGCAGAAATGGATCACCACCAACACGTTCGAAGCCATCGTGCTCGATCTCGGGTTGCCCGATGGTGAAGGCCATACTTTCCTGGAAGAACTGCGTGCCGCGCACAGCGACGTGCCCGTCATCATCGCCAGCGCGCGCGACGCGCTGTCGGAACGGCTCAAGGGCCTGGATTCCGGCGCGGACGATTTTCTCGTCAAGCCGTTCCCCGTGGACGAACTCATCGCCCGTCTGCGCGCCGTGCTGCGCCGCCATGCGGGGCAGAGCACCAATCAGTGGAACGTCGGCAACCTGGTGGTGGAACCCTCGCAGAAGCGCGTGACGCAAGAGGGGCAGGTCATCGAACTCACGCCGCGCGAATACCAGCTGCTGCTTGAACTGGTGCGCCGCGCCCACCGGTGGGTACCGCGCGAGACGCTCATGGACGCGCTCTATCGTGAGGGCGACAGCGTGAGCGCCAACGCGCTGGAGGTCGTCATCCACCACCTGCGCCGCAAGCTCGGCAACGAAACCATCCAGACCATTCGCGGTGTCGGTTACATGATCGGTGGCAACCGCGGGGCCGCCCAATGAAGCTGGCGGTTCCAGCCATCCTGCGGGTTCGCTCGCTGTCGTTCCGCCTGTATGTGCTGATCCTGCTCGCGCTGGTGTTGATGCTGCTGGTGCAGCTCGTCATCGCGCATCTGGAAATCTCGCGCACCAACAGCCGCCAGGTGGTGAGCGATCTGCGCATGTCGGCGCAGGCCTATGCGGACCTCACCACGCTCAACATGGATGACGTGCCGCGTCGCGAAGAATTCCTGCGCCGCCTTACCGATATCAAGCTGGGCCTGTCGCTGCCCAACATCCTGCCTGGCGAATTCCGGTACGTGCTGTGCGATCGCGCCGGCAACGTCATCACCGCCTTCCCCGGTGCGCCCACCATGCCATGCGGCAAGGCACACGGCACCGTCGTCGAGATCATGCTGGAGGGCAAGCCGTGGCGCAGCTACACGGTCGACAGCGTCGACGGCAAGATTTCCGCTACGGTGGCGCAGCCGCTGACTGCCTACGAGCGCGCCATCCGCGATCTTTTCCAGGAAGTGGCGGTGGCGCTGGCCATCCTGGCGAGCGCACTGATGGTGATGGTCGGCTGGGCCGCGCACCAGGGCCTCAAGCCTCTGCGCACGCTCACGCGTCAGGTTGAGGCGCGCGATTCTGCCGACCTCGACCCTGTGCAAAGCGTCGAGCATGCCGAGCTGAAGCCACTGGTCGAAGCCTTGAACGGGCTGTTTGCGCGCGTGCGTCGCGGCATCGAGGCAGATCGCCGTTTCTTTGCCGATGCCGCGCACGAACTGCGCACGCCGCTGGCGGCCATTCAGGCGCAGGCGTATGTCGTGTCGCATTCCGACAGCGAAGACGACCGTTCTACCGCGCTGCGCGAATTTGATCGTGGCATTTCGCGCGCAACGCAGTCGCTCGCCAAGCTGCTCGCCATTGCCCGGCTGGACGCGCGCCGCGTGGAGGCGCAACTTGCGCAGGGCGCATTGTCGGACTTGGCCGGCTGTGCGCGCAGCGGCGTGATTCAGCAAGCCTCGCGCGCCGAGCGTCGCAACATCACGCTGTCGTATGACGGCGCCAACCAGGCGTGGGTCTCGGTATCGCATGAAGACGCCGCGACGCTGGTGGAAAACGTGCTCGACAACGCCGTGCGCGAAACGCCCAACGGTGGCGAGGTGCGCGTGGCCGTCAAGCGCATCGAGCAGGCGGGCGTGCCGATGGTCGAACTGCGCATTGAAGATTCCGGCCCCGGTATCCCGCCCGACGAGCGCGATCGCGTGTTCGAGCGTTTCTACCGCCCGCGCACCAGCCAGTCGCAGGGCAGTGGCCTGGGCCTGGCGATCGTGCGCCGTATCGTTGAATTGGGGAATGGCTCGGTGGCCATCGAAGACGGCCTGACGCATGCGGAGGGCAGGGGCTGCGCGATCGTGATCCGCCTGCCGGCGCTGGATTCCGCGCCCGAGCCGATCGAGCCCGACGATGCGCCTCCCGGCATGGCCGACACGCCCAGCCATTGATTGGCGCACTGGCCGTGCCTTCCACCTGCCGCTGATCAGTAACCGACCGTGAAACGCTGGCGCGGGTGTGCCGGCTTTTCCGTTTCGTCGAGGAAGGCGATGGCGTAGTCCTCCATCGAAATCCAGGGTTTGCCGTTTGCATCCACCAGCAGCGAATCCTTGCCGACGCGGAAGTGCCCCGTCCGCTCGCCCGGCTCGAAGATGGCCGACGGCGAAACGAAGGTCCAGTTCAGCTCGGTTTCCTTGCGCAGCGCATTGAGGAAATCGCGGCCGGCCGAGGCTTCTTCAAAGTACTCCTTGGGGAACTGTGGCGTGTCGATCAGCGCGACGCCCGGTGCCACTTCCAGGCTGCCGGCGCCACCGACGACCAGCAGGCGCGGCACGGCGGCCTTCTTCACCGCTCCAACAATCTGGTCGGCATTCGCCTGCAGAAAACGCACGGTGCTGTAAACCACATCGTTGCCGGCAAGCGCGGCCACGAGCCCCGCCTGGTCGGCCACGTCGACATCCTTGGTCGTCAGGCCGGCACGCTCCGGCAGCTTCGAGGCGGTGCGCGCGATGGCCGTCACCTGGTGGCCGCGGCGCAGTGCTTCGTCGATCAGGCGGGTGCCCACGCGGCCCGTGGCGCCGATGATTGCGATCTTCATGGTCAATTCCTTGTGGTTGGTCTGGGTGGTTGAAACGTTATATGTAATTAATGCAGTTACATATAGGAATAAAAAAATAGGCCGACATGCGGCCCGACTAGGCCCGACGGCGGCGGCGCTGCGCGTGCCCCACCTCGCTGAGGATGCCGGCGATGGTCTGCGCAGCCAGCTCGGCCTCCAGCGCGGCCTGCGCGCGTTCCGTCACGCGCTCCAGCACGCCGGTGATCTCACGGCCCACCTCGCACGCCGGATTGGGCGCATTGGGCGGCAGCGCAATCAGCACCGGAGATTCCACCACACGAAAGACGTCGAGCAGCGTGATGCGTTCTGCCGGCCGCGCCAGCGTGGCGCCGCCCGCTGCGCCCATCTGCGAGGCGACAAAACCGGCATCCGCCAATTGCGCCACCAGACGCCGGATCAGCGCCGGGTTCGTTCCCACGCTGCCCGCAATGAGCGAAGACGGCACCGGCCCCTCTGCGCTGGCAAGCAGGGTGAGGATGTGGACGGCGACGGCGAAGCGGCTGCTGGTAGACATGGGGTTAGGCGCAAAAGTGTAACCATGTTAGATACACTTTGGTTCGCGGTCAACCCCGCGGGCAGACGTGCATCCCAGAAGGCTGCGCCCAATGCCGCCGCCCGCGCTTTGGCATCGGCCTTGGTCGCCGCGAGCAGATCGGGCGCCGTCAGCGTGGGCGCGGCGCTGATCTCCGTCACATCTTCAATGCCGAGAAAACGCAGCCAACGGCGCAGATAGGGCTTCTGGAAATCGTCCGGCGATTCGCTGGCACCTTCCGTGTGCGCGGCGTACGCCCCGGCGCTGGCGTAGATAAGCGCCGCCTTCTTGCCCGAAAGCAGCGCCTGATAGCCCGTGGCGGGCGACCAGTTCCAGTTCTGCCCTGGCAGTGTCACCACATCAATGAAGTGCTTGAGCCGATAGGGAACGCCAAAATTCCACATCGGTACGGAGAAAAGATAGTGGTCTGCCGCGTTGAAGCGCTGCGACAGCGCCACGGCGCGCTGCCATTGCGCACGCTGCTCCGGCGTGGCGGTCTGGGTGCGCAGGACGGCAAACTTGGCGCCGATCATATCGGCGTCGAATTCGGGCAGGTCAATGTTCTGGCTCCACAAGTCGATCGTGTCGATCTCGTGGTTGGGGTGTGCGGCACGGTAGGCGTCGAGAAACTGCTTCGCCACGTCGATGGAGTGGGACAGCGTTTTCATGGGTGAGGCTTCGATATGGAGCAGGCGGGTCATGGTGGACTCCTGATGCGGTTTTACGCTGCGTTGAAGAAGTTGAGGCCGACGGTGCCGGCAATCACCAGCCCGATGCAGGCCAGGCGCGCGGGCTGCATGCTCTCGCCAAAGAGCACGATGCCCAGCACCGTCACGCCCACCGAGCCGATGCCCGTCCAGATGGCGTAGGCCGTGCCGGCAGGCAGGCCGCGCATGGCATGCGTGAGCAGGAAGACGCTCGCAAGCGCCGTCACGATGCCGAGCACGCTGGGGATCGGGCGCGTCCACCCCTGCGCAAATTTGAGCGAGACCGCCATGGCGATCTCCACAGCCCCGGCTGCCAGCAGCCACAGCCAGGCGGTTTGAAGCATGGAACCTCCGAGGTGTCCGCTGCCGGGCTGGCAAGCGGATGCGTTGCGATGCACCCAGAGTAAGGACGGTGCGGTGCGGGAACAAGTACGCACCTGAAGGTAACCACCATGGGCGGCGTGGGTATGGGCGTCCGATTTTGATCGTGGTGGCCCGCATCATCCATACTGCGAGCAACCAGCCAACTCGGTGCCCGAACTGCGCCCGGGCTGGCTTGACGAGCGGGACCGCACGGCGGCCCATTCCGCGGCGGTTTCCATCTAACAGAGAAGCAAAAGGAACGACATGATTCCCGCATTCCGCATCGCGATCATTCCAGGAGACGGCATCGGCCGCGAGGTGATGCCAGAAGGCCTACGCGTCATCCAGGCAGCGGCCAAGCGCTTTGGCTTGCAGCTTGAGTGCCACCCCATCGATTGGGCCAGCTGCGACTACTACCAGCAGCACGGCCAGATGATGCCCGACGACTGGAAGGCGCAGCTCAATGGCATGGACGCGATTTTCTTTGGCGCGGTCGGCTGGCCGGCCACGGTGCCCGATCACGTTTCGCTGTGGGGCTCGCTGCTCAAGTTCCGCCGCGAGTTCGATCAATACATCAACTTGCGCCCCGTGCGCCTGTTTGAAGGCGTGCCGTGCCCGCTCGCCAATCGCAAGCCCGGCGACATTGATTACTACGTCGTGCGTGAGAACACCGAGGGCGAGTACACATCGCTCGGCGGCATCATGTACGAAGGCACCGACCGCGAGATCGTGATCCAGGAATCGGTCTACTCGCGCAAGGGCGCAGAGCGCCTGCTGAAGTTTGCCTTCGACCTCGCACAGAGCCGCCCGCGCAAACACGTGACGCTTGCCACCAAGAGCAACGGCATCGCCATCAGCATGCCGTGGTGGGACAAGTGCGCGGAGGAAGTCGCGCAAAACTACCCGGGCGTCACGCTCGACAAGCAGCACATCGACATCCTGACCGCGCGCTTCGTGCTGCAGCCGGATCGCTTCGATGTGGTGGCCGCCACCAACCTGTTCGGCGACATCCTTTCCGATCTTGGCCCCGCCACCACCGGCACGATCGGCCTGGCGCCTTCCGCCAACCTGAACCCCGATCGCACGTTCCCGTCGCTGTTCGAGCCCGTGCACGGCTCGGCGCCGGACATCTACGGGAAGAACATCGCCAACCCGATCGCGATGATCTGGTCAGGCGCCTTGATGCTGGATTTCCTGACGCAAGGGCAGGGCGCGGGGCGGGCGGCGCACGACACCATCGTCGCGGCCATCGAAGCGGTGCTCAAGGACGGCCCGCGCACGCCTGACCTGGGCGGCACCGCCAATACCACGCAGGTGGGCGAGGCGATTGCCGCGCGCGTTGCTGCTCACTGATCTTCATTGACTGGATCGATCACGCGGACGAGGAGTGCGGCTCCTGCGTGGACGATTACCTCCACACCAAGTACGTCTGCCAGGGCCAACTCGACTGACGAGGCGCGTTACAGGGCGGCACGATTGGCGGTACGGTCACATGTATCCCAATCGTGTTCCGGAGGCCCCATGGCCGACAGCATGGCTCCGTCCTCATCATCAACGCCGAAAAATTTCCCTGAAGGCACCGTGGACGCCTGCCCGTCCATGCGCGCACTCGAGCTGATCGCCGGCAAATGGGCGCTGCGCATCTTTCCGGCGCTGGAAAACGGCCCCGTGCGCAACAACGAACTCCTGCGCCGCGTGGGCGACGGCATCTCGCAGAAAATGCTTACGCAGACGCTGCGCGAGCTGGAAGCCAACGGCCTCATCCTGCGCACCATCTACGACAGCGTCCCGCCGCACGTCGAATATCGTCTGAGTCCGCTCGGCGAATCGCTCAACCGCACGCTCGTCGGCCTGGACGACTGGGTGCGCGCACATTGGCCTGAAATGGAACGGGTCCGCAAAACGCAGGTCGATTCCGATTGACATCCGCGCGATCTGCCAGACGTTGTGTGCAGATGCAGCATTTTTCCGATAGTATTCCGGGCCCATGTTTGTGACGAATCTTTCCTCCGCCTTGCCGACGTTGTCTCGCGCGACCGCGCGGGGCGCGCTGTCGCGCGCGCGGGGCGTACGGTGGATCGTCACGATCTGGTGCTTGTTGTTCACCGTTTCGGTGTTCTCGGCCACGCATTTCCCCGATGGCCAAGCCGCCGATGACGCGCTGGAAGCAATCGAAGCCGTGGTCGACGACATGCCCGGCGATGCTCCGCCCGTTGCCAAGCCTAGCAAGGGTTTCGAGCGCGCCATCAAGGTCGCGCTCGGCAAGGCGGTCAAGCAGCCCGGCCAGTGCTTCAGCGTTGAACATTGGGTTGCGCACGCATCCGATGCACCCGATGCGCCTACGACCAGCGCCGCCGCCCCCGACCACCCCAGCGACGCGCCGGAACTCTGGCTCCCGCCGCCTCCTATGGTGTTGACGCCCGGCTTGCGTGTCGCGCGCGTCCGTGTCTGTCTTCCCCCGTTCCAGGCTGGCCCCACGCCGGCCCCCATGCTGCGTCCTCCCGCACGCGCCTGATCTCCGGCTTTCGCCGGAAACCATCCCCTTGAGTTGCTAGTGCTGCGCCAACCGGACCGTTGACCGGCTGGGCGTTCGCGCTTGCCTGTTCTTCTTTTTCAGGATGATTTCGGATGTTGTCCAATCAGGATGCGGCCACCCCGCGCCCCGCAGCGGGTGCGCGCGTGTCGCGACGTGCTGTTCTTTCCGCAGTGCTGGCTGCAATTGCCGTCCACGCCAACGCCGCACCCTCGGCACCTTCGCAACGTGGCGCACAGACTTCCACCGCCCGGGCTCATGAGGCGCCCGCGCAGCCCCGCTACACCTTGCAGCAGCTACTTGAGCTGGCCCGCGCCAACCACCCGGCACTCGCCGCTTCACAGGCGCAGGTGCAGGCGGCGCAGGCGGGCATCGCCACCGCGCGCGCCTGGCCCAACCCCGAGGTAGAAGCCATGGCCGGCCGCCAGCGTGCTCGCATGTCGGGTGCGGCGGAAGGCCGCACCAATAGCGTGTCGATCACGCAAAAGCTCGATTTGCCGTGGCAGCGCGCCGCCCGTACGCAAGCCGCCGACGCCGCGTACGAAGCGTCGCAAGCCACCGCCCGATCGCAGGCACGCGACGTAGAGGCCGATCTCAAGCTGCGTTTTTACGACGTGGTGCGCCGCGAGGCCGAGCAGCGCAACGCGCGCGAAGACGTGACGCTCGTCGAGCAGATCCGCCGTGGCGTGGCCGTGCGGGTGGAAACCGGTGAAGCCCCGCGTTACGAACTCATTCGTGGCGACGCAGAGTTGCTCAATGCGCAGCGCAACGAGCAGGCCGCTGCACTGCGCGTGCAGCAGGCGCTGGCTGAGTTGCGCCGCGCCATTGGCGCCGATCTGCCGCAGACGTTCGATGTCGATGCCGGTGCGGAAACGCCCTCCGTGGCGCATCTGCCGCCTCTGGCAGATCTGGTCAGTACGGTCCTCGCCACGCATCCGGAGTTGGAAGCCGACCGCGCCGCCGTGCGCGAGGCCGAAGCCCGGCTGACGCACGAGCGCAGCCAGCGTTGGCCGTCGCTCGCGCTGCGAGGGTCGGTTGATCGCCAGCCCGATCTGCAAGACAGCCGCGTGGGCCTGGTGATGTCGATTCCGCTGTTCGACCGCCGTGATGGTCCCGTTGGTGAAGCCGTGGCCGCCCGCGAACGTGCCCGCGCCCTGTTGCGCGACCGCGAACTGCGCATGCGCCAAGCGGTGGAATCGGCCTATCGCCAATACGAGATTGCGGAGTCGCAAGTCAGCGCGCTGGAATCCGGCGTCATCAAGCAGGCCGAATCGGCGCTGCGCGTGGCCGAAGCCGCATACCGCCACGGCGAGCGCGGGATTCTCGATTACCTCGATGCCCAGCGCGTTTTTCGCCAAGCACGTAACGACCTGATTGCCGCACGCGCGGACCTGCGCACGGCTGCCGTCGAACTCGACCGCCTGCGCCCGGAGGCCCAATGACACGCCCGAGTCGCCGTGTTGCCTCACGAACTTACGAATCCAGCCAGACCATGACCGCACCTTCTTCTTTCTCTTCTTCGATCCGGCTGGCCGGTGTTGCCCTGGCGGCGATGCTGTTGCTGGGCGCCTGCGGCAAAGACGCCGCCAACGACACCAAGGCCGCACAGCAGGCCGTCGCCCCCAACCTGGTGGTTGCACAGCCCACGCTGTTGCAGCGCCTGAAAGTGGCGCCCGTGGGCAAGCAACCGATTGCCGAGCACTTGCGCGTGCCCGGGCAGATTGCGTTTGACGAACAGCGCGTTGCGCGTATCGGTGCCACTGTCACGGGCCGTGTGACGGAGCTGCTCGCCACGCCGGGGCAGAGCGTGAAGGCAGGCGACATCCTGGCGCGACTGCACAGCACGGAGCTTGGCGCCGCGCAGCTCGCCTACCAGAAGGCCGCCGCGCAGCGTGACTTGCAGGCCCGCGCGCTGGAACGCGCGAAGCTGCTCCTGGCTGCCGACGTGATCGGCTCAGCCGAGTTGCAGAAGCGGCAGAGCGAACTGGCGATGGCCGATGCCGAAGTGCGCGCGGCCGTCGACCAACTGCGCGTGATGGGCGTGTCGCCCGGCACGCTGGCGAAGAAGCGCACGGATGGCATGTCGTCGATCTCGCCCGTGGTGGCAAGCATCAGCGGCACGGTGGTGGAGCGCAAGGTGACGCGCGGTCAGGTCGTGCAGCCGGCCGACGAGCTATTTACCGTGGCCGATCTGTCGCGCGTGTGGGTGGTGGGCGAAGTGCCAGAGAACGCCGCCGCCGGCGTGCGCGCCGGCCAGGCCGTGGAGATCGATACCGGCGCGGGCGACCGCATTGTCGGCAAGCTGATCTGGGTGTCGGACATTGTCGACCCGCAGACGCGTACGGTCACGGTGCGCACCGAAGTGGACAACGTGGAGCGCACGCTCAAACCGTCGATGCTGGCCACGCTGATCATCCAGTCGCGCCCGGAAGAACGCGTGGTGGTGCCGACGTCCGCCGTGGTCCGTGAAGACAACCGCGACTACGTGTTCGTGCGTGCCAGCGACACGAACTACCAGCTCACGCCGGTCAAGCTCGGCGACGAATCGAACGGGGTGCGCCCGGTCGTCTCCGGCGTGCAGGCCGGGCAGCCGATCGTCGTTGAAGGCGGCTTCCATCTGAACAACGAGCGCAAGCGCGCCGAGATGGAGGGCGCATGATCGACGCATTGATTCGCGGCGCGCTCAAGCAACGGCTCGTAGTGGCGGTGATCGCCGCCGTGCTGCTGTTCTTCGGGTTTGACGCCGCACGCAAGCTGTCGCTTGACGCGTTTCCGGACGTGACCAATGTGCAGGTGCAGATCGCTACGGAAGCGCCGGGGCGCTCGCCGGAAGAGGTCGAGCGCTTTGTGACTGTGCCGGTCGAAATGGCGATGACGGGTCTGCCGGCGCTGACAGAGATGCGCTCGCTCAACAAGCCGGGCCTGTCGCTCATCACACTCGTCTTCACCGATGAGACCGATGTGTACTTTGCGCGCCAGCTTGTGATGGAGCGGTTGATCGAGGTGCAGTCGCGCATGCCCGCAGGCGTGACGCCAGTGCTTGGTCCCGTATCCACGGGCCTGGGGGAGGTGTATCAGTACACGCTCGACAAACCGGATGACGGCGACAAGGAACTCTCGGTCGAGGAACTCACCCAGCGCCGCATTGCGCAGGACTGGGTGGTGCGGCCGCTGCTGCGCTCCATTCCGGGCGTGGCCGAGATCAACTCGCAGGGCGGTTACGAGAAGCAGTACCAGGTGCTCGTCAACCCGGAGCGCCTGCGCCACCACAACGTGACCGTCAAGCAGGTGTTCGAGGCGCTGGCCGCCAACAACGCCAACTCGGGCGGCGGGGTGCTGCCGCACTTTGCGGAGCAGTACCTGATCCGCGGCGTGGGTTTGGTGCGCGACACCAACGACATTGGCGCCATCGTGCTCAAGGAGGTCAACGGCACACCACTCACGATTCGCGACGTGGCCGATGTGAAGATCGGCACGGCGGTGCGTGCGGGGGCGGTGGTCAAGAACGGTGTGACGGAATCCGTCGGCGGTGTCGTGATGATGATGCGCGGCGGCAACGCGAAGGAAGTGGTCGCCCGCATCCAGGATCGCGTGAAGGCCATCAACAACGACGGCATGCTGCCCGACGGCCTGAAGATCGTGCCGTACTACGAGCGCTCGGAGCTGGTGGATTCGGCCCTGAAGACCGTCATCAAGGTGCTGGCCGAAGGTGTGGTGCTGGTGGTGATCGTGCTGCTGCTGTTCCTGGGCGACATCCGTTCATCGCTCATCGTGGTCGGCACGCTGATCCTCACGCCGTTGCTCACGTTCATGGCGATGAACAAGCTCGGCATTTCGGCCAATTTGATGTCACTCGGCGGGTTGGCGATCGCCATCGGCTTGATGGTCGACGGCTCCGTGGTGGTGGTGGAAAACGCGTTCGCGCACCTCGCCAAGCCGCGCGACCCGAACGAGAGTCGCGCGCGCGTCATCCTCCATGCCGTGACGGAGGTGGCGACGCCCGTGATCTTTGGCGTGGGCATCATCATCCTGGTGTTCCTGCCGCTGATGACGCTGGAGGGCATGGAAGGCAAGATGTTCGCGCCGCTGGCGTTCACGATTGCCATTGCGCTGTTCTTCTCGCTGGTGCTGTCGCTCACGCTGACGCCGGTGTTGTCGTCGTATCTGCTCAAGCCCAAGGTGCACAAGCACGTGGAAGGCCAACACAGCGACGACCCCCACGCCGAGCACGACGCCCATGACACGTGGCTGATCCGCAAGATGAAGAAGCCGTATCTGCGCTTGCTGGAACTGAGTCTGAACAACGGCCGCAAGACCGTGATCGTGGCGGTGGCGGTGTTTCTGGCCACCGGTGCCCTGATGCCGTTCCTGGGCACCGCGTTCATTCCGGAGATGAGGGAAGGCTCGGTGGTGCCCGGCATCAACCGCGCGCCGAACATCTCGCTGGAAGAGTCGATCCGCATGGAGATGGAAGCCATGCGCCTGGTGATGCAAGTGCCGGGCGTGAAGTCGGCCGTCTCGGGCGTGGGCCGCGGCGAGTCTCCGGCCGACCCGCAGGGCCAGAACGAATCGACGCCGATCGTCTCACTCAAGCCGCGCAATGAATGGCCCAAGGGCTGGAACCAGGACGACATTGCCGAGGCGATGCGCAAGGCGCTGCAGGTGCTACCCGGCGTGCAGATCGTCATGGCACAGCCGATTTCCGATCGCGTGGACGAGATGGTGACCGGCGTGCGTTCCGATGTGGCCATCAAGGTGTTTGGCGATGACCTGAACACGCTGCGCGAGAAGGCCGAGGCGATCGCCAAGGTCGCGCAGGGCATCCAGGGTGCGCAGGGCATGCGCGTGGAGCGGATCACCGGCCAGCAGTATCTGCAGATCGCGATCGACCGCCAGGCCATTGCGCGTCACGGCCTGAACGCCGCCGACGTGCACAACGTGATCGAGACCGCCATCGGCGGCAAGGAAGCCACGGAAATCTTCGAAGGCGAGCGCCGCTTCAGCGCGGTGGTGCGTCTGCCGGACGCGTATCGCGGCAGCGTAGAGGCCATCCGCAACCTGATCGTGGCCGCCCCCAATGGCGCACAGGTGCCGCTGGAGAGCATCGCCCGCATCGATGTGACCGACGGCCCCGCGCAGATCAGCCGTGAGCTGGGCAAGCGCCGCGTGGTGGTGGGCGTGAATGTGCGCGACCGCGACTTGGGCGGCTTCGTGGCCGAGCTGCAGGCGGCTGTCGCGCAGAAGGTCAAGCTGCCCGAGGGCTATTACCTGGAGTGGGGCGGTCAGTTCCAGAACATGGAACGCGCCATGGGCCACCTGAAGGTGATCGTGCCGATCACGGTGGCGGCCATCTTCTTCCTGCTCTTCCTGCTGTTCAACTCCGTGCGCTATGCCACGCTGATCATTCTGGTGCTGCCGTTCGCCTCGGTGGGCGGGATCATCGGCCTGTTCGTCACGGGTGAATACCTCTCCGTGCCGGCATCGGTCGGCTTTGTGGCGCTATGGGGCATCGCCGTGCTCAACGGCGTGGTGCTGGTCAGCACGATCCGCAGTCTGCGCGAGCAGGGCATGTCGGTGGAGGAATCCGTGCGGCTGGGTTCGCGCATGCGCTTCCGCCCCGTGATGATGACGGCCACCGTGGCCATGCTGGGCCTGATCCCGTTCCTGTTTGCCACGGGGCCGGGTTCGGAAGTGCAACGGCCGCTGGCCATCGTGGTGATCGGCGGTCTGCTGACCTGCACGCTGCTGACGCTGGTGATGCTGCCCACGCTGTACAAATGGTTTGATGAGGAGTCGAAGGCATGAAGGAAATCCGCATCGTAGTGCGCCCGCAACTGCTGGAACGCATGCATGAAGCGCTGCGCAGTTGCCCAGGTTTTCCGGGCATGACGGTGGGTGAGGTGAATGCCTATCCGCCAGCGGCTTCACAGGCCGGCGCGCATTCCATCAAGGAAGACCTGACGGAGTTTGTGCCGCGCGTGCGCATCGAGATCATCGTTTCCGATGCGCTGGCCAGCGTGCTGTTCGAAAGCGCCGTCAAGGTGCTGGAGCACGGCCAGACCGGCGAAAGCGCTATTTGGATGACCGACGTAGTTCAGGCCACCTTCCTGCATCGCACCGGGTGAGGACCGTGTGATGCGCGCATGAAAAACGGCGGACTGTGTCCGCCGAACATCAGGAGCCACCCTTGCAGCGGGCCGCATCGTAAGACGCGGCCCGCTTGCTTTGGTGCTTACCGCTTGATGTCGGTCAGATGCTTCATGAGACCTTCATAGCGGAACTTGTGGATCGGCCGATCCATCGACTGCATTTCCTGCAACTGCACCGCTTGCGGACGCAGCGAGCCCGTCGGCGTCACAGCCTGGGCACGCAGCGTTGCCACCGCCGGCTGCATGTTCTGGATGCCGACGATCTGGTCATACAGCGCCTTGTCGATGATCTGCGCGTTGTACAACTGCGTCGCATCGCCGGCGATGTTGGTCGTTGTCGCCTTGTTGCTGATGGCACCGGCCTGCGCCAGCAGCGCGCTCCACAGCGTCGGGCTGTAGTTGGTCACGTAGTAGTCCAGGCCCGTCGGGTTCGCCAGCACGGCCGAGCACGTCGGCAGGGTGACCTGCGCGGTCTGCTGGTCCAGCACGACCGTTTGCGTTTGCGCCAGCCCATCGCCATAGGCGATGGTGAGCGGAATATTCCACTGATAGCCGGAATAGACGTTCTTGTTCGGGAACGCCTTCTGCGTGATCGTCAGCACGTTCTGGTTGGTGGCCGGGTTGCACTGTGCATCGATGGTGACAAGCGGCACGCCGGTCTGGCGCACAAAGCTGTCGCCCACCTTGCCGACGGGCTTGCCGCTGGCGGCTTCCAGCTCCGCCCACAGGCGCGGCGGCGTGCCGTTACCGAACTTGTACTTGTTCAGGTAGCTCTGCAGGCCACGGCGCATGGCGTCCTTGCCGACGTAATTCTCGATCGTCTGCAGGACATGGCCGCCCTTGTTGTAGGCAAAGCGGTCGAGGAAGTCCATCGAGCCGGCATCGCTCAGGTTGTGCTGTACCGGTACGGCGGTGGGCTGCAGGTCCAACGTGTAGACGCGCTGCTTGACGGCTGCATAGTCGGCCCACGTGTTGCCCTGGAACTCGGGGTGCAGCGCGATCTTGGTGACGTTCTCGAACCAGTTGGCGAAGGACTCGTTCAGCCAGATATCGTCCCACCAGTCCAGCGTGACGAGGTCGCCAAACCATTGGTGCGCCAGTTCATGCGACACCACGACGAACGAGCGCGCCTTGCCCATCGAGTGGACCGTTGTCGGTGCGCCATCGGGCGGCACCAGCACTTGGTCGGCAAACTCGAAGATGGCGCCCCAGTTCTCCATGCCGCCAAAGCCGGCATTCTTGTTGTTGTAGCTGTCGTTGGCGACGATGGTGTCCATCTTGTCGAACGGCAGCGGGATCTGGAAGTAGTTGTAGTAGTGGTTCAGCGCTTCCTTGGTGAACTGCATGCCGGAGACCGCCGAGTGCGCCTCGCCGGGCGGCACCCACCAGCGCAGGCGCATGCTGCTGCCGTCGAGCGGGTTGGTGAACTGGTCTTCCAGGATGTCGAACTTGCCGCCGCCGAAGAACAGCAGGTACGCCGGCATCGACGGTGTCTTGGCAAACGACACCTGCTGATAGCCATCCGGCAGCTTGGTGGCGCCCGTCTGCCTGCCGTTGGCCACGGCCTTCCAGTCGCCCGGAATTTCCGCCGTCACCTCGAAGGTGTTGCGGAAGGCCGGTTCATCCCAGCTCGGGAACCACTCGCGCGCGAAGTTCGATTCGCCTTGCGTGACGATGGCGTCCGAACTCTCACCCGTTGCCGCCTGCAGGCCCAGCTTGAAGATGCCCTCGGCCTTGGTGAAGTTGATCGTGCCCGTCCACTCCATGTGGAGCACATAGTTGCCGGGCTTGATGTCTCCGATGGGGTCGCGCAGGTCGTAGAAGGCGCCTTGCGATTGTGGAATCGGCACCAGCACGCGCGATGCACCGCCGCCCGAGGTGGGCGTGAGTGTCAGGCGCGAGGCGTCGAGCTTCAGGTCGCGCACGGCCAGCGTCACGGCGCCGGTCTGCTTGGTGACCTTGATCTCCACGTCGGCGCGGCCAGAGAAGCTGTTCAGGTCTGCGCTCGGGCGGAACCACAGCTTGTAGTTGACCGGCCTGATGTAGTCCGGCAGTTCCACCGGCGGCACCGTTGCGTCGACTGCCGGCGCTGGTGCATTCGTGTTGCCGGTATTGGTATTGCCCTGCTGCTGCGAGCCGTTTGCGTCCAGCTTGCCGCCGGCCGGCGTGAGCGCGTCATCTCCGCCGCCGCCGCACGCGGCCAGAATCAGCGCGGCCGCAGCCTGTGCCACGAGTGCCAGCTTGAACGAGCGACGTGTCCGGGCGTTGGAGGCCCGTCCGGTGTGTGTCGTGGCCGTACGACGGTGGGTTGTCGAATCCCGCATTGCATTTCTCCTGGGGTGGAAACGAATCGGCGGCCCAGGGCTCAAAAGAAAATCGGGGGGCAGGCCGCAGAATCGGGACAAGGAATTACCCGCTTCTTGCGCGGTGCAAATCACTGCCCGCGCACGGGATGCACGGATTCTGGAGGAAACGGCCTGCGAATCGAGACGAAGTTTTTTAAATCACGCGCGAGAGAATCTGCAGCGGAATTTGCAGTTTTTGGTATGCGCATCCGCAAAGCTGCGGGCGCCTTCCCGAGCGATGGGCGACTTCTGCAAGGCACGTTGAAAAAATGAAATGCATACCCCGCTTCATGAAAATATCTTAAAAATCGAAGCGGCTATTTTTACAACGTCAGATAAAGAAAAACTAAATGCGGCGCAGCGTCGGAAAATCTGGCCGGGGAACTTTCCCGGTATTCAACGAGGTGTTGCGCTGCAGCAGCTGACCGCGCATCGCCTGCATGGGGGTAATCCTTCCGGATGAGACGGACGCTGTGCGCGGTTTTTCACAAAACCGGTACGCTCGCAAGGTTTGCGAAGTGTTTTCTGTTTTCCGTAGAGCGATTCATGCAATCCGCGTCCGATAGCGTCAACAGCCCGGCGGCTGTGGGTGTCAACCTGATCGACTTCTTCGATGTCACCCCCACGTCATTGTGGCTGGAGGACTACAGCGATCTGCACCGCCTCTTTGCCCAGTGGCGCGCCGCCGGCGTAACCGACCTGCAGCGCTTTCTGGAAGAGGACGTATCTCGCGTGGCGGCGTGTTCGGCCTGTATCAAGGTGCTGCGCGTGAACCGGCGCACGTTGTCCATGTACGCCGCCCCGGATACGGAAACCCTCACCGCGCGCCTGGCTGACGTGCTGCGCGACGACATGCTTGAAGCGCACGTGGGCGAACTCGTCCAGCTCTGGTCTGGCGAGCCGTGGTTCGAAAGCCGCAGCGTCAACTACACGCTTGACGGCCGCCGCCTCGACATCCTGCTCAAGGGCGTTGTCCTGCCTGACCACGATCAGCCGTGGGACCGCGTGCTGGTGGCCGTGGACGACATCACCGAACTCGAAGACGCCCGCCGCCGAGCCGCCGCCAGCCAGCTTTACGCGCGCGGCGTGTTCGAGCATGCACCGGTGTCGCTGTGGGTGGAGAACTTCAGCACCATCAAGATGCTGCTGGACGAAGTGCGCATGCAGGGCATCACCGATTTCCGCACGTTTACCGATGTGCATCCGGAGTTTGTCGAGCGCTGCATGCAGGAGATCCAGGTGCTCGACGTGAACGGCTTCACGCTGGAGATGTTCAAGGCGCGCAACCGCAACGACTTGCTTGGCCGCTTGCCGGAAATCTTTCGCGACGACATGCGCCCGCACTTTCGCGAGCAGTTGATCGACCTGTGGGATGGCAAGCTCTTCCAGCAGCGCGAGGTCGTCAATTACGGGCTGGATGGCAACACGCTGAACATCCACCTGCAGTTTTCGGTGTTCCCCGGCCGCGAGCAGGATTGGGACATGGTGCTGCTGGCGCTGACCGACATCACCGCGCGCAAGAAAGCCGAGTCGTACCTGGAATATCTGGGCAAGCACGACGTGCTCACCAAGCTGAAGAACCGCTCGTTCTACGTAGACGAGATCAACCGGCTGGAGCGCAAGGGCCCGTTCCCGGTCACGGTCATCATGATCGACCTGAACGACTTGAAGCGCGTGAATGACCAGCTCGGCCACGCCGCAGGCGACGCGCTGCTGCGTCGCGCCGGCGAGGTGCTCAGCAAGGCCATCGACAAACCTGCACACGCTGCGCGCATTGGCGGCGACGAGTTTGCCGTGTTGCTGCCCGGCGCCGACGCACACGCCGGTGCGGCCTTGGTGGAAAGCCTGCGCAAGTTGGTCGAACTCAACAACCAGTTCTATCCGGGCGCGGAGCTTGGGTTTTCCATGGGCTACGCCACCTGCCACGAAGGCGGGCGTCTGGAAGAAACGCTGCGCGAGGCCGATGTTGCGATGTACGAAGACAAGCGGGTGCAGCACGAAGGCAGGCGTCTGGCATAACGGCGGAGATCTGTGCGTCGGGTGCGCTACTGCTTCTTCTCTCTTCAGGAGCCGGCCGGTGCAAAGAACCGCTCGTGCAGCTCTTCCAGGCCCAGCGTGCTGATCACCTCGTTCAGCCGCTCGGTCGGGCGGCGACGCGGCAGATCTTTGTATTGCGCGATGATCAGTTCGTTTTTCATCGAGTGTTCCCACCCGACGAGTTCCGTCACGCTGACCTGATAGCCGTGCGCTTCAAGCTGCAGGCAGCGCAGCACGTTGGTGACCTGGCTGCCGAATTCGCGCGTGTGCAGCGGGTGGCGCCAGATTTCCGTGAGCGCATTGCCGAGCGACTTGCCCTTGTTCTTGCGCAGCACGCCGGCCACCTCCGCCTGGCAGCACGGCACGAGCACGATGTATTGCGCATGCTTTTCGAGCGCAAAGCGGATCGCATCGTCCGTGGCGGTATTGCACGCATGCAGTGCGGTCACGATGTCGATCGTGGCCGGCAGCTGTTCAGACGTAATCGACTCCGCCACCGACAGGTTCAGGAACGACATCCCCTTGAAGCCCAGCCGCGCGGCAAGCTCGGTCGACTTGGCGACCAGTTCTTCGCGAGTCTCAATGCCGTAAATGTGCGAGGTGCCATCGCCCGGCTGCTCCTTGCAGAACAGGTCGTACAGGATGAAGCCGAGGTACGACTTGCCTGCGCCGTGGTCGACCAGCGTGACATGCCCCTTGGTTTGCTGCACGTCGGCCATCAGCGGTTCGATGAACTGGAACAGGTGATAGACCTGCTTGAGCTTGCGGCGGCTGTCCTGGTTCATCTTGCCGTCGCGCGTCAGGATGTGCAGTTCCTTGAGCAGCTCGATCGACTGGTTGGGGCGGATTTCGTGGGTCTTGTTGGACATCGTCAGGACAGCCTGGGCGACATGTCGCACGGAATGGGATCGGTGCGGCGGCGCGGAGAAAAACGGAAAGAGGGCGCCAGTTTACCGAAAAGCGGGGTGGGCGACGGCAAGCGCACCAAAGGGGGGATGCGCGCCCTCGTTTGCCCGCGCCCAGTCGGGATGTGACAATAGCGCCCCGCTTGTCTGCCCCGCGCGATTCGATCCGTTCCTCCCCGCATGTCCGAAACATCCAATGCCCCTCTCGTTGCCGTCATCGGCGCCGGCCCCGCCGGGCTCATGGCCGCTGAAGTCCTGTCGCGCAACGGCGTGCGTGTGGAGGTGTTCGACGCAATGCCGTCGGCCGGACGCAAATTCCTGCTGGCGGGTATTGGCGGGATGAACATCACGCATTCGGAGCCGATCGACGCGTTTCTCGGCCGCTATCGCACGCGGCGCGAGGCGCTGGCGCCGTTCATTGGCCGCTTCAGCCCCGATGCGCTGCGCGCGTGGATTCATGGGCTGGGCATCGACACGTTTGTCGGCAGTTCGGGGCGTGTCTTTCCGACTGAGATGAAAGCCGCGCCCTTGCTGCGCGCATGGCTGCACCGGCTGCGCGAGGCGGGCGTGCAGCTGCACATGCGGCATCGCTGGGTGGGCTGGGCAGAACCGTCGGACCACGCGCAGGTGCTGCGCTTTGAAACCGCCGGCGTTGAACGGCTGGTGCAAGCCGATGCCGTGGTACTGGCCATGGGCGGCGGCAGCTGGCCCCGCCTGGGCTCCGACGGCGCCTGGGTGCCGTTGCTGGAGGCGCGCGGCGTGCAGGTGCAACCCTTGCAGCCCGCCAACTGCGGGTTCGACGCCGATTGGAGCGCGTATTTCCAGGAGCGTTTTGCTGGGCAGCCCGTCAAGTCGGTCGCCATCGGTTTGCGCTCGGGCGATGACGATGCGCTGCAATTTCGCCAGGGCGAGTTCGTCGTCACGCAGACCGGCATTGAAGGCAGCCTTGTCTATGCGTTGTCGGCGCCCATTCGCGATGCGCTGGCCGCAGAGGGCAGTGCGACGATCTGGCTTGATCTTGCGCCAGGCTGGAGTGCGCAACGTGTGACAGATGAACTGATGCGCCCGCGCGGCGCGCGTTCAATGTCGAGTCATCTGCAAAGCAAGCTGAATATCACGGGCGTAAAGCTCGGCTTGCTGCGCGAGTGCCTGAGCAAGGAAGCGTTTGCCGATCTGGCTCAATTGGCCAAAGCCATCAAGGCGCTGCCGTTGCGGCTCATACGCACGCGACCCATCGACGAGGCGATCAGCACCGCAGGCGGCGTTGCATTTGAAGCATTGGATGCAAAGCTGATGATTGAGCGTCTGCCGGGCGTGTTCTGCGCAGGCGAGATGCTCGACTGGGAAGCGCCGACGGGCGGCTATCTGCTGACGGCGTGTTTTGCGAGCGGCGCCGCTGCGGGGCAGGGCGCGCTCGACTACCTGGCGACGATGGCGCGCTGAGTCACTGGTTTACTGGCGGGCCTTCAGGCGCCACAGCGACGTCACCTCGGCAACCCGGGCCCGATAGAGCGGGTCGTTTTCATCGGACGCCTTCGGGTGCTTCGGCTTGATGTCTTCCCGGCCCACCACCTGCAGGCCGGCCGCGTCGATCATCGCCAGCAGGGCATCGCGCGTGCGCAGGCCAAGATGCTCGGCAAAGTCCGACAGGATCAGCCAGCCCTCGCCATTCGGCTCCAGATGGGCGGCGAGGCCGTCCAGGAAGCCGCGCAGCATGCGACTGTCCGGGTCGTAGACGGCGCGCTCGATGGGCGAGCTGGGCCGTGCCGGCAGCCACGGCGGGTTGCACACAATCAGCGGCGCTCGGCCTCCGGGAAACAAATCCGCATCGACAACCTCAACCTGGGTCTGCAGACCGAGGCGCTCCACATTCTCACGTGCGCAGGCCAGCGCGCGCGGGTCCTGATCGGTGCCGATGACGCGTTTCACGCCGCGTTTGGCGAGCACCGCTGCCAGCACGCCCGTGCCCGTGCCGATATCGAACGCCAGGGTTTTCGAAGGCAACGGTGCATTCGCCACCAGCTCGATGTATTCGCCGCGCACGGGCGAGAACACGCCGTAGTGCGGGTGAATGCGCTCACCACCGAGCGCGGGAATCTCGACACCCTTCTTGCGCCACTCATGCGCGCCGATCAAGCCAAGCAGCTCACGCAGCGAGACGACGGAAGCGGTATGGCTCGTGCCGTAAGCCTCCGTGCAGGCGTCGCGCATGTCGGGGGCGCGGCGCAGCGGGATCGTGTAATCCGCATCCAGCGGAATCAGCAGCATGCCGAGCGTGCGGGCGCGCTGCGATTGCGCCTGTCGATGCAGGTTGAACGCATCGATGGGCGAGGCGGGTTCCTTGCGCGCCTTGCCAGGTTTGCGATCCGTGCGGCGGGACATGGCCTGCAGCAGTTGGCGCGCGTTCTGGAAATCGCCTTGCCAGAGCAATGCCGTGCCTTCGCACGCGAGGCGGTAGGCGGCATCGGCTGTGGTGCGATCGTCCGCGATGGCCACGCGCTTGGGCGGCGGGTTGCCGGCTTCGGAGCGCCAGACAGCGGTATGGACGGCGTCGCTGCTGGCTTCAGGGCGGTCGTCGGTCCAGGTGAGGGTGGGGTGATCGGTCACGGCAAATGGGCGAGAAAGCGGGGAGGGTGCGGTAGTGGGCGACACGATACCGCTTTTTGGGTGCGAGCCGAAGGTTAAGCGGTGATTCCGTCTCCGCAGCCGTGCCGATCACGCCATGCGCGCACGTGTGCCCGGACAAAAGGCGCGGCACTTGGCTACCCTACTTGGCTTAATTCCTTTTATCTTCGTGCTAGCTGCTGGTGGTCTCTATGCTTCTCAAAACTGTGGGGGAACATGGCTGCGCGAGTCTTTCGTCTTTCCGGTTTCCTGCATGTTCGAAAGTGCGCGCTACGGGGGCAGTTAAAGCAACCGGTCCAAACGCTGCATTGATAGCGAGTACAAAAATGATCAAAAGAATCTTGCTCTGTTGCCTTGTCTGCGTCGCATTTCAATCAATGAGTTCGGCGGCAGAGCCGCCCACTAGCGAGGCCGCGCAACGGCGTGCCCTGCTGATGGAAGGGCGCTATACCGAGCTGGACCGGCAGATGTCTGGCCTGCAGCAGGCCTATGGACGCGGAGCGATCAGCGACGAGCAGTTGTCGGGAGCATTCAGAGCCTTCTACTACTCTGATTCGGCGATGGAAACCAAGCTCGATCAATGGGTCGCGGAGTTTCCACGTTCCTATGCGGCCTTGTTGTCGCGCGGGATCTACTACATGGCGATGGGATGGTCGCGGCGCGGAAGCAAGTATGCGCGGGACACCACCGATGAACAGTTCGCGGGAATGGGCGCGTACCAAAGTATGGCGCTACGCGATTTATCGAAGTCTGTTGAACTGGATCCAAAGCCGATCTTGTCCTATCGGGAAGGGATTGAAATCGGTAAGGCTCAAGGGATGAAAAAACACAACCGGGTGCTGCTGGAGCAGGCGCTCAGGAAGGACCCGCAAACGGTGGTGGTCAGGCGGGCCTATCTCAAGTCGCTACGTTCGAAATGGAACGGTAGCCCGGAAGAGATGGCTGCTTTTGTCGATGAGTGTCGAAAGGCAAATGTGCCGGCAGCGACGCTGAAGGAATTTTCGGCGCTGGCCATTGCGGACAGCGGTTGGGTCAAGATAGGTAAAAAAGACTTTACGGGCGCCGAAAAGGACTACGCTCAAGCGCTTTCGCTGAACCCGGATGATCGGGATGCACTGACGCAAATGGGCCATGTCCTTATTCGCCAGCAAAAATACGAGCAGGCGCTTGGCCCATTGTCGAAGCTCATCAGCCTCGAGCCGCGTGACACATACGCGCTGTCGGCCAGAGGCTCGATTTATCACCGCATGAAGAAGTCCGACCAAGCCGCAAAAGACTACGCACAGGCCGCAGATTTGGGCGACGCCTACTCCGAAAACGAGCTGGGCAAGTTCTACTGGTTTGGGATTGCGGTGCGTCAGGACAAGGAACGCGCGCTCAAGTTGTTTCGCCAAGCTGCCGAGCAGGGCAATAAAGATGCACAGAACAATCTTGCCTGGGCCTTGACGCAGTGACGAAGAGGCGAGGCAGCCCCGTGCATTTCAGTGCGGGCGCGCTCGCATGAAGGTTTCTTGCGGTAAGTGACTTCGGTGCCACTCATGGACCCCAGTCCGACCCGGCAGGCAGTGTAAACTCCAGCCTTTTTTCGGCACTCGTAGCATGGCGCACGCCCAGCAACGCAGGGCGCTCAGCGGCCCCGCGCTGATCCGCATTCTTGCTCGCCTGACGGACGTCGACGTTTCCGCATCTGCGCAGCCCCTTTCTGACCGGTTGAGCCAATGGCTCAGCTGGACGGATGCCATCACGCTTTCGTCGGCATTGAGCGTGGCACCGCCCGCCAGTGCCTCCAGCACGCGGCCCGTCGGCCCGGACGCCGAAACCATCGGTGGCCGCGTCCGCGCGGCGTTGACGAAGTCCATCGCGTCCAGCTGTGCGCCCGATGCCAGGCCTGGGCCACGCGCGCCGATCCAGAACCCGTCGGTGCCGGTGGTGGTCGACTACGCCGATTTCCGGCAGCGCTACGTGCTGATGCAGCAGACCATGGAACTGGAGATCAGTGACCTGCGTGGCCGCCTGCGGCGCCTGCTGGCTGCCAGGACGCCCGACCTCGCGCGCCTTGCGGTGCTGGATGACAGCATGGAGCAGGCGCTCGCGGCCCGCGAACGTTCGTTGCTGGGGGCCATTCCGTCGATGCTGGGGCCGTACTTCGAGCGCCTGCGCGCGGCCGAGCAGCAGCGGCAGGCCGAGCTGCCCGCGGAGGGCCCGGCCACCCAATCCACATCCCGCGCCTGGCTGGATGCGTTCCGCAAAGATATGCAGAGCGTGCTCCTGGCCGAGCTCGATGTTCGTTTTCAACCGGTCGACGGGTTGCTCGCAGCCCTTCGCCCCCGCTAAGCGGGACAGACACCATTCATGTCCAGACATCACCTGAATCTCATCGTTTTTTCTGTCGGGCTGGCGGCCTTGGGGTGGATTGCCGTCGGCTACCTCGTTGGCGGAAACCTGCTGGCGCTGGCCGTCACGCTCGTGATCGGTGCCGCCTATGTGGCAGGCGCGCTGGAGCTGCGCCGCTATCGGCAAGCCACGGGCACGGTCGCCCATGCCGTGGCAGGGTTGTCCGAGACGCCGCCCAATCTGGCGGCATGGCTGGAGCAACTGCACCCCAGCGTGCGCAATGCCGTGCGCCTGCGTGTGGAAGGCGAGCGCGTTGCGCTGCCTGCGCCCGCGCTGACGCCGTATCTGGTGGGCCTGCTCGTGCTGCTTGGCATGCTCGGTACGCTGCTCGGCATGGTGGTGACGCTCAAAGGCACGGGCGCAGCGCTGGAAAGCGCGACGGACCTGCAGGCGATCCGCGCATCGCTGGCCGCCCCGATCAAGGGTTTGGGATTCTCGTTCGGCACCTCGATTGCCGGTGTGGCAACGTCGGCCATGCTGGGGTTGCTGTCGGCGCTGTGCCGGCGCGAGCGGCTGCAGGCCGTGCAGGCGCTCGACGCAAAGATCGCGACCACGCTGCGCATCTACTCGCACGCACATCAGCGTGAAGAGACGTTCAAGCTTCTGCAGCGGCAATCCGATGTGATGCCCGCGCTGGTTGATCGGCTGCAGGCGATGATGACGTCGCTGGAGCAGCAGGGCGCGGCCAGCAGCGAGCGACAGATCGCCGCCCAGCAGGCATTTCTCGACAAGGCGCAGACCGCTTACAGCCAGCTTGCGTCGTCGGTCGGTCAGTCCTTGAAGGACAGCGCAGCGGAGAGCGCACGCGTTGCCAGCGCAGCGCTGCAGCCGGTGGTGGAAACGACGATGGCGGGCCTCGCGCGGGAATCGGCCGCGCTGCAGGAGACGGTCACGCACGCGGTGCAGCGTCAACTGGATGGCCTGTCGACGCGCTTCGAGGCGACGGCGGAGGCGGTCTCCGGTATCTGGAACAACGCCCTGTCGGCGCATCAACGCTCGAGTGAGGCGCTGGTCGGTCAGGTCGGCACGTCGCTCGACCGGTTTGCTCAGACATTCGAGCAACGCTCGGCGCGGTTGCTCGATAGCGTGGCCGAGCGCCTGGATGCCGCCGCAGACGGACTGTCCGCTGCCTGGCGCGATGCGCTGGCCCGCCAGGAACACGCCCACGCCGAGCTGGCCACCCAGAACCAGCGCGCGCTGGAGGCGGCTGCCGCCACGTTCGAGCAGCACGCCGTGTCGTTGCAAGACGCGTCGCGCCAGTCGCATACGGCGCTGCAAGCCGCACTGGAAGCACGAGACGCGCAACGTCTCGCGGCCTGGACCGAGGCGCTCAGCGCAACGGGCGAGAAGCTCAGCCAGGCGTGGGAGAAAACCGGCGCCGATACGGCGAATCGTCAGCAAGATATCTGCGATGCGTTGGCGCAGACAGCGCGCGATATCGCCGCGCAGCAGGACGCATCGCGCCAGTCGCATGCCGCGTTGCAAGCTGCGCTGGAAGGACGGGACGCACAACGTCTGGCGGCCTGGACCGATGCCCTCGGCGCCATGGGCGCCAAGCTGAGCGAGGCGTGGGAAAAGGCTGGCGCCGATACGGCAAGCCGTCAGCAACAGATTTGCGACGCACTGGCCCAGACCGCACGCGACATCTCCGCGCAAACGCAGGCGCACGCCAACGACACGATCGGCGAGATTTCGCGCCTGGTCCAAGCCGCGTCGGAAGCGCCCAAGGCCGCGGCCGAAGTGGTGGCCGAGCTGCGCCAGAAGCTGTCCGACAGCATGGTGCGCGATACCGCGATGCTGGACGAGCGTGCGCGCCTGCTGGGCACGCTGGAAACGCTGCTCGACGCGGTCAACCATGCATCGACCGAGCAGCGCACGGCGGTGGATGCGCTGGTGGCAACGTCGGCGGATCTGCTGGAGCGCGTGGGCGTGCGGTTCACCGATCGGGTGGAGGCCGAGACCGGCAAGCTCGGCGCGGTGGCCGCGCAGGTGACCGGCAGCGCGGTCGAGGTGGCGAGCCTTGGCGAGGCGTTTGGTGTGGCCGTGCAGCTGTTCGGCGAGTCGAACGACAAGCTTGCAGCCCAGCTGCAGCGTATCGAAGCCGCGCTCGGCAAGTCGCTCACGCGCAGCGACGAACAGCTTGCCTACTACGTGGCGCAGGCGCGCGAGGTGATCGACCTGAGCATGCTGTCTCAGAAGCAGATCCTGGAAGACCTGCAACGGCTGGGTGACCAGCGCGCGCTGGCCGGGACCGAAGCGGCATGAACGACGAGATTGACGGTGGCATCGAGGCCACAGCACCGGTCTGGGCCGCGTTTGGCGACCTGATGTCGGTGCTGCTGGGCGCGTTCGTGCTGATTCTGGTGGGCGTAATCGGCGTGCAGCTGGAGCTGTCCTCCAAGCTGGAGAACGAGGTCAAGCAGCGCGAGGCCGAGGCGCAGCGCCGCAAGACGCTGGAGCAGGCGCTGGCCGGCCCGCTGGCAGCCGGACGCGTGACGCTCGTCAACGGGCGCATCGGCATCAATGGCAATGTGCTGTTCGCGATCAACTCCGATCAGCTGCAACCCGAGGGCCGCACGCTGATGAAGAGCCTGGCGGGGCCGCTGGCCGCGTATCTCACGTCGCGTGAAGAGATCCTGATGGTGAGCGGGTTTTCCGACGACCAGCAGGTGCGTGCCGGCAATCGGCTGTTTGCAGATAACTGGGAGCTGTCCGCCAAGCGCGCGTTGACCGTGACGCGCGCATTGATCGACGAAGGCATTCCCGCATCGAGCGTGTTTGCGGCAGCGTTTGGTTCGCAGCAGCCCGTGAGCTCCAATGCAGACGACGTCGGCCGCGCCAAGAACCGGCGTGTGGAGATCGCGCCTGTTCCCAGGCAAGCCGCTTCCAACGGTGGACGCCGTGAGCCGCATTGATGTGTCCGCGCAGGCCACGCTCGACAGCTGGCGCGCAAGCGGCGCGGATCGGCTGGACCGCGTGCGCTTTTCCTTCATCGAGGCGTTGCATCGGCGTGCGGCCGGCCAAACCGGCGAGGCGCGGCGCCTTCTCGATGCGCGGCTCGGCGAGCTGATCGCAGCCTACGCGCAACACGTCGATCGCACGACGGCAACGTCCGACGCGAGCGATGCAAAGGCACCGGCCGACAGCGCGTTGGCCGAACTGCTGTGTGACATTGCCAGCCGGCAACGCTCGGATGTCGGCAAGGCTGCAGATGGCGGTTCTGAGCCTCATCTGCGTGCATTGCCGGAACTAAAGATGCTCGAAGACGTGCGGCAGACCTGGTCCCGCGTCAGCGCCGAGAAGCAGTTGCGTGAGGCCCTGGACAAGGTGCCGGTGAATGCCGGGCCGCTGAATTCGAGCAGTCTCGTGCATCGGTCGCTGCTGTTGATGCGTGAGGTGTCGCCCGATTACCTGCGGCAGTTTTTGTCGTATGTGGATGCGCTTTCGTGGCTGGAGCGCATGAGCGGGGATGGCGCTGTCGGCGGCCAGGATGCTGCCCGCAGCGGTGGAAAGGCGGCGCGGGGCAAGGCGCGCTAGGCATCACAGCAGAGAGTCATTCGGCGAGGCGGCATCGGCCGCACTGCCCGCCGGTTCTTTCGACCGGCAAGCACGCAAAAAAAGGGAGCCGAAGCTCCCTTTTTTTTGCGGCGGCGATCAGCTGTTGACCGCTGCGTCCTTGACCTTTTTCAAGGCGCGGACTTTGACGCGCACGGTTGCCGGTTTGGCTTCGAACCACTGATCCACACCGGTAAAGGGGTTCTTGCCGAAGCGGCGCTTGGTTGCCGGCACCTTGACCGACGTCACCTTGAACAGGCCCGGCAGCGTGAACTCACCCGCGCCCTTCTTGTGCAGCGAAGCCACGATGGTGTTCTCCAGATGGAGCAGCACCGCCTTCACCGCCTTGGCGTCGACGGCGGCTTGTTCAGCCAGATGGCTCACCAGGCTCGCCTTGGTGAACGTGTCCTTCAAAGGCTTCAGGGTTGGCGTCGTTGCAGCAGGCTTCTTTGCTGGCGCGGCCTTCTTTGCCGGCGAGGCCTTCTTTGCAGCGGTCTTGGCAGCGGTCTTGGTTTTGGTGGCCATAGTGAAAATAGATGGTTGGGTAAAGTTGACCATTCAATGGAAGCGACACCTGTGCAGCGCGCTTCGAGCAAGCATAGCAAAGGTTGACCGCCGTGGAGGCGTTATCTAGGCTGTTTTAGGGGCCAGGGAACACTTATTGCATGCGGTTTGGGGTCCATCACCCAGTTAAAGCATCCCAGGTTCAGCACAGACATGTCCCAACGAAAATCGTCGCACAGCGCGGTGAGCCCCAAAAACCGTGCGCCCATACTCGCCCGGCTGCGCCAATCGAAGATGACGCGCTCCACGCATGCGTACGTTCGCGGCAGCACCGCAAAGTTCTACGAGTGGCTGAGCGAGGTGCAGTCGCACACGTTTCCCGAGGGGCCGACCATCTGGATTTGCGGCGATTGCCATGTCGGCAACCTCGGCCCGATCGGCCATACTTCCGGCGCCGCGCGCATACAGATCCGGGATCTGGACCAGACGGTGCTGGGCAATCCCGCGCACGACCTGATCCGGCTTGGCGTCTCGTTGGCGACGGCCGCACGCGGTTCGGACCTCCCTGGCATCGTGACCGCACGCATGGTGGAGGCGCTGATGGCGGGGTACCTGCACGGCATCGACCCCGATGCAGCGTTGCGCTTGCCGCCGCGCCCTGCATCCGTGCGCACAGCCATGAAAGCGGCGACTGCACGTACGTGGAAAGAGCTGGCCAAGGAGCGGCTGAGTGACACGTCTCCATCCATTCCGCTAGGGCGCCATTTCTGGCCGCTCTCACGAGAAGAGCGGCGCGAACTGAAACATCTGGTGAGCCAGCACGAGGTGCTTGCCCTGGTGGCGCGTCTTTACGAAATGCCGGGCGAAGCCTCTGTCAGCATTGTGGATGCGGCGTACTGGGTCAAAGGGTGCAGCTCGCTCGGTCAGCGGCGTTATGCCGTCTTGCTGGCCGTCGATCAGGACCGCGGGCCGCGGTATCGGCTGATCGATATCAAGGAGGCGGGCAAGGCGGCGGCGCCCAGTGCTTCTTCAGGCGAGATGCCCCGGATCAACGGCGAGCGCGTGGTCACGGGCGCGCGCCGTCTTTCTCCTGACCTGGGCGATCGAATGGCATGGGGGCGCATGCTTGGCGGTAGCTTTTTCATGCGCGAGCTGCAACCGCAAGACCTGAAGCTGTCGGTCGACAAGCTGGAGCACAAGGACGCCACGGTCCTGGCCGCATATCTGGGCAACGTCGTCGGCCTTGCGCATGGCAGCCAGATGCCCCGGGATGTCGCGATGGCATGGCACCGTGAGTTGCGGGCGCGTCATGGACGCTCCATCGACGCGCCGTTCTGGCTCTGGTCTTCGATTGTCGATCTGCTTGGGCTGCATGAGCGCCAGTATCTCGAGCACTGTCGCGCCTGGGCAGGCTGATCTGCTGCGCTGCATCTCTCCACGGGCACAAACGCTGCTATCGAGCCTTCGGAGCCATCGCGAGGCAATGATGGAGGATGGCGCTCGGCTGCCGAAGTGCGCAGTCAAGACAACGGCAACGTGGCGCGGTGCACATGGCGATGGGCGCGCCTATGCAAAGATGACTGCCGTGACCTTGGACGAGGATTTCGACAAACCGGCGGACGTCGTGCTGGGCCATGTTTCGCTGGCCGACTTCCTTGCGGCAGCGTGGGTATGTGCGGCGCCCGCCTGACCGGGTCAGGGCGGTAGCGTCATCCCGCATCGCTATGCGACGAGATGAACGAGCAGCGCGCCGTTCAACCCAGCCACCAGCACGGCCCCAACCGTCGCCACTAGAACCAGGCCGCGCCCGGCGGCATGCTGCCCCATCAGGTCCGGCCGGCGTGCCAGCCAGATCAGCGCCGCCATGGGAAACGGCACCACCATGCTCAGAACCACCTGACTGAGCACCAGTGCCTGCGTGACATCCATGCCTGCGCCGATGACGATGAACGCCGGCACCATGGTGATCAGTCGGCGCATCCATACGGGCAGGCGTACACGCAGGAAGCCTTGCAACACCATCTGGCCCGCCATCGTGCCGACCGCGGAGCTTGAGAGCCCCGATGCGATCAGCCCGACCAGAAACACCAGCCCCGCCGATGCCCCGAACAACGGCGCCAGGGTGATATAGGCATCCTCAATGCCAGCCACCTCCGCATGTGCGCCGTGAAACGCGCCTGCTGATACCACCACCATGGCGAGGTTGATGCAGCCCGCGGCGGCCAGCGCTGCCACCACCTCGCGGTTGGAATAGCGAAGCAGTTGCGATGTCTCAGACGCACTCCGTGGGCGCACGCGCGTATTGACCAGTCCCGAATGGAGAAAGAGCGCGTGAGGCATCACCGTGGCCCCGACAATGCCAGCCGCCAACATGAACGCATCGGGCGGCAGTGCGGTGGGAACGAAGGTTTGCCGCAGCGCCGCCGCCCACGAGACAGGCAAGATCCACACTTGGATGATGTAAGAGATACCGATGACGGCCACCAGCGCGCCAATCATGAGTTCGACAGAGCGGAACCCCCGCACTTGCAGCATCAGCAAAAGATAAGTCAGCACACCCGCGAGGACCATGGCGTACAGCAAAGGTATCCCGGTCAGCAGAGCGATACCGACGGCGGCACCGACGAACTCCGCAAGGTCGGTCGCCATGGCCGCAAGCTCGCTGATGAACCACATGCCAAGCCCGGCCGGCGCGGGCAAGTGCGTGCGACAGAGCTGCGCCAGGTTCCGGCCCGTCACGATGCCCACGCGGGCAGAGAGCATCTGGAACAGCATCGCCACCAGGCTGGATGCGAGCACGACCCAAAGCAGTTGATATCCGTATCGCACGCCGGCTTCAATGCCCGTGGCGATATTGCCCGGGTCGATATACGCCACCGAAACCACCACGGCCGGCCCGACAAACGGCGTGAACGTGCGCCAACCACGTCGCCGGCCGTCCAGCGCTTCGCGCGCGTGGGCAATGACGCATCTCGATGCAGAAGAGCCGTCGGGTTCAAGCGCGAGACTGTCGTCCATGGATGCTCCAGGATAGGCGGCGCAGGGCCCTTCGCAACGCTCGTACCCGATGGCTCGCTGGCCAAGCGTGCAGCGTGCGATGGAATGGGTGTTGCGGAGAAGGGACGCGCCATGAAGGCACCCATCCTTTCCGGAGAACACCCATGTTCATGCACAACAAGCGATTGCAGTACACCGTACGGGTCAGCGAAACCGATCCTGGCTTGGCCAACCTGCTCCTGGAGCAGTTCGGTGGCCCGCAAGGCGAGCTTGCTGCCGCCATGCGCTATTTCACGCAAGCCGTGGCAGAAGAGGATGCAGGCCGCAAGGACATGCTGTACGACATCGCGACGGAGGAGCTGAGCCACCTTGAGATCATCGGCACCATCGTCGCCATGCTCAATCGCGGTGCCAAGGGGGAATTGGCGGAAGCGGTGGATGAGCAGGCGGAGCTGTATCGCAAGCTCAATGGCGCCGGTAACGACAGCCATGTGACGCAGGTGCTTTATGGTGGGGGCCCATCGTTGACCAACTCAGCAGGCGTTCCGTGGACGGCCGCCTACATCGATTCACTGGGCGAGCCGACGGCGGACCTGCGTTCGAACATTGCGGCCGAAGCCCGCGCCAAGATCATCTACGAACGGTTGATCAACGTGAGCGACGACCCCGGTGTGCGCGATGCGCTTGGCTTTCTCATGACGCGCGAGGTGGCGCATCAGAAGTCGTTCGAGAAGGCGCTCTACGCCATCAACGGCAACTTCCCCCCCGGCAAGCTGCCGCCGGTGCCGGAGTTCAGCGATGCGTATTTCAAGATGTCGCGCGGTGGTCCCATCGTGCAGGCACCGTGGAATAGCGGTACGGGTCTTGAGTTGGTCGCAGACCCCCCGATGCCTGCGGACGGCGGAGACGGCAACGCGTCGGTCAACCTGACCGATGCCGAACTGGCTGCGCTGGAGGCCATGAAGACGCGTCTGGCTTCGGACCCGGCTGTCGATCCGACCACCGGTGCGGAGCTTGGTGAAGCGAAGGCGTGATGACCGCATCCAGGCCCGGGTGCAGCGTCACTCGGGCCTGGACATTGCGTCTGCGTCAGACACCGCGCGTTTCAAGCCCGAACAAATATGGAGGCGCTCATGCATATGCGAGAACTGCTTGCGATCGCGGCGCTCACCCTTGCCGTGATTGCCATCTACTCGCTCGCCCGCGGCCTACCCGCCGGTGTGTTCGGGGCAGGCGAACAACAACGCGCGCCGATTCACTCGAGAGTCGATCCCCCGCACGAACAACGAGAAGTTGCGCCTTAGCTCGGCAGCGGCCAGACGCGGTCGTTGGCGATAGCAAAGAGCGCTTCCCCCGGCTCGGGCGGTGCGGTCCACAAACCTGTGAACTCGCCAAATGCGGGCAGCAACGCGCTGGTGGGACCAAAGCGAAAGCATGGCAGCCGGAGCCGGTCCTTTGCGCGCCCACTGATGACGACGCCCGGGTGCACGTGACCGGCAATGACGTAGCAATCGGGCACCACCTGCGGCTCATGGCATAGCGCGAAGGGGCCGATTGGCCACGGCTCTTCCACCACGTTGAAGTGCAAGCCCGCAGGCGGGTCGCCCGCATGACGGTCGTGGTTGCCGCGGACCAGCGTGCAGGCTACGTCGGCGTGCCGGGCGCGCCAGGCGACAAGGGCGTCCAGCGCTGCGTGTGCCTCGCGCGCGTGGAGGAGGTCGCCCAACCACGCGATCTGTGCGACGGGCAGCCGCGCCAGCATCGCATCCAAGCGGGCGATAGCCTGACCGGTGCTTCCGGTGGGCACCGGCACGCCGCGCGCGCGGAATGTCGCGCCCTTGCCGAAGTGCGCATCGGCCACCATCAGCATGCGTCGTGCGGGCCACCACAGCGCGCGCTCGGGCAGGAGCCATACGGTTTCGCCCGCGCATCGGATGACGAGGTCCTGAGGAGGCGTCATAGCAGTGGGAGCGGCTTCGAAGTCTTGCGTGGCCGGCGCGTGCGGCGGCTGGACTTGCCTGCTGCGTCGGGCGATTCGGTCAGGCGCAATGCGGCCTGTACATCTGTCTCGATCTCCGGCCGTGTTGCGGCATCCGGGTCGGTGGGCTCGGGACCGGCGGCGCGTTCTGCTTCGGCCAGCATGCGTGCGATCCGATCAGCGAGCTTCTCGGTTGAAAGCTGCTCGCGAAACCGCTCCACCATCAACGGAAAACCGAACGGCGATGGACGTTTCAGTGCGCATAGCTGGAGCTGCAAGCCGCGCATGCGGACGAGGGCGGCTTCGATACGGTCGAGATCCAATTCCTGGCGCAGCACTTCGGTTTCGGCCTGCGACAGCAGCAAATTGCCCGGGTCGTGGCGCCGGAAGACTTCATAGAACAGGCCCGAAGATGCCTGCAACTGGCGCGCGCTCTTGTGCGCACCGGGGTAGCCCTGAAACACCAGACCCGATACGCGTGCAATCTCGCGAAAGCGGCGTTGCGCCAGTTCTCCGGCGTTGAGGCTGGCCAGCACATCGTGCATCAGCGTGTGAGTGGCAAAGAGTTCGCCGCTGGCCAGCAGCGCCGGCCAGTCGATGGGCGTGGCCGACAGCAGTTCGAGGCCGTAGTCGTTGAACGCGAGTGAAAAGGTGGCCGGCGTGCGATTGGCTGCGCGCCAGCCCAGAAGGCTCGCCAGGCCCAGGTGCGCATGCCGCCCGGCAAACGGGTAGAGAAAGAGATGCCAGCCCTCGCGGGAGTGCAGCGTCTCGGCGACCAGCATTGCCGTGGTGGGCAGCGCAGACCAGCGCGCCTGCAACTCCAGCAGCGGCCGCGCGGCCTCCATTTCGGGGCTGTCGAAGCGCGCATGTGCTGCCGCGTCGAGCTGCGTCACCACCGCGTGTGCCAGCTCGGTGGAAAGCGGCATGCGGCCGCCGTTCCAGCGGGGCACGGCGGCGCGTTTGCCGGTGGCACGCCTTACGTAGGCGGTCATGTCCTGCACGCGTACCAGCTCCAGCAGGCGGCCTGCAAACATGAAGTTGTCACCGGGGCGCAGCCGCGCAATGAAACCTTCTTCAATCGACCCCAGTGCGCCGCCACCGGACGCGTGCCACCAGCGCACGGTCATCGTTGCATCGCTGACGATGGTGCCGATGCTCATGCGGTGTCGCCGCGCGAGCCGTGCATCGGGCACGCGCCAGATGCCGTGTTCATCGGGCATGACGCGGTGGTAGTCGGGGTAGGCTGTGAGCGAGTGGCCGCCCTGTCGCACGAAATCGAGCGCCCATTGCCACTCGTCGTCGTGCAGATCCCGGTAGGCCCAGGCGCGGCGCACTTCCTGCAGCAGCGCGTCGGGCACAAAGCCGCCGCCCAGTGCGACCGTCACCAGATGCTGGACCAATACATCCAGCGGCTTGTGTGGCGATGTGCGGGCCTCCACCTGTCCTGACATGGCCGCAGCGCGGGCCGCAGCGCCTTCCACGAGTTCAAGGCTATGCGTGGGCACCACCGTCACGCGAGAGGGCCGGCCAGGTGCGTGGCCAGATCGCCCCGCACGCTGCAACAGCCGCGCCACGCCCTTGGGCGAGCCGATCTGCAGCACGCGCTCCACCGGCAGAAAGTCCACACCCAAATCCAGGCTTGACGTGCAGAACACCGCCTTGAGCATGCCTTGCTTGAGCCCCGTCTCGACCCAGTCGCGCGTTGCGCGATCCAGCGAGCCATGATGCAACGCAATCAGCCCCGCCCATTCCGGCCGCGCATTGATGACCGCCTGATACCACAACTCCGCCTGCGAGCGCGTATTGAGAAACACCAGCGCGGTGCTGGCACTTTCCAACTCTTCCAACACGTGCGGCAGCATCGCCATGCCAAGATGTCCGGCCCACGGAAACCGGCCTACGCCATCGGGCAGCAGCGTATCGATCTCCATACGCTTGGGCAGGTGCCCTTGTACCAGCGTGCCGGCGGTGGGGGTTCCTGCGTCGCCCAGCGCGTCCATGGCTTCCGCCAGGTTGCCCAGCGTGGCGGAAAGCCCCCACACGATCAGATCAGGCGACCACGTGCGCAGCCGTGCCAGCGCCAACTGGACCTGCACGCCACGCTTGTTGCCCACGAGTTCGTGCCATTCATCCACGACCACCACGCGCACCGAGCCGAGGGCCTCGCGTGCATCGGCTCGTGCGAGCAGCAACGACAGGCTTTCGGGTGTGGTCACCAGGGCCGTGGGCAAGCGGCGTGATTGCGCGGCGCGTTCGGCGCTGCCGGTGTCGCCGGTGCGCAAGCCGAGCGTCCAGTGCGGCGCCAATGCCTGTGCGGCTTCGGTCAATGCGCGCGTGGTGTCGGCCGCCAGCGCGCGCATGGGTGTGAGCCACAGCACCGACAGCGGCGGTGCGCCGCCGCGCCCGCGCACCTGCGCCAGCCGCTGCAGCGCCCCGAGCCAGACCGCATAGGTTTTCCCCGCACCTGTGGTGGCATGCAGCAGGCCCGATTCGCCGCGTGCCATGGCCGACCACACGGTGCGCTGGAAGGGCATGGGCGTCCAGCCACGCGCAGCAAACCACGTATCAAGGTCGGGCAGTGCAGGTTCGTTCATGACGGCGGTAACAGGCTTTCCAGCGTCTGCAGCGTATCGGCTTCTGCGACGGGCTTGTCGTGTCGCCAGCGCAGCATACGCGGAAACCGCACCGCGATGCCGCTCTTGTGCCGCGCGCTGCGCGCAATGCCTTCAAAGCCGAGTTCGAATACCAGCGTCGGCGCCACGCTGCGCACCGGGCCAAAGCTCTCCACTGTGGTCTTGCGGATCAGCGCGTCCACCTGGCGGATCTCTGCGTCGCTCAGACCGGAGTACGCCTTGGCAAAGGGCACCAGCTTGCGCTCGGGCGCGTCGGGCGGTGCATCCCATACGGCGAAGGTGTAGTCGGTGTACAGACTCGCGCGCCGGCCATGGCCCCGCTGCGCATAGATGAGGACAGCGTCTACCGAGAACGGATCGACCTTCCATTTCCACCAGACGCCCACATCCTTGGTGCGGCCCACGCCGTAGCGCGCATTGCGTCGCTTGAGCATCAGCCCTTCCACGCCCAGCTCACGCGAAGCTTCCCGCTGCTGCGCAAGATGCTGCCAGTCGTCGCCTTGAAGCAGCGGAGACAGCTCGAGCGCCGGATGGATGCATTCGGCAATCACGCGTTCGAGTTGCGCGCGCCGCTCGCTCTGCGTGCGCTCGCGCAGATCTTGCCCCTGCCATTCCAGCAGGTCATACGCCAGCAGCACGGCCGGCGCTTCCCGCAGCACGCGCGCATTCAGCGTCTTGCGGCCGATGCGTTGCTGGAGAAGCGCAAACGGCTGTACGCGGCCCGCATGCCACACCACGATCTCGCCGTCGAGCACGGTGCCGGACGGCAGCACCTCCGCCATGGCGGACAGTTCGGGAAAGCGTTCGGTGATGAGTTCCTCGCCGCGTGACCACAGCCATGCGCTGTCGGCGCGGCGCACGAGCTGCGCGCGGATGCCGTCCCACTTCCATTCGATTTGCCATTCAGCGGGCGCGCCGAGCAGGCTATCGAAGGCGTCCACTTCGGCCTGCAGCGGGTGCGCAAGAAAGAACGGATACGGGTGCCCGGTATCGAGCGCGTGGCCGTCGACGCTGGCATCGGCCAGCAGCGCCCGGTAGCGCTCCGCGGCGGGCGCCTGCCCGATGTCGGTATAGCCCATCAGCCGTTGCGCGACGTGCTTGGGGTCGGTGCCGCCCACCTCAGCCAGCGCGCGCGTGACCAGCAGTTTCGACACCCCCACGCGAAACGCCCCCGTGATCAGCTTCATCAACACCAGCCGCGCATGCAGCGGGAGCCCGCGGCACAGTTCAGCCAGACGCGGCAGCACCACTTCGGGTGGCTGCCCGCGCAACGGCAGCAGGCGGGCTTCCATCCATTCGGCCAGGCTGGCGTCATCTGCGTGATCTGCATCGGGCAGGACGAGCGCGATGGTCTCGGCCAGGTCGCCCACGGCCTGGTAGCACTCGTCAAACAGCCATTCGGGCAAGCCGGAGGTGGTCTGCGCAAAGCTGGCGAGCACGCGCACCGGCACCAGCTGGCGCGGCTTGCCGCCAGCCAGGAAGTAAACAGCCCACGCAGCGTCGGCATCGGGCGCGGTGCGCAGATAGGCCACCAGTGCGGCCAGCTTGCCGTTGCTCGATGTGGTGGCGTCGAGCTGCGCGTACAGATCGGCAAAGGCTTTCATGACGCGGGCGTGTCCTCTGGCGCGCCTGCGGTGGGCGTATCACCTGTTCCGGCGGCTTCGCTTTCTTCGGCCTCGTCGCCATACTCGGTGGCGAAGGCGCGCGCATCCAGGCCGCGTTCGCCCAGCCACCGCACCATGGGCGCGACCTGTCCGTGCGTGACATAGACACGCGTGGCCCCCGTGGCGTCGATGGCCTGCAGCAAGCCGGGCCAGTCGGCATGATCGGACAGCACGATGCCGCGATCGACGCCGCGCCGCCGACGTGCGCCGCGAAGCTGCATCCAGCCGCTGGCAAACGCATCGGCATAGTCACCAAAACGCCGCATCCACGACGTGCGTTGTGCGGAGGGCGGTGCCAGCACGAGGGCACGCCGCAAGTCCGCGCGTGGCACGTCGGTCGCGAGTTGCGTGGGTGGCAGCGCCACGCCCGCGTGTCGATAGGCGGCATCCAGTTGCAGCATGGCGCCGTGCGAAACAATCGGCCCAATGTCGGTATCGAGGCCAGAAAGAATGCGCTGCGCCTTGCCGAACGCGTAGCAGAACACGACGCTTGCGCGCCCCGCGTCGGCATTGCCGCGCCACCATGCGTTGAGCTGCGCAAAGATCTCGGTCTGCGGCCGCCAGTGGTAGATCGGCAGCCCGAAGGTGGATTCGGTGATGAAGGTATTGCATCGCACCGGCTCGAACGGCGTGCAGGTGCGGTCCGCCTCGACCTTGTAGTCGCCGGACACGACCCACACTTCGCCGCCGTATTCCAGCCGCACCTGCGCGGAGCCCAGCACGTGACCCGCCGGGTGGAAGCTCAGCCGGACGCCGTGGTGGACGATGGATTCGCCGTACGGCAGCGTCTGCAGGGGGATATCGGCACCCAGGCGCGCGCGCAGCACGCCGGCCCCAGGGGCGGCAGCGAGGTAGTGCTGGTGCCCGACGCGGGCGTGGTCACTGTGGGCGTGCGTGATGACGGCGCGGTCAACCGGCCGCCATGGGTCAACGTAGAAGTCGCCTGCCGTGCAATACAGGCCGCTGGGCGTGGTTACGATCAGGTCCGCTGCGCTGGTCATCGATTGCTCTCATTAGATGCCCCCTCATCCGACGCCCGCGACAGCCGCCCGCGACAGCGTCAGCGCAATGGCTGCTTGCGTACGGGCTCGGCACGCATGTCGGCCGGGCCCCCGGGCCCTGCGGCGGCGGCACCTGGGCCGGCCGAATCACCACCACTAGGCTGACGCGTTCCCGCGGAAGTGTCCGCGGGCTGCGTGGCGGGCGACTTCGGTGCGGAGGCCGGCATGGTGTCCGGATACCGCGACAAGGAGTGCTTTGCCGTCTTGGGTTGAACCGCTGGAGCGGCGTCTGGCGATGCCGGGTGCGGCTCAGCCGGCTGCGCAAGCGAAAGCCCGCTGCCGGACGTCGATACCAGAAAGAATAACCAACCTGCGGCTGCTTGTTTTGCTGCTCGTAATCCCTGATGCATGCATGGGCTCCGTTGCGCTCCCGTGGAGGAAGCAGCCGGCATGCCAGGCGTGCTGGCGGGCGATTGCAGAGCGGTTGTGGAGCGGTCGGGGGTCGCGGCTGAGGAGGCGGTTGGCCATTTCTTCAAGGGTGGGAAAAAGGACGGTCAGCGGCCCTGGACCTCCGAAAACCGGTGAGCGCTACTTCTCAGTTGCTGAGCGACCCATCCAGAATTTGATCTGTATCAGCCAGCGAAGGCCAGCATCGACATACCGTGGGGTCCTATTAGAAAGAGCCATCCAATAGGCTAAAAACGGGGGAGCATCATGCTTGAGCATCAACCAGACGAGGTGGTCGCCGCCGCTCTTTGGGAACTGGAGTCCTCGGTGTGCCGTGCATTACCCAGAGGAGCGCTCGTCAGGTCGGCCCGAGCCCACTGCGGCGGCTATGACGTGGCAGCGAAATGGTCGATGTCGACAGTCCGTGGAAATCGGCAGGAATGTGCGTTAGCCGTGCATTTCAGCCTGGCAGAGGCCAAAGCGTACTGCCGATTGAACCACCCAAGACGGGAGGAGATCTGTCGGCGCGTGAGCGAATGGCTGTACGTCCAGTTGGAATTTCAGGGCGGAGAGTTGTGCGCAGACACAGGCTACGACCTGGTGCTCACCGCGCCAAACGTCTTCTTTCTCGATGAGCGAGACGCCATTCAAGTGGGCCGTGAAGACCGGGAACACGATTTTTCGCTCTATCGTGGCGCGTCATTGCCGCCACTGATGTGAGCGGAAGTTCTGTCCAACAGCGGCTGGGTTCTGTCCTGTCCGCTGCTTGACTCTCTAAACGCAGGTTCGTTGTGCGCCGTCAACGCACGGGGTTACGCAGCATCTACCTTCGAATGGCGGCCCGTCAATGTGGGCATGCGGAAATGCGGAGGCCTTATGCGCGAGTGGATCAGCGAAGCCGAGACGACTTGTCTGCGTGAACTCCAAGATGCGCTAACTGAGACGCTGCCCCGTCGCGCCGTCCTGCGACTTGAAGGCGATGAGCTAGACGGGATAGGCGTCCACGCGTGGTGGATAGTAGAAGGCCCGCAAGGCGCCAAGCAGGTCAACTCGTTTTCATTTCACCTGACGGAGTTGATGTTGCAGGCCTACTTTCACCAGTCGATCGACGCTCGTGCAAGTACGTGCGGGCGATTGAAGGATTGGGCGCACTGGGCGCTCGAAGGCGCAGAAGAGACCGACGACAACGAGATGGGCTTCGATATCTGCGCGGTGGTCCCCGGAAGCATCTTTCACCCAAGCGGCAATTTACAGCGGCCGTAACGGCTCGGTCGCAGGGCGGATAGCGCTTTGCGTCGTTGTTCACATTGGGTGGCGGGCAGAGGGCGTAACTTACAGCTGGGATGGGCGGCGGAGCCTCTGGGGCTTTTCTAGCTAGCATCGCTCCACGACGCTCCCTGATGAGAGTAGGACGTCGGCCTTCTCATGTGAGTCAAACGTTTGCTTCTGATAGAAAAAAAGCGCCCCTGCACACGACTCGGGCGCAGACGCCTTCATCCCTCCGGAAGAGCGTCAGAAAACGCAGAGCACGCAACAATAGGGAACCATTGAATATTCTACGTTCTTTCATTATCAGTGGATTGAAAAGAAACTTAACCACCCATTAGAGGGGAGAAGCGTACTCTCCGTTGAAAGCCACCTAGCTGAACTGGTTTCGAGTCGGGAAGTTATGCGATGGTCATCGTAAAACCACAGTTCGGCCATCGTGATTCAGTAGATTGGATTTCAAAGTGGCTGCGGTTCAATGCGTTTCAACGTCGCGCTCTTCGACTTCTGGCGCCGTGACGACTCGATTGCGCCCTGTGGCTTTTGCCAGATACAGTGCCGCGTCAGCCCGCGCCAAGGCAACCTCCAACGTATCTCCGGGCATGACGCATTCGACCCCGGCGCTGAATGTGCAGCGGACGCCTTCTGTTGGCGATCGTTCGACGGCAAGCCGCAGTTCGTTTATCAACGCCGCTGCGTCTGCCTTTTGTGCATCCACACAAATAATCGCGAATTCCTCCCCGCCTAGACGCCCGAAAAGGTCGCTCGACCGCAGTCGTGCGGTCACAACAGATGCGACGTGTCTAAGGGTCCGATCTCCGACTGCATGGCCAAAAGCGTCGTTGACGGCTTTGAATTCGTCGATGTCCAGAATGGCGATCGATACCGGCTTGCCCTTTGCAACCGCTTCGCGAAGCACCGCGTTCGCCTTTTCGATGAAGGCTCGTCGCATCAGTGCACCGGTCAGTTCGTCGATACTCGCGAGCTGTTCCATTCTTCGCGCGAGCTGATCATGTGCAAGCATCACCATCCCGGTTGACAGGCACGGCAACGTGACAATTGCGAGCCCGAGAAACAGAACGTTCCAGGGCGAGGGATCCAGAAGAGCCATTTGCGGCACACCGAAGCCTCCAGCGACGGCCCGCGCGATATGGAATAACGCGCCCAGATAGGCGGCCGCCGCAACGAATCGATATGGGTAGCGCGCACCGTCACGCGGCGCGTGACGCAGCGCCAACGTACCCACAGCGATTCGTGAATAAGCGAGCAAAATGGAGACGAGCGCGATCTTCGCACCGAAGTTCGGCGACACGTAAGTAAAGTACACCAACGCTGCGAAGGCGATGGCGAATGCCGCAGTTTCGTCGTGCCGTACGTAACTCATGCCGAAGAACTGCCGCATCCCCTGCACGAGCAACAGCATGGCCGTCACCGCAATCAACGCAGCCCCAATGGTCGTGAACTGTCCTGGCTGAGTACCGGCGACCAACATCCACGCCAAAGCAGTGGCCAACAGTGCATGAGCTAAGCACCAGCGACCTATACCCATCACCCCAGTCCGAAGCAGCGAACCAAGGATGGCGACGCTCATCAGGCAAGACATGATCACAATACCTACCAGAATGAGGGGGCTGAGCATGAGATCGGGGTGGTGACAAAAAATTGGCGAAACAAGAGGAGCAAAACCGTATTCGACAACTGAGCGCAGAACGAACGAATCCGCTGGCAGGCGATTCTGTTGCTAGATTTTGGGAATAGCAGTTGCGTGGCTCTCAAGCGGCCACCGCACCGTGCTGTTCCCGAGCTTGAAGATTGGCCGCGCGACACAGTGCATCGGCCTGCTCGGCCATTGTATGAGCGGCGGCCTAACGCTCTTCTACCAGTTCTGCATTCCGCTCTGTGACCTCCTCGATCCGATCGACGGCCGTGCTGACTTGCTCGACAGGTACATGGTGTTGGGTAAGGCGATGACGGCCGGGCAGGGTCTCAGCCTCTACGTCCTCTTATCGACTAATTTGCGTGCCACTTAATACTGTTTTCAGCAATGCAAAGCGCCATGACGGACCAAGAAAAGAGCGCCGTCTATCAGCGTGTCGGTTTAAGACGCTGCTACGGCATCGGGTGGAGCGTCGTGGGTCGATGGCGTATGCCTCGTGCTAACGGTTGGTCGGGCTTGGCAGAGGGAGGTTTCTTCCCGGCCTGAAAGTAACATTCACGAGACACCCAGGCTCCAAGCGCAGCGGACGATCCTCGCCCCCATTGAGCTGGGAATCTTCCGTCGTCACGTCTTAACCGCTCGAAACGACGGCAGCCCTGCCCGGATAGGTGCGTAGCAGCGGTCCTGCAGCGCATCTCGTTAAGAGTGTGGCGCCTGCCGCGTTCCAAAAAAAATGGCCGGCGAAAGCGCCGGCCAAACGTCCTTGAACCCGGTGACAAGTCAAGGTCGATATGATCTAGCGGCGACACGTCCCCCGACGCGTCGACCTGCCTTATTGGGCTGAATTAGAAGCGGTGACGCACGCCAACCATCGCGCCAGTCTGGTTCTGACCCGGCAGCGTGTTAGCCGTGCCAGTCACGCCATAAGTTGCGTTTCCCTTGTTGTTCACATAGCCGATCAGCGCGTAGGCGTCGGTACGCTTGGACAGCGCATAGTCCGCGTTCAGCACGAACATCCAGGAGCTGTTGCTGTCGGTACGTGCGTTCGTATAGTAGGCAGCGCCCGTCAGAGTGAACGCAGGGGTAAGTTTGTAGAGCGCGCCGAGCCAGTAAAGATTGTCGTGGCGTGCAGTGCCGGTCGTGACTTCATCGCGCAACCAGCGATAACCAGCAAACACCTTGGCATCGCCTACTGCATAAGACGCGCCAATGGCAGCGCGTTTGGCATCGAGTGCTGAGGCAGCAATGGTGCTGCCCTGGTACTGGTCATAGGCGACACCCACCGAAAGCGGACCATTTGCGTAAGCTACGCCCGCGCCATAGTTCTTGCCGACCTTGAAGCTGCCTGGGACCTCACCGCCGAGTCCGGAATTGCTGTCGCGCCCGAAGCTATAGAAACCCGTCGCAGTCAACCCGCCGAACTTACCCGTGTATTTGACTGCATTGTCGGCGCGGCCATTGAATTGGTTGTCCACCGAATTCAGCGAGTAGTTCGGTCCAACGGCCATCGGATCGTAAGCTGCGAACAGGTCGTACAGCGCGTTTTGCTGACGCCCCAGCGTGACGGCGCCGAAATCGCCCTGCAAGCCTACGTAGGCCTGGCGACCAAACAACCGACTACCCTGCGCAGATTTGCCGGTGTCGATGTCAAAGCCGCTTTCCAATACGAAGATACCCTTCAGGTTATTCCCCAGATCTTCAGCGCCACGGATGCCCCAGCGCGACCCAGATAGTCCACCAGAGGTGAGCGCGGTGACCGAGCCGTTGCTGTTGGCACCGCCTTTCACGTGGCTTTGATAGCTGACGCCGGCGTCAACAATGCCGTAAAGCGTGACATTCGACGACTGCGCAAATGCGGCGGCAGGCACGGTGCCGGCCGCGATTGTCACTGCGAGGAGAGTTTTTTTCACTGTTAGCCTCAATTGCTGTTTGAACGAATGAATCTGCGATGGGGCCTGTCGTAACCAGCTAATGAACGCGCCCCCGAACGCTAAGGCGAGATAATGCGTCAGTTATGTGACAGCAATAAGTAAACAATCCAGATGAACGGCTCTTTAATGTTTCTTTTTTAGAAATAATCGATCCGAGTATTGCGCTACTCGAAAGACAGGCTGCAGTGCGCTTGCCAGCATCAAGCCCTGCGCTCAGCAACTCGATGAGCAGGTGATGCCATCCGCAGATTCCTGCATACCGCGTGGCCTGTTCGTCAGGCGCCCACCGCGCTGTCCCTGAGCTTGAAGACTGCAACCGCGCGGCGCAGTGAATCGGCCTGCTCGGCCATGGCATGCGCGGCAGCCGACGCCTCTTCCACCAATGCCGCATTCTGCTGGGTGACTTCTTCAATCTGGCCCACGGCAACGTTCACTTGATCGATACCGGTGCTTTGCTCGGCCGAAGCTGCGGAAATCTCGCCAACGATCTGCGTCACGCGATGCACCGAGGTGACGATGTCATCGATGATGGTGCCGGCTTCGTGCACCAACCGCGCCCCCGCTTCCACGCGCTCTGTGGATTGACTGATCAAGCCCTTGATTTCCTTGGCTGCCGAGGCGCTACGCTGCGCGAGCGTGCGCACCTCGCCTGCCACGACGGCAAAGCCCCGGCCCTGCTCGCCGGCACGGGCCGCTTCAACTGCAGCGTTGAGGGCCAGGATATTGGTCTGGAAGGCAATGCTGTCGATGACACCAATGATCTCGCCCACCTTCGCAGAGCTCTCAGAGATGCCTTGCATGGTCTGCACAACTTCGTTCATGACCTTGCCGCCGCGTGCTGCGGTGTCGGAAGCGTGCCCCGCGAGCGAGGAGGCCTGCACGGCGCTCTCCGAATTGCGTCGGACGGTTGAGGTCAGCTCCCCAATGTTCGCGGCGGTCTCTTCCAGCGACGCCGCCTGTTCTTCCGTACGCGACGAAAGATTCAGGTTGCCCGCAGCAATCTGTGAGCTGGCAGCGGCAACGCCTTCGGCATTCCGACGCACTTCGCTCACCACGTTGGCAAGGTTGGTTTGCATCTGCTTGAGGGCATGGAGCAATTGACCGATCTCGTCTGTGCCGCGTGAGTCAAACGGCTTGGCTAGATCGCCATGCGAAACCGCGCTGGCCACATCCGCCGCGCGGGCAAGTGGCTTCGTAATGGTGCGGCTGAATATGAAAGCGCCGGCCAGCCCCAGCCCGAATGCCACGAGCATCAGTGCGGAGCTGACGACCAATGCGGTGTGCGCGGCTTCAGCCGTTTTGGCTGATACGGCGATGCTTTCCTTCGCGATCTCTTGAGCCGCTTCATCCAGCAGGCGTGCTGGCTCGCGATCGACCCCGGCTACGACCTTGTCGCCAACCGTAGGGTCGAACGAGGCGGCGACGAACATATCGTGGCCCTTTCGGTAGCCGACGCCCATGGCGACATGCGCTTCGGCAAATTGCTTGATCAGGTCTCGACTCTTGCCAGGTGGAAGCGAATCCTGCAGCGCCTTTGCCTGATCAGAAACAGCCTGCTCACCTTTCAGGAAGGCCGCCCAATATTTGTCCAGCTTGACTGGGTCTTCACCACGCAGAAGCGTGTCCTTCCACTCCTGCACTTGCGTTTTGAAGGTAACGAGCATTTTCGTCACCGCCCGCTCATCGGCGACGCGGGCCTGCACGGTGGTGTTGTATTCAACGATGGAGTGGTTGAGCGAAGCGATTCCGTAGATTGCTCCGGAGAACATCAGCAGCAGCGCAATACCAAAGGCGAGGGGCAGTTTGATCGACAGTTTCATGATGACGGGTAAGACGAGTTCGGCGAGACCTGGTCCTCGCCTGGACGTCTTCTTATCGGCCAATCTGCGTGCCACTTAAGATGAATTTTTGCAGTGCACTATTGCTGCGAAAATATGTGCGCCGTCTACCACCCTGCCGCTGTTGAAGCGCGACGCGCCCGCGCCGTGTCCTCTATATTTACGGTTGATAGGTGTCAAGGCCAGTGCCGAGGACTCGTCTACAGTGGGCTGATAGTCTGGTGGCCAACGTCTCCGGCTTGGCTCCTACCTCTCAATGGAGTGATGAGACTGCATGTGTGTGTCAGCAAGCCGCGCATCGATTCAATTGGGAGATTGGGCTGCTCGCTGCGACCGGTGCTCTGATCTCAATGGGCAATTCTGATGGTCAACTCCGCCGCATCATCTCCTTTGCATGCCGAAGCACAGGCCCTGTCGATGCTCTCTCGGCTGGCCACGCCTGAGATCGCAATCGTCGAGCACTGGGCACCAGAGTATCTACGGAGCAACGACCCCGAGATCGGTCATCGGATGAGAGTCGCCATCCGTAGACTGCGGGCGCTGTTGTGGGCCTATCGGGACCTGCTTCCGAAGGCGCTGGCCGATGACTGGCGATGCAGGCTAGCGGATGTTGCGGCTCAAATTGGGCCGCCGAGGAACTGGGACATCATCGTCAACGTGCTGTTGCGCGCTGCCGTTCCGCCGAGCCAGCCCTCTGCCTTGATCTTGCTGGAGGCGTTGGAAGACATCAGGCAGCGCGCGCGTGCCGAGAGCCGCGTTACCTTCGAAGGCATCGGGCCTGAGAAGCTGATGGCTGACTTTAGAGAAGCGATTGGCAACGCAACGCAGGCACAGCCAGAGACCAGCGAGACGCTCGGAAAGTTTGCGCCCGCCAGTATTGCAGCGGCGTCCAGGCGGGTGAATCGAGCGCTTCGTCGCGCGTCGAATGGTGGCTTGCAGGAATTGCATCAGACGCGTATCCAAATCAAGCGACTGCGTTACCTGCTTGAGTTCTTCTCGCCCGTGTTGGGAAAGAAGGACATCAAACGAATTCGCCGACTGGAACAGCTTCAAGACGCTTTAGGAGAGCTGAACGACGTGGTTGTCGGGGCAACCTACATCTCCCAAGTCCCCGTCAGGCCGGAGTACGCGACAGCCCACGAACTGTTTGTGCAATGGCTTAGAAAGGAGAAGAAGGCCCGACGTCGTGCTGCTATTGCCGCATTAGGGTGTCTTCCTTGCGAGCGCTGAGGTTCTACTTGGAGCACCGGTCGGGGAGGTGCAGTCACTTATCCACAGAAGCAGTGGGCAAGATCCGGTCCGAGCTTTGTCAGGAGGCGTCGGGCCTCAGCCTGATCGGTGTGTTCAAATTTTTTGCCCGTCGGAAACTATATATACTGTTTCAGTACACATCAGAAAAGGGGGCACCAGATGGAACTCGAAATGGCAAAGCAAGCGGCAGTGGCTGAGAACGCATCGTCCAGTGCGACAGCAAAGACTGGCCGAACCAAATCTGAAGCGAGCGCAGGCGCGCGAGCAACCAAACAAAGCTCGGCCAAGCCGGCGGCATTGCCAACCGGGCAAGAGAAGAACCAGAAGAAGATAAAGCGTGCTGCCAGCGTGGCTACCCCAGCGGGAGAGATGGCACCGGAGAAGCCGAAGAAAACCAAGGTTGTGCGGGACAGTTTCACGATGCCGGAATCAGACTATCGAATGCTCGCCGAGATCAAGGAGAGGTGTCTCGCAGGTGGTAGGAAGGTCAAGAAGAGCGAACTCTTGCGCGCTGGAGTCAACCTACTGGCCGCGATGCCGGCGAATCGTCTGCTCGCCGTCGTAGCGAAACTAGAGTCTGTGAAGACGGGCCGACCAGCAAAGGATTGATGGTGCGGTATTCACGCTGACGACGATCTGCCAATCAGCGCTTGTATGGACCGGCATACGCGAACTGCCCCCTTGCCCCCTACAGGTGCGAACCTACAGCGGACCCCTGAACACCGAATCGGCAAAAAAAACGCAGCCATCTTGGCTGCGCACGAGGAGGAAAAACCCGACCTATCTTCTTTGAATTAAGTTACATGAAAGCAATGACAAAAATGTCATACATGTAATGTAAGTCTTCGACAATTGCCTTGCAGCCGTCGCCTGCCGACAATATCAAGACAGCGATGAATACTTGGGGGCGCTGGAATGCAGCAGTGGGCAATTCAGCAGTTCAGGGGCTGCTCAATACAGGTGCTGGCCGTGCTCGGCAGGGGCTCCGGATTCAGATACGCATACACAGGGTTTATCTGCGCACCACGGGACGGTGCCATGTCCTATCCGCAGATGCAGCGGCTCCATCGTGTGTCCGCCGATCTTGATTCGGCCGATGCAGCGATCGCCGCAGGCATGCGCGAGGGTCGTGTGATCGCCGAGCGGTGGTTCCCGGCGTTCCTTGAGGGGGGGCAGACGGAGCCGCAGACGCCCATCTGACAGCTTGGCGCATGCCCTCAGCCACCGAGGGCATCTCGCCGTAGTCTTTTTGGCCAGCCCGATGTCGATCGCGACGGCATCGCGGGAGAGATCAGCGCGCGGCGCTGTACACGTCGCTGCCAAAGCCCTGCAGGCCGTTCATGCCAGCATAGCCAAGATGCGATAACCCGAAAACGTCCTCGATGCTCTTGAGCAGGGCATAGTGATTGTAGGGCGTATTGCTGACCGTGCCCGGCTTGACGAAGGGGGAGAGCACCACCGCGCCGACGCGGCCACCGCCAGGGCCGGTCAGGCCCGGCGCGACCGAGTTTGGCCCAGTCGGCTCACCGCAGCAGGCCGAGGTGTCATTCGTATCCGCTTCGTCGAACGTGATGATCAGCAGGCCATCGGACTGGAACGCCGGTGAGTTGATGATCTGCGGCACCCAGGCCTGCAGGAACCGGTTGACCGCCGGCAGTCCGCCTGCGCTCTTGCCGTCCGCGCAGGTGGGCTCGTCGTGACCATCGTTGCACAGGTTTGGCACGATGAAGGAGAACGCGGGCGTGGTTGCAACGCTGTTCAGATCGGTGGCCAGCGAATCGAGCCGCACCACATGACTGTCGCAATACGACTGGTTGTCGATCACGGAGTGGAAATACATGAACGGGTTGTGGCGCGTCGCGTATCCGTCCGTCGCGATGGCGGACTGCGTGCCGTCCTTGCCATTGAGGGCGGGGTGGGAGCAGGTCGATCTGCCGTCGCGCGTGAGATCGTTGCCCATGTCTTCCATATAGCCGCGCCAAGCCAACCCTTTGGCATCCAGTTGGCTGGCGATCGTGCCGATGGCGGCAGGGTAGACACAGCCGGTTCCAGTCACCTGCCCGTTGGCATCGGGGCTCATGGTGCCCAACCAGTCGGTGTAGTACTGGCAGTCAGCCTGGGTCTGCGCATTGGGTGCCTGACCGCTGATCATGGTCAGGTAGTTATCGTTGCTGTTGTGGCCGGTACCGTAGTACTGAGTCAGCAACGCGCCTTGGCTCGTCAGCGTGTTTGCGAGGTAAGGCGCTTGGCTGCCAGAGCCGAAAGTCTGGGTATAGCCTTTGTTCTCCAGCACGATGACGAACACATGGCCGATCCGGCTTGCGGTTGGCGTCACTGGGGCCTGCGCGGGTGGCGAGACTGGAGCCGGCGACACTGCTGCCGAAGGCCCACCTGTCGAGTTGGCTGCATCGCTCGCGCCGCCGCAGCCCGTCAGCAGGCAGGCGAGGAAGGTTGCGAGGATGCCGCTGGTCAGCCAGTTCAATTTGGAAAGTCGCATGATGGCCATGATTCAAGGAAGAGGAAAGCCCAACGAGGTGGCGATCGTGCGAAGGGAGCTGATGCCAGGAACGCCGCTGATGCCGGGGACGCTGCCGGTGATGGAGCCGGAGCACACGCCCCCGAACGGACCTTGCGGGACCGAGTAAGCCGGCGCAGACAGGTTTGGCTGAGCGACGAAGTCGAGCGCGTAGGCGATCGAATTGGTGTCCGGCAGCCCGCCACGCGCGCCGAGGGCGTTCAGCCCGAAGCGCCAGGTTAGCAACTGATGGATTGAACTCGGGTCGAGCGGCCAATGACTGACGTGCCCACGCTTGACCCGGGGCCCGATCAGCACCATCGGCACACGGAAGCCGAGGTAGCCGTCGTTGCCCAACTGTGTCTCTGCGGCAGACACCGGGCGCTTGAACGGCGGCACGTGGTCGAAGAAGCCGCCCCACTCGTCGTAGGTGATGATCAGCAGCGTTTTTTGCCAACCTGGACCATTACGCACGGCATCATAGATTTGATTGAGAAAGACCTGTCCGTTGCGGATATCCGAGTTCGGGTGATCATCGGCCGATACGCCTTGCGGGTTCTCCCCGGTAAAGCGCGGATCGACGTATGAGAATGCAGGTAGGGTGCCGGCTGCGGCGTCCGTCAAAAACGTTGCGAACGGTTTGGAGGTATTGAGATACTTGGCGCCAAACAGCGCCGTGAACGGCACGTCGCTGAAGTAATAGTTGGCCGACACGCCCTTTTCGGCAAAGCGATCGAAGATCGTCGGGAGCGAACAGGTTGCATTGGAGTTGTGTAACCGGTCAGTCTCGCCACACATCAAGTAAAACCGGTTCGGATACGTCTCCGCCAGAATGCCGCAGTGGTAGCTGTCGCATACCGTCCAATCGCGAGCGGCGGATCCGAAGAAAGACAAATCCTCGGCCTGGTAGTAGCCGATTGGAAACAGGTCGCCAGGCGTCTTGTTTGTGTCGGCCGTGAGCAACCATCCGTCCATCTTCCCGCCATTGAGCTGGGTGCGCGCTCCCTCGTAGCTGTGATCCGGATCGGCAAAGCCGCAGCCCTGGAAACCATACTTGGGATCAGTCGCGAGGCGGAACGAATTCTGCGGATTGCCAAAGGCGTCGATGAACTGGAGTCCAGCCTGCTTTCCGTGGGCGCCTGGCAGCCAGCCCAGATAGTGGTCGAACGATCGGTTTTCCATCACCACCAGCACGACGTGGTCGATACCCGACTGCGCAGGACCGGGCAAGACCGGTGGCACCAACTGGGTTGGCACGGGCGCGCTGCCCGTAGATGAGGCGCCACCTGAATCCCCCGAGAGGCTGCCATCGCCGCCTCCGCCACATGCAGACAAGCCGGCACCGGCGAGCGTTGCGGCCGCCGCACCAAGCAATCGGCGGCGCGTCTGGAAACGCACCGTTGAAATCTTCTGAGTCACGCTACTTCTCCTGCTTATTTATCGCCCTGAGGGCATCCCTAGAACGCGCGGACAGTAGCAGTGGTGCTCGGACCATCATGTGACAGGATCGCGAAGTAGAGTCGTGGCTCTTATTCAAACGGTCTGGATGCGGCGTGTGGTGCACACGTCGTCAAGACTGCTTCGAGATTAGGTGCGGGTATGCAACGCCTGGCGGACGGGCGCGGGATAAAAATCTGGCAACGGCAGCGGAATCGCAGTTGGAGGCGAGCGAGTTGTCAGCTCACCCGCTATCACAGAGGAAACGCTAGTCGATGAACACAGTCCGGTTCTTGCCAGAGGTCTTCGCGCGATACATCGCACTATCTGCGCGACGCATGATGGCGGGGATGTCGAGTGGGGCGTCTCGCGTGTCGGCTGAAAACAGGTAGACGCCGATGCTGGCCGACACAGAAACCGGATGCCCATCAACGGTTTGAATCGCATTCAGTACCGATTGGACTTCATCTGCAATGGCTTGCGCGTCTGTCTTGCTATAAAGGTCGCGCGCCAGAATCACAAACTCGTCGCCTCCCAAGCGGGAGAGCGTATCGCCCCGGCGCATCCGAGCTTGCAAGGCATGGGCAAAGCGTTGCAGCAGCAAGTCTCCTACTCCGTGCCCATATGCATCGTTGACTTGTTTGAATCCGTCCAAATCAATGAGCAACAGAGCCGTTCGGTACGCTTCCCCGTCTTGAGCAGAAAGGACGCGTGCGACGGCCTTCTCAAGGCTCTTGCGATTGCTCAGACCCGTCAAAGGGTCGGTAGCGGCTCGCTTCTCGAGCCTGTTGACCAGCACTGACAAGTAGATCGAGGTTGCGGTAACCCCAAAGGCGATGCCCAGCGCGGCGGAAAAATTCTCTTGCCACCACGGTGCCCATCGCATGAGCGTGACAATGCCAGCAAGCGCGACAGTACAGGAGAGTGCCAACATGCGCTTGCCATGGCGACACCCTGCGCCTACCAAAAACCAGAAAAAGGCCCAAAGCATGGGCAATGCAATCCGGCCTCCTGCGGCAAGAATCATCACCACCGACGCCTGGTCCATGACGGTGGTCGTCACTAAGCGCGTGCGCGATGGGGCGGACACTGTGTTGACAGCCAAATACGTACCGACGCTGAATACGGCATAAAAAAGACATACCAATAGCGTTCGGTATGCCTCAGGCGTTGGTTGGATGAGTGCAACGACTGTATAGGCCAGGAAGGGGAACGGGCCTAGATAGACCCGCAACAGCGCTTGCTCATACTCCGGCAGCCTTTCAACGGTGCTCAAACGCCGGGCTCCGCTTACGCCAAGTAAATCTGCCCATCTCATATGAATTCGCAAACCACAACCTTTCTTGTTTTGGCCGAGTGTAGTTGATGCGCAGGCGCTTCGGTTCATCTGCCAACGTAGTTAATTGGTGGGGTTGCGCGACCGCGCAAACCAAATCGAACCGTTGATTACCGACGTTGGTGGATGTAGGGCGTCCCCCCTCTCGAGGGGGGCACATATATATTGACGTCGTTCATCTACGTTACGGTACATCACTGGCTCAAGCATCGCGGCATGCCTACATTGCCAGCGCTTCCTCAGATCGCTGGGATCACTTGCCAAAGTACTGACGCCGCTCTGAAGAACCGGTCCCCACCGGCCGACACTTGCAAACAAGTGACCATGCTGTTTCATCGCACAGCGCAGCGCGCCCCGCGTCGAACCTTGGTCTGGGACGATATTCGTGGTCAACTGGAGCGCTGGCGGCAGCATATGCGACGCCGGGGCGAGCAGAGCGTGGAAAAAGCCCGAGATGCGATTGATGCCGCATGCCAGGAAATCCTCAGCGAAGGGGAGCGATCAATTTTCGCGAAATAAGAAAGCGTGTCCGCAAGAGGCGCTTGGCAGCGTTAGAGGGGTTATCACCTTGCTGCAGGAAGCGCGGGATCGTATGGAGGCGGACTGAAGGTCGCCGAAGCGTAACCGCAATGAAAAAAGCCGACGCGCAAACGTCAGCTTTTTTTGCCCATCGGTTTTGCGACCGTTTGAAGACCCGCCCGTTAAGGTGCGCCGTGCCGATAAAGCATAACGTGGCCGACGAATAAAGCATAACGTGGCCGGCTGCACAGGGGCTTAGTCTGGCTTGGCGCTAGGCCATAAAGCACAACTTGGCCCAATGGGACGGAATAAGGCATAACCTGTCCAAACGGATTTCTTCCCGTTGAGGCCCGCGCAATGCGGGTCTTGGGACGTTGTAGCAGAGCGTCCCGAGTCGCGAGTTCGTCATTGGACCGTCTACCTACTGATCATGACGACGCATGCTGCTGCTCGGCTCAGGCGGTAGGGCATAGAGCCACGGGCAGGGCTGAAATCTTTGGCCCTAATGGAACTGCCTCCGACCTTCCAATGAATTAAGCTTCGGGTCGTAGGAATGTGCCGAACGGCCTACTTCGGCGTTCTCTAATAGACAGCGACGTTGTCTATTAGACAGCAGGTTGATCCAACGTACAACGCCGGTAGCAGGATGCAGGGGCTCGCGCCTATATTCGCCGTCGACAACCGCCAGAAGTCCGGCCGTTTCGACTCGTTTTACTTCGACACAGATAACTTGGGACGCCATCCGCATCGCACCCGAACTTGCTGTGTCGCTCATGGCTGGTCTCCCGTGATAGCGCTGTTGCGTGGATGATCCTGACGCCCACGGGGGACGGTCAGGTATTTGAGACTGAGGAAAGCATAACAAATCACCGTAGCGGTCAGGCCAAGCAGGATGTAACTGGTTCTGGGCAATAGCAGGGCAAGCCCGGTCAACACAAACACGACCAGGGTGTTGACGACCAACTGGCGCCGCAACTCAGGACGCTCCATGAAATAGGCGTACTGCCTGCCAATGAAAAAGCAGACCGTGCCGATGACCAACAGTATCCGGAAATCGGATACCTGCATGTCGTCCAGGATCGCATGCCGGATCAGGCTCGCCAGGATCGACAGGCCGATGAAAACAAAAAGATGCGAATACGCGACCGAATGACCGGTCGCGAGCTTCTGTCTGGACAACAGGTGAAAACTGTCAAAGTAGACCCACCAGATGCTGGATATCGTCACGAAGCCGGTGGCGGCGGTCATCAGCCTCACCACAGTCCAGCTAATATTGGCCAGTCCCGCCGACAGGCTGATAACGGACTCTCCCAGTAAGATGAGCGTGAGCAGGCCCACACGCTCGATCAGGTGTTCGGTATGCACTGGGATACCCTGGAGATGACGGGGCAAAAAAAAGAGGAACGCAACCAGATCGAACAGTATTCCAAGGTAAAACACGACATATCGCTGTGGCGCCGGGAACAGGATCGAAGCGAGGCTGATGGTGGCGCCAGCGAGGGTCACCCACCCAACTGCCGTTGTGAGATGCACGCTTTCCTTATGCCGTTGCTTCGATACGAAATACATCATGGCGATGATGTATTTCGAACAAGCGTAGCAGACGATGATGGCCTCAAAGCTGGCCAGGAATCGTTGGTCGATCAAGCCTGAGATGATAATCATCAGGAACATGATGAACAGGGTTGCGAGCCGATGCTTCCGGTCATCCGCGTCGAACCGGTTGGCATACATCGTGTGGCTGACCCAAATCCACCACAAGGGTATGAAAGCGAGGACGTATTGCCAGAACTGGGGTGGGTCAAGATGACCCTCGTGCGTGTGGTTCAGGATATTCGTTACGTCACCGATCGCCACCACAAAAATCAGGTCGAAGAACAACTCGAGCCAGGTGGCACGGCGATTGAGTTCGAAATATTTTGTGTTCTGCATTTTGGGCCTAACAAGTAATGCTAGCGCACCAATCTTCAGTGGTTGTTGAGGTACTGCCGCAGATACTCGACGGTGCGGCTTTCCTTCGCGCGCACGATCTCCACTGGTGTGCCGCTCGCCACGATCTTGCCGCCGGCGTCGCCGGCGCCCGGGCCGACGTCGATAACCCAGTCGCTCTGCGCGGCCACCCGCATGTCGTGTTCGACCACCACGACGGTATTGCCGGCATCCACGAGTCCCTGGAGTTGCACCATGAGCCGGTCCACGTCGGCGGGATGCAGGCCGGTGGTCGGCTCGTCGAGGATATACAGCGTGTCGGAGCGCTGCGCGCGTTGCAGTTCGGTGGCGAGTTTGATGCGCTGGGCTTCGCCGCCGGACAGTTCGGTGGCCGGCTGGCCGAGCCGCAGATAGCCCAGGCCGATGTCGCGCAGCACGTTCAACGCGCGCATCACGCTGGCTTCGTCGGCGAAGAAGTCGCAGGCGGCGTCGACGGTCAGGCGGAGCACCTCGGCGATGTTTTTATCGCGCCACGTGACTTCCAGCGTCTGCGCGTTGTAGCGCGTGCCGTGACATGTCGAGCAGGGCGCGTAGACGCTCGGTAGAAATAGCAGTTCGACGCTGACAAAGCCTTCGCCTTCACAAGTCGGGCAACGGCCTTGCGCCACGTTGAACGAAAAGCGGCCCGCGCTGTAGCGGCGCTTGCGGGCGAGCGGCGTGTCGGCGAACAGCTTGCGCACATGGTCGAACAGGCCCGTGTAAGTGGCAAGGTTGGAACGCGGCGTGCGGCCGATCGGTTTCTGATCGACGCGCACGAGTCGCCGCACGGTGTCCATCCCTTCTGTGATGCGGCCTCCGGTCGGCACGGCGGTGGCGGCGAACAACGGGTCCTGCTCGTCGTTGTCCGGGTTTTCGAAGGCGCGTCCAAGGTGGCTAGCGACCAGCTCGGGCAGTGCCTGGCTCACGAGGCTCGATTTGCCCGAGCCCGACACGCCTGTGACGGCAGTCAGACAGCCGAGCGGAAACGCGGCATCGAGCCCGAGCAAATTGTTGCGCGTGATGCCGGCGAGCCGCAGCCAGCCGGTAGGTTTACGCGGCATACGTTCGACTGGCGCCGGCGGCGCGAACAGATGCCGGCGCGTTTGCGACGCCTCCACCTTCGCGAGTCCGGCGGGCGGCCCGCTATAGACCACATAGCCGCCGGCCTCACCCGCTGCGGGGCCGACGTCGACCAGCCAGTCGGCGCGCCGCATCATCTGCAGATCGTGTTCGACGACAAACAGCGAATTGCCCGCCGCCTTCAATCCCTGCAGCGCGCTGAAGAGTGCTTCGCTATCGGCGGGATGCAGACCGGCTGATGGCTCATCGAGCACGTACACGACGCCGAACAACTGCGACGATAACTGCGTGGCGAGTCGCAGGCGCTGCGTTTCGCCGGATGACAGCGTGGGCGTGCTGCGCTCCAACGCGAGATAGCCCAGGCCCAGATCGACCAGCGTCGTCAGGCGCTCTAGAAGTTCGGCTGCGATACGCTGGGCAGCGACGCGCTTCTCCTCGGACAGGTTGGGCGTGCGCCTCACGTCGGGCGAGGCTTTGTGCGCGGAACCGCCTGCGGCGACCCGCTTTTCGACGGCATCGCGCATGGCGCTCCTGCTGAGCACGCTGCCTCTGGCGGCGTCTTTGACCGAATGAGCGGCATCCGGCTCGGGCCATTTTCCGCGCGCGATCGGTTCGAGCATCTCGGCAAGTCTGGCGAGCGGCAACTGAGCAAAATCGCCGATATCGAGCCCGGCGAACTTCACCGACAGCGCTTCCTTCTTGAGCCGCTTGCCATGGCAGGTCGGACAGACGCTGCCGACCATGAATTGCGACACGCGTTTTTTCATCAGCGCGCTTTGCGTGTTCGCGAACGTGTGCAGCACATAGCGGCGCGCACCGGAGAATGTCCCTTGATAGCTCGGTTCGTCCTTGCGCTTTAGCGCGGCGCGGGTTTCTTTCGGCGTGAGGCCGGCGTAGACGGGCACGGTCGGCTGTTCGTCGGTGAAGAGAATCCAGTCGCGGACTTTCTTCGGCAAATCGCGCCACGGTTTATCGACGTCGTAGCCGAGCGTCACCAGAATGTCGCGCAGATTTTGTCCGTGCCAGGCCGGCGGCCATGCAGCGATTGCGCGCTCGCGAATGGTCAGCGAGTCGTCCGGCACCATGGATTTTTCCGTAACCTCGTACACGCGGCCGAGTCCATGGCAAGTCGGACAGGCGCCTTGCACCGTGTTTGGCGAGAAATCCTCGGCGAACAGCATGGGTTGCTTTGGCGGATAGTCGCCAGTGCGCGAATAGAGCATGCGCACGAGACTCGACAGCGTGGTCACGCTGCCAACCGACGAGCGCGCGCTCGGCGTGCCTCGCTGCTGCTGCAATGCGACCGCGGGCGGCAGGCCTTCGATCGCGTCCACTTCGGGCACGCCGACCTGTTCGATCAGGCGCCGGGCATACGGCGCGACCGATTCGAAATAGCGCCGCTGCGCTTCGGCGTACAACGTGCCAAATGCCAGCGACGATTTTCCCGATCCCGACACGCCGGTGAAGACGACTAGCGCATCACGCGGAATCTGCACGTCGATGTTTTTCAGATTGTGTTCGCGAGCGCCGCGCACGCACACGAAGCCGGTGAAAGCGGGTGCGTCGGATTGCGCCGGCGTCGAGCGAGCTTCGTTGCGGATGGCGTCCATATCGATGAGTAACGAATAAGCATGGCTCGGCTAATCGAGCGAAAACTAATGAAGGCGCTCGGCACAGGCTATTCGGGCTCGAAGGTTGTTGAGCAACGAGGGCGGGGATGGCCGCTGCGGCCAGCATTGTCGGGGCATCCTCACCGCTTCAATTAAACCCGAAGCGCCAGCATGACAGCGGCACATTTCCCCAGACAGCCGAGACTGTAAAGAGCCATCCCTAAAGATTCAAACATGATGTGCGAGACCAGCATGAGGATGCCTGCAACGAATTCCGCACTGTGTCATATCGAAGAGCATGTGTTCTTCAAGGGAAGATTGCATGACGCGGCTCCTCCATTCTTTTTAGACAATCAGGGGGACCAGCCAGGGCTGACACGGACAGCAACAGAAAGCCCCATGACATGATCAAACGATCATCGTTCGCGCTTCTACCAGCCAGCGACGCCGATTTTCTGAAAAGATTCCCTGTGCGATCAAAGCAAAGTGCTTGGTGCGCGCCGGTTCAGGTTCGGCTCGGGCGCATGTATCACGTCCTTCGATTGGTTTCGGGTTTCGGATCTGCTGGCCCACTCTCCTTTTGCATGACTCACTCCTTCAACTCCGGCGACGTATCAAGCCATGCTCAGCCTCGAGAGCAGCGCTTTTGCCGCTGCTTCCGACGAGGCGGGATTCTGTCCAGTAATCAGGCTTGCCGCGACGACCACATAGGATTGCCAATCCGGCCCCTTCGAATACTTGCCTCCATTCTTCTTCAACATGTCCTCGACGAGGAATGGCACCACTTCCGTAAGACCGACGGCCGCTTCTTCTGAATTGGCAAAGCCGGTTACGGGTTTATCGCGCACGAGCGGAGAGCCATCGGGCGCCTTTGCATGACGGAGCACACCGGGTGCATGGCAAACGGCGGCGACCGGCTTTCCCGCCGCATACATGGTTTCGATCAATGAGATCGACTGCGGATCTTCTGCCAGATCCCAGAGCGGTCCGTGTCCGCCGGGATAGAACAAGGCATCATAGTCCGCGGCCGAGACAGTTGAGAGCTTCGCTGTATTTGCCAGGGCCGCTTGCACTTCGTTATCGTTCTTGAAACGCCGGGTTGCTTCGGTTTGCGAATCCGGATCGTCGCTCTTGGGGTCGAGAGGCGGCTGGCCGCCTTTTGGCGAAGCGAGCGTCATCTCGACGCCTGCGTCCTTGAACACGAAATAAGGCGCGGCAAACTCTTCGAGCCAGAATCCGGTTTTCCGGCCCGTATCGCCGAGCTGGTCGTGTGAAGTCAGTACCACCAGAATCTTCATGACAACCTCGCGAGTCCGTTCAATTCACGTTGCAACGAGCCGAAGAGCGGTGTCGTCGACCCAAGTCATTCTGGCAGTATAGGCGGCTGTCAGGAGCGCTGAGGGTGTTGCCGGTTTTTGTGCTGTGTTCTTCCCCGCCCCTTGACCACGTCGGCATCGAACGGTCGGAGGTCGCCGGAACATGTCGATTCCAGTTCCGCCAGTATCGAATTCCTAAGCTCCGCATAACGCGACCAATCGGTAACCTGAAAGAGGCAAGGTCGCGGTGACCCAACGCAAGTACGGATGGCATCTACCGTATGGGCGCCTCTGCCATCGAATTTAGGAATTGCGAACTGTAGATACGAGGCCGTGCTTAGTGCTGTCCCCCGTACGGATTCTCGCAACAGCCCTCACTTTCCAGCCGTGTTGAACATTCGGATGGAGAAAGGAATTTCATGTCATCACCGCGAACTGCCGTTCAGCGTCTACCGAAGCTGAAACCGCGTGCGCAACGGAAGTTCGGTATTGCGATTTTCGTCCCGAAGATTCACTTCGACCGCCCAAGTCACTGCAGGGTCAAGGGGCCCGAAGAATGTCGCTGTAGGTGAAGTTGCCGCTTAGGTTGAGCGGTGGGAGCGACTGGGCTATGAGCCTGATGAGGCCAAGCCGCAAACCTAGGCTCAGTCGAGGTGAGTCTGAGTGAGTGGCAACGTCCTTGTGCCCTCTTGACGAGGGCGACCGTAAGGGGACCCGTAAAGCGTAGAGGTGGGAACTTCAATAGTTTTCGCCCGCCCTCGGCAGACGAAAGAAACCTCATCTCCGATTTGACCGCAGCTGAGTTCCCTGGCCGAGAGGAAGTCGTCGAGCAACTTGAGCAGTACGTTGTGCGACCGATTGATGAGGATGCCCTGACCTGCTCCCCGCGATTAGTACGTTGACGATGTAGAGTCCGTTCCCAAGAGAGGAACGGTCATGAAGAAGCGATTCACCGAAGAACAGATTA